>CAZSTX010000026.1:0-23885 GCA_964610025.1 uncultured Lentimicrobiaceae bacterium
TATTTTTATAATCCTACTATTCATAAAAAAATACTTCAGTTAATAGAAACAATTCAGCCAGACCATATTTATAGTCAATTGATACGTACGGCTGAATATGTAAAAAATTGTAAAATAAAAAAAACAATTGATTATCAAGATGCGTTTTCAAAAGGAATAGAACGTATGATGAAAAAAGCCTCTTTTTTAAAGCGTTTTTTCTTAAATATTGAATGGAAGAGATTGCGTAAATACGAGCAAATTATTTTCGATTATTTTGATAATAAAACGATGATTACAAAAGTAGATAGTTTATATATCAATCATCAATTAGCTGATACTATTACAATAGTTCCTAATGGCGTTGATTTTTCTCTATTTTATCCTATAGAAAAAGAAAAATATTTTGATTTGATTTTTACAGGAAATTTTTCTTATTATCCAAACATAGATGCAGCTATTTATTTCACACAAGAGATACTTCCTATAATTAAAGAAAAATACCCAACAATTAAAGTAGTGTTTTGTGGAGCTAATCCTTCTCCAAAAGTTTTAGCTCTTCAAAATGAAAATATAATTGTAACGGGCTGGGTAAAAGACATAAAAGAATATTATGCAATGTCACGTATTTTTATAGCTCCTATGCGTTTAGGTACAGGTTTACAAAATAAACTTTTAGAAGCTATGGCAATGTATTTACCTTGTGTTACTTCTGTATTAGCAAGTGATCCGTTAGCTATTGCGAAAGAAAAAAACATGCTAATATGCAACTTCCCATCTGATTATGCTGATGCTATCCATAAATTGATGTCGCAACCTTCTTTTTATCAAGAAATTGCATCAAATGGGCATCAATTTGTAAGACAAAATTACAAATGGGAAAATACGGTGTCTATTTTAGAAAGTCTTATTGTAAAAAACTAAAAAGTATGAAAACAGTCGAAAAAACACCAGCTAAAAAGTCATTTTTACAAACAATAATATTATTATTGATAGATATTGTTGTTGCTGTATTTTTTGCTGCTTTTATAGTGCAATTTTTTCCTCCTATTTATTTTAAATCTATTCAAATTGATTTGATCCTATTTTTTATATCATTTTTTATTTTATTGCATTTTTTATTTATCCGAATAATTAAAGGCTTCATTTTGAAAATTATAACATATTTAGGATTCATAATCAGTATAATACTATACTCTTATGCTACTAATAGTTGGTCGTTAAAAACAATTTATACAAATGCCCAAATAAATACTATTCAGTTATTTGTAAATATTTCAAGTCAAGTTGATATTAAACCAGCAGTAGATATCGTAGTTCCTCATATTAGCATGCAACAGCGTATGCAGCAAAAAGTGGATTATAAAGATTCGATTGTTCGGGTGTTTGCAGTCGAAAAATCGCTATTATATTTCGAAGATTATTATTTTAAATTCAGACAAATATGCCGTCAGATGTCGTTGTTTAAATATATTAGAGATAATTTTAGATATGTCAATGATCCAAAAGATTTTGATTATTTTGCTCCTCCTCAAGAAACAATAAAATTAATGGCAGGCGATTGTGACGATTATAGTATTATGATGGCTTCAGTATTTAAAGCTATAGGTGCCGATATTAGAATTATTTGGGCACCAAGACATGTTTATCCAGAGCTTTATTGCGGAAATAAAAAGAATTTTGATAACTACGCAAGTGCTATTTATTCTATTTTTGGAGAAGAATTAGATAATAAAAAAATCTATTATAGAATAGATAAAAATAATGACTATTGGATTAATCTCGATTATACTGATAATTACCCAGGAGCTCGTTATTATAGTGAAGAAGTATTGTATATTATTTATATAAAATAAAAAACTATGCCTATTGATTTTGAAATAATTCCATCGCCAGCCTATGTGTTAGATGAACGTTCGTTACGCATTAATTTACAAATACTTGATTTAATACAAAAAGATGCGAATGTAAAAATTATATGTGCTTTAAAGGGTTTTGCTTTTTGGCATGCTTTTCCTCTTGTTGCAGATTATTTAAGTGGAGCAACTGCAAGTTCTTTAAACGAAGCCCGCTTGATTGTTGAAGAAATGGGGTGTGAAGCCCATACTTATTGCCCTGTCTACAAAAAAGAAGAATTTGAAACCTTATTAACTTATAGCAGTCATTTAACTTTTAATTCTTTGTCTCAATATGCACATTTTTATCAATTAGCAAAAGATTTTCCTAAAAAAATATCGCTTGGATTGCGTATCAATCCAGAATACAGTGAAGTAAGCACTGATATTTATAATCCGGGAGTTCCAGGTTCTCGATTAGGAGTGCCACGCCATTTATTAGGGAATAAGTTACCCGAAGGAATTGAAGGATTGCATTTTCATACACTGTGCGAAAATGATAGTTATGTATTAGAGCGTACAATACATGCAATAGAAGAGAAATTTGGAGATATTATACGTCAAGTAAAATGGGTGAATATGGGAGGTGGACATCTTATTACGCGAGAAGGTTATGATGTAGAACATTTGGTGAAATTATTAAAAGATTTTAGGAAAAGATATCCTAATTTAGAAGAAGTAATTCTAGAACCCGGAGAAGCCGTAGGCTGGCAAACAGGTTATTTAGTATCAACTATACAAGATATTATTTCTCAAGAAAATCTACAGATAGCGATGTTAGATGTATCGTTTTCTTGCCATATGCCCGATTGTCTTGAAATGCCTTACAAGCCATCAATCATTAATGCAAGAAATCCTAAATTAGGCGATAAATTTATTTACCGTATGGGAGGAGCTTCTTGTTTGGCAGGCGATTATATGGGAATGGGAGATTACGCTTTTGACGAACCATTAGAAATAAATGAACGTATTGTTTTTGAAGATATGATTCATTATACGATGGTAAAAACAACTTTTTTTAATGGCATTCAACACCCACATATTGCAGTATGGACAGAAAATGACGAACTATTGCTTCTGAAAAGTTTTTATTTTGAAGATTATAAACATAAGTTGTCGTAAAATACGTTGTTGAAATTTACTATTTAATAGAGATTGTAAAAACAAAAAAAGAGTCCGTATTGTGACAGACTCTTTTATGAAAAAAATTATTATTTTAGTTGTGCTTACTTAATTTTTATTATTTTTGATGCTTCTAATTCTTTTTGTTCTTTTTTTGGTAAAGTAATTAACAACATTCCATTTTCATAAGCTGCATCAATTTTTTCTGCATTAACACTTTCGGGTAATGTAAAATGTCTTTCAAAAGATGAAAAACAATGTTCTCTACGCGTGTATTGTGTCTTTGTTTCTTGTTCTTCTTTGTTTATTTCACCTTTAACACTCAATATGTTTTTATTGATTTCAACAGAAAAATTATTTTTATTATAGCCTGGAATTGCCAATTCTATTTGAAAATCTTTTTCATTTTCAATAATATTAGCTGTTGGACAGCTTGCTTTGGCTTCATCATTAAAAAAATGGTCTACAAAGTTTTTTCCAAAAAAATCATCTAAATAATTGTTGTAAGCTGGTAAATAGTTACTTCTTCTTATTAACATAATTTTGTTCTCCTATATTTTTATTATTAATTTTATTTTATTCTTTTTCTTATTTTGTATTCAATTTTTGAGCCAAAGAAAAATTTGACCTTTTTTAGAATAAAAAATAAAATAAAACAGACGTTTTGTCTTTAATAGAGAAAAACAATGTCGTTTTGGCAGTTTTTTTGTTAGAATGTATTAATTTATTTTGTATTTTTTTATTCCATTAAATAGATAAGATAATCTTAGTTTTATTACACCAAGAATTGCTTCTTTAAAAATGCCTTTACTCATTTTAGATGTTCCAGCTTGGCGATCGGTAAATACGATAGGCACTTCTTTTATAGTGAATCCTAATTTCCATGTAACATATTTCATTTCAATTTGAAATCCATAGCCTATATGTTTGATTTTATCAAAATTGATAGCTTCTAATACTTTTTTTCTATAGCAAACAAAGCCTGCTGTATTATCACGTATAGGTGTTCGTAAAACGCTACGTACATACATTGAGCCGTAATAGGAAGTTAATATTCTCGACATGGGCCAATTAACCACATTTACTCCATTAATATAGCGAGAACCTATAGCTAAATCATAGCCTTGTTCACATGCTTTATAAAGTCTGATTAAATCGTCGGGATTATGTGAAAAATCGGCATCCATTTCAAAAATATATTCATAATTATTTTTAATACACCAACGAAATCCGTGAATATAGGCTGTTCCTAATCCTAATTTGCCAGTTCTTTGTTCTAAAAAGAGTTGATTTGGAAATTCTTCTTTTATTTTTTTTACTATATTAGCAGTTCCGTCTGGCGAACCGTCATCAATGACAAGTATATGAAAATCATCTGGTAATGAATATACATAGCGAATAATATTTTCTATGTTTTCTTTTTCATTATAAGTAGGAATAATAATAATTCTGTTCGACATATTGTTAAAAAATTGTTGTAATTTAATTTTGCAAATTTATTTAAATTTTTTTTAAAAATTCACACTTTTTTACTAACAATTGCAAAATATTTCTAATTTGCTGATTGTCTTGCTATTAAATTTAAAAAAAAATAAATAGCATACTATAAAAAAATGTACTTTTGCAATAATTATTTTTTACTTAATTATAAAAATATAAATGCTTAAAAATCATTTTAAAAAAGCTGCTGTTTATCAAAATCGATCCATCAGCTATCAAGAACTCATACAATATGTTTATTGTTATTCTGAAACATTTAAACAAGTCGCTAATCACAAAAAAATAATGATTTTTGGAGAAAATTCATTAGAATGGATTTATGCTATATATGCGTGTTTTAAAATTGAAGCAATAGCAATCCCTGTTGATATTCAATCTACTGCAAGTGAAATAGAGTATATCTTAAATGATTGTCAGCCTGATATAGTATTTGTTACCGATGCTCAACGTGCGTATATATCATCAATTTTAACTTCTTTTGGCATTAATACTATGCTCATTAGTCCATCAGATATTGATTGTAGTAATGTCGACAATGCTCCTGTTATTGATTTTATACCCAATGATTTACAAAAAACAGTTTTCATTATTTACACTTCAGGAACTACTGGTTCGTCAAAAGGAGTGATGCTGTCTTATGAAAATATTCTTTATAATATAAATGCTGTTTGTAATGAGATACCAATTATTACTAAAGAACGTAATACAATGATATTGTTGTCATTACATCATATTTTCCCTTTATTAGGTTCTTTGATTGCTCCTCTTTATAGTGGTGGAACAGTGTATATAGCCGAAGGCTTAAAAGCAGAAGCTATTTTAAATACTTTAAACGAAGGTAAAATCAATTTAATTATCGGCGTACCTCGTTTATATGAAACTTTAGCTAAGGGAGTAATGGAAAAAATTAATGCTCGTTGGCTAACTAAAATAATATATAAAATTGCTTTTTCACTTCAAAATCGTCAGTTTTCAACTTTTATATTTAAATCGGTTCATGAAAAATTTGGAGGTCATATTGATTATTTAGTGAGTGGAGGTGCTGCTCTTCCTAAAGATATTGCAAAAATATTTAAAACCTTAGGATTTTATATATTAGAAGGTTATGGTATGACAGAGACATCTCCTATGATTAGTTTTACACATCCTAAAAAATGGAAAATAGGCTATGCCGGCTTGCCACTTCGTGGCATTGAAATTAAAACAGAAAATGGTGAAATATGTGTAAAAGGCGCTAATGTGATGCAAGGGTATTATAATCGTCCTGAAGAAACAGCTTCAATTATAAAAAATGGATGGTTACACACAGGAGATTTAGGTATTATTGATAAATATGGATTGCAACTTACTGGTCGATTAAAAGATATTATTGTTACTTCTAATGGTAAAAATATTAATCCTGACGAGTTAGAAGTAGCTATTATTAAAAATTCACTTTATATTAAAGAAGTTGGTATTTTTATGCAAGACAATATTTTACAGGCATTAATATATCCCGACATGGTACAAGTAAGGGATAAATCAATAGAAGACCTTCCGCAGCTTATTCAACAAGAAGTGCTTGAGTTTAATAAAAACATTTCACCCTATAAGCGTATAAAACGTTTTCATATTATATCGGAGGAATTACCAAAAACCCGTTTAGGAAAAATACAACGTTTTAAACTGAAAGATTATATTATAAATCGTAATCAAACCCAACAAGATAATCCTTTAAAAAATTATACTGAAGAGTATTTAGCACTTAAAGAATTTATTGAGAAAGAAACAGGTTATATTGCTAATGAAAACGATCATTTTGAAATCGATCTTGCAATGGATTCTTTAACTCGTGTTGCATTAATTGCTTTTATAGAAAATTCTTTTGGAATATTATTAACAGAAGAACAGCTTAATGAATTAAATACACTTGCAGCTCTTAATGAATATATTTCTCAAAAAAGCGCTAAGTTGTTACATAATAAAAATATAAATTGGAAAGATATTTTATCTGTTAAGCTACCTTCTTTTACAATTCCAAAATCAGGGTTTACCCATCAAGGAATGAATAAATTTTCAATTATTGTTTTTAAATTGTTTTATCGATTTAGAAGCCAAGGTGTTAAAAACATCCCTGATGCCCCATGTATTATTGTCGCTAATCATCAAAGTGTTTTAGATGGATTATTAATTACATCGTTGATGAAAAGAAAAATGTATAAAAAGACTTATTTTTTTGCAAAAGAAAAGCATTGGAGAAGTCGTTTTATGCAATTGATGGCGCGTAAAAACAATGTTATTTTGATGGATATTAATAAAAATGTAAAAGAGGCATTACAGAAGCTATCTTATTTATTAGATAATAAGAAAAATGTTATTATTTTTCCAGAGGGAACTCGTTCAAAACAAGGAATGAAAGACTTTAAAGAAGCATTTGCAATTTTGAGTAAAACGCTTAACATTCCTGTTGTTCCTGTTGTAATATCTGGTTCTAATAAAGTTGCTTATAGTCGTATCCGATTTCCACGATATTTGGCACCTATTTATGTCGAATTTTTACCGCCTGTTTTTCCAAATGATAATGATAATATTCACACATTAAAATTAAAAATACAGCAAATGATTGCTGATAAAGTTAATTATTAATAAAATTTTATGTTTAAATTATTTCTATACTATTAGATGGAACCCATCCTTTGTTTCCATTAGGTAAGATTATTTCTATCCATTTTCCTACACTATCTGTAACTGTTACTTTCAGTCCTTCGTGTATAGTGAAAAGCTCTGTTCCCGATAGATCGGGCATGCTTTTGACTGTTACACTTGATTGTGTAATAATAGCTTCGTCTGTTTTTGTTAATTGTTTGTATTGCAAAAATGCAAAACTTATACTCAATGCAAAGAAGAGAAAGATAAGACTTGATAAGAAAAATAAAAATATTCTTCTTTTATAAATAGATGATAAAAATAGTAGAGCAATAATGACAAGCATTGTTATCAATAATCCAAGCGATAATATAGCCCATCCATTAGATGATAATAATTTAATTGTATTTTGCAGCCATTTTTTTACGAAAAACTCTGGAAGTATATCTATTTCGTCAACTATTTTTTGATTAGCAAAGGCAATGTTGTGTTTAATATCTTCATTGGAAGGATTTAAACGTAAAGCTCTTTCATAGTTTAAGATGGCTTTTGCAAGTTCTTCATTTCTTAAATAAGCATTTCCTAAATTATAGTAAATATCAGAGTTTTGATATCCATTTGCAAGTAAATCATTATATAATTGTATGGCTACTGCATAGTTTTTTTTCACATAGGCTTCATTGGCTTTAATAAAAGTAGTAGTAGTATTTGCAAAAACAACAATAGTAGATAAAATGTTAAGTGTTAAAATTATTATTTTTAAATGGATTTTCATATGCTCAATTTATTACAACAATTATGAAAACGATATTCAAATAAACTTATTATACATTTAACAAAGAAGATTTTTTCTTTTTAATCATAACTGCTTCCATCAAAGCAATGTGTACATATTTTTTCTTTTGGCAACCCTGTTGCTTTCACCAAAGTTTCTAAAGAATTAAATCTTAAGCTGTCAACATTTAATTCTTTTGTTATTGCTTTTACCATACAATTATATTCTGGGGAATTAGTGCTAGCATATGCTTTTAAGTTGTTATTAGGATTGCCTTGTAAATTTTTAATTATTCTTCGTGTTATTAAATCCATTTCCGATTGAGAAGACGTAAAATTCAAATAATTGCAACTATATATTATAGGGGGGCAACTAATGCGTATATGTACTTCTTTTGCTCCGTAACGGTATAGGTCTTTTACGTTGTCTTTTAATTGATTTCCCCTTACTATAGAATCGTCACAAAATACAACTTTCTTGTTTTTTAGCATATTACGATTTGCTATTAATTTCATTTTTGCCACCAATTCTCTTCTTTTTTTATCAAGAGGCATAAAACTTCGAGGCCAAGTAGGAGTATATTTTACAATAGCATTTCTATAAGGTATTTTTTTTCCTACTGCATATCCTACTGCCATTCCAATGCCAGAGTCGGGGATCCCACTTACAAAATCTGGGTCTATTTCATTGTCTGTTTTCCCCATTTCGCATCCACATATATATCTCATTTCATCGACATTGCAGTTTTCGTATATACAAACAGGAAAGCCGTAATAAACCCATAAAAAGGAACAAATTTGCATTTTTTCATTTGGTTTTCGTAGCTGTGTATATTTGTCGGCAGTAATATGAATGATTTCGCCAGCTCCAATATTATATTGCATTTCATAGCCTAAATTTGGAAAGCTACAAGTTTCTGACGATACTGCATAGCCATCGGTTCCTTTAGCTAGTATAATAGGTGTTCTGCCTAATTTGTCGCGTGCTGCGATAATTCCATTTTCGGTGAGTATAAGCATTGAACATGAGCCTTTTATTTTATTGTACACATTTTCAATGCCTTCGACAAATGTTTTTCCTTCATTGATTAGCATAGCTATAAATTCTGTTTGATTAATAGTGCCTGAACTATGCTCGCTAAAATACTTTCCTTGGTCTAAAAATTCTTTTTCTAATTCTTTCAAATTATTAATCCTTGCTACAGTAACAATGGCAAAGCGCCCTAAATGACAATGCATCATAATAGGTTGAGGGTCTGTGTCGCTTATGATTCCTATGCCTGATTTTCCTGAGAAAAGTGCTAAATTATCTTCAAATTTGGGGCGGAAATAAGAATTTTCGATATTGTGAATTTCTCTAACGAAATGATTGTCTTCGTTTAATACAATCATTCCTCCTCTTTTTGTTCCCATGTGGAAATTATAATCAGTGCCATAAAATAAATCGTTTATACAATCTGAATGTTTTATTGTGCCAAAAAAACCTCCCATAACTTTATAGCTAAATTAAAATTGATATATTACATTATTTTTACAAAAATAATAAAAAATATTGTTAATTTTGAGTTTTATTTATTGTTTGATAAATTTAAATATATTTCTATTAATCCTTCAGGTATATTTAACTCAATTATTCTATTGTTTTTATCTACTTTTATAATGTATTGATCGACAATAGGAACTAATATTTTACCTTTGGGATGTTTGATTTGGAAAATTGCTTGATGTGGATATTCTAATATATCTTCACAAATGCCAATATTTCCATAGTTTTTATCAATCATTTTAAATCCTTTAACTTCGTGATAATAAAATTTATTTTCTCCTAAGGGAGGAAGCATAGTGATAGGGAGATAAAGTTCTGTATTTATATATGAAGAAACATTGTTATTGTCAATATCTTCAAATTTTACAATTATCTGATATTTTGATTTAATTTTGATTGAATTAATAAAAAAAGGAATCGGTTCTTCTTTTAGATTAAAAAAAACCGATTCTAATTTGTGATATTTTTCTGGTTCGTCAGTGTCAAGATAAACCAATACTTCTCCTTTTATTCCAAATGCTTTAGTTATTTTTCCAAGGTAGAAATATTCTTTTAACATTGCTTATTTTGCATCTTCTTCTGGGGTTTCAGCTATTTGATTTTCAGCTATAGCTTCTACTTCGGTATTGGATTCGCTTGTTGTTTCTTCTGTTTCGTCAACGTGATCTTTTACTTCTTCAGAAGCGATTTTTGCTTCAGCTTCTTCTTTTTCTTTACGTGCTTTTTCTAATTCTGCTAAACGTTTTTCATTAGCAATAGCTTCTTTTTCTTGCCTTATTTTACTTTCATAATCTAAACGTTTTTTAGCTTCTGCTTTAGTAGTATTAAGAACTTCGAGCTGATATTCATTAAGTTTTTGTTGCTTTTCTTGTTTCCATGCATCAAATCTTTTTTGTGCTTCAGCTTCATCAAAAGCTCCTTTCTTTACTCCACCCATTAGGTGTTTTTTCATGTAAATACCTTCTCTTTTTAATAATGAACGAGCGGTATCAGAAGGTTGAACTCCACAACTTATCCAATAATAGGCTCTGTCGAAATCCAAAACTACAGTTGCCGGATTGGTTAAGGGATTATAAGTGCCAATTTTTTCAATAAAACGTCCATCCCGTGGTGCTCGACCATCTGCAACTACAATGTGATAAAAAGGTTGTCCTTTTTTACCTCTTCTCTGTAATCTAATTCTTGCTGGCATAAAATTTTCTTTTATTTTTTGTTAAATATTTAAAGTTTGCAAAGGTCGTAAAAATTTCAATATGTTTTGCATTAGTTTTACTGTTTTTTGATATTTTATGTGGTTTTTTGTAAATAATTGATAATTTACAAAAATAAATGTACTTAAATTTATTATAATTTTTTGCGAACAATTATTTGCTTTACTATTTTAGATTTTTTTTATGGCATAAAAATTGTATAAAAGATAGAAATTTAACTATTTAAAAAAGGCATGAAAGTTTTTCATAAATATATTGCAATTATCTTATTGTTAATTTTTACGACCTATGCTATAGGTGTCCGTATTGAAATTCATTCGTGTAAACATTGCGATGAAAAAAAAGTTTTCATTTTCAAACATTCTCATTGTTGTCCTTTAGAGAGTCAGGAACATCAGCATCATGCTGCTTGTCAAAATGATTTATTTGTTGGCAAGCATTTTAAAAGTCATCAATCATGTTGTTTAACGGAGTTTAAATATTTTAAATTAAATTCTTTATACACATTGCCTTCGTTGCTTAGTTTAATACCATTTGATTTGTTATTAACTAAGTTTATTTTCTCTGATTATCAGTTAATATATAATCAAAAACACATTTCTTCCTTCACTAAAATACCTCTGCCTTTGCCTGAAATTTTATCTACTGTGCAAGGGGGTAATTTATTTATTATTTCTACACAACAGCAAATTTTCTACGCATAGATTTTATATTATACTTCCATTTTTAATAGAATAGCTATTATTCATTTTAAATTTATTAATAATAAAAATCATTATGTATAGAATTATAAAAAAAACATTAATAATCTTTTTATTTTCAACAAATTATATATATGGACAAACAATTAAAGGAACTGTTTATGAAATCGATAATAATCAAAAAAATGAGATATTACCTGGAGCAACTATCCATTGGCTTGGCACAACTATAGGGACAGTTTCGGATAAGAACGGCGATTTTAGTATTTCTAAAATAAAAAACAATAATAAATTAATTGTAAATTTTGTTAGTTTTATGCCTGATACTGTTGTAGTTGATAATATAAAGCATCATTATATAGTTGAATTAAAAAAAAATATTGAGTTATCAGAAATTAGGATTGTTTCTAATGAGTCTGTTTATATTTCTTCTCGTCCTATGATTACTCAAAGCATTACAACAGAAGGATTGCGTAAAGCGGCATGTTGTAATTTGTCAGAAAGTTTTGAAAATACTGTAAGTGTAGATGTTTCTTATAGCGATGCTATCACAGGAGCTAAACAGATACAAATGCTTGGACTTGCTGGGATTTATTCTCAGATTTTATTAGAAAACACACCTTATATTAGAGGCTTATCGGCTCCTTTTGGGTTAATGTATATTCCTGGCACATGGATGGAAAGTATTAATATTTCTAAGGGAACATCTTCTGTAATAAATGGATATGAATCTATTACAGGACAAATAGATGTTAATTATAAAAAAACCGAAAGAAGTAAAGAAAAACTATTTGTAAATGCTTTTTTAAATAGCATGCTTAAATCGGAATTGAATTTTAACACGCGTTATGATGTCGGAAAAAGAAGTAGTCATATGTTCTTATTTCATTTCGAAAATCAGCCTGTTAAAATAGATGAAAATAAAGATGGGTTTATTGATGCTCCACTTAATACGCAAATAAATATGATGTATCGAATGGATTATGAGATACATGGTAAAATGGAAGGTGGAACAGTAGCATCTTATTTATATGAAAATCGTCAAGGTGGGCAAATGAAATTTAATAAATCAAAAGATTATTTAACAAATAATTACTATGGCATAGGAATAGAAACACATAGAATGAATCTTATATCGAAAAACGGTTTTTTTCTAATAGGAGAACACGAAAGTATTGGAACTATCGCTTCTGTTACTTATCATAAACATACTGGATTTTCAGGATTAAAAACTTATTTTGCCGACCAAATGAGTGGCTATTTAAATGTTATTTATGAAAATTTTATGGATAAAAAAGACCAACATAAAATTAATGCTGGGTTAAGTTATCAGACAGATTTATTTAATGAGATTTTTATGGATTCTATTTATCAGCGTTGGGAATCAGTTCCTGGATTATTTGCTCAATATAGCTTTATTTACCATGACAAATTGGTTGTGATTGCTGGATTGCGTGGCGATTATAATAATTTATATGGAATGTTTGTTACACCCCGTTTTCATTTGAAATGGCAATTTTTTAAACAAACTTCTTTGCGTTTATCGGCAGGGAAAGGCTATCGTAGTCCGAATATTTATATTGATAATATTGCCTTAATGAATACTTCTCGTACTTTTGTAATACAAGAAAAACTCAAAGCTGAAAAAGCTTGGAATGCAGGAATTAGTTTTACACAAACAATTAAAATTAAAGGAAAAGAATCGACTTTTATTCTAGATTATTTTTATACCGATTTTATTAATCAAGTAATTGTTGATGTCGATAAAAATCCGCAATATGTATATTTTTATAATTCTAATAGAAAAAAAACATTTGCACATTCTTTACAAGCCGAATTAATACTTTATCCTTTCAAAGGCTTTGAAATCATTACAGCTTATAGGTATAATCATGTAATGCAAACTATTAATAATGAATTAGTGGAAAAATATTTGTCTGGGAAACATAAAGCATTAATAAATATAGGATATGCTACAAAATTTGATAAATGGAAATTTAATTTCACTGTTCAGTTTCATGGTAGTCAGCGGCTACCAGATACTAAATCCAATCCTAACAATTATCAATTGGATAGTTATTCTCCTAATTTTATTACATTGAATACACAAGTAACAAAAAAATTCAAGTATTTTGAAATTTATATAGGGATTGAAAATATTAGTAATTACAAACAACCAAATCCAATTATAGCTGCCGAAAATCCTTTTAGCAACTATTTTGATTCTTCGATTATTTGGGGACCAATAGATGGAATTATGGGATATTGTGGAGCAAGATTTACATTAAGAAAAATATAAAAACATTATCAATATGAAAGAATTTATAATAACATTAAGTTTAGTTTTTGCATTGCAAATGAATTTTTCTCAAAATAAAATAAATAATGAGAAAAAACATAATAATATTTGCAATATTGTCATTCAAACCAATGGAGATTGTCATTCTTGTAAAGAAAAAATTGAATTGGGTTTGGCTTACGAAAAAGGCATTAAAGATGTTAATTATGACATTAATACATCAACAGTTGCCGTTAAATATAATGCTAATAAAACAAATCCAGATATTATTCGTAGTGTTATCAATCAATTAGGTTATGATGCCGATGATAAAAAAATAGATAAAACTTTGGATCAGCAGCATAAACATAATAATAGTTTCCACTAAACGAATAAAGATTTTTTTGCTGTTATTAACAGTTTTTTGTTAATAATTTAAAATAAATAACAAAAAGAGTAAACTTTTTTTTCTCTTTTCTCGTTTATATATTACATTGATATAAAATTAACGATTATGAAAAAAATTATTTATCTTTTTTATTTTATTATTTGCTTTTTTTTACTTTTCTATGATGCTCATGGAAATTCTTTCCTTTTTACTTTAGAATTAGAAAAAACTTCAGAAGACTCTCTTTATCACGAAGAACATATCAGTATTTGTCGTTATGAACTTCCTTATTTTTATGCTAATAAATTATATTATTCAGAAGGTACTTATGAGATTTGTTACAAAACAATTGACAATAAAGATAGTCTTGTTATTTTATATTTAACAGTTTTAGATGTTCCAACTAAACCTAGTGATATTATAGGCGATTCTTTAATTAATGGAATAGGGAGTTATGTGTATCGTATTGAAAAAGTAAAAGATGCAGAAGAGTACACTTGGTATATTTCTAATTTAGAATGGATTACCAATAAAAGTAAAAGTGATAGCATTAAATTGTTTATTCCTACAGAAGGCATTGGAATTCTTTCGGTAGTGGCTATTAATCGTTGCGGAATATCAAGAGCTAATCAATTAAGCATTCAATCTAATCTTTCGATTAAAGACAATATATCGTTAAATGAAATTTTAATTTATCCCATCCCCTTTAATGATGCGATAAATATACAATTACCATCAAGCGAAAAACATACTATTTCTATATATGATATGGATGGAAAGTTAGTTTATAAAACTTTTTCTAATAATACGATGAAAAAAATAGAAATAACTAATTTTAATTCTGGGATTTACATATTGAAAGTAGGCAATTCAAATAATAAAAATATTATTACACATAAAACATTAAAATTGTAAAATATTTTTTTTATAAATATAATAATAATATATATATTTGCATAATTTTTTTATAAAATACGTATTATCATATAATAATATATAATCAAATTATTAGCAGTTTATCAATAAAATAAAATAACATATAAATATGAAAAAAATTATCTATTTAGCAGCATTTTTTATTGTTTTTATCATTTTTTCTTTTAATATTGTATCAGCTCAACGCTTAAGTGGGACTTATACTATTGGGGTAGGGGGAAATTATACTTCTATTACAGCAGCAGTAAATGCTTTACGAATCAATGGGATGTCGGGTAATGTTACATTTACTATTAATAGTGGCAATTATAGTGCAGAAAGTATTAATTTCGTTTCGGGTATTCCCTTTCAAGGGGCATACGATACTGTTACATTTACCTCTTTAACTAATAATCCTAATAATGTAACTATTGTATCTTCAGGGGGAACATCTCTTTATATATCCGATGCTAAAAATATTGTTATAAAAAATTTAACCATAGGTTCTGCTGCCAGCTCAAAAGGGATTGAAATAGATGGTGCGTGCGATAATGTAGAAATTACTAATTGTAAAATATATTCCGATCCTATAGGAAACGTCAATAGCAATGCGGGGATTTATTATCGCAATACAAACAATGTATCTAATAATATACGGATATTAAACAATATGATAGATGGAGGGTATTATGGAATTTATTTTTATGGATATGGGACTAATAATTATTGCACTAATTTTAGAGTAGATAATAATACTTTATCCAATGCTTTTCTATATGGAGCTAGTTTTACTTATATTAGTTTAAATAGTTTTTCTAATAATGTTATTACATCTCGTTCAGCTAACTACTCCTCTTCATTTTATGGAGTGCATGTTCAATATTCAAATGTTAATATAATTGATAGAAATAGAGTGCAAGTGTTGACGACAGCTATTAGTTCTCCCTATGGGATGTATTTCCTATATTTAAATTATAGAAATACAACATTATCATCCTTAATAAGTAATAACGAAATTTTAGTATTTACTAATAATGCTTATTATGGAATGTATATATATTATAGCAAAGCTGATATATACAATAATTCCATTCTTGTTGGAGGAAATGGTGTAGCACGTGCATTATATATATACATGCTTCCAGGATTACCAATTAATGTAAAAAATAACAACCTACATGCTACAGCATCTTCAGCATATCCTATTTATATTAATAGTGCAAGTATTCAATATATTGGCGGTATATTAAAAATGGATTATAATAACTATTGTAACCAAACTTATATAGGATATGCAGGAATAGACGCTTCTAATATATCAGATTGGCAGTCTATTACAGGACAAGATGCTCATTCGGTTAGTATTAATCCGAATTATAATGATTTATTTTCTTTTCGCTTAAAAACAGATGGTGAAGGTTTAGTTTGCCCACGAATTGCATCAGTTTCTAATGATATGAATGATGCTGTACGACAAGCTATTACTACAATGGGAGCTTATCATGACTATGTCCCAAAAACCTACGATATAAAACTTCTTAATTTAATTTCTCCTCAAAAAGA
Organism: uncultured Lentimicrobiaceae bacterium; assembly: GCA_964610025.1. Taxonomy (GTDB): domain Bacteria; phylum Bacteroidota; class Bacteroidia; order Bacteroidales; family WCHB1-69; genus UBA5266. The sequence goes on from CAZSTX010000026.1 coordinate 16,498, forward strand.
TATTTCGGTTGGCATTAACACTCCTGTACGTATTTCGGTTATGAATGTTGGAGAGAAGGTTGTTGATTCTATTAATATTCACTGGGAAGTCAATGGAACAAAACAAACTTATTTGTGGACTGGGGTCCCTTTGTCATTAGGAGATTCTACTCCTATAATTACTTTGGGGTATTTTATGCCTTTAGCAGGAGAGAATAATGTGAAAATTTATACTAGCCTTACTGGTGGTAAAATTGATAATAATCCATTGAATGATACAATAGCTATGACAGCTTTTGGATGTAAAAATACTGTTAACAATATTTATACAGTAGGAGGAAGTAGTGCAGATTTTGCTACTATTAAAGAAGCTATTGATATAATTTCTTATTGTGGAGTGGTTAGCCCAACAACCATTTCTATCAATCCGGGAATATATTATGAAAATCTCGTTATTCCTAAAATAAAGGGAACATCTACAACGAATACTCTTACTATTACATCGGCAAATGGAGATTCTTCTTCAGTAATTATTCAAAGTCTCTCCTCGGCACCTCCTATCTTATTGTCGAATACTAATAATATAATAATCAAAAAAATAACGATAAAAGGAATCAATACTGGGAATGCTTCTATTGCTATAAAATTTCAAAATAACAATAAAAATATTTTTATTACTAATAATGATATTACAGTATCGACAAACAATCCTAGTACTACTACTTCTACCGATATCATGGCATTACATTCATACACTTCGCTTGATACCAATATTACTATTTCTAATAATTCTATTAACGGCAGTGGGGGTATCTATTTCTATTCACAAAATACGAATGCAATGACAACCAATGTCAATATTTTAAATAATACATTAAATAATATTTATTATTATGGTATTTATACTTATTACACTCGTATTGGATTGATCAAAAATAATAAAATTTATCAAAATGCTATGGCTGCTATATGGGGCGGTGGAAGTGGATATGGATTATATATTTATTATTCCTTGGGGGTTATTAACACTATTACCGATATTTCTAATAACTTAATTAGAGGAGCTTTTGGGAATTTTAGTTATTTATATTATTGCCAAAGTAATAATGGAAATAATACTAATGTGTTATTTACTAATAATTCTTTAATAAAAACAGGGGCTGGGACAGTAAACTATATGTTATATGCTTATAGTGGGCAGTTGCAATGTGTGAATAATACATTTGTAAATATTGGGAGTGGTATTATTAATAATATGTCTTATTTCTATGGAAGTACGTCTAATAATATGAATATATCGAATAATATTTTTAGTAGTTTAGTTGGAACGACTAATTATTTAATTTACTGCAATATGACAGGTAATAACATTGTTGATTATAATGATTATTACACAGTAAATGGTAACGTAGCTTATCAAAATGGAGCTTATCCATCGCTTTCTACATGGCAATCGGCTTATCCATCTTATAATAAATATTCAAAGAATGTACACCCATATTATATAGATAGTTTGAATTATACGAAACCAACTAATTGGGTTTCTTTATCTTGTCCTAGAAACGAGTTTGTTCTTACAGATATTGATGGGAATCTACGTACAGAAAGTACCTATATGGGTTGTTATGAATCTATGTTTACAAATGATGCAAGCTTGTTAAGTTTTATTAGCCCAACGCCAACTTCTACAGCAAGCGATACAACAAAAATAATAGTTAAATTATTTAATTATGGAACAGCTACTTTAAATTCTATTACATGTAAATATAAAATAAATGGAGTCCTTTACCCTCAAGTTGACTTTAATAATTTGAATTTAGCAAAACATAAAGATACTAATATTACTATAGGTATTTTCATCCCTATTTTAAATAATAGCACTACTATTGAAGCATGGTGTGAAAATCCAAATACAACTACAGACCAAAATCCCTATAATGACACTGTTCGTATTGCTACTACTGGTTGTTCTATGGTGTTAAATGGAGAATATACGGTAGGCAATAGTTCTGCTGATTTTACTACAATAGCCAATGCACTTACTACCCTAAAAGCATGTGGTATTTCAGGTCCTGTTGTTTTTAAATTATATAATGGAACTTATCCTGGGTTTACGATTGACACTACTTATATAGGGAGCAGTGCTACTAATACTATTACATTTACTTCTTTTACTAACAATGCTGACAATGTTATTATAAGTTCTAACACGACGGCACTTACATTAAGGAGAACTCATCATATTAAGTTTACACACCTTACTTTTGATGCTCAGACAGGGAGTAAAGGAATTAATTTTACAGATACATGCAGTAATATCGAAATTCGCAACTGTAAAATAAAAACTAACGCTATTTCTGTGGCTAATACTATTATTGGTATAAATAAAGAATCAACCTCTTTTAGCATTGACAATATTTCTATTGTTAGCAATATTATAGATGGAGGCTATACAGGTATTCAATTATATGGAGGAAGTACATTAGCTGTTATTGGAAAAAACATTCGTGTTGATAGCAATATTATTACTAATACATATAGATATGGGCTATATTCAAGGGATTATATACAGTTTAAAAGCGTAAATAATAACACAGTAACATCTCGTAGTAGTAGTGCAGGTAATTATTTTGATGGACTGCATTTTTACACCTATACAGAAGTAAATACAATTAGTAATAACAAAATAAATGCAATTAAAAACAATGTTACTGCTTATGCCAATGGAATTTATTGTTATTATACAAATTATTATTCTGCTACATCAACAACTACGCGAATTGTTAACAATGAAATTATAATAAATGGATATTATTATGGTATATATGCGTATTATACCCGCGCTGAAATAAGTCATAATTCTATTTATATTACAGGAGTTGGTAGTGGTAGTGGCATGTATATTTATAATACTTTAACAATACCTGTTAGTATTATGAATAATAATTCTGTTAATTTATCTAGTGGTGCCTCTGCTACAGCTATTTATGTTTTAAATACCAATACCACAATAACTGCTGATTATAATAACTATTATTCTTCACAAGGAACTCCTTGCCGATTCGGCACACCTTTATATGATCTTACATCTTGGCAAAATGCTACTAATCTTGATTTTAATTCATTAAGCATACTCCCTAATTATATTAATTTTTCTATTGATTTGCGTATCAAAGGCGATGAATTATTATGTAGAAAATTATCAGATGTAAATCACGATTTATATGGCATTGCAAGAAGGCAATTAACAAATATGGGAGCATATCATACTTATACGCCTCCTGCTTACGATATTATGCCTCTTTCGATTATATCACCTACAGAAGATATTTCTATGTATTCTTCTATTCCTATACGCATAAGCGTGTTAAATAGAGGCGATAGTGTCATTACAAGTTTTGATATACATTGGTCGGTGAATGGAATTTCACAGCCTGTATATCATTGGAGTGGAACTCCTTTAGAAATGGGCGATTCTACTACGCCAATTTTGATAGACTACTATTCTCCCTCTACGGGTTTTAATAATTTTAAATTCTATACATCTTTACCCAATGGAAACCCTGATGGTTTGCCAACAAACGATACTATTTCAGTAGTTTCGTTTGCTTGTAGTAGTGAATTATCAGGCACTTATACTATAGGCGGCAGTAGTGCTGATTTTGAAGATATTACTACTGCTGTAAAAGTTCTCAAAACTTGTGGAGTTGTTGGTAATATAATTTTTAAAATACGTTCAGGAATTTATAATGAAAATATCAGTTTGCTTAATCCTTTTATGGATGCCTCATCTCCTTATACAGTTTTATTTACTTCAGAAGCCAATCATGTTGATAGTGTTATTATTAGAAGTAATACAACAGCTATTGAACTTGGGGATGTTAAAAATTTATCTTTTAAGTATTTAACTATAGATGTTGCCAATGGATTGAAAGGAATAGAGTTTTTAGATGGCAGTGAAAATATAGAAATTTTATATTGTAAAATAAAATTAAATTCTACTTCTACCAACAACAATCTTATGGGAATTTATAAAGCGAATAATACGGGAGTGCTTAATAATATTACTATAAAAAATAATCTTATTGATGGAGGATACTGTGGAGTTTATTTGTATGCAGGAGAGCATGTTAGCACTTATAATTTAGCAACTAATATTGTTATTGATAGCAATATTATTACTAATACTTACTATAGCGGGATGTATTTTTATTATACTGATATTAATAGCTTAAGTTATAATCAAATTTCTTCTAGGTATTCTAATCCTTATACTAATTTCTATGGCATTTATATGGCTTATTCTAATGCAAATATTATTGGAAATAAAATAAGTAATCCCAGTAGCATTTCTAATTCTTATGGAATCTATTTATATTATTATTTTAATTATTTTACTACAATACCTGGATTAATTGCTAATAATGAAATTATTACTAATACTAAGAATTATTCTTATGGAATATATACTAATAATTATATACGAGCCAATATTATTAATAATTCAATATTGAGTAGAGGAGGTAGCAATTGCAATGGGATTTATATTAATGCTTTAATATCTGGATATACGATTAATGTAAAAAATAATAATTTAATAAATGAATCTTCAGGCTATCCTATTTATTTAAATAATAATACTTCCGATTTAGTAATGGATTATAATAATTATTATGCTCCTTCGTATGTAGGTTATTATTCAGGGGCAATAACTTCGATAACATCTTGGAAATCTGCTGTAGGGAAAGACCAAAATTCAGTTAATATTTCACCGAATTTTATTAATACAAATATAAATTTAGAATTACAACATGGAATAGGCTTAAATTGTCCGCGTAATACTGATGTTCTTATTGATATAAAAAAAATACCACGTAAAAGTATTACAACAATAGGCGCTTATGAACCCAAATATGAATTAGAACTAATGGCTGTAACCCAGCCTTTAAACAATGCTAATTTATGCTTACTCGAACTTACTGATATAAAATTGGCATTTAGAAATCTTACACTTGTCCCAGTAAATTTTGCTAACGATTCAATACGAGTACATATAAGAATAACTGGAACGATGCCATATCAAAAAGATACAACAATTAAAATTGGAAGTATCTCAGGAATGGCAATAGATACGTTTACTGTAGTTCGCAATTATATACCTTTAGATACAGGAAGATATTATCTATTGGCTTATATTGACAATGTTGATATGAACCCTATTAATGATACCATTAGATCTAGTTTTTATGTAAACATGAGCTATCAACATAAAGATACAATAACATTATGCGATGACCAATTGCCTTTAAAATACGGTGATAGTACTTTTAAAGTTGGAACTATTTCTGGTAACTATCCCGTACATTTTACTTTACCTACTGGCTGTGATAGTTTGATAACTTTAACCTTAAAAGTTAATCCAACCTATAAACATTATGATATTTTAACTGTGTGCGATAGTGATTTGCCTTTGAAATACGGTGATAGTATTTTCCCTATTGGCACTGTTTCGGGCATCTATCCCATACACTTTACTTTACCTACTGGCTGCGATAGTTTAATAACTTTAACCTTAAAAGTTAATCCCACCTACAAACATTATGATACTTTAACTGTATGCGACAGTGATTTTCCTTTGAAATATGGCGATAGTACTTTTAAAGTTGGAACTATTTCTGGTAACTATCCTATACATTTTACTTTACCTACCGGTTGCGATAGTTTGATAACCTTAACCTTAAAAGTCAATCCAACCTATCATCATTATGATACACTTACCATTTGCGATGACCAATTGCCTTTAAAATACGGGGATAGCACTTTTAAAGTTGGAACTATTTCTGGTAACTATCCTATACATTTTACTTTACCTACAGGCTGCGATAGTTTGATAACCTTAACCTTAAAAGTTAATCCAACCTATAAACATTATGATATTTTAACTGTATGCGATAGTGATTTGCCTTTGAAATACGGTGATAGTATTTTCCCTATTGGCACTGTTTCGGGCATCTATCCCATACACTTTACTTTACCTACTGGCTGCGATAGTTTAATAACTTTAACCTTAAAAGTTAATCCCACCTACAAACATTATGATACTTTAACTGTATGCGACAGTGATTTTCCTTTGAAATATGGCGATAGTACTTTTAAAGTTGGAACTATTTCTGGTAACTATCCTATACATTTTACTTTACCTACCGGTTGCGATAGTTTGATAACCTTAACCTTAAAAGTCAATCCAACCTATCATCATTATGATACACTTACTATTTGCGATGACCAATTGCCTTTAAAATATGGAGATAGCACTTTTAAAGTTGGAACTATTTCTGGGAACTATACTATACATTTTACTTTACCTACTGGTTGCGATAGTTTGATAACCTTAACCTTAAAAGTTAATCCAACCTATTTCTTTTATAGGAGTCTTACTATTTGCGATAATCAATTGCCTTTAAAATATGGCGATAGTATTTTCCCTATTGGGACTATTACAGGTAACTATTTTATTCATTATACTTTACCTACCGGTTGTGATAGCTTGATTCAACTTGCGTTAAAAGTCAATCCTACCTATAAACACTATGATACTCTAACTGTATGCGACAGTGATTTTCCTTTGAAATATGGCGATAGTACTTTTAAAGTTGGAACTATTTCTGGTAACTATCCTATACATTTTACTTTACCTACCGGTTGCGATAGTTTGATAACCTTAACCTTAAAAGTCAATCCAACCTATCATCATTATGATACACTTACCATTTGTGATAATCAACTACCTTTGAAATACGGTGATAGTACTTTTAAAGTTGGAACTATTTCTGGTAATTATACTGTACACTTTACTTTACCTACTGGTTGCGATAGTTTGATAACTTTAACATTAAAAGTTAATCCAACCTATAAGCATTATGACACATTAACCATATGTAGTAGTCAATTACCATTTCATTATGGAAATGTTATTTTCCCTATAGGAACAAAAACAGGGACACAGTATATATATATTACTTTACCTACTGGTTGCGATAGTTTAATTCAACTGTTTTTGACTGTTAATCCTGCTTATAAACATACAGATACTTTAACTATATGTGATGTCGATTTGCCTTTAACTTATGGCGATAGTATTTTCCCTATAGGAACTATTTCTGGGAATTATCCTATACATTTTACTCTACCTACAGGATGCGATAGTTTGATAACATTAACATTAAAAGTTAATCCAAGCTATCATCATTTTGATACACTTCCCATTTGCGACAATCAATTGCCTTTAATTTATGGAGACAGTATTTTCCCTATAGGAACTATTTCTGGTAACTATTCTATACATTTTACTTTGCCTACAGGCTGCGATAGTTTAATCGATTTAAGACTTACTGTTTATCCTACTTATT
>CAZSTX010000026.1:23985-26580 GCA_964610025.1 uncultured Lentimicrobiaceae bacterium
CCTACAGGCTGCGATAGTTTAATCGATTTAAGACTTACTGTTTATCCTACTTATTCGCAATACGATACTTTAACTGTTTGCAATGGAGATATTCCTTATTCTTATGGTGATAGTATTCTTACAGTAAGTGGAAATTATAATATTATTTTTTCATCTTTTAATGCTTGCGATAGCATTGTTCATCTTAAATTTAATGTGTTTAATTGTGAAAGTACAGATATTGTAGATATATGTGATACAGACTTGCCTCTTGTTTATGGCGATAGTATATTTAATGCAAGCGGAGTGTATTTAGTTACATTTAAAACATATTTAGGATTAGATAGTGTTGTTGCTCTTACTTTGCGTGTGCATAGCACATATAAACATTTTGATACTTTAAGTATATGCAATTCCGACTTGCCATTTACTTATGGCGATAGTATTATATCAGCAGCAGGTAATTATCAGATAGAATTTGTTTCTATCTATGGATGTGATAGTACAATAGATTTAACTGTATATATACTTCCTTCTTATAATTTATTTGATACTCTGAGTGTTTGTGATAACGAACTTCCTTATATGTATGCTGATAGTCTGCTTATTAATGCAGGAAATTATGATTTTATGTTAACATCTACTGAAGGATGCGATAGTGTTATTCATGTAACTTTATTTATCTATTCAACTTATCAAGATTGGGATACATTGACTATCTGTTCCGATGAGTTACCTTACCAATATGGAGATAGTATTTTAGCAGTAGGAACTACTTCAGGAGGCTATCCCATGCATTTTACTACAACAACAGGCTGTGATAGTTTAATAAATCTTACTTTAATAGTTAATAATTCCTATTTGCAAACAGACACCCTTACTATATGCAATTCGGACTTGCCATTTACTTACGGCGATAGTGTATTTGCAATTGGAACAATCTCTGGTAATTATAACATAATTTATACTTTACCTACAGGATGTGATAGTGTTATTTTACTTACATTAAATGTATTTAATTGCCAAGGAACTGATATCGTAGATGTCTGTTTAGGCGATTTACCATTTATTTATGGAGATAGTATTTTTTATACAGCTGGAATATACCAAGTAGAATTTCAATCCTTTTCAGGACAAGATAGTATTATAACATTGACATTGCGTGTGCATAGCGATTATACTATTTATGACACTATAAGTATTTGTAATTATGAACTACCTTACAATTATAACGATACAGTATTTACTTCCGTAGGCGATTATATTGTACCACTATTGTCTATTTATGGATGTGATAGCATTATTAATTTAACATTGTTGATGCTGCCTTCTTATGATATTTACGATACTATTGTTATTTGTGATAATCAGCTTCCCTATTCATATAGCGACAGTATTTATGATAATTTTGGAGATTATAATATATTTTTAAAGACATATCAAGGATGCGACAGTATTATTCGCTTATCTTTATTGTCTTTATCAAGCTATATTTATTCAGATACTTTAAGTATTTGTTCTAATGAATTACCATATACTTATGGAGATACAATTTTTGATATAGGAACAACAGATGGAGACTATATCATTCATTTTACTTCTATTAGTGGATGCGATAGTATTGTAGAGCTTAATCTCTCTATTTATCCTGCTTTTAGTGAAAGTGTATCTGTTAAAATATGTGATAGCGAATTGCCTTATCAATTTGCTGATAAAGAATTTGATACAGGAGGTACATATGAAATAATTTTCACTTCTATTGACGGCTGTGATAGTGTTATAACTTTATATTTAACAGTGAAAAATGCACCTGTTGCACCTGATACTATTTTTGGAGAAATTTATATTAGTCAAGTAGGAAAATATATTTATAGTGTTGAAAATATAGATAATACATCGGCGTATATATGGAGTATTTCTAACGAAGAATGGATAGGAAACAGTACCATTAATACTATTTCTGTGTTTATTCCAACAGCAGGAAATGCGTATATTTCTGTACAAGCAGCCAATGAATGTGGAAGTTCTGAAGCTACCGAAATATATGTTCAATCTTCAATTGGGATAAAAGATTTGACTTATACAACGGCAATTGATTTATATCCTAATCCAGCAAACGATTATTTTTATCTAAAAATAAATGATATACGAGGAAAAACAACGGTTAGTATTAGTGATATAACAGGAAAAGTATTACGAAGCCAAGAAATGGATGTTGACAATTCTAATCAATTATTTACATTTAGCACACTTTACTTATCAAAAGGATTGTATTATGTTGCAATAGTTAATAATAATCATACTATAGTGAAAAAATTAATCGTAGAATAAGTAATAATAGAAAATACATACATTATTAGGATAGTATCTGGCAACTTGTTGAAACGCGGATAGTTATTAGTGGTTAGTTATTAGTGGTTAGTTATTAGTTGTTAGTGGTGAGTGATAAAACCACAGATTACCACAGACAAATTAATCATTAACCACTAACCATTAACAATTTTTCATTCTCCATCCTCCATTTCAACTTTCAACTTTTTTTCCTTCCACAATCGCAATCTCATCATCTGTTAAGTCATAAAGCGCATAAACCAATTGGTCGATTTCGGATTCTAA
>CAZSTX010000027.1:0-26501 GCA_964610025.1 uncultured Lentimicrobiaceae bacterium
TCTATAAACGATTGACGTTTGTATGGTGATTTAAAGAGTTGTAATAAAATTTCTTTATTCATTATTCAATAAATTTTGTTCTAATTCTTCAATGGTAGGCAAAGAAGATTTAAGATTTTCGGGTAATATATTGGTTAAATCGAACTCACTTATTCCCATTGGTTTGTTGATATCGCGTAAGGCAAATTCGGCTTCGATATTATTTTTTTCTCTACACAAAAGAATACCGATTGTTGGTTTATTATCTGATTCTTTAAGTAAAGCGTCAACAGCTGAGAGATAAAAATTTAATTTACCTGCATATTCCGGGATAAAAGCAGTGTTTTTCAATTCGATAACCACATAGCATTTGAGTTTGATATGGTAAAAGAGTAAGTCGATGTAATAATCTTTATTCGCAATTTCTAAGTGATATTGCTGTCCTACAAAAGCAAATCCTTTTCCTAATTCTAAAAGGAACTTTTTGATATGATTGATCAATTGATTTTCGATGTCTTTTTCTTTATAACCTTCGGATAATTGGAGGAAATCAAAAATGTATGGGTCTTTTAAAGTTTGTTGGGCTAAATCGGAAAAAGGTTTTGGCAAAGTTGTTGTAAAATTATTGATAGCCTTTCCTTGCCTTTGAAAGAGATCTGATTTTATTTGTAAGCTTAAAATGTCCCTACTCCAATTGTTTTCTATGGTTTTTTGGATGTAGAAAATAGCTTCTTTGAGATTCTTAATTTTGGTGATAATCACTTTGATATGTCCCCAAGGGATTTGGGCAACAAGCTGTTGCAAAATTAAGGAGTTCTTATTTTCGTTCACAAGTTGTGAACTTAGTTTGTTTTGGTCATCAGGTTGGGGACTAATTATATCTATTTGATTATTAACAATTTGTATTTGGTCATCAATTTGGGGACTATTTGCAAAATATTCAAAAAACATCTTGCTATATTTTAAATTTGTTACTGAAAACCCTTTCATATCAGGAAATTCTTCTTTCAAATCCTTTGAAATATTTTCAAGTACTTTATCGCCCCAATTACTTTTTTTAATTTTATCAGAAAGTATCGCGCCCAAATCCCAATAGAAGAGAATCAGCTCCTTATTAACAGCTATAGCAGCTTTTATTTGAGCTGAACGAATTTTAGACTTTAGTTCGCTTATCCAATTTTTATATTCGTTATCTATTTTCATGGTTACGTTTATTCAAATGATTCTGAAATTACAATTTGAGGTTTTGCAAAAGTCTTTTTCGCTTTTGCATTATTGTTATCAGAATCTGTATTACTGAATTTATATTCTGCCAATACTTCTTTATAAAGTTTATCCACCCATGTTTCCAAGTCTATTATTTTTTCTTGCTTTGCTTTTTTGATGAAAGTATCAATATTATTGGGCAGTTTTCTGTGCGAACCTTTGTATAATTCATCAATTGTTCTCAGTAAAATTTGCTTATAAAAACCATCTTTTACCTGTGCTGCATACGTTGGCAAAACGCTTAAAACACGTTTTTCAATAGCCGATAATTGTGATTTGGTAACTTTCTGATTTTCTGATGTTTTTACAATTCTCTTAAAGTGTTCCGTTGCTTTGTTTATTTGTTCGTGATGAAATTCGGGCAATGGTTTTATAGCTTCTTCTTTCTCATTTGCTTTAAAAATTTTGGCAGCCTCTATAAAATTGAGTTCGTGTACAATACCGCTGTCATCTACTTTATAAAATACCCCTGGATGACCTTCACTTTTGAGGTAGGTAACAGAGCATTTTGCAACAGGTAGCGTTTTCACATTTTCAGCATTTCTCGCTAATCGTGCTTTTTGAGGTATTTTTGCGATGGCATCAAAATGCTTTTTATTATCTTTTTTGAAACTTCTAAGTTCCTGCAAAAAGAGTAATGTTTCGTTGATTTCTTCTTTCAACTTTGTGCCGTACAAACCGGCTTCTCCAACTTCTTCTAATTGTGAATAAATTTGAGAATCCTCTCCAAAAGCAGAGTGAAAAGCTTGTAATTTTTTAATGGCAGTTTGGGTTAATTTGATTTGATTTTCTGATTTATCAGTTGGGTAGAAGTTAAACACATTGATTTCCTTTGCTTCTGTCCCAATACGATTTACACGACCAATTCGTTGCATCAATCGTGTAGAGTTCCAAGGAACATCGTAGTTAATTATTACATTGGAGCGATGCAAGTTGATCCCTTCTGCTAACACTTCCGTTGTGAAAATAAAATCTAAATCATTTTGCCAATCTTCCTTATCTTGATTAGCATCAAAATTTAACCGAATTGTTTTCTCTTTTTCTTTTCTATTATTGGCACTGATACCGATTGTTCGTGTAAATCCCGCTTTGTTGGTAGCTTTCTCTATGTAGTCCATTGTTTCTTTGGACTCGGTGAAAATAACCAGCTTACCGGAATGATTAGCAGGCTTATTTAAAAAGGTGTTTTTCAGCTCCAATAAGAATTTTTCTAATTTGGGATCATAGTTTATTTCCTTCCAAGTATTCACTAATTCAGCAACCATTTTTCGGTCGAGTTTTAGTAATGGGATAAAAGTCTCTTTAAAATCTTTCGCTTTATAAATTTGATTATTGCCTCCTTTTGAATTGATTTTTGCTTCTAATCCTTCTTCATCGCCTTCGTTTAAGTATTTATTCACATCAATATCAGGTGCAACGTAAACTTTATCGTCTTCAAACATCTTTATCATATTGTCAGTGTTTTTCAACAAACGACCCAATGACATTTTGAAGGCGTAAAAACTGCTTTCCAATCTCTTTACCAACAAAGTTTTCATAATAGCAGAAAGTCTGCCCGAGATAGATTCTACATCTCCATATCGTTTTCTGTCTTCTTCGTTTACTAAGTATTCAATGGCTCGGTACCTGTAATATCCCAACCCTCCAACCTCTTTACCCTTTTCGTCAAAGCCGGTTAATAGGGTTATGGTTTTATCAAACAGTTGAGAGAGGTTGTCGTCAAATTCATAATTTACTTCATTGGGTGGATTGATTTCAGGAAATTCAATGTCTCGCTCTTTAATGTCTTTGAGATATTCAGGGTTGTTAAGAATATCCGTTCGGCTTCTTCTTATTACTAAAGGCTCAACAACTTTGTCGCGAATTTTATCAAATATTGCTTTGACCTTTTTAATATTTAAGACTTTGTCTTTTTTGAGTTGATCATATTCTTCTTTTAGGGGTGCAAAGAATTGTTGTAAGTCTTTAACCGCTGGCAAATTTGAATTTCGTTTGTCTTGAAACAGATAAATTTGATTCTCAATATCAGAAGGATGATTGTTAAGTGGTGTTGCTGTAAGCAACATTACCTTCTTTTTTACATCTCCATCAACACCGGGGATTTTTCTATCTGTTTTCGTGATTGTCTGTAATTTTTCATACATCTGCGAAGTGTCATTTCTGAATTTGTGGGCTTCGTCAATAATGATTAAATCATATTCGTCAGCATTCGGATAGTCAAGAATTTCGTTATCAATAACCTTATGTAAGCTTCCTGTTGATATAAAAGAGCAATTGTTCCAAATATGAAAATCCTTAATAGTTTTTTTCCAGTTATCTTCCAGAGCAGGCGGATAAACGATTAATATTTTTGAATGATATCCGTTTTCAAAAACAAACTTTTTAGCGATGATTGCAGCGATAATTGTTTTTCCAAGTCCAACGACATCAGCAAGAAAAACACCATTGTATTTTGTTAGTTTTTCATACCCCTCTATGGCTGCTTCTGCTTGATAGGTTAAACGTTTGTAATTATCAGGTAATAACAAATCAACATTGGAAGGGTCGTAATCAATTCTATTACCAAAATACTCAATGAGTAGTTTGATATATAATTCAAAAGGCGTGAACTCATCGTTCAAATAAGTCACTTTTTTGAGAGCCTGCACATCAATTGGCAGAACATCAATAGCTTCAAGCCATAACGCCTCAAATTCGTCAGATGCAAATTTGATGTCATCGTAATCTCTCAACTCAACATTGAATTCATAGTTTGATTTTTCAGATGTACCCAGACCATTATCTGTAAAGTTGGACGAACCCGTTATCACTATTCCTGTTGAATTTGGGTTGAAGTTTTCAGGTTTGAAAATATAAATTTTTGCGTGTAGGTTTTTTTCAGGATGTGCTTTGATTTGAATTTTTCCTGTTACGATGTCTTCTATAAATAGAAAAATACCGTCTTCAATATCTTTATTGTATTCTGCCTCTTCAATGTCGGTTTTCAAACGCTCTAAAAAAGCCTCTTTTGTCTCAGCAGGGTCTTTGAGATATTGCTGTCCGAGAGTTGTGTATTGGGCTGCAAGTTTGTCAACGTTGATACCAACCAAAATTCTGATATGTTGGATATTTTCTAAAAATGGTCTTAACTTAAAATATCCTGTCGAGCGGAAATAACCTACTAAAGCATCAAAGGAATAAAGATTAGGAATGTGTTCAAGAACTCCTTGGAATTTTGTCAGAAGATTATTGTTGTCTCTATTTGTAAAAAACTGTGTACTCATATTTTTTTCAAAAATACAATATTATTTTTACTTCTAAGCGATGTTTTTTATACCTGCAAAATTATACAAATATTTTAATAAAATAACATATTTTTAAAAATATTCTTCATATGTATGTATCAATTCGTTAGATTTTACTTTTTAAAAAATTCAATAGATTTTTTTTCCGATTATATTCAACAATCATCTATAAATTTCCTCAAATTTTTGATGTAAATCTAATGTTTTTTTGACTATTTTGAATCAAAAAAATAGCGTAAAGGTCGAGTATCTTTGTGGTGGAATTATTAGCCCGTTTGCAAAAATGCCAATGTTGCTTGTTATCAAAATAATAACTTTAAATACACAGACATGAGTTAATGTTCCAAAATAGGAAGCAAACTCGCGGAGGGAAGTTGCAATCCAAAGGCGAAAATAAAAACAGGGATTTACGTTCTTTGAAATTTAAGGAGTAAAGATAGCATATATTTATCTTTAATGATATATTAAATCAATAAAAATAGGGAGATGATCTGAAAACCCGCCTTGATATTTCATTCCTATATATGTACGAAAAGGCTTAACTCCCATATGAGTATCATCGGGGATTAATAAAAAATCGGCATTAAATATAACAGCAGTCGATTTTATCTGCCATCCTTTTTGATTGTTTATTAGTGATTTTGAAACCATTATTTGATCTAAAATACCCCAGTTAGCTTGATATTTATGAGAACCTACATTGTTCATTGATAAATAGGGATAAATAATATTTAACAATGTATAATCTGTCATTTTTTCTGGATTACTAACTGCGTTTAAATATTTAGTGATGCTTTCGTCGTATGGATAATCATTAAAATCGCCCATAACTATGATTGCTGCATTTTCATTAATTTTCAGAATAGAATCGATTTTTGAACGGAGTGTTGTTGCTGCTAAATTACGTTTTTCTATTGTTTGTGAATAACCACCATATCTTGAAGGCCAATGATTAACAAAGATATGCAATGTGTCTGTTATATTGTCAGATAAAATGCCTTTTACATATAAAATGTCGCGTGTTTTAAAAAATAAATTGTTGGTATCAATAATAACAATAGGCGCTGAATAAACAACGTTAAATTTTTCTGGACGATAAAGTAAAGCAACATCTATTCCTCTAAAATCTTCTGATTCATAATGTATAAAATTATAATTGTATTTTTTTAGAGGATTAGAATAGATTAATTTTTTTAATACATTGTCGTTTTCAATTTCGCAAAGTCCTACAATTTCAGGAGCTTCCCACCCTCCAACAGCAACGATGACTTGTGCAATATTATTTACTTTTTTATTGTATTTGTAATAAGAATAATAGTACGTGCCATCGGGCGTAAAGGCATCGTCATTTTTTAATGAATCGTTTTCGGGGTCAAATAAATTTTCAACATTATAAAAGCAAATGCGTAAAGTATTTTTATCTCGAATATTATCGTCGAATTTTCCTATTGGAATTATTTTTTTTTGACTATAAACGATAGTTAATAAGCAAAAATAAAAGATAAAAAATACATTTATTTTTTTCATGATTTTTATTAATAGGGGTCTACATCTATATGAATTTGAATAGATGGATAATTAAAATTAGTAATAATATTTTGAATTAATTGTTTTGATTGTTTGATGTTTTTTAATGTGTCTAATTTTATAATAATATCTTTACAATACATGTTTTTAAGTTTTATGATAGGAGGAAATTCGGGACCTAATACATTTTTTGAAAATTTTTGTCTAAATAATTTAGCTATTTTGTCTGCAAGTAAATCTAAGGTTTCAATTTTTTTATGTTTTAAGGTAATTTTTATAAATTTACAAATAGGCGGATAATTAAATTGTTGACGTTCTGTTAATGTATTGTTAAAAAAATTAAGATATTCGTTTGATAAAACAAATTGAAAAATAAAATGATTTGGATTAAATGTTTGAATAATTACTTTACCTTGTTTATTTTTTCTTCCTGCTCTACCACTTACTTGCGATAACATTTGGAAAGCTCTTTCGTAAGAACGAAAGTCGGGAAAATACAGTAAATTATCTGCATTTAAAATTCCGACAGTACTAACATTATCAAAATCTAATCCTTTAGTAATCATTTGTGTCCCAACTAAAATATCTATTTTACGATTTTCAAAATTGGAAATAATTTTTTGATAAGCTAATTTTTTTCTTGTGGTATCATAATCTAAGCGAGCAATGTTAGCTGTTGGGAAAAAAATATGAAGTTCTTCTTCTATTTTTTCAGTTCCTAATCCTCGCATTTCTATATTTTTACTATTACAATTAGGACATGTGTTTATTGCATTTTTGGTATATCCACAATAATGACAGCGTAATTGGTTGTTTTGTTTATGGTAAGTTAAAGTAACATCACAATTTTTACATATAGGGATATAATTACATGATTTGCATTCTAAATGCACAGAAAAACCTCTTCTATTTTGAAAAAGTATGACTTGTTCTTTTTTTGATAATGCTTTTGTTATAGCATCTAATAAGGGCGTGGTATAGGGAGAAAATTTTTGTTTGTTATATCCTTCTTTTTTGAGATTTACCATATTGATTATTGGCAGTTCTAAATCTCCATAACGTTGATTGAGTGTTACTAACGCATATTTCTTTTTTAAAACATTAAAATAGGATTCTATTGAAGGAGTTGCAGAACCTAATAATGTTTTTGCGTTATGTATTTTTGCTAATACTAAGGCTGTGTCTCTTGCTTGATAGCGAGGCGGAGGGTCGAATTGTTTATAAGACATATCATGCTCTTCGTCTACGATAATTAATCCTAAATTATAAAATGGGAGAAATAAAGCGGAGCGTGCTCCTATAATAATTTGATAATTATTATCTTTCAATTCATTTATTTGCTGCCATATTTCTGCTCTTTCCATTTCGTTGAAATGAGAATGATAAACTCCCACTTTATTTCCAAAGTATTTTCTTAATCTATTAATAATTTGAGTAGTAAGTGCTATTTCGGGGAGTAAATACAAGACTTGTTTGCCTTTATCAATTTCTTTTTCTATTAGCTTAATATAAATTTCTGTTTTTCCGCTTCCTGTAATTCCATGAAATAAAATAGAATCATGACTATTAAATAAATTGGTAATTTCATTAAAAGCATTTTCTTGGGGAGGTGATAAAATTATAGATGCAATGCTTTTTTCGCATTCAAAATTTGGCAAACGACTTACTCCTAATTGATATGTTTCTAATATTCCTTTTTTAATTAATCCTTGTAGTTGACTTTCTCCAAATTTATCGGAGATAAGCATTTGACTTTTGGCAATGGAAGTTTGGGAAGTTTTTTGCAGAAGTGATAAAAAATAAAGTAATGCATCTGATTGTTTTTGAGTTTGCTTCGATTGTTCTAATTTATTAAATACGGCATTTAGTTTATTTTTGTCTGTTTGGTAAATAGAAGTTAATCTTAAATATGTTTCTTTTTTTTCTTTATATTTTTCTTCTATCTCTTCACAAACATAAATAATATGTTTGTTTATCAAAGACTGAATTAAAGGTAATATTCTATTATAATTAATTAATTTTTCTATTTTTTTAATGGTTAAAGTTTTATGTTCTGTTATAGATTTAATAATACTTATTTCTTTATCTGATAAGAAAGTAATATCTCCATCGTATTCAGCATTAATGCCTATTTTTGTTTCACTGGCTAATTTGAAAGACGAGGGAATAGCAGCAGCCATTACTTCGCCTATATTACACATATAGTATTCAGATATCCAATCCCATAATGATAATTGTTTTGTGTTTACAATAGGAGTTTCGTCTAAAATACTGATTATTTCTTTGATTTGATATTCTTGAGGTTTATGAGAGTGGATGCTATAAATAATTGCACTATAATATTTATACTTTCCAAATGACACTAATACACGTTTCCCGATTGCTATTTCTGATATTAATGATGTGGGAACGCTGTAAGTAAAAACGTTCGATAGCGGTAAAGGTAAAATAACATTTATGAATATTTTTTCTTTGCTCATACCACTTTATCTATAATAAACTCCTAATAATTTTTCAATTTCTGATATTATTTTTGTAATCTTTTTAATATCATATAATAGCAGTTTGATGTCTTCGTCGTTTTTTGTATTTTTTAATTCTTGTGTTTTTTCTTCTTTAATTTTTTTGAGTTTTATTAAACGTAGCATTTGTAAAGTTCTAATAACTTCTTCATGTAGTTTGTTTTTGCTATTATCTATGGTAGAAATAAAACTTCTAATCTTACTGCTTTCCCAAAGAGGACTTGGGTCAGGTTTAACATCAATAAGATTAATATATAACTCTCTAATTTCAGTTTCGGGGTGAAAATTTAATGTTTTCCCTATTGTTGAGGTATCTTTTTTTGCTATTTCATTATAAATAGTTAAAAATTTTTTATAAATAGGTGTTTCAAATTGAATTGTATCAGATTCTAAATTATCAAAAATAAATTGGTCAACTCTAATAGGAAATATTTCTTTTTTTGAATTATCAATATAAATATTTATTTCTTTTTCTCCATAATTTACCAATAAAAACAACAAGCTTTTTTCAACATCACTAAGGGCTAAATGTTTGATTTCTTTTTGATTATGTTGAATAGGAAGTGGTTTTATTGCTTGAAATTCGCTTTTGTTTTTTTCTGTTTTATTATCTTTATAGGTTTCTAATCGAATTTTATTGACGTGTCTTAATAATACTGTTTCCGAAATATCTAACAAGCTACTACATTGTTTTACAAATAGAGTAACTTTAATAATATCGGGGATGCTCGCTATATCGGCTGCTATTTGATTAACAAATTCTGCTTTTTTAATAGGGTCGTTTTCTGTTTCTTTTAATAAAATATCTATTTTAAATTGAATAAAATCTTTTTCTTGTTTAGCAAAATATTGTCTAATTTGTTGTAAATCATTTTTACGAGCAAAAGAATCGGGGTCTTCTTTTGGAGGTAACACAATGATACGGATATTGAGATTTTCTTTTAGCATCATTCCTACTGCTCGTATAGCTGCTTCGATACCAGCACTATCTCCATCGTAAAGAATAGTAATATTATTGGTTATTTTAGTTATTTGTTTTATTTGTCCTTGTGTTAGCGATGTTCCTGAAGATGCAATTACATTTTCGACTCCTGCTTGATAAAGCGAAAGCACATCGGTATAACCTTCTACTAAATAACATTTATCTGCTTTTTTTATAGCATTTTTTGCTTGAAAAATCCCATATAAAACGTCGCTTTTGTGATAAATAGGCGATTCGGGAGAGTTGATATATTTAGCTATTTTTTTGTTAACATTACTTAAAATTCTTCCTCCAAAACCAATAACTTTACCCGAAAAATTATGGATAGGGAATAAAATACGTTCTGAAAAACGATCATAACGAGCTATATTATTTTCTTTTTGAGTTGCGATAATTAATCCCGATTTTTCTAAATTTTCTAAAGTAAATCCTTTTTTTAAAGCATAATTTAAAAAAGAATTTCGTTCTTTAAGAGCATATCCAAGTTGAAATTTTTGAATTGTATCTTCGATAAATCCTCTTTCTTTTAAATAACTAAGCCCAATTGATTTGCCTTCTTGATGATGAAATAATAATTCTGTAAAATATTCATTTGCAAAAGCTGTAAGCGATAATAATGCTTCACGTTCATTTAATTTTTGTATGTTTTGAGGACTTTGAACTGTTTCCTGAATTTCTATATTGTATTTTTTTGCTAAATAGCGTAAAGCTTCTATATACGAATAACTTTCGTGTTTCATTACAAAACCTACCGAATCGCCTGCAACGCCACAACCAAAACATTTACATATACCTTTTACAGGACTTACTGTAAAAGAAGGAGTTTTTTCGTCATGAAATGGACATAACCCGATATAATTAACTCCGCGTTTATGTAATTTAACAAAATCACCTACTACTTCTTCGATGCGACATGCATTAATGATTTCGTTGATGGTTTCTTGGGTTATCATTAAAAAAAATTATTATTTAGTTTTAATTGTTGGCGTAATTTGTGTTTCTTCTATATCAATAAAAGCATCTATAAATTTATAATCTTCAAGTTTATAAATGTTTATATATTCGTTTTCCATACAATTTTTTGTTATATTTGTAAAATGAAATTTTGTAGATAATAATGGCAAATCCATTTTGTTAATTTCAGCGTCAAAGTTACTTCCATATTCTATTAAAGCATTTAAAAAGAAAAATGTAATATCATATCCTTGGAATGCAAATTTATCTAATGTGGGTTCAATTTCATATTTTTCTCTAAATCGGTCGATAAAATTAATAACATTAGGATTACTGTAGTCGATAAAAAATTGACTAATATAATGTGTTTTTAATGCCATAAAATATTCTGATTCAATATTATCAAAAAATTCCCAAAAAGAAGGAGCTACTAAAGTTATATTTTCATATTGCATATTGTACATACGTTGAACGAAATTAGTAATATTGATTTCTCCTGTAAAGAAAGGGAAAACAAAATTTTCACTATTGGCATCAATCGCATTTTGTATTCCGGCAATACCTTCTTTAGAATAATTAATTTCTTTTATCGAAATGTTTTTTGTATCTGATATTGATTGCATTAATCCTATTTTATATGCTTGTATTTTTTTATTATCTTCATCATTTTGAGTATTGATTAAAATTATTTGTGCTTTTTCGTAATATTGAGCGATATATTTTCCTATAGCTGCTGCTTGTTTTTGATAAGATGCTGTTACTTTATACATTAATGCATCACATTCATCAAAATTTATCGAAAAAGGATTGACAAGTATAGCATTTTTGTTTTTCATATAACTGCACAATAAAGCAAATTTGTTACTAAAAAATGGACCTATAATCAAATCGGCATCATCTAACTTTCCTTGTTCAATTATTCTTTCTAAAGCTTCAGAATTATATTCGTTGATATCTTCTACGTATAATTTTATTGGAATACCTTTTTTCCCAGCGTCTTCGGCGGCGAGCAATAAACCTTCATAAAACTGAATAAAAAGAAAAGATTTAATAATATTATAGTCAGAAATATGTTTAAATGTTTTACTTTGAATGCTTTGTAAATAATTAGTATACAAAGGTAATAAAGCATATACCTTATAAGAAGTTTTTTTTATTCCTTTATTAACTTCTTCAATAATATTGTTGGGTTCAAGTTCTATCTTTGTGTCTTTTGAATAAATTTTTATTTCTTGTCCGATAGATAGATTTTCTGTTAATGTTGGATTCCATTTTTGCAACAAAGATATAGAAACATCATATTTACGAGCAATGCCATAGAGTGTTTCGCCGGGTTCTACATAATGTATTTGTGCGTTGAGATTGTCAATAGGAGATTGCGCTTGTTGTTTTTCTTGTGAAATAATTTTTGGTTCTTTTCTTATAAAAATTTTTATTTCTTCTCCTATTTTTATTCCATTTTCTGCTTGAGGATTGTATTTAATAATATCTTCAATTGCCATATTATATGTTTTTGATAATCCATAAAGTGTTTGTCCTGAACTTACTTTATGAATTAAAAAAACATTTCCATCCTCAATAAGAGTGTCTTGAATGTTTTGAGCTTGTAATAGAGATATTAATATTATAAGCAATGTTGTTAAAAAATATATTTTTTTTCTCATTTTTTTTAATGTTTTACTTTCTTATTTAAAACGGAAAATTTCCATTTATATTTAAAATTGAGAATAATAATAAATATTGTTCCCATTATTAATAGTTCAATATTGTCAATAACAGATATTTTTATATTAATTTCTTGTAAAAGAGCGTAGGTTTGTAATGCAGACCCTTCAGATGTTACGATTAAACACAAAAAAATATTATTTGCGGTGTGTGCTCCCATTGCCGTTTCGATGCCATCGTCTAAAATAGTTATTAATCCGAATAGTAATCCAAAAATTATATATTGAGGCATAACATACCAAAAGCCATATTCGCTTATTTCTGGATTAAAAATATGCAATAACCCGAAAATTAATGCTGTAAAAATAATTGGTAATAATCTATTATTTGTCCAAGAGGCAAAACCTTGCATAAGGTATCCTCTAAACATAACTTCTTCGTAAATAGTTTGAAAAGGGAGTAATAATAGTACAATAATTAATAAAATAATAAATTTGTCAGGTTGAAATTGCGGAATAAAATTTTGCGGAAAAATAATATATTTAATTAATAAATAGAGAGTCATTAAGAAAAACCATATTGCAAAAGAAAAGAAAAAATGCTCCCAACGAATTTTATGAGTGCCATTTATAACTTCGCTATATGACCTTCCGTGTAATTTTTTTATTAAAATAAAAAGTATTAGTAATCCAATAAGAAATGGAAAAATATTTAAAGTTAAAATAGCATTGAAATCAATACCATAATGCACTAAATCGTTAATAGTATTAATAATAATGCCATATTTTTGATGAATGTGCATAAATATGGCTAATTGAGGAAGGGCTCCGATAAAAGCAATTATTAAGAACCCTATTAGAAATAGTAAAATATATTTCCAAACATGATTTTGTTCATCTAATGTTTGCTCTAAATGATTCATATTAAAATATTTAAAATTTTACTCCCACTCGATTGTTGCGGGAGGTTTAGAACTTATATCATACACTACTCTATTGACACCACGTACATTATTGATGATTTCATTGGAAATTTTACCTAAAATTTCATACGGAAGATGTACCCAATCTGCTGTCATACCATCTACAGAATTAACAGCACGTAGGGCAACACAATTTTCGTAAGTACGTTTATCTCCCATAACACCAACGCTTTTCACTGGCAGTAATACTGCTAATGCTTGCCAACATTTATCATACCAGCCCAATTCTCGAAGTTGATGAATAAAAATAGCATCAACTTCTTGTAGTATGCGTACTTTTTCTTCAGTAATCTCACCTAATATGCGTATGCCTAATCCAGGGCCAGGGAAAGGATGGCGATACAACATTTCTTTTGGAACTCCTAATGCTTCGCCTACATGTCGCACTTCATCTTTAAACAAATAGCGAAGAGGTTCTACTATTTTAAGAGACATGCGCTCGGGTAATCCTCCAACATTATGGTGTGATTTTATGGTGTTGGATAATCCTTTTACAGTTATCGATTCTATAACATCAGGATAAATAGTTCCTTGTGCTAACCACTGAACATTTTTTATTTTTTTTGCTTCTTTTTCAAATATTTCTATAAAAGTAGTGCCTATTATTTTTCGTTTTTGCTCAGGGTCGGATATGTTTTTTAATTTTTCATAAAAAATAGTTTCTGCTTTTACTCCAATGATATTGATCCCTATTTGTTGGCAAGATTGCATTACTAATTCAAATTCATTTTTTCTTAACAAACCTGTATCAACAAAAATTCCATATAAATTATTGCCTATTGCTTTGTTTAATAAATAAGCTGCTACTGTAGAATCGACACCACCCGAAAGTCCTAAAATAACTTTATCGTTTTGAAGTTGATTTTTTAGCTCATGTATTGTTTTATTTATAAATAAATCTGGCGCCCATGTTTGCTCACATTTACAAATGTTTACAATAAAATTTGTTAATAACTTTGTCCCATATTCTGAGTGATGTACTTCGGGATGAAATTGGATGCCGTATGTATCTTCATCTTTTATTTTAAATCCTGCATGTTTGACATTTTCTGTACTACAGATAATTTCAAAATGCGATGGAATTTCAGTAATAGTATCTCCGTGCGACATCCACACTTGCGATCCTATTTGAATATTTTTAAATAATTTATTTTCAGTATCAATAAAGACTAAATTTGCTTTTCCATATTCTCTATGAGAAGAAGGGAGTACATTGCCACCTTGTTGATATGCCAAAAGTTGAGCTCCGTAACATATTCCTAAAATAGGCACTTTTTTTCTCCATTGTTCAATCACAGGAGAGGGAGCATCTTTGTCGTAAACAGAAAAAGGACTCCCTGATAAAATAATTCCTTTTACATTATCAGAGATGTTATTAACTTTATGATAAGGTTTAATTTCACAATAAGTATTGATTTCTCTAATTTTTCGAGCAATAAGTTGTGTGTACTGAGACCCAAAATCTACAATTAAAATCATTTTATCCATAAACATTTTTTTATATAAAATCAAATCCCGTATAAGGTTGTAATGCCTTAGGAATAAGTATAGTATTATTTTCTTTTTGATTATTTTCTAATAAAGCAACCACAATGCGCGGTAAGGCTAAAGCACTTCCGTTAAGTGTATGCAATAGTTGTATTTTTCCTTCTTTATTTTTATATCTTAATTTCATACGATTAGCTTGAAAATTTTCAAAATTAGAGACAGAGCTTACTTCTAACCATTTTTGTTGTCCTTTTGCAAATACTTCGAAATCATATGTTAAAGCAGAAGTAAAACTAATATCGCCACCACACAAGCGAAGAATGCGAAAAGGTAATTCTAATGTATGCAATAATGAGCTTACATATTTTTTCATTTCTTCTAAAATAATATAAGAATCTTCAGGTTTTGTTATTTGAACTATTTCAACTTTATCAAATTGATGCAGACGATTTAATCCTCGTACATCTTGACCATATGAACCTGCTTCGCGGCGAAAGCAAGCCGAATAAGCACAGTGTTTAATGGGAAGTTCTTCTGATTTTAGTATTTTATTGCGATACACATTAGTTACTGGAACTTCTGCTGTTGGGATAAGGTATAGATTGTCTTTGGTAATATGATACATTTGTCCTTCTTTATCTGGAAGTTGCCCTGTGGCAAAAGCAGAATCTTCGTTTACTATGTAAGGTGTTTGAAGTTCTATATAACCATTATTAATAGCGTTGTCTAAAAAGAAATTAATTAAGGCACGTTGTAGTTTTGCTCCTTTGTTAAGATAAACTGGAAATCCTGACCCTGTTAGTTTAGTTCCTATTTCAAAATTGATTAAATTTGTTTTTTCACAAAGTTCCCAGTGTGGGAGCATAAAATGAGTTGCTGTTATGTCATCGCCTTCAACACTTATTATTTCATTATCTTCTGCCGATTTCCCTTTAGGAACACTCTTATGAGGAAGATTGGGTAAAAGAATTAATAGGTCGTTAATTGCAATTTCATTTTTTATAAGCTCTTCTTCTATTGTTTTCGATTTTATTTTAAGTTGAGCAGTATGTTCTTTTAAAAGTTCTGCTTCGGTAATTTTTTTTTCTTTAAATAGTATTCCAATTTCTTTAGCAAGTTTATTTTGTTGGGCAAAATTATCGTCTAATTGCTTTTGTAAACTGCGTTTAAGTTTATCGAAATGTAAAATATTGTGAACATATTCGCTTGCGTCAAAGTTTTTTACTTTTAATCTTTCTATAACATTATCAGGGTTTTCTCTTAAATATTGTAACGTTATCATTCTTTTTTTATATTTTTAACAAAAGTACTTTTTTTATTATTATGATAAGCATTTTTTTTAACTTATAAACAAATTAATTTATAACTTAAATTTTACAATGAATATTAGATGTGAAAAATAATAGTTGTATTGAATCTTAAAATGAAAGAAAATGTAGATTATTATTCATACAAAAATGTGGCTTTATCTAATAATGAAGACGATTTTTCGTATCCTATTTTAAACAAAATATTACTTTTCCTTACATCGTAAATCGAATAGTTAGATAATTCTTTTGGTTCTATATAAAGGTCGCAATATTTTGCTTTTTTCCATCCGTGCGATTCGTATATTATATGAAAAGTACGCTCTATATTTTGCCTTATTGATTTAATTTTATCTTGCTTTTTAAAAGGATGTAAATGAGACCCAATTATATATTTGCAATTTTCTCGTATTTGTTCTACAGGAAAATTATCGAATAACCCTCCGTCTACATAATATTCTTCGTTTATTATAGTTGGATTAAATACAATAGGAATACTTATAGAAGCTAAAATTTTATCTATCAATAATCCTGATTTAAAATAAATTACATTTCCGTTTGTCAGGTTGGAAGTTGATACAACTAAGGGAATATGTAATTCTTCAAAAGTAGTTGCTCTTATTGTTTTATGTAATTTGTTTTTTAGTTTTTCGGTTTTTAATAAACTATTAATATTAAGTTTTGGTCTTGCTAAATCGAAAAAGCTATTGTCTTTAAACATTTCTAACATCTCGTTAGGCGAATAGCCATCAGCATACAAAGCTCCAACTAAAGCTCCTACACTGGCACCTGCAATTATTTCTGGTTTTATGCCTCTTTCTTCCATGGATTTTAGTAATCCTAAATGTGCAAAACCTTTTGCTCCACCTCCACTAAGAACAAGCCCTATTTTAAATTCTTTTTTCATATTTTTTATAACGAATAAAATATAAATTATTATATTTTTGTAAAAACTGTTTTTTTATATAATTATGTATGTTTATTATTTAATAGGAATTAATATAATTGGAACATTTTTGTTTGTCATTGATAAACAACATGCTAAAAAATGCAGGGACCGAATTAGTGAAACATATTTGCATTTTATAGAATTATTAGGAGGAATATTAAGTATGTTTTTCTTAATTTTTTTGATACGACATAAATCTAAAAAACCTTCTTATTATATAATTAGTTTGTTTATATTTATTTTTTATATTTTATTAACTTTATTCATTTGTTGGGCTTACAGTTGAATAATAGATAATTTTTTTATCTAAATTTTTCTTTTTTATGCCAAAATTGAAGTATAAAAAAAACCGTAAAAGGAATAAACTGATATTTATTATTTTTAATTCAATGTAATATAGATAGTTAAATTAAAAATAAAATAATAAAAAAAAATTTACTATCTTGCAGAAAATTAGTGCCTAACAATAAAAGGACAACACATAGTTTGCCATAAGTGGTGGTGTAGCTCCGCACCACGCCATATTCCTTTCCGTTATCGTAAACATAGAAAATATTTTCGATTCAAATATCTGAGAAAATTTATAGATGATTGTTGAATATAATCAGAAAAAATCCATTGAATTTTTAAAAAGCAAAACATAACAAATTGATATATAGACATGAAAAATATTTTTAAACTATGTTATTTTATTAAAATATTTGTATAATTTTGCACCTACAAAGAAACAAGAAAACATTAAAATTTAAATATTTTGAACTAAAATAAATATATATGCAAAATAATCCTCACAAAACTTTCGCCAAGCCAACAAAAGTATGTTGTATAGGAGAGAGTTTCTGGGGGGGGAATAAATTATTGGCAACCTGAGGACAGCAATTGCAAATCCATAAATAATTTTATTTACAATGAAAAATGATGTAGATTATAAGTAATAATATGGAAATTATTACTATCTTTGTAATCTCAAAATAATGCTTATGAATTTAGGAAATTTTGAAATAAATAATATCTATAATATTGATTGTCTTGTAGGAATGCAAGAGTTACCAAGCGAGTGTATAGATTTGGTAGTAACTTCGCCTCCATATGATGATTTGCGTGATTATAATGGTTATCGATTTGATTTTGAGAATATAGCAAAAGAATTATTTCGTGTAATGAAAAAAGGGAGTGTAGTTGTCTGGATAGTGGGAGACAAAATTAAAAATGGAGACCGCACTTTAACGAGTTTTAAACAATGTCTTTATTTTCAAGAAATTGGATTTAATGTCCATGATGTAATGATTTATCGCAAAAAAAATACGCCTTTTATGCGGTCTAATGCATATACAAATTGTTATGAATTTATGTTTATTTTTTCAAAAGAAAAAGTTTCCACATTTAATCCATTAAAAATTAAAACTGCGCGACATGGAGTTGAAAAATTGGTTTCCAACAAAAAAGCAGACGGAATTAACAATAAAGTTGTTGCAGAACTGAAAGAAGAAAAAACATTGACAAATATTTGGGATTATGCAGTTGGTTTGGGAGGTTCTACAAATGATAAAATTGCCTTTCAGCATACAGCAATTTTTCCTGAAAAATTGGCACACGACCATATTTTAAGTTGGACAAATGAAGGAGATTTGGTCTTTGACCCCATGAGTGGTTCTGGAACAACTTGTAAAATGGCAAAATTAAATAAACGGAATTATCTTGGAATGGAAATATCAAAAGAATATACAGAATTGTCAATTAAACGATTGGAAATGATGCCGCTACAACTTTTCTAAATTTTGGAATATTTTTTCAAATATTTTACTGCTTCTTTCATTAACTCAACATTATCTTTGAAACGCCCAAGCCCTGTATTGCAACTATCACAAATCCACGCTCTTGCATTTCCTGTTTCGTGATCATGGTCAATAACTAAATTTGCTGTTACACTTGGAATTGATGCCTTTTTGCAAATTGGACAAACAAAAAATTTTGTGGGCTTTACGTCATTCATTTTTCTCTTTTCAGAAGGTTTTAGAGCAACACCGTCAATGCTTTTTCTGCATTCTGTACAAGTAGGACGTGTGGTTTTTCTTCCTTTTGCGTCCGTTTGATTGATGTCAAAATCTTTATAATCTTCTTTGAGAATATGACAAACATTACAGATTTTGTATTTATGAGGTTTACCTGTTTTTGTAACGTCTAAGAATTTAAGTTTTGATATATCAATATTAACTTCTTTGAGTTTTCCAATGAAAAACACTTTTGCTTTTGTACGTTTTACGTCTTCTACAAAGCCAACAGAATTAACTTCCACCCCATTTGACTTTTCCGTCAAAACTACAAAATCATTATTTTTTATCATTCTTTAAATAAATTTGAATTAAAAAATTCTGAAACAGATATATCAAATGCTTTTGCGATTTTTTCAATATTTGCTATTGAAACATTGCGTCGACCTTGCTCAATACTTGCAATATAAGTTCTATCAAGTTCGCATTCGAAAGCAAACTTTTCTTGACTCAACCCTTTTGCAGTACGTAATTCTCGAAGTCGTTTACCAATTTTTTCCTTGATATTCACGGGTGCAAAATTACAACTATGTAGTTTATTTGTCAACGGACTATAAGTATAGATTGTGTTTTTTCTTTACAATAAAAAAAAAATTACTATCTTGCAGAAAATTAGTGCCTAACAATAAAAGGACAACACATAGTTTGCCATAAGTGGTGGTGTAGCTCCGCACCACGCCATATCCCTTTCCATTATCGTAAACATAGAAAACATTTTCGTCTCAAATATTTGAGAAAATTTATAGATTATTGTTGAATATAATCAAAAAAAATAGGGATTTAACCAAAGTTTTGTCTCTAATTTTTAATCAATTTTTTATAAAAAGTTTTATTTTCGCTACTAATTTTTAATATATAAAAACCTTTTGTTAAATGCTTAGTTTGGATAATTATTAGCTTATCAAATATTATTTTTGTTGAAATTTCTTTCCCTATCATATTGAATAATTGTATGTTTTTAATATTATATTGCTTATTATCAATGTAAAAATACGTTTGAAAGGGATTGGGATATATTGTTATAGTATCTTCTCTGTGATAGTTTGTTAAATTAGTTTTATTGTTTGGATAAATATTCATGCTTGGGTCGCCAAACAATACCCAAGTTTTAGCGTCTATTGAACGGTTTAAAAATCGTATCATTTTTAGGTAAGTTTTTAGATACAAAATTCCTATTTGAATAGTAGAGTCGGTATGTGGAAGTAAAGTATTAAAAATTTGTTGCCCATAAATAGCGGCATCCCAATCAATTAGAGATGAAAACATGAGACAGGCAATTGCTCCATTTGCTTTTCCTTGTTGAGATGTGTTCATCCACTTTTCGGCAAAACATTCTTTATTAGCGAAATGACCGTTTAAACATGCTGCCGAAATTATGATAGGATATTCGTTTGTATTTTCTATTTTTTTTATTGACTCAATAGTAAAATTTCCTGTTCCCCATTGATAATAAGAGCCATATCCTAAATAATTAATTATTGATACTCCATTATTAATCAAATTAATGATGTCGATTTCTGAAGGATTACCTATTTTATCAGCTCCATTTTGCGAACCATCATACAATTCATCAACAGTAGCATATCCTTTATTTAATAAGCAATTTCGTATGTTGCGCATATATTCCCAATCTTGTTTTCCTGAAATAGAAGATACACTATTAGAAGCAATACCTACTGCTCTTTTTGAAAATAAAAGATTATCTCTTGTTAATATTTTATTAATTTGATGTTGCAGATTATCATTACATTCGACAGATAGTCGTCCAACTATCATTTCTGGAAAATCGTCGCTGCCTTTTAATAGAGTATATGGAATATCTGATAATCCTTCTTTAAAACGATAAGATGGCACATGCTCGTCATCACCTATAAGCAATAGGTAAGAGGGTTGATATAATTCATAAAATAGTTTGATTTTTTTGTAAATACTGTCTGTTGTTTCATTTTTATTTACTTTGATTGTGTAAACATCTATATTTTCTTTTTCTTTTGATAATATAAAATCGTTTATTAAAGGGAAAAAATCTTTGTAACAAACAATTAAATAAGAAATTTTTGGGTTTTTGAAAAATAGTTCTTCTCGATAATTTTCAAACAACGATTGGTAAGCTGGACCAAAAACAGTAGAAATTTCATGATTATTAGCCGGGAAAACATGGCGAATACTGAGCTGTAAATTAGTAGTTATACAATTACATATAAATCTGATTTTTACTCCTTTTAAATCTCTAAAATAAAAAAAATCTTGTGTTATATATATATATTGTGTATCGCTTAGGTTTTGATATATTAAAGAATAGTTTGCTTGATTTTCTGGGATTATAAAATACAAAATGGTATCAATGCTTTCGCTTTCAAAAGAAATAGTTGTTAGGCTATCATTGCTAACAATATGTATTTTATTTTGTCCTTGAGAGGGAAAATAAAGACAAAGTAATAAAAGAAAAATTCCACATTTAATCTGATATTTCAACATCTTCCCATTTTACATCGGCACCAACTTCTTTCCCAACTACTAAAGTAATTTTTGAATGATACGGAACTTTTTTTCCATCATGAATAATTTTACCTTTGTAACGTTGTTCTAAAACGGCATTAGGATATTTGCTTGGTTTATAAATTACTTGCCCTAATTTTAAATTATTAGATTCTAACATATTTATCGCTTGCCGAAGAGATAAATCAAGAAGGTTTGGCATGTCGACTTGAGGTGGAACCATCATGCTTATTGATAAATAAATTTTTCTTCCTTTTTTTACTTTCATTCCTATTTGAGGGTCTTGCGCAATAACAATACCTCCCTTTAAATCGGGCATAAAAACAGAATCGATAATTGTTAATTTAAAATTATGCTTATTTTTATTTTTTTCAAAATCTTCTAATTGCTTTAAATTATAAGCTGTAAAATCGGGGACTAAATATTCTTTGCCGTGATTAGTAAAAAAACGAAGAGTAAGCATAACAAATAATAATACAACAAAAGACAATAAAATTGCAATGAAAATATCTTTGACTAAAGGATATTTTTCAAATATTTTTTTTGTACTCATAATACGTTAAAAAAATAAACATATAATTGTTAAAAAAAATCATATTTTTAATTTATGATTTTCATTGCTGCAAAATTAAACTTTTTTTGCTATTTAATAAAGAAATAAATAAAATATTTTTGTTTATTTATTACGATATAAATAGATAGTTAAATTTCACTTAAATTTATATTTTTTAGAGTAAAAAAAAAGAAAAAAAATTATTCTTAAAATAAAATACAATTATATGCCTATTAATCAAAGGAAAATAAAATAAAATGTATTTTTAATAATCTGTTTTTTGAAAAAAAAAAAAATATACCTTTGCAAATTGAATAATAATAAAAAAAAATGAGTACTAAAAGAAATAAAAAAGAAAGGGCCATATTTCCCATTAATGAATATATTGAAAAAATTAAAAATTTTTTTGAGAATTATAATAAGCAAATTAATATTATTTCGTCTGTAATTTTAGTTATTATAGCTGCTTTTGTTGTTTATTTTATGTGGTATCAACCCAAACAAGAAAATAAAGCAGAAATAGCTATTTATAAAGCAGAACAATATTTTGCTCAAGATTCTTTTGCGTTAGCACTTAATGGTGACGGTATGTACGACGGAATATTGGATATTATTAATAACTATCATTTTACTAAAACCGCTAATCGGGCTAAATATATTGCTGGGATTTGCTATTTAAGAATAGGAAATTACGATAATGCTATTAAATATTTAAAAAAGTTTAAAGGGAAGGATAAATTAGTTGCTATTCAAGCATTAGCTTCGATAGGAGATGCTTATATCGAAAAAAATGATTTTAAAAATGCTTTAGTTTATTATAAAAAAGCCGTTAATAAAAATACAAACGACTTATTAACATCATTGTATTTGTTGCGTATAGGAATGATTTGTGAGATGGAAGATAATTGGAAAGATGCTTTAAAATATTACGAACGTATTCAAAAAGAATATCCTACATCAGATCAGGCAGGAGATATAGAAAAGAGAATAGCGTTTGTTAAATCCAAATTAGAAAAATAATTTTCATGCCTAAAGAAAAAGAAAAAAATCTTTCTAAGGTACACATTGCATCACAAGTTTGCATTCACGATAAGCGAATTGGAATAGTTACCTCCGAATGGAATACAGAAATTACATATGCTTTACGCGATGCGTGTGTAAACACTTTGATTAAAAACAATATAAAAGAAACAGATATTATATATGCGAGTGCACCTGGGAGTTTTGAATTGCCATTTGTAGCAAAACAATTAATCAATAGAGGAACTGATGCCGTTATTTGTTTAGGATGTATTATTCAAGGAGAAACCCGCCATTTTGATTTTATTGCCGATGCTACTGCTAACGGGATAATGAATGTAGGCTTGCAGACTAATACTCCCGTTATTTTTGGAGTACTGACAACTAATACAATGGAGCAAGCATTGGCACGCGCTGGAGGCAAATATGGAAACAAAGGTGTTGAAGCTGCCATGACTTGCTTAAAAATGTTAGAAGTGTAAAATAGGCACTAATTTTTCTTACTATTAATAATTCTGCTTATGAAGATTATTTTTATGGGGACTCCCGATTTTGCTTGTGGAATTTTGGAAAGTATTATTTTTTCAAATAAACACAAAGTAGCTGCTGTTGTTACTATTGCTGATAAACCGGCAGGGAGAGGAATGCAATTAATACAGTCTCCTGTAAAAAAAATGGCACTTAAATATCAACTTCCACTTTTACAACCTGAAAAATTGAAAGATATTAATTTTATTGAACAATTATCATCGTTTCAAGCGGAACTATTTGTTGTAGTAGCTTTTAGAATGCTTCCAAAAATAATTTGGGATATGCCTCCAAAAGGAAGTATTAATCTACACGCTTCGCTTTTGCCACAATATCGTGGAGCAGCTCCTATTAATTGGGCAATTATTAATGGAGAAACAATAACGGGGGTTACTACTTTTTTTATTAACGATAAAATAGACGAAGGAAACCTTATTCTTACACATCAAACTTTTATCAATGAGGAAGATAATTTTGAAACTTTGCATAATAAATTATTAACAATAGGGAAAAAAATAACTTTAGAAACCCTTGATCTAATTGAGAATAATAAGTTTACAGAAACAAAACAACCCAATTTGTTGAATTTAAAAAAAGCCCCTAAAATTTTCAAAGAAGATTGTCAAATTAATTGGCAACAATCAGCTTATCAAATACATAATTTTATTAGAGGGCTATCGCCTTATCCAACTGCTTTTACTTATTTTGATGATGATAAAGGTGTAAAAACGATGTTTAAAATATTTGAAAGTCAGCCTATAATTGAAAAACATCAACAAGAAATTGGCGTAATTGAAACAGATAATAAAAACTATTTACGTATTAGCTGTCAAGATGGTTATATTTATGTTGAAAAAATACAATTGATTGGAAAAAAACAGTTATTAATCAGAGATTTTTTATTAGGAAATAAAAAAATGCATTTTAAAAAGTGTTTTTAGATTTTTTATGACAAATTATATTCGTTTTTATCAACGACATAACACTTCTATTTGGCTTATTATCATTACAATAATAGGTATTATTGTAAGAATGTATGGAATATTTCAACTCCCTTTTACCCATGATGAATTAAGTGTAGAAGCTCGTTTGCATTATGATACTTTTTCACAATTAATAAAAGAAGGGGTCCTTTGTGAAGGGCATCCAGCTGGAATACAAGTGTTTATCTGGTATTGGGGAAAACTTTTTGGATTTTCCGAATTTGGGTTGCGTTTTCCTTTCCTTATTTTAGGGATTGCCTGTATTCCCCTCTCTTATGCTGTTACAAAAAAATGGTTTAATGAAAATGCTGCTTTATTTGTAGCCGCCTATTTTGCTGTAAGTCAATATGCTATTTTTTATAGTGTAGTTATACGTCCTTATATA
The DNA here is from genome assembly GCA_964610025.1 of uncultured Lentimicrobiaceae bacterium. Lineage (GTDB taxonomy): Bacteria > Bacteroidota > Bacteroidia > Bacteroidales > WCHB1-69 > UBA5266. The sequence continues at coordinate 24,925 of CAZSTX010000027.1, forward strand.
CCTGGGTTATTTTTCTGTTTGTCTATGCTTTATTATTGGTCAAAAATCATTTATAATTTAGAATATAATTGGAAGAATACCATATTAATGGGAATTTTTGGAGCATTATGTGCTTATACTCATCAATTTTCAATGTTGTCTGCCTTTTTACTTGGCATTACAGGTTTGTTTTTTATACATAAAAAATATATAAAAATGTATATTACAGGATGTTTATTAGCCGTAATTTTATATATTCCACACATTCCTATATTAATACATCAAATTCAATTAGGAGGTGTGGGAGGAGCTCAAGGGTGGTTAGCTAAACCTACGCCTGATTTTTTTATCCTATATCCAAAATACCTATTTCATTTTTCACGCTATATGTATCTATTGATGATGGTTATAATAGGATATTATGCCTTAAAAAATAGATCGAAATTTAAATCAATTTATTCTAAACAGTTAACAGCGATAATACTTTTTTTAACACAACTTTTAATTGCTTATTTTTATTCTATTTTTGTTAATCCTGTTTTACAATTTAGTGTTTTATTATTTTCTTCTATCTTTTTATTGTTGTTTATATTTTCTGTTATTGATGAAAAATCAGATATATTAAAAAAAATTTTCCTTTTATTAATGTTAGCAACAATGCTTTACAGTTTAATATATCAACGAAAACATTTTGAAGTTATTAACAAACAGTGGTATGAATTATCTGTAAAAAAAGCATTAAAATATAAAACTATTTATGGAGAAAAAAATATAAGCTGTATGCTAAAAATGGAAAAACCTTTTTTAACTTATTACGAGCGAATGTTTAATGATAGTATCCATAATTTAGTATATATTGAAACAAATTTAGATAAAATTTCTTTTTATAGATTATTAGATAGCTTATCAAGCAATTATTTAATTACTGCTGGGTTGTCTGATATGGAACGAATGATGATACAAGAAAAATATCCTTATATTATTGATTGTGAAGAATGTTTTACTTCTGAAATTATTGTTTTTTCAAAAACAAAATTGAAACAAAGCATTTATTTCCCCCCACTTTATTCTAAAACAATTGAATTTGATAGTTTAAATATCGATTCGACTATGGAATTTATTCCTATTGCATCTTTGCCTTTTTTAGCAATTAATGATTTCAGATATACATTGTTGACAATTGAAACTGAATATATAGCGAAAGATTCTAACCTTAATTTTCTTTTAGTATTAGAAACAAAATATAAAGATCGTTTAATAGACTGGCGTTCTGTTGAAAGCAAAGATTTTCCTCAAATAATCAATCAAAAACAACGTATTTATCTTCCATTACGTTATGAATTATTATTCAAAAATAGTAGAAAAATGAAAGATGTAGCTTTAAATATTTATCTTTGGAACCTTGATAAAAAAAACGATTTTATTTTTCTTAATACAACAATATCAGCTTATAAAGATAATAAATTTATTTATGGATTAGTGGAATGTTTAGAATAAATTCCCATCAAAAAGATATCTGTTTTTTTTATACTTTTGCAAAAATAGGGGCATTAGCTCATTTGGCTAGAGCGTTTGACTGGCAGTCAAAAGGTGACGAG
>CAZSTX010000028.1:0-25403 GCA_964610025.1 uncultured Lentimicrobiaceae bacterium
TTTTTACCCCTCAATTTTGGCATAAAAGGAGAAAAAAAGTCGGGGTGAAAAGACTCGAACTTTCGACCCCTTGCACCCCATGCAAGTGCGCTAGCCAACTGCGCCACACCCCGCCTTCTAATTTTTCTGCAAAAATATAAAAAAAAACGATATTTTACTCATATTATTTAATAAAAAAAATTAAAATTCGAGCTACAAAGACAAAAAACCGACAAGTAAAAGCTCAATAACTTTCGATAATGCCTAAAATGTCTATTATTTCTTTAGGAAAAGTTGCCACGTAGTCAGGATTTAGTTCTCGTAAACGTTTTTCTGCATTGTATCCCCAGCAAACAGCGATAATAGGAATCGTAACTTTCTGGCAGGCAATAATGTCTCTGTCTTCATCTCCTACATATAAAACATCAGCGGGATTTAGCATGTATTTTTTACACATATTTTTAAAAACCAAATGTTTACCAAAAATTGAACTTTGCGAATATACAAAATCAAATAATTGTTCTACGCGATGTTTTACTAAACACTGTCTGATATTTTCTTCAGAATTACTGGAGACAATCCCCAAACGATAAACGGCAGCAAGCTGTTGCAGCACTGGTATCATCTCTTTATAGAGCGAAATATTTTTCTTATTATTCAATTTTGATGTGATGTGTAGCATCATTTTCGGAATTTTACGGAGAGAAATATTTTTTCTTTTCATTAGCTGTTTAATACCCTCATTGCGTAAAACTTCAAAATCTTCTTCGTTAACATTGTCAATTTCTAATGAAACAGTTTCTTTAATAGCATCAAAAGTATCTGCTAAAGTGCCATCGAAATCAAAAACAATGTATTGAATCATAAGCTATAAACAATTAATAAATCTTTCTAAAAAAAGCGACTTTGTTAATCACTACTAAGTGAAAATTTCAAGTAATAAATGGGCAATCCTTGCGCTATCCACATTTTTTCATAATGGGTTTGAATACTAAGGTCAGGATTGTCGATTACAGTGCCGTATATATCTTCTTTTTTTTCTAATAAGTTATATTTTAATTTATCAATTACTTCGATAGTGTAATCAAATAGCAATTTATTGTCTGTTTTTAGGTGGATACATCCATTAGGTATTAATAGTTGTCGGTAAATATCTAAAAAATAAGATGCTGTTAATCGTTTATTAGTTTTCGAACGTTTTGGTTGAGGGTCGGGAAAAGTGAGCCATATTTCACTTACTTCATTTTCTGCAAAGAAATTAGCTAACAACTGTATTTGAGTACGTATAAAAGCTACGTTACTTAATTTATTTTCGACAGAAAACTTACATCCGTTCCACATCCTAGCTCCTTTACGGTCTATTCCAATAAAATTTTTTTCAGGATGCCGCTGTGCTAATTCTATTGTATATTCTCCTTTTCCACAACCTAACTCTAATACGATTGGATTTTGATTTTTAAAAAAATCAGCATGCCATTTCCCTTTTATAGCAGCTTCATTAATAGATATTTCTTCATAAGGTAATTGAATAAAATTTGGAAAAGTCAGATTCTCAGCAAATTTATCTAATTTATTTCTACCCATTTTTATTAAAATTTTATAATTGGCAAAAATAGCATTTTTTCTCGAAAGATAACATGCAAATACAATATATATATTATTTTAGCGTAGTAATGAATACTATTCTATATTGCAAAAGTTAGTTGTTAGGAAATGTCGAAAAGATTATTTTTCAATTTATTAGTTTTGAGCTTATTGCTCTCTTTTCGCACCTATGGTCAATCTGTTAACAATAAAATCTATGGCAAAATAGTAGATAGTTCAGACATTCCTCTTGAATTAGTAAACATTACCGTTAAAGAATCTCCCAAACTTGGCACAACTACCAACGAAGCTGGTAGGTTTGAGTTGGCTATAGGAACATTAAAAGAATGCACCTTAATAATAAGTTCTTTGGGTTATATAACAAAAGAATATCCCGTTGTTAAAGAAGGAAATAAAAGGATATTTGTAAACATTGTGCTGAATCCTTCTCCTATTTCTTTACCCGAAATAGCGATTAAAAGCAATTATAAAATCAATGAAGAGATTGAACACATTAGTCCAAAAGCCATTATGCTTATGCCTTCTTTAAATAGCAGCATAGAGAATTTAATCAAGGCAATAGGGTTGGGTGTTCGCTCTAATAATGAATTAAGTAATCAATACAATGTTAGAGGTGGCAACTTTGACGAAAACCTTATTTATTTAAATGGAATTGAAATATATCGTCCTTTTTTAATTCGTTCAGGGCAGCAAGAAGGCTTGAGTTTTATCAATCCTGATTTAGTGGCATCGGTTAATTTTTCTTCTGGTGGATTTAATCCTTACTATGGCGACAAAATGTCTTCTGTTTTAGATGTTCGTTACAAAACGCCTTTGTTTTTTAAAGGAAGTGTGTATGCTAGTTTATTAGGTGCTGGTTGTCATATAGAAAATATTAGTAAAAATAAAAAAGTTTCTTATTTGTTAGGTGTACGTTACCTTTCCAATTCGTATATGATAAAAAAAATGCAAACACAAGGCGATGCAAAACCTAATTTCACCGACATACAACTTCTTATTAATTATACACCTCATCCAAAATGGACTCTGTCACTTTTTGGTAATTACTCGCACAACAGCTATCAATTAATTCCTACGACCAAAGAAACTACTTTTGGCACTATTAATCAAATAAAACGTTTAAAAATTTATTTTGATGGTCAAGAAATAGATGCTTATCAAACTTTTTTTACAGCATTGACTACTACCTATTCTTACAACGAAAACAATAGTTTTAGCTTTATACTTTCTCATTTCAACTCTATCGAAAAAGAAACATTCGATATTGAAGGACAATATTTTTTAAGTGAAGTCAATAGTGATTTTGGCTCGGAAGAGTTGGGACAAGATTTGTCATCAAGAGCTGTTGGCAGCGATTTGCATCACGGACGTAATTTTTTGAATGCAAACATCTTTCATGCTGAAATAAAAGGCACGCACACTTTAACTAACAATCTGTTCTTATGGGGATTAAAAGCACAAGAAGAATTAATCAACGATAAATTATGTGAGTGGCGTTTACGCGATTCAACTTATTACACCCTCCCTTTTGTTCCTATTGTGCCAGGCGATAGCGTCCCTTTTGAGCATCCGGCTCGCAAATTAATCATTGACGATTATCTGAACAGTAAAAACAAATTAAACTCTTTCCGTTTTTCAGGTTATGCTCAAAACAAATGGACTTATGAAGATAGTTCTTATCTCTTTATACTTACAGGGGGAGTGCGTTTTTCTTATTGGAGTTTTAATCACGAATTGATAGTAACTCCACGTATTCGCCTTACATATCAGCCAAAAATAAAATCCGACATATCGTTCTATATTGCAAGTGGCATGTACTATCAGCCACCTTTTTATAAAGAAATGCGATATGCTGACGGCACATTAAACAAAGATATTAAATCTCAAAAATCCTATCATTTAATTTTAGGTTATGATTATTTATTTAAAATTGCTCGCCGTCCTTTCAAACTTACAGGAGAAGTATATTATAAATATTTATACGATTTAATTACCTATTCGCTTGATAATGTTCGAGTAATATATTCTGGAACTAACGATGCTCATGGCTTTGCTGTAGGTATCGATAGCAAATTGTCGGGAGAAATAGTACCCGGATTAGAATCATGGCTCTCCTTTTCTTTAATGCGAACAATGGAAGATATAGAAGGAGATTTTTATTATCTGTATTTAGATAGTAATCATAACATTACCATCAATCCTGATGAAATAATAATAGATAGCATTGTTTATCCAGGTTATCTACCTCGCTTAACCGACCAACGTTTTTCTATTAATTTATTTTTTCAAGACAAAGTGCCTCGTCTTCCTATGCTTAAAGCACATATTAATTTAATCTACTCAACGCCAATTATGTATTCTATTCCAAAATATACACGAGCTAATTATGGGTTCCGTTCTCCCAAGGCTTATTTCAGAACTGACATAGGTTTGTCGTGGCAATTTATTAATGATGCTTCTATTTCTAATCCAAAAAATCCATTTCGAGTCTTTAATGCCGCTTACTTAACCTTTGAAATATTTAATATTTTTAATTATTATAATATTATTTCATTTACTTATGTTAAAGATATTGATGGCAATCCTTACCGTGTTCCCAATTATCTTACCCCAAGATTATTTAATATCAAATTGCGATTTGAGTTTTAATTGTTTTATTTTCTAATAGTAAAAATAGCAAAATAAAGATTTTATGTTTTCGTTAAAATGATATTAAAATAAAAGATTCTTGAGAACAAAGTGTCATATTTATCTATTGCTGTTATTGTTGTTGCTGACAAAATTTATAGCAGCACAAACAAAATACAGTAACGATTTTCTCAATTTAGGCGTCAGTGCCAAAGGTTTAGCACTTGCACACACACAAGTAGCTACTGTTGATGATGTAACATCATCTTATTGGAATCCAGCTGGTTTAGCTAATATCGAAAAACGATACGAAATGGCACTTATGCACGCAGCTTATTTTGCTGGCATTGCTAATTATGATTATTTAGGGCTTTCTTATAAAATAGATACAATACAAAGTGTAGGACTTACACTGATTCGCTTTGGAGTAGATGGCATATTAAACACAACATTACTAATTGATAATCAAGGAAATATTAATTATAATCGCATATCTTATTTTTCGACTGTTGATTGGGCAATGCTTCTTTCTTATGGACGCAAACTGCCTATAGAAGGCTTGTCTATTGGTGGTAATTTCAAAGTGATAAGAAGAAAAATAGGTAGTTTTGCAGGTGCGTGGGGATTGGGACTTGATGCTGGGTTACAATATCAAATAAAAAAATGGCGATTCGGTTTTGTTGCACGCGACATCACTTCTACTTTTCATGCATGGCACTATCAGCTTTCTGACTCTATCAAAGATGTTTTTATACGTACAGACAATGAACTGCCCGAAAATGGTTTAGAAATAACGATTCCTCGTTTATCCCTTGGTGTTGGCTATCATTTCGATTTAGGAAAAAAATTCACTGCCATGACCGCTCTCGATATCGACTGCCCCTTAGATGGCAAACGCAATGCACTATTGTCGACAAAAGTTATCACTTTCGACCCCCATTTAGGAGTAGAATTTGGCTATAACAACATTGTTTATTTAAGAGGAGGTATTGGTAATTTTCAAAAAGAAAAAGATATAGACGGCAAAAATATAGTAAGTTGCCAAATAAACATTGGACTTGGTTTTACTATAAAAAAAATACTTAGCATAGACTATGCGCTCACTGATTTAGGCGACTTATCAGGAGCAATCTATTCGCATATTTTTTCGCTTAAACTTTCGTTGAACCAATTCAAAAAAACGCTTAATAATCCATAAAATCGAATAGCATCTATTTTAGCAATTTTTATTTAGTATTTTTGCATTATTAATTATTAAAAATTTATTTTATTGTATAACAAATGGCTGAATTAAAAAAACTGGCAAATCAAACTCTTATTTATGGCAGTCCTACCATTATTGGGCGTTTGTTAAACTATTTGCTTGTACCTTTCCATACTTATATTTTTTTAGAACCAAAAGACTATGGAGTAGTTACCGAAATGTATGCATGGGTAGCATTGCTTATGGTAGTGCTTACTTATGGAATGGAAACGGCTTTTTTTCGCTTCAACAGCATGCATAGCGACAAACCCAAAGTGTTTAGTACAAGTTTTTTGATGATACTTTCTACCACTTCATTATTTCTTATTCTGACGCTTATTTTTTCACAACCAATTGCCAATATTTTAAAATACCCTTTGCATCCTGAATACATACAATGGTTTTCTATTATTGTTAGTTTCGATGTGATTAGTAGCATTCCTTTTGCTCGTTTGCGTGCCGAAAACAAACCTTTGCGTTTTGCTTTTATAAAGACTGCAAATATTGTATTAAATATTTTCTTTAATCTTTTCTTTTTATGGTTTTGTCCACTCATGATACAGAACGGAATAGGGATTTCTTTCTTCTCTCTGATTTATCGTCCTGAAATAGGTGTAGGCTATATTTTTATTGCTAACCTAATAGCTTCAACAATACAAATGCTGATGCTACTCAACACTTGCAAAGGATTGAAACTTCATATTAATTGGTCTTTAATAAAACCTATGTTGCACTATGCTTTGCCCTTACTGATACTTGGGTTAGCGGGGATTGTCAACGAGACTTTGGATCGTATTTTAATAAAAAACTTATCAACGGAAAATCCTATGCACTATTTGGGAGTATATGGTGCTTGTTTTAAGATTGCCGTCATTATGTCGTTATTTATACAAGCATTTCGCTATGCTGCCGAACCTTTTTTCTTTGAACAATTTAAAGATAAAGATGCTAAAAAAACTTATTCTATAGTAATGACTTATTTTGTTATTGTATGCAGTTTTATTTTCTTAGCTACAACTTTATACCTCGATTTTATTAAATATTTTGTAAGTAGTCGGTATCACGAAGGATTGCATATAGTGCCTCCTATTCTACTTGCATATATGATGTTAGGTATCTTTTTCAATTTAAGTATTTGGTATAAATTAACAGGAAAAACCAAATATGGGGCTTACATTTCAGTTGGCGGTGCCGTTATTACACTTATTGTTAACTTTTCGCTAATTCCTATAATAGGCTATACAGCAGCCGCATGGGGACATTTCGTTTCCTATTTTTGTATGATGTTAGTTTCTTATTTCTTAGGGCAAAAACATTATCCTATTAATTATGATTTAAAGAAAATAGCATTTTATAGCTTCACTTCCATTGCTTTATTTTTAATAAGCTATTACTTAATTCCCTTCCATAAAATAAGTTCTCATCAAGTACTAATCAAAACAATTGTTAATACAATCATACTGCTAACTTATATAATAATCATTATAAAAAAAGAATTTTATTCTATCAAAGTACTATTCAAAAAATAATTAATATTCCTTATAGCAATGAGAAAAAAAATTTTATTGATTGACCATCCCCATCCAAGTATGGAAGAAGAACTCAATGCTTTAGGATTTTTATTAGATAAAAAAAACATCAGCTATCAAGAGCTTTTAACTATCGCTTCAGATTATTACGGGTATATTATTCGTAGCAAATTCTCTATCGACAAGCAGCTTATCGACCAATCGGTAAATTTAAAATTTATTGCTCGCATAGGGGCTGGAATGGAAAACATTGATACCGATTATGCTAAAAGCAAAAACATACTTTGCCTGAATTCTCCCGAAGGAAACGCCGATGCAGTCGGTGAATTTGTTATTGGAAGTTTATTAAGTTTATTTCGAAACATAAAAAAAGCAGATTCAGAAGTCCGCAATGGCATTTGGGATAGACAATCTAATATTGGAATAGAATTATATAAAAAAACAGTTGGTATTATTGGTTATGGAAATATGGGAAGTTGTTTAGCCCAAAAACTTCAGTCTTTGGCTTGCGAAGTATTGGTGTATGATAAATTTAAAAGCAATTTTGGCAGTCAATATATTCAAGAAGTTGCATTAGAAGAAATACAAAAAAAAGCTGACATTATAAGCATACACATCAATTACACTCCAGAAAATCACTACTATATCAACAAAGAATGGTTAAGTGGGTTTCAAAAAAACATTTATCTTATCAATACCTCTCGTGGTAAAATACTGAATACTATTGATGTTGTCGAATCTTTGAAAAACGGAAAAATAATTGCTGCTGCTTTAGATGTATTAGAGTATGAAAATATTCGCTTGCAAAACAAGCCTATAGAAAAATGGAATGAGGCGATGTATTTTTTAGCTCAATCTCCTAATGTTATTCTCTCTCCTCACATCGCAGGTCAAACCCATGAAGCACATAAAAAACATGCGAAAGTTTTAATTGATAAAATAAAAAAGGAAGTATTAGAAAAAGAAAAAATTATTTGATACTACTTTCGTCAATCAAATTGTTTAACAAAGCATAAACTGTCAGTCCCGAAATGGTCTTAATGCCCGTTTTACGATTGATATTTTTTCGATGAGAAATAACGGTATGAATAGATATATGCAATTGATCTGCAATTTCTTTATTGGTTTTACCTTTCGCAACTGCTATTAATATATCTTTTTCTCTATCCGAAAGTTCATAGTTTTCTTTTATCGTATTATTATTTTTGTCTAATAATGAATTGCGTAATTTTGCTTCTATTTTTTGTTTTGTATCACTGATTTCGATAACAGCATGATATTGTTTTAATGTTACACTCTCAACATAAGCACTTACCAAAGCTACCAAAAACATATTAGTATACTCACGAAACATACTTTTGAGCATATAACGCTTGGAATAATCTATTACTTCAGGGTTGATAACAAGTATATCAGGTTTGATTGACAGCATTTTTTCATGCAATTTTTCCATTGACTCTAATACTCTTACAATTTCAAATTCAATACTATCAGAAAGTAAATACACAAACCCAGCAGCTATAATAGGAGAAGGTTCCACTAATAATATTTTATTTCGTTTCATAGCTACTCTTTTTCTAATGATTCAACAATAGGCACTAATATTTTTTCTTCTATTAGAGAATGTTTATTTAAATCTTCTGTTAAATAAAAAATATCATTTAATACAGTAACTCTTTTGCTATGCATAATATCGCCAGGTAAATATTTAATCAGAATACTTGTTAAATCTATTAATTTATCTTCTATATTACTATGAATACTGCTAAAACAACCTATCGAATAATCTGTATTTTTTTCTCCTTTCATCAAAAGATCTATATAAGGAAAAACCGTTTTTTCTTCATAATCAAAATGAGAAATTACTTCTTGTTCATATTCGTCAAAAAAAAGTTTTAAACTTTTACCGTATTTAATACCAGAAGCATTGGCTATTTGATATAAATTTTCTTTTATCAACGACAATCTTTTTTCTAAATAATAACGATGCGATATTTTCAAGTATGCAATTAAAGATGGAATATCGTTCAATGTCAAAGCATTTTTGTCTGGTTGATAGTGACTGAAACAGTAAATATTACAAACCATTAAAAAAAAAGGTACCGAAATATGGTATATTTCGCAAACTTCGCGAACAGTTTTCTCTCCAAATCCGAACTTAATGTCAAAACGATCTAATATATTAATAAGATAATGGTTAGCATTTAATACGTCTGCTAACTTCATATTTTCTGTAAAAAGCAAAGGCTTCATAAATTTTAATTTTAATATCTTAAACGTTTTTTATTTTGTTTTATTATCTAATGTTACAAATGCAAACTACAAGATATTCTATCACTTATATGTTTTTATTACTAAATTAACAAATAGTATATTTTTCTATTATTATTTTTTATATTTTTGCAAACGTTTTAATTATTAGCATAATTAGTTCATTTTTAATATAAATTTTAATGGTATCTTTAATAAAATCTCATTCAAATACGATAATTGGTGCCATTGCAGGTGATATTTTAGGATCTTCTTACCAATGCAAAAATCCTAAAACAACTTCATTTAAGTTATTACAACCAGATGCAACCTACACCGATGATACCGTATTAACTATAGCAATTGCTGATAGCCTTATTAATAAGAAAAAATTTGCTCCAACTCTTGCTGAATACGGAAAAAAATACCCTGACCGTGGCTATGGGAAAAACTTTTCACAATGGATACACACTCAAAGCCTACTGCCTTACAATAGCTATGGTAACGGTTCTGCAATGAGGGTATCACCAATTGGATTTATGTATAACAATCTTGAAAAAGTAATAAAAACAGCCAAGCAATCAGCCGAAATTACACACGACCATGTCGAAGGAATCAAAGGAGCGCAAGCAATAGCAGCTGCCGTTTTTCTTGCTCGCATAGGGAAATCAAAACATGATATTAAAAATTTTATCATTCATACATTCATTTATGATTTAGATTTTACTATTGAAGGCATCCGCTCAACTTACTCTTTTCAAGACTCTTGCCAAAACACTGTACCTCAAGCTATAGTAGCTTTTTTAGAAAGCAATGATTATGAAAGTGCCATTCGTCTTGCCATTTCGCTCGGAGGAGATAGCGATACATTAGCATGTATGACAGGAGGTATAGCAGCAGCATTTTATAAAGAAATACCAACTAATATTATTGAATTTGTAAACACAAAATTACCCAGTGAATTTATTGACATTATCAATAAATTTGACATTAAAATAGATCAATAAATCGCGAATTTAAATTTGTGCACTCTTTATTGTTGATACAAAATCCATTGATTCTTTTATAGGCGATACGGCTTGTAATATAGCTGATGATATTGCTACACCTTGAACGCCAGATTTTATAATAGGAGAAACATCATCTTTGGTAATGCCACCAATAACATAAATAGGAATTTGAATACCTTTGGTAGCACATTTTGCAACGATATCTTTAATCCCTTGCAAGCCTAATACTGTTGATATATTTTCTTTTGTTGTAGTAAAACGATAAGGTCCAAGACCGATATAATTCACTTTTTGATAATACAAAGATTCTATTTGCTCATAAGTGTTTGCAGTACCTCCGATTAATAATTGATTATTGCAAATCATACGTGCCTCTTTCACAGACATATCGCTTTGACCTAAATGCACTCCGTCTGCTTTCAATTCAACAGCAAGTTCGACATAATCATTAATAAAAAACAAGGCATCGTATTTTTTACACAACTCTTGAATAATGATACCTTCTTTTCTAACTACATACATAGGCTGATGTTTTATACGTAGCTGTATCCAACGTATTCCTCCCATTAAAGCCATTTTAGCCGACTCAAAATAATCATATTTTTCACTGCAATGCGTTATAAATTGAATACTATATTTTTTTAAGTTTTTATTTTTCATTACCTTATTTTTTTATTTCATATTGCAAAGCATTAAAACGAGAAATCAAAAATTGAAAATCTTTAGAAATCAAAAAATCATTCCACATATATCCTAAAACAGCTATTCCGCCAAAATTCCAATCTTTTATTTTTTGTATTTTAGAAAGTGTTACTCCTCCCATTGCTATAACTTTATGATCTATTATTTTATTTATTGATGCTATTTTCAATTCATCGTCTGTAAATGCAGACAAATATTTTTCTTTCGAAATACTATGAAAAATAGGACTTAATAGCAAATAATCATAATTATTTTTATTAGCAACTACTTCATCAAACGTGTGGCAAGCTCTGCTTCTAAAACCACATGAATCGCACTTGTAATTTTGCGTATTGCTGTTATGATGAATTCCTTTAATAACATAATCGTTACATAAATCAAAATGATTGTGTATGATTATATTAGTGTGATATTTAGCATCTATATTGTTTAAAAATTTTTCAAAAGACACCCTATCTTCTTGCGGTTTTCGCAAATGAAAATATGTTAAATTATTTTCAAATAACAACTGAATGGCATCTGCTTCTTCTTTAAAAAAATGAGGAGTAGATATAACAACTAATTTCATTTCAAAATCAAAAATATTACTATTAAATTATAAAAATAAAACAACATATAATAACAACGCATATCTATTAAAAAAAATTACTCCTATAAAGTTGAATGTTTAATCTAAAAAAAAACAAATTTAATACATTTATATAATAATTATTGGTATTTTTGTAAAAAATATTTTTTATAAAAAAAATACTAAGAAAATGGAACTTAAAAAATCTGTAAAAGCTGATTTAGAATGGAAAAAGCCTATTTTTTTTCAAATTGGTATTTTAACATCTTTAATCATTGTGTTAGCAATGTTTGAATTATTTGGTTCAAAAGAGAAAGAAACTACTGGTTTTTCATACGAAGGCATTAATATAACAGAAGAAACTATTATACAAACACAACAGCAAAAAGAACTACCGCCACCTCCTCCTGAAAACATATCTACTACTGAAATTAAGTTAGTAGATGATAACATTAAAATCAGTGCTGATTTTGAATTTGATGCAGAATCTGACGAATCAATGCAAACTCAAGAAATTGAATACGTTGACTTTGTAGAAGAAGAAGATGATAAAGCAGGAGAAGTTTTTGTAATAGTAGAAGAGAATCCTGAATTTCCTGGAGGCGAAGAAGCACGTCAGAAATTTTTTGTTGAAAACATTGAGTATCCAAGAGTAGCAAAAGAAGCAGGAGTAGAAGGTCGTATAATGGTTAGTTTTGTAGTAGAACCTGATGGCAGAATTACAAATGTGAAGGTAGTGAGAGGAAAAATACAAGCCTTAGATGACGAAGCCGTTCGGGTAACCAAAATGATGCCCCGCTGGAAACCCGGCAAGCAAAGAGGAAAATCGGTTAGATGTCAATTTACTATGCCCGTTTTCTTTATGTTACAATAAATCACTTTACAATGAATATAAAACATTTATTAATATAAATATTATGGCTAATTATTATAATTTAATAAATGACTACTTCAACGAAGTAAAATTACCCAAAGAACCAGCAAATTTATATAACCCTATTCGCAATATGTTGGCTCAAAAAGGGAAATGGATAAGACCCGAACTTTGTCTATTAGCTTGTGATTTGTTTAATGGCGTTGCTAAAAATGCTATCCAACCAGCCATTGCGTTCGAATTGCTGCATAGCTTTACATTGATTCACGATGATATTATGGATCAATCAGAGTTAAGAAGAGGAATGCCTACTATCTATAAAAAACATGGAAGTAATATTGCTATTTTAGCCGGCGATGTTTTATTTGCCCATGCTTATCAATACCTCATGCAATATAAATCAATAGGTATTACCAAAATCATTCAATTATTTACCGCTACAGCTATATCTATCTGCGAAGGACAACAAATGGATATGGATTTTGAAAAAAAAGTAAAAATAAAACTTAATATGTATTTGCAAATGATACACTTAAAAACAGCAACCATGATTGCTGCTTGTTTAAAAACTGGTGCTATTATCGCAAATGCAAGTTCTGAATATCAAAATTATTTATACGAATTTGGCATTAATGTAGGATTAGCCTTTCAAATTCAAGATGATTTGTTTGATGTATATGGAGATGCCTTTAAAGTTGGCAAAACAAACGGGCAAGATATTGCTAGCAATAAAAAAACATTTCTATCAGTAAAAGCTTTAGAAGTGGCTAATAAAGAAGATTTAAACACATTAAAACATTATTTTTCTAAGATAAATTTTGATTTTAATGAAAAATTTAATACCATTAAATCATTGTACGATAAATATGAAATTAAAACTTTAGCCGAACAACAAATAGCTCATTATTACAAACAAGCTTATGAATATCTAAATGCTATTATAGTGCCTGAAAATAAGAAAACACCTTTAATTGACTTTGTCGAACAATTAATGTATAGGAGTTTTTAACTAACCTATGAAAGATAGTTCAAGATACCAATACCGGAAATGGATTATTCTTTTATTCATCGTTCTTGTTTTTATCATTTATATTACTCGTTTACTATTTTTACAAATCATAGACGACCAATGGGAAATGAGAGCAAAAGGCAATGCATTACGTTATGTTTGCGACTATCCACCAAGGGGATTAATTTACGATAGAAACGGCGAACTATTAGTAACCAACATCATATCTTACGACCTAATGGTCGTTCCTAAAAACGTAACATTAACAGAAGCACTGAAACAAGAACTTTGTGCTATTTTACAAATAACAGAAAAAGAATTTATAAGACGATTTAACAAAGCCCAAGGATATTCTACTTATGTAGGGTCTATCTTCGACAGGCAAATTACAGATGAAACACACGGATATATAGAAGAACGCTTGCATCGTTTAAAAGGATTTTACTTACAACCACGTACTTTAAGAAAATACTTAACTACATCGGCAGCACATTCTTTAGGTTATATAGGAGAGGTCAATTTTTGTGAAATGGAAAACAATTCCTATTATAAAATGGGCGATTATATTGGCAAAATAGGAATCGAAAAATATTACGAAGAAGAATTAAGAGGTGTGAAAGGTTGCCAAATTTTAATGGTCGATAATTTAAATCGCGAAAAAGGGTCGTTCCAAAATGGCATGTTTGATACTGCTGCTATAGCAGGAAAAAACTTATGGGCTTCTATCGATAAAAATCTACAAGAATATGGCGAATTATTAATGAAAAACAAAAGAGGCAGTATAGTCGCTATTGAACCTTCGACAGGAGAAATTTTATGCATTGTTACCTCCCCTACTTATGACCCTACCTTACTTGTTGGAAGAAATAGAGGAAAAAACTACGGCATATTAGAAAAAGATTCTATCAACAAACCGCTTTTCAACAGAGCTTTAATGGCACAATATCCTCCGGGGTCTACTTTTAAATTAGTTAACGCTTTAATTGGATTGCAAGAAGGAGTTGTCAGCAAAGAAACTCGGTTCAGTTGTAATATGGGTTTTGCTTATGGAAATAGAGTCTTAGGTTGTCATGCCCATCCGTCTCCTCTCGATATGGTTAGTTCTATACAAACATCTTGTAATGCTTATTATTGCAGAGTTTTAAAAGCAATATTGGAAAATCGAAAAAATTACACATCAACAAAAGAAGCCTATGACGCTTGGTATAAAAAAGTAATCAGCTTTGGGTTTGGTCAAAAATTCAATTCAGATCTCCCTTATGAATTAAAAGGAAACATTCCTACTTCTCTCTATTATGATAAATACTATGGCGAAAATCGTTGGAAAGCAACAACTATTATTTCCATTTCTATCGGACAGGGAGAAATAACCGTTACACCCGTTCAATTAGCCAACTTTGCAGCCACTATTGCAAATAAAGGCTATTATTATTCTCCACATTTAGTAAAAGCCATAGGACATCAAGACTCTTTAAATGCTCAATTTTATAAAAAACACGCTGTAAGTGTAAATCAAAATTATTTTATTCCTATCATAGAAGGTATGGGAAAAGCTGCTAGTGCCGGAACCGCTCGTAGTGCTAATGTACCTGGAATTAAAATCGCAGGAAAAACAGGTACCGCTCAAAATCCACATGGAAAAGATCATTCAATTCTCATAAGCTATGCTCCTTTAGATAATCCGAAAATTGCAATTTCTGTTATAGTCGAAAATGCTGGATTTGGAGCTACTTGGGCTGGACCTATTACCAGTTTAATGATAGAAAAATATTTAAAAGATACTATAACACGTAAAGAACTAGAAGAATATATTATTAATACAACGCTATATTAAAAAATGAAAAAAAACAAAACACACATAGATTGGACACTTATCTTCCTTTTTTTTACATTGATAACTATAGGCTGGATTAATATCTACTCTACAACCGTAGAATCTTTCAACACTTTTCATTTCAACACTAGTTATGGCAGGCAAATAATATGGATAAGTGCAGCTTTGCTTTTAGCTATATTTACCATTGTTATCAACTACCGCTTTTTCCCAAGTTTTGCAACGCCTATATATATATTGTTTACTTTGTTGCTTTTACTTGTAATATTTATCGGCATTTCTACCAAAGGAGCTAGTTCTTGGTTTGGATTCGGAAGCATTGGCATTCAGCCTTCTGAATTTGCCAAATACGCAACTTGCTTACTATTAGCTCGCTATATTGCTGACCACGACTGTGATTTAACAAAAAAGAAAAAAATAATAGTGGCAATTATTATTATTATATTGCCTGTATTTTTTATATTTTTACAAAATGATACCGGTTCTGCTTTACCTTTTCTATTGCTATTTTTAACTTTATATAGAGAAGGTCTTTACTCATGGATTATCACAGCTGCTATTAGTGCAATTGTTCTTTTTATTTTATTGGTGTTTTTTAAAGAATGGATTATCGCATCAATTGTTACACTTATACTTGTTTACCTATTATGGCTAATGCGTAAAAAAAAATACCGCTATAAATATATTTTATTAATTTATAGCATTACAATTATTTATATTTTTACAATTGACATTTTTTACACCCGTATTTTAAAAGATTATCAACGTGCGCGTATAGAAGTATTATTTGGCAAAATAGAAGACCCTAAAGGCATAGACTACAATGTAATACAATCAAAAATAGCCATTGGTTCTGGTGGCTTATTTGGAAAAGGATTTGGCAATGGAACACAAACTAATCTTAATTTCGTTCCAGAACAAAGTACAGATTTTATTTTCTGTACTATTGGCGAAGAATGGGGATTTGTTGGCTCTTTATTAGTTGTATTACTCTATGCCTGGTTAATTATTCACCTATTGTTACGTTCTGAAAAACAACGAGAACCTTTTGTGCGAATATACGGTTACAGCATAGCACTTATTTTTTTCTCCCATTTTGCAATTAATATTGGCATGACATTAGGAATTATGCCTGTAATCGGCATTCCATTACCCTTTATTAGCTATGGAGGGTCTTCTTTGCTCGCCTATACCTTAATGCTTTTTACATTTATCAATTTAGATGCTAAAACCAATCTTTGGAATTAATAGTTTTGCTATTGCTTACTTTTAATGAGAAATACCCAAGCAATACAAGCCGTTTTTTTTATATAAACAACATAACTTTTAACTATCTAATTGTATATCAAGCAGTAAATTTATTTATAAAAAAACGAAAAACAATACTATTTTTTGATACTTTTGCAGTGGAGAGATGGCAGAGTGGTCGATTGCGGCGGTCTTGAAAACCGTTGAGGTGAGAGCCTCCGGGGGTTCGAATCCCTCTCTCTCCGCCCAATCAGTTATTTTATAAATAAAACACTTTTATTAAAAGAGTGTTTTATTTATCTTCTAAAATTTAATAATCTAAATTATAATTATGGAAGACCAAATTGAAATAAAGAATGTTGTTACAAATAAAGATTTATATTCATTTATTCGATTTCCACGAAAACTGTATAAAAATTGTCCCTATTATGTTCCTTCTTTAGAAAATGATGATTGGAAAACATTAACACAACATCCGGCACATAGCTTTTGCGATATACGCATGTGGTTGGCAATAAAAAACAACAAAGTCGTAGGACGTATTGCTGGCATTGTCAATCACAAATACAATGATATTTACAAAAAAAAACGCATTCGTTTTGCTTGGTTTGATGCAATAGACAATGAAGAGGTATTTCGTTTATTATTTCAAACTGTTGAAGAATGGGGAAAAGAAATAGCCACTGAAATAAGTGGACCTTCACGTTTTTCAAATATGGAAAAACAAGGATTACTTATTGAAGGATTTGACAAAACCCCTCCTATCGCAGCCGAATACAACTTTCCTTATTATTCGAAACATATCGAAGCATTAGGATATAAAAAAGAAGTAGATTATCTACAATACCGTATTAAAATCAAGGAAATTCCTGAAAAAATAAAGAAAATTAACACCTACGTAAGCAATAGATACACTATAAAAATAAAACAATTTAAAAATAAAAAAGAAATGAAACACTATGCCAAAATAATGTTTGAGGCTTTGAATAAAAGCTATGAGGGCATATACAACTTCATTCCTTTAACTGACGATGAAATTAATTTTATTGTAGACAATAATTTTAATTTTATAAACAAAGAACTCATTAGCATATTAGTAGATAAAAATGATAAAACAATAGGATTCAGCCTATGTATGCCTTCATTAAGTCGGGCTTTTCAAAAAGCAAAAGGAAAAATATTCCCTTTAGGCTGGTATTATATTTTGAAGGGAATGAAAAAAAACAAAATAGTAGATTTATATTTGACAGGCGTCATACCTTCGTGGTCGGGAAGAGGAATACATTCTTTATATCACAGCTATTTAAATGAAATTTTTATAAAAAAAGGATTTGTATATTCCGACACTACCCAACAATTAGAAAACAATCCAGCTCATAAAATATGGAACAAATACGAATCAGAAATAAGATTTAAAAGACGTTGTTATGTTAAACCACTACAATAAATTTAGCATAAAAATACTCTATTAAATAATCTAAAAAAAACTTTCTTTTATTAAAAATTTATTGTTGAAAAAAAACTTCATTTCTTTTTTATTCCATTTATCTATATTATTATTTTTGTATATAAAATATACCTTAATATAAAAATTAATAAAACAGAAATAATGAATAAAAATAAATTAAAATATTTATTAGCTTATATCGCTCTTTTATTTAGTATAATCAACCTCAATGCTCAAAAAAATCATGCTTATACTTTCCCTGATAAAGAATTTAAATCAGCTAATGAATTATTTGCAACAGGACAATATACTGCTGCCAAAGAAGCATTTAGCATTGTTTACAAAGCCATTCCTAACAAATATGATTTACGCAAAGAACAATCACTCTATCATATGGGAATATGTGCTGCTTTGATGTTTCATGCCGATGCCGAGAAAATAATACTTTCTTTTATAGAAGATTATCCTGAAAATTTACATCTTGACAAATTATGGTTTTATTTAGGAAACTATTATTTTGCAAACAACGCTTACCGCAAAGCTTTAAATGCTTATGAAAACATTGCAGATCAATCTATCAATAGCGAATACATTGCCGAATACGAATTTAAGAAAGGTTATTCTTACTTTATAGCAGAAAAATACAATGAAGCAAAACTTTTATTATCAAAAGCAAAAGAACGTGAAAGTCAATATCAGATGAAAGCATTGTTTTACTATTCTCATATTCTTTATTTAGAAAAAAATTACAATACTGCTTTATTAAACTTTCAAAAATTAAAAGATATAGAAGGCTATAGCAATATAATCCCTTTTTATATTTCCCATATTTATTTTGCCTTAGAAGAATATGAAGATATTATCATGCAAGCACCTGAACTTTTGGCTAAAAGCAGTCAAAAAAGATTAGGAGAAATGAATCGCATAATAGCTCAATCACATTTTCAACTAAAACAATATGAAAAAGCCATTCCTTATTTCGAAACTTATTTAGAAAAAGCAAATGCTCTTACGTGTGATGATTTTTATGAAATTGGCATTTGTTATTATAAAACTAATAAATATAATAAAGCTATTGATTACCTAACAAAATCATTTTGCAAAGATAACGACAGCATTAACCAATATATTTATTATGCCTTAGGCGACTGTTATATACAAACAAAACAAAAAGAGTTTGCCTCTAATGCCTTTTTATCAGCTTATGAATCAAAAAAGAATCCCATTATAACTGAAGATGGGCTATATAATTATGCCAAACTACAATATGAACTTAGTAGCAATCCATTCTTGCCTACTATCACTGCTTTTGAAAATTTCTTAAACGAATTTCCAAACTCAACTTATAGAAACGAAGCCGAACAATTTTTATCTAATATTTATCTAACTACTAAAAATTACAAAGCTGCTATAACTTCACTCGAAAAAATAAAACAAAAAAGTATTACTTTACTCAAAGCATATCAAAGGGTACTCTATTTTAGAGGAGCAGAATTTTACAACGACAACAAACTAACCGAAGCTGCTGACTATTTCGACAAAACAATCGAAAACAATTACAATCCTATTTACTATGCTAAAAGTTTGTTTTGGAAAGGAGAAATAGACTATAGTCAAAAAAAATATGACGAAGCTATAAAAAATTATAATCTTTTTTTCGCCTCTAACACTGCCTCTTCGATAGAAGAATACCCTATGGCATTTTATAATTTAGGATATGCACATTTTGAAAACCAACAATATAGTTTGGCTTTAAAAAACTTTTTAACATTCGAAGAGTTAAATAAAAACCAATTCGATAATAAAATATTAATTGATGCCACTAACCGTATAGGCGATTGCTATTTTATGACTTCTAATTTAAGCAAAGCCATTGCTTATTATGATAAAACAATTGATTATAACAGTTATGACATAGATTATGCATTGTATCAAAAAGCAATGGCACAAGGAGGCATACGCTTGTACGATTCTAAAATAACTACTTTAGAACAACTCATATCTACCTATGCTAATTCAAATTACCTATTAGAAGCCGAAAATGAAATAGCTAATACTTACCTAATGATTGGCAACAATAAAAAAGCTGAAGAATTATACGTAGAAATAATCAATAAAAACAACGAAAATGCTAATTTAAAAGCTGCTATGCTTAAACTCGGATTGATTTATTTCAATACAGAACAAGACGAAAAAGCGTTAAATATGTTTAAACAAATTGTAAAAAAATATCCTAAATCAGACGAAGCAAGCATTGCACTAAAAAATATTGAAACCATTTATTCTGCATCAGGAAATATAGAAGACTTTTTTGTATATGTAAAAAATGTTTCGTTTGCAAACATTACAGCAGAACACCAAGACACTATCATGTATAATGCTGCCGCCGAAAAGTATTTCAATAAAAACTTTGAAGATGCTAACAAAGGTTTTATGACTTATATAGAACGTTTTCCTAAAGGTGTTTTTGCTACACATGCACATTTTTATATAGCTGAAATAGCCATGAGAAAATCCAATGACAATGTAGCACTAACAAATTATGAATATGTTATTCAAAACCCACTCGATCAGTTTGAATTAATTGCAATTCAAAATGCAGCTGATTTGTATTATAAAAAACAAAACTACAATCAATCGCTAAATTATTATACCCTTTTGAGCAAAAAAACAAACCAACCTTCTCAAAAAACAGATGCAACATTAGGCATTATTCGCACCTCATTTTATAACAAAAACTAC
Source organism: uncultured Lentimicrobiaceae bacterium (assembly GCA_964610025.1). Classification (GTDB taxonomy): domain Bacteria; phylum Bacteroidota; class Bacteroidia; order Bacteroidales; family WCHB1-69; genus UBA5266. The sequence continues at coordinate 20,669 of CAZSTX010000028.1, forward strand.
AACAACGCCATTACATTAGCCGAGAATTTCATTAAAGAACCTAAATTAAATCCCGATGTACAACAAGAAATACATATCATTATTGCTCGTTCTGCAATGGAATTAAACGACCTAAAAAAAGCCCTTTTAGAATATGAATATATTGCTAAAATATCAAAATCTGAATACGCATCAGAAGCTTTGTATAATATCGCTTATATTACTTATAAACAGGATAATCTTGTTACTGCTGAGAAAAAAATATTCACTATTTTAACCAATATTTCCCATGACTATTGGTTAGCAAAAAGTTATATTTTATTAGGAGATATCTATCTTGCTAAAGGCAATTCATTTCAGGCTAAACACACCTATTTGAGTATCATAGAAAATTATGATGGGCAAGATTTAAAACAAATAGCACAAGAAAAATACAATGCTATTGTCGAAAAAGAAGAAGCTATTGAGCAATACAACCAAGAGGAAAAACTAAAAGAAGAAAAAGATAATACGTCAGAAATTAAATAATCTATTATAACAATGAAAAATATAATTATAAAAAACAATAAGATATATAAAAAGATGAAAATATATAAAATCTTTCTAATAACAATCTCTTTATTTTTTCACTTTGCCAATGTTGCAGGTCAAGGCAGCTACGATGTGTTGGTGCCTTCTTCTTTTGTTCCCACTATCAAATACCCGCAACCAAAATCTAAACAACAAATCAACATTATAGATACAACTAAAATACAACAAGATGTTGAATATTCTACAGAAGATATGGTATTAACTCATAAATTTATACCCGAACCTATCAATTATCCAAAAGTAGGAAAAGATCAAATCGCTCGTTTATACCGCAACTATTTAAAAGTGGGCATAGGCTATTTAGAACCTTATTTAGAATATAGCCACAGCAATCTCCGTTCTAAAAAATGGGCTTATGGTATCAACAAAAAACATCATTCCTATTTTGGCAAAATAAAAAATTATGGTCCCTCTTCTTTTTCAAATACAGCCGTTGATATGTATGGACAATTGTTTTTAAGCAATTTTACTTTGCAAGGAAACATTGACTATAGCCACAACTACTTTCATTGTTATGGCTACAATACCGACTCATTAAAAAAAATATATTCTATTGAAGACAAACATTTACCTAAATCAAAAGATATATCACGCCATTACCATACTATTCATGCCAATATAAATGCTATTAGTAATTATGGCAAAAAGTCAAATAATATATCGCAAGCCTACGCTTTAGACTATCATTTTTTAATAGACAATAATAAATCCTACGAACATCAACTTGGATTTAATACTAATTTAATGCAAGCTATTGACATTGCTCGTTTAAGCACTGCAAAAATAGGTGGCGACATAGACCTTAACTATTATCATAACGATTGGACTATACCTAAACTTAAAGAAGACAGTTGGCTTTTTCAATTAAATCCAAAAATAGAAATGACATACAACAATTATTCTTTCCGTGTAGGATTAGGATTAGCTTTAGGACTGCACGACAGTTCAACATTCAATATTTATCCTGATATAGAAGCATTATTTAATGTCGTACCGCATATTTTAACTTTTTACGTAGGTTTAGACGGAGGCATGCAACGTTACTCTTACCTATCGACAATGCGTCTAAATCCTTTTCTATCCGACTATATTGATTTAGGATTTATCAAAGACCAACTTCGTATTTATGCCGGAAACAAAACCAATATTTCGCGTTCTATTTCTTTCGATGTATGGGGTGCTATGTCTTTACTAAGCAATATGCCTTTTTTCTTTAACGATACTGCAAGTCGCACCTTGCTAAAAGACACATCAGTGAATTTATTCAACACATTTACATTGCTTCACTCTAAATCAATACATGCAAATGCGCATGCATCTATCACCTATCACTACAAAGAAACATTTAAACTGAAATTAAATTTTGATTATCACCTCTATACTGCCGATAGCACCTTAGGAAAAGCATGGTATCAACCAATGTTTATCACCTCATTAGATGCTTTTTATAATCTAAAAGATAAATTTATTTTCACTTTCGATTTTTATATAAATACAGGAGCATATCGCCCTTCATTAACATCAGCAGAAACAATAAAAGCAGTACCACTAAAATCAGTATTTGATTTCAATATAGGGTTTGAATATCATTGGAATAAACGTTTAGCTTTCTTTTTAGACATTAATAATTTTGCTGCACAACGTAATTATTTCTTTTATGAATACCCATCGGAGCGTATCAATTGTCTGATAGGCGTTAAATGGATATTCAGTGGCGAAAAAATAAATAAAAAATAATATGATAGCATATATTACGGGAGCAACTAGCGGAATCGGAAAAGCCATTGCACTCAAATTGGCTGCAAAAAAATACGACTTAATACTAACAGGAAGAAGAGAAGAAAAACTAAACATTCTTGAAAAAGAAATCATCAATACTTATGGCTGCAATGTATTAACTCTGAATTATGATGTCAGACAACGTGAAAAAACCTTAGCAATCAATGCCCAATTACCCGAAAAATGGAAACAAATAGACATTCTTATTAATAATGCAGGATTAGCAGCTGGCTTATGCCCTATACAAGAAGGCGATATCGACGATTGGGAATGTATGATAGATACCAACATAAAAGGGTTGCTCTACGTTACCCGTAGTATAGCACCATTAATGATAAAAAAAGGAGAAGGACATATTATAAATATAGGTTCTATAGCCGGCAAAGAAGTATATGCAAATGGAAACGTGTATTGTGGAACTAAATTTGCCGTTGATGCACTAACAAAAGCCATGCGAATAGATATGCTACAAGCTGGAATTAAAGTTACTCAAATTGCTCCCGGAGCTGCTAATACCGAATTTTCATTAGTGCGTTTCAAAGGTGATAAAACAATTGCCGACAATGTCTATAAAGGATATACACCTCTAACAGGAAATGATATAGCCGATATAGTAGTTTTTGTTTTATCCTTACCCAAACATGTTTGCCTTAACGACATTGTAGTAACCCCGACAGCACAAGCTTCTGCAACTTATTTTAATAAAAAATAAATTGCTATTAAAGTAGATTGTAATATTTATAATTTTTTCTGGACGAAAAGATAAACCTTTTAGGTTATCTTAATATCTAGAATTTATTGGAAACATCATTTTTTATTATTCTTATAGTTGCTTTTTTATTTCCCGAATTAATTGTCAACAAATAGATGCCTTGATGAATGTTTAAATTAATTTCAAATACTTTTGTTTGTTTATAGAATGATTTACTTAACAGTTTCCCATTTACATCATTAATGCTAATAGAAAACTCATTAAAAACTTTACCCAAATCAATTTTTAGCAATCCATCTGTCGGATTTGGATAAACAGTTATTTCAGTGTCAAAATTGTTTTCCAATATACCGATAGTTGTAATTGCATAGCAAGCGGAAGTATCTATGCAACCGTTTTGAGTTATTTCTACAGCATAATTTCCATTTTGAGTCGCTGTAAACGATTGATTTGTTTCTCCTTGTATTTCTGCAAAACCATTGTCGCAATCTAACCATTGGTAAGTTGCGCCTGTTGCTTTGGCTGTTAAGATTGTGAGTTCTTGAGTTACATCAGTATTTACGGTATTAATAGTTAAATCAATTATTAACAAACTATCGCAATCCCATTGGTTAGGAATAGTATCGCAATACGTTCCGCTTGTTGTATATACGAAATTGCCACTTGGAGAGGTATAATTTTTACAAGCTATAACAGCAAAAGAATGAGCTGTATTTCCTGTAACAAAAAGAGAGGTTTGATAGGTGCTGTCTGCACCTGTGAGCGTATCCGTAACTGTCAAACTAACTTGATAAGAACCCGGTGTGTAATAACTGTGTGTTGGATTGGCGATTGTGTCCGTTGCTTCGTCTCCAAAATCCCAAAAATAAGTGTCGCCATCTATGCTTAAATCAGAAAACTGAACAAGGGTCGAATCGCAACTTGCTTGTGGTGTGTAAGCGAAATTTGCAATGGGTAAGGAAATTTTCTCTACAGAATCTATCACAACAACACTCCATTGTTGCAAAGTGTCTTTAAACTGAAAATGAATTTGGTGCATTCCTTTCGGAATGTGGGTCATGTTCAGATTATCCATCACATTTACTTGCTGATTGGCGATAATAGGCGAATAAACAGCGTTTGCAAAATCATTATCAAACCAATAACGATAGCCAACTACTTGGTTTTGCACCACTGTTTGCTGTGCAGATTTATAGAAAAAACTACTTGCCACACTGCTCCAAACATTCAAATTGTCCTTGAAACGGATATTAAACGTGTGTACTCCGTTAGAAACAGACGATATAGAAATCAAACTGTTGATGTTTACCTGTTGCTGCACAGGCGTGTTTACGGTTACAGCATTCGCATAATCGTTGTCTAACCAATATTGATATGCTGCAACTGTTGGGTTTGAATTGGTACTGATTGCCGAAGTTTTGTAGAAAAAACTACTTGCCACACTGCTCCAAACATTCAAATTGTCTTTGAAACGAATATTAAACGTATGTACTCCGTTAGAAACAGACGACATAGAAATCAAACTGTTGATGTTTATCTGTTGCTGTGCGGGTGTGTTTACGGTTACAGCATTTGCATAGTCGTTGTCTAACCAATATTGATATGCTGAAACTGTTGGATTTGGATTGTTATTAATAGATGAAATTTTGTAGAAAAAACTACTTGCCACACTGC
>CAZSTX010000029.1:0-25023 GCA_964610025.1 uncultured Lentimicrobiaceae bacterium
CATGAATACATAGGACATGTAACTTTATTGAAATAAATTAAAAGAAAAAACTATATTTAAGAGAGAGTAATGCATTACTCTCTCTTTTGGTATAGTCTTATGATGAATTATTTTTAAAATTTATGCAATAAGAGAAGTATTTTTACATTAATATATATTGTATTACTTTGTATAATATGAAACAGTTTTATGTGTTGATTATTCTTTCTTTTTTATCTGTTTATGTATATGCTACACATGAACGAGCAGGGGAGATAGTATATAAGCATATCGGAGGATTAACGTATGAAATTACTTTGATTACTTATACATATAGTCCGAGTCCAGCTGATAGAAACGAATTAGAAGTATTTTGGGGAGATGCTACATCAGATATTATAAAAAGAACATCAAAAATAAATATGGGAAATGAAGTACAAAAGAATATATATACAGGTAGGCATACTTATCCTGCAATGGGTTCTTATATTATTTCAATGGAAGACCCAAATCGCAATCAAGGGATAATTAATGTTCCTAACTCTGTTGATATTCCATTTTATATAGAATCAGAATTGATTATTAATCCTTTTCTTAAATATAATAATTCGCCTATACTCGAAAATCCACCCATCGATATTGGTTGCGTAGGAAAACCATTTTATCATAATCCAGGTGCAATAGATTTAGATGGAGATAGTTTGGTTTATTCTTTGATAAAGTGTAAAGGTTATAACGGACAAGATATACCAGGATATACGATGCCATCAGCATCTAATAGTATTAGTATCAACTCGATGACAGGTGATTTTTATTGGGATTCACCTGTCTTACAAGGGGAATATAATATAGCTATTTTAATAGAAGAATATAGATATGGTGTAAAAGTAGGGTCTATTGTACGTGATATGCAAATTATTATTATGGCATGCAATAATAATCCTCCTATAATAGAAACTATAATGGATACTTGTATTAATGCGGGCGATATTTTGTCATTTAAAGTACTTGCAAAAGATATTGATTTTGCGCAAACAGTTACATTAACTGCAACGAGTTCTATTTTTTATTTACAAGATTCTTTGGCTTATTTTAATCAACCTATAATGGGGAGAGATTCAGTGTATACTTATTTTACGTGGTATACAAATTGTAATCATATTCAAAAACAACCTTATAGTATTGTTTTCAAAGCAAAAGATAATGGAGCACCTGTAAGTTTAGTGAGTATGAAGACTGTAAATGTGCAAATAGTTGCTCCTGCTCCAAAAAATGTGCAGATTTCATCATTTGAAAAATCGGCAATTCTATCTTGGGATTCAACTTGTAGTAATGCTTCAGGATATAAAATATATCGTAGAGAAGGAAAATATGGGTTTGTTCCAGCACATTGCGAAACAGGAGTTCCTGTATATACTAACTATAAATTAATAGGGCAGAATAAATCGCAAAACAACACTGTTTTTGTCGATGATGATAAAGGAAAAGGGTTAAAACATGGGATAGAGTATTGTTATCTTATAATAGCTTATTATGAAGACGAAGCCGAAAGTTATGCTTCTGCAGAAGTGTGTGTGATGATAGAAAAATACCTTCCTATTATTACACATGTCAGTGTAGAAGAAACAGATTTGAAAAATGGGAAACTATTAATTAAATGGGTACTTCCAACAGAAATAGACACTATGCAGTTTCCAGGACCTTATTCTTTATCGTTAAAACGTACGACAAATATAACTTCTGATTTAACAACGATATATACATTTTCTAATTTAAATGATACTAGCTATATAGATAGTTTGTTAAATACAAAACAACATAAATTTTACTACCAATTAGGCATGTATAATAATACAAACAAAACGCCTACTTTAATCGACTATTCCGATATAGCCTCTTCTGTTTTTTTAACGATTGATTCTACTGATAGAGCATTATTGTTGTCATGGGAAGAAGATGTGCCGTGGCATAATTCGCTTTATACTATTTTTAAATTTAATTCACAGACTTTAACATTTGATTCTATAGCGGCAACTAATCAATCTTATTATAAAGATAACAATCTAATAAATCGTAATCAGTATTGTTATTATATTCGCTCTACTGGCTATTATGATGATACAACTATTGTAAAACCACTTTATAATAAATCTCAGATTCAATGTGCAATACCATACGACAATGTCAATCCATGTACCCCTATTTTAAAAGGAGAAACCGACTGTTATAATATAGAACTTGAATGGTATTTTCCTTTTGATACCTGCTTTGATGATATTGCTAAATATTATATTTATTATACCAATCATATTAATGGAGATTATCACATTTTAGATACTATCGAAGATAAGTATCAGCAAAACTATACAATGAAAGATTTAAAATCAGTTGTAGGATGTTTTTCCATCGTTGCTATTGATTCTATCAAAAACAAAAGTAGTTTTAGCAATAAAATATGTTTTGATATAGATTTATGCAATCCTTATCGTTTCCCTAATGTGTTTTCTCCTAATGGAGATGGTCATAATGATGTCTTTACCCCATTTCAACCTTACGAAATGGTAGAAAGCGTTAATATGCGTATTTATAATCGATGGGGTGGATTAGTTTTTCAAACAAATAATCCTGATATTCTTTGGGATGGAACAAACCAATATAATAATAAAAAGTGTGCTGATGGAGTTTATTTTTATGCGTGTGATGTAAGAGAATACACTCTTTATGGCATACGCACTCGATTTTTACAAGGAAGTATAACGATAGTTAGATAATAATTAAAATATAAAATAAGTATGTTTACAGGAATTGTTGAAAAAACAGGTAAAGTAGTTGATATAATTCACGAAAATACCAATGTGCATTTTGTAATAGAAGTAGATTTTGTCAATGAACTTAAAATAGACCAAAGCATGAGCCATGATGGTTGTTGCTTAACAATTGTAAAAATAGATAAAGAAAAAAATCAATACGTTGTAACCGCTATGCAAGAGACATTAATTAAAACAAATTTAGGAACTTGGAACGTAGGTTATGAGGTTAATTTAGAGCGTAGTATGAAGATGGACGCTCGTTTTGATGGACATATTGTACAAGGGCATGTAGACCAAACAGCACGTTGTGTAAAGGTAATAGACGAAAATGGCAGTTGGAGATATTATTTTGAATACGACCCACAAGAAAATAATATAACTGTTCCCAAAGGTTCTATATCTGTAAACGGTGTAAGTTTAACGGTCGTAGATTCCGAAAAAGGTATGTTTTCAGTAGCTATTATTCCATATACTCATGAAGTTACAAATTTTCATAATTTCAAAAAAGGAACCGTTGTTAATATAGAATTTGATGTATTTGGAAAATATGTGGCTCGTTTATTAGAACAGTATTTTGAAAATAAAAATTAGTATTAAAAATAATCATATATGCAAGGGGAAATTAATTTTACAACTAAAGATAAAAAACAAATAGAACAATTAGGTTTAGATATTGATAGTGTAACCAATCAAATAAATATCATTACTAAAGGCAATACTTTTGTTAATGTTGTTGCACCTGCGACTGTAGATAAAGGGATAACGGTATTAACAAAAGAAGAAATAAAAGAGTATGTATTGGCTTTCGATAAAGAAATTAAAAATAAAAAACTGCTAAAATTTGTTCCTGCTTCAGGGGCTGCAACACGTATGTTTAAAGATGTTTTTAATTTTTACGAAAAGTACACTCCTGAATTAAATACGGATACATCTTTTGTGGAACAAGGATTGTTTTTGATGAAAAATTTTAAAAAAATTGCTTTTTATGAGCTTTTAAAACAATCTCTTGCGAAAAAAAAACTTGATAGCGATAAGTTGTTAAAAGAAGCTAATTATAAACCTATTATTCAAGAATTGCTATTTCAAGAAGGATTAAATTACGCTTTTTTACCCAAAGGTTTATTGATATTTCATCAATACAAAGAGGAGCTGCGGACTGCTTTTGAAGAACATTTAGTAGAAGGAAGTTTATATGCTAAAAACTCGGATAACAAGGTGTATTTACATTTTACAATATCTCCCGAACATGCCGATTTGTTCAATAATTTATTACATAGAGTAGTCGAAATTTATGAGAAAAGAATGGGGGTAAATTATGAAATAGACTTTTCTTATCAATCCGTTAGTAGCAATACTATTGCATTAACAGAAGATAATCAGCTGTTTAGAAATGAAGATGAAAATTTAGAATTTCGTCCAGGAGGACATGGAAGTTTATTAGAAAATGTATCAGCTTTAGATGCAGATGTTGTCTTTATTAAAAATATTGATAATATTACAACAGATGCAAGAAAAAAAGATACAATAGAACTAAAAAAAACACTTGCAGTTTTATTGTTAAAGTTACAGAGCCAATGTTTTGAGTATTTGCATCGTTTAAAAAATAAAAATTTAACGATAAAGGAATTAAATAATATAAAAAAATTCATACAACATGATTTACATAGTATGTTGCCTGAAAATTATTCTACGCTATCAATAGATATGCAACATAATATGTTGTTTGATATCTTGAATCGTCCTATGCGCGTTTGTGGTATGGTAAAAAGAGAAAATGAACCTGGCGGAGGTCCTTTTTGGCTGCAAGACGCTAAAGGGAAAATTTCGCTTCAAATAGTAGAAACATCTGAAATAAATCTAAAGGATAGCAAACAGTTGCAGCTACTCGAAAATTCAGAATATTTTAATCCGGTTGATTTAGTCTGTGGAATTAAAAATTATAAAGGAGAAAAATTTAATTTATCAGAATATACAGACAATAATCGTTATTTTATTTCATTGAAATCGAAAAATGGAAAAAATCTTAAATCCTTAGAATATCCAGGTTTATGGAATGGTGCAATGTCGGATTGGATAACACTTTTTATAGCCGTACCTTTATCAACATTTACACCTGTTAAAACAGTCAATGATTTGTTAAGAGAAGAACATTTGAATTAGCATTTTATATAAACTACGCCTAAAGAGAGCGAAAAAATGCACTTTTAAGACTTGTTTAATCTCAAGAGTAAATTCAAATAAGCTTTTAAATGCTTATCTGATAGAAAGATAAATATTTGTAGTTTTTGCTTATTTTTGTTTATATCTTTTTGATTATCATTTTATAATCTTATTTTTTTTGCTAATCTTATGATGTGTTATTTTTTTTATACTTTTGCAGGCAATCAAAAAATATTAAATTTATAATATATGAAGTTCAAAATTGTTGTTTTAGCAAAACAAGTTCCCGACACTCGAAATGTAAGCAAAGATGCTATGAAAGAAGATGGGACAGTAAACAGAGGAGCACTTCCGGCTATTTTTAATCCAGATGATTTAAATGCTTTAGAGTTGGCATTAACAATAAAAGACACACTCAAAGATGTTGAAATTATTGTTTTAACGATGGGACCAACTCGTGCAGCAGAGATTATTAGAGAATCCATTTACCGAGGAGCTGACAAAGGTTATTTATTAACAGACCGTAAATTTGCAGGTTCTGATACTTTAGCTACTTCTTATGCTTTAAGTAAAGCAGTAGATAAAATTAAACCCGATTTAGTAGTTTGTGGATTACAAGCTATTGATGGCGATACTGCACAAGTAGGACCGCAAGTAGCAGAAAAATTAAATTTTCCACAAGTAACTTATGTAGAAAAATTAGAAAGTATTGACAACAAGCAAATGGTGCTTACTCGTCGTCTTGAAAGAGGTGTCGAAACAGTGTCGGTGTCATTTCCTGCATTAATAACAGTACATAGTTCAGCAGCGCCTTGTCGTCCAATGCATGCAAAACGTATGATGAAATATAAATACGCTCACACAATCAGCGAACTACAAGAACAAAATCGCGATTACACCGATTTGTTTAAAGAAAAACCTTATTTGCATATCGAAGAATGGAATACTGAAACAGTAGGAGCTGATGAAAAACATCTTGGCTTGGGAGGTTCACCCACTAAGGTAAAAGAAATAGAAAGTGTAGTATTAGTTCAGAAAGAATCGAAACGTTTTACAGAAAAAGACCAAGATATTGATCAATTAATGAAAGAATTATTAGAAACAAGAGTAATTGGATAATTATGAAAAATATATTTGTTTATTGTGAATTAACAGAAGAACATCGTATTGCTGATGTATCATTAGAGTTGTTATCAAAAGGGAAAAAATTAGCAGATACTTTAGGTCTTGCATTAGAAGCAGTAGTATTAGGTACACAGTTAGATAAAGCATTGGAACAATTGCGTTTTTTTGGTATATCGACGATACATTATGCCGATAATGAGCAACTGTTTCCTTATAAAACTTTAACACACACCAAACTGGTTCAAACATTGTTCGAAAAAGAACAGCCAGAAATAGCATTATTTGGCGCCACTTCTATTGGACGCGATTTAGCACCACGCATATCTTCCTCTTTACGATGCGGGCTGACAGCAGATTGTACGAATTTAGTAATTGGTAATCATGAAGATAAACTTAAAAAGATCAATTATAAAAATTTACTTTATCAAATCAGACCTGCTTTTGGCGGTAACATTATTGCTACTATTATTAATCCAGAAACACGTCCACAGATGGCTACTGTAAGAGAAGGAGTAATGAAATTAGAGCCTCAAACTGTAAAAAATAATCCTATTAAAAAAGAGATAGATATCTCTGTATTAAATACTGCTGGCGAAAAAGTAGAAATATTGCACCGACATATTGAACCACCTAAAGTTAATCTGAAAGCAGCGCAAATTATGATTGCTGGCGGTTATGGTATGGGCAGTAAAGAAAATTTTAATATTCTTTATGAATTAGCTGACTTATTAGGAGCCGAAGTAGGAGGGACACGTGCAGCTGTAGATGCTGGTTTTTGTACTCATGAGCGTCAAATAGGACAAACAGGTGTTACAGTACGACCTAAATTATATATTGCTTGTGGTATTTCAGGAGCTGTACAACATCGTGCAGGAATGGATCAGTCGTCTAAAATAATTAGTATTAATACTTCTATTCATGCACCTATTAATGCTATTGCCGATTATGTAGTCATAGGCGAAGTGATGAAAATCATTCCTAAAATAATACAATCTTATAAAAAACAAATTAAGTAATTAAAAGAATAATATTAAATATCATATAAAAATGGAAAACTTTTTTTCAGATAATGAACATTTAAAATTTCACTTATCGCATCCGTTGATGAAAAACATAGTGAAATTGAGTGAAAATGATTATACAGAATGTAAACTATACGACTATGCACCTCTCGATTTTGAAGATGCGATAGATTCCTATGTCAAGGTATTAGAAGTAATAGGAGAAATATGTGGCGAGACCATTGCTCCAAATGCAGAAGATGTGGATAAAGAAGGAGTAACTTTATCAGACAATATTGTTACATATGCAAAAGGAACACAACAAAACCATGAGATGTTGCAAAAGGCAGGAATGTACGGTTTGTCGTTACCACGTAAATATGATGGGTTAAATTTTCCGATGGTACTTACCATTATGGCTGCCGAAATGATAGCACGTGCAGATGCAAGTTTTTCTAATATTTGGAGTTTACAAGATTGCGCAGAAACTATCAATGAATTTGCTTCTGATGATTTAAAAAATCAATATTTACCTCTTATTCATAAAGGTTATACATGCTCTATGGTTTTAACCGAACCTGATGCCGGCTCTGATTTACAATCTGTAATGTTAAAAGCACATTATGATAACGAGGAAAAATGCTGGAGATTAAATGGAGTTAAAAGATTTATTACCAATGGAGATGCTGATATACAATTAGTATTAGCACGTTCAGAAGAAGATTCTACCGATGCCAGAGGGCTTTCATGCTTCCTTTACAATCGTATGGACAATGCAGTTGTTGTACGTCGTGTAGAAAATAAATTAGGAATCAAAGGGGCGCCTACTTGTGAGTTAGTATATAAAAATGCTCCGGCACAATTGATAGGAGACGAGCGCATGGGACTTATTAAATATGTGATGTCGCTTATGAATGCTGCCCGTTTAGGGATTGGAGCACAATCGGTTGGGTTGGCAGAAGCCGCTTATAGAGAAGGATTGAAATATGCACATGAACGAGAACAATTTGGAAAGAAAATTATAGAGTTTGCTCCTGTCTACGAAATGCTTGCTGTTATGCGTGCCAAAACTGACGGTATTCGTTCTTTGCTTTACGAAACTGCTCGATTTGTTGATATGTATAAATTACTTACTAAATTAAGTAAAGTAAGAACACTTACTAGTGAAGAAAGAGATACAATGAAATATTATCAACGTTTAGCCGATGTATATACTCCTCTTTTAAAATTATTTTCCAGCGAATATTGTAATCAAATATCATACGATGCGATACAAATACATGGAGGAACTGGTTATATGAAAGATTTTTCAGTAGAAAGATTGTACCGCGATGCGCGTATTACAAGTATATATGAAGGAACATCTCAATTACAAGTCGTGGCAGCTATCAAAGGCATTGGAGCTGGTGGATTTTTGAAACGGATTAAAGAATATGAAGCAATAAATGTAAAACCAGAACTGCAAGTACTGAAAACGACACTTATTGAAATGACTAATCAATTAGATAATACTATTCTGTTTCTTAAAGATAAAAACAATACAGAAGTATATGATTTTAATGCTCGCCGTTTAGTAGAAATGGCAGGTAATATTATTATAGGATATTTATTATTATTAGACGCTGATAATTGCGATAAATATGAAAATTCGTCTCGTGTTTTTATTAGAATGATAAAAGCTCAAAATCAAGAAAGAGAAAATTATATTAAAAATTTCACTGAAAACGATTTAGCTGCTCATCAAGCTATCAAAGAATAATAAAAATTATAATTTAAAGAGTTTCTTGAGTAGGTATTCTACTTTAGAAACTCTTATTATATTAATACCTGTGATAGCTATATCTTTGGAATTGTTAGAAGATATAAAAATAGTTTTGAACCCTAATTTTTTAGCTTCATTAATTCTTTGTTCTATACGGCTCACAGGACGTATTTCTCCCGACAAGCCTATTTCTCCCGAAAAACAAGTATTGTAATCTATTGTTATATCAAACAAAGAAGACATAATAGCTGCAACTATAGCTAAATCGGCGGCAGGATCGTCAACATGGATACCGCCTGTTATGTTTAAATACACATCTTTACTATTGACTTTTAATCCACATTTTTTTTCTAATACAGCTAAGAGCATTCCTAACCTTCTTAATTCGAAACCTGTAGATGAACGTTGCGGATTGCCATATACAGCAGGAGTTACTAATGCTTGTGTTTCAATTAAAAATGGTCGTAACCCTTCGATAGTGGCTGCAATGCCTATGCCGTTCACTTCTTCGTTGTGCTGCGAAATTAATATTTCAGAAGGATTGCTTACTTCGCGTAAACCGGTTTGTTGCATTTCAAATATAGCCAGTTCAGCAACTGACCCAAAACGATTTTTAATAGCTCTAACAATGCGATAACCATAATTGCGGTCGCCTTCAAATTGCAATACTACGTCAACAATGTGTTCTAATACTTTAGGTCCTGCTAAAGAACCATCTTTTGTAATATGTCCGATTAAAAAAACAGGAATATTTGCTGTTTTAGCAAAGCGTTGTAATTCAGATGTTGTTTCTCGTATTTGAGAGATACTACCTGCTGTAGATTCTATGGTGTTAGTTTGTAAAGTTTGAATAGAGTCAATAATTAAAAGTTGAGGTTGTATGTTGTCGATATGCTGAAATATGTTTTGTGTATTTGTTTCGTTAACAATGAAGCAGTTGTTGTTTTTTTTATTGATACGGTCGGCACGCATTTTAAGTTGCAAATCGCTCTCTTCACCCGAAATATACAAAACACTCATAGCGGAAGGTAAACTAAGTGCCAGCTGCAATAATAGTGTTGATTTTCCGATGCCGGGTTCTCCTCCAAGTAAGATAATAGATCCAGGCACAATTCCACCGCCTAAAACTCTATTTACTTCTTCGATGCCTGAGTTGATACGTTTAAGATTTTGTGTACTATCAATTTCATGTATGCGAATAGGTTGACTTTGAGATAAGTTAACTTGTTTTTTTGTGCTTGAAGATGTCTGAATAACTTCTTCAACATAAGTGTTCCATTCTCCACAATTTTTGCATTTGCCGACCCATGTAGCTGATTGAGTGCCGCAGTTTTGACAGAAAAAAGTAGTTTTTACTTTTGCCATATTAAAATAATTTTTACAAAAATAAACAAAATAATGCTGTGAAAAATAAAAAAAGGAAGTGTTATTATTTCCTTTTTTTTTATTGAGTTGTTGGTATTAGAAAATCCATTGTTTTTCTTGTTCTATTCGTTTGGTGTAGTTCTTTATATATTTAAAATTGGGATTTCCTTTTTGTGTTTATTATCCGTCTTTTGTCTTAACTTTGCTACATGAGTTTATTAAAACTTATAATAGAAATACACCCCACCTTTGTATACAAAAGCAAAGAGAGATTGTGCTTTATTGGGTATAGTCAATACATCGTTTTTGAAGTTGTCGTATTTGGCATAGGTATAGCCAGCACCAACAAAAGGTTCAATTCCCCAATGTTTTTTGATTGGGAAAGCCCAACCTACGCTTCCTCCGAGCATATAATTCCACCCTTTATGCATAATATTGTTGTGAGGTTCCTGCCAATAGTTAGGTATAATTGCTTTTGACATATCGTATATGCCAAATCCTGTGTTTAGCCCAACAAAAAATCCTTTAAAAACTTCTTTTGGATAATACCTTGCTTCAAGAAAAGTAATGAATAATTTTATAGGTTTACCAGTGCCTAAATATCCTTTAGACCAATAAGTTCCAATAAGTTCTATTTGAGCTGAAAAATGCTTAGATAACTTCACTTCAAAAGCTGGATTGATAACTCCAACTGCTAATAAAGCATTGAGTTTTACTGCCATATTGATGTCTTTTTCTTTACTTATGGCTGTTGAGGTGTCACTACTTTCATAACTTTCGGCAGATATAACAAATAGAGTATCTTTTACTAAAAATAAATTGTTTTCTTGTTCCATTCCTAAATCTTGAGATGCTATAAAGTGTTTTTCTGCATTTTCATAGTCCTTTTTTTGATAAGCAAGAATACCTAAATTATTAAATATAATATCATTATTAGGATTTAACGACTTTGCTTTTTCCAATAAAGATTCGGCTTCACCAATATTTCCTTCTGCTGCTTTTATACAAGCTAAATCGTTATAAGCTCTATAATTTTCTGGATATAACTCTATAGTGTTTTCAAATAATTGTTTTTTTGTTTTAATATCTTCAGTCATAGCAGCTGCATATAATAATTCATTATTGGTCAAAGAGTCGGGAGCAATAATGGCATATTTGGCAATTAATTCATATGGTTTTAAGTTGTCAATACATATTACTTTTATTTTAGCACGTCTTAATGCAGGTAATATTTCAGCATCTACCTCATCGTAGATGGCTATCATATTGCGTATTTGTTGTTCTTTTTTATCTATATCGCTTTGCGATTGAATAACATTGATAATTTGATTTTTTTCTTTGATATTAGAGTTGTTGAGAGCAGTGATAAAACCTTCCCAATCTTCTCCATTGTCTTTTAGTTTGTAATTAATGTTTTTCTTTAAAACGTTAAGGTCAACGCTATCTGTTTTTGCTTTTATTCTGATATATTTATTAAATTCATTTTCGAACCATTCTTTTCCTCTTTTTGAACGATTGCTTGATAATTCTTCGTTTCTTTTTAATTCTCCTTCAGGAGAAGCCCATCCGTCTATTTCAATCTCTTTTAATGAGTCGTATTGGTATATAAAAGGAAATAATTCTTTTAATAATTGTATGTTTTCTTCTTTTTTATTCAATGGATGTTGCCAATTTAGTGCATCAGAGTTAAAGTCAAAATAGATAAGAGCTGTTTTTTCGATAGGTTCTTTTGGAACATAATTGTGACTGCTAAAATAATAAGTAGGATTACTATTTTTATTATCAGACTTATAAGAAAGTTTTGGGTTAATTTCTTCTCTTTTTGTATCTATATTTATAGTACTTATTTCTCTTTCTTGCAGAGGATAGATTTTTCCTTTTTTATCTGTTATTGTAGCATTGACTGTTAATATATTATTTTTAAAATCTGCTTTGTAAGTAATATTTTGATTAGACAAAAAATTATTTTCGGGTTTATATTCTACAATACTTCCTTGTCCATTTGCTTTTTCTCCTTGAAAATAGATAGGAGTCAAAGTATCTATTTGTCCTTCATAGTTTTTTAGTGTAGGAACACTTGTTAATAATGCTTTTTTATTAAAATATTTTTCTGGAAAGATAGTTTTTATTTTAATATTTGTTTGTCCTTTTCTTGACTCCGGATTTTCATTATAGATTTGATATGTAATGTTATTTTGTTTTTTTATCATTTTCTTTACACCGCAATTAGTAAAAATAAATACACTACTTATGATTGTTGAAAGAAAAAATATTTTAGTTGTTTTCATGCTAATACATATTTTTTTATAATGTTATAATATACGTTTAATTGTTATATATAGTTACTTTTTTATCATTTTTATCTACATAAATATTTTAATTTATTTGTTATTAGACAATTATATTGTTTGTTGCTGTTTTGTTGTTGCTGTTTTAAAATAATTTGCAAATGTAATATTTTTTTTTATATAAAACTTATTTAATATAATTTATTGTTGTTATTTTCTTTAGTAACAATATGAAATGCCAATGCAGTAAATAAAAATCCACTTAAGAAATTGCCGATAGTTACCGTAAGTTGATTCCATAACCACCAGTCACTAAAACTAATATTGGCTCCTAACATCATTCCTGCTGGTATGGCAAACATATTAACTATTGCGTGCTCAAATCCTTGAGCAAAGAAAATAAATACTGGCATCCACATAGCAATGATTTTCCCAAAAGTAGAATTAGAAGTAAATGCCATAACTGCACCAATAGTTACCATCCAGTTGCAAAGTATTGCTTTTATAAACATTACTATTTGTCCATTAAATCCTAAAACTTTATATGCTATTGTTTTACTTTCAGCTACAGCTATTATTTTTTGTCCAATTAATATATCACTTCCTGCTATGTTTCCAATTTGTGTAATATAAATAGCAAATAATGCCGCATAAAACACACAGCCTATTAAATTGCCAAGAAAAGCCCAAAAGAAATTTCTTAACATTAAAAGTGTATTGGTTTTACGGCGTAATACCGCTATTGGAATAATAGCAAAAGAACCTGTTACTAACTCTAAATTTAGTAAAAAAATCATAATAAATCCCGTAGGGAAAATAAGCGCTCCTACTATATCTAAATTTGTTTGTACAGCTCCTGTAAAAGCGAGTGTAGTGGCAAATCCTAAAAAAACTCCCGATAAAATGGCTTTGATTAAAATGTGTCCAACAGATAATGCTGTTTTTGCTTGTCCTGCAATAGCTATATTTTTAATAGCATCATTTGGTTTTATGTAATCCATGTTATACTTCTTTTTTTTATTTATTCTATAAAAACATTTTTTAATTTCTTTTCAATTATCATTATTATTCGCGAAGGCAATAAGAGCAATAGAGGAATACTAATGTAATTTAACCAATGAGTAGTAGTATAAGATTTTTTCTTAAACATAGCTCGTAAAGCCTTTTTTGTTACTGTCTGTGATGATTTTATAATGCCTAATTTAATAGCTATGGATTTGTAACGAGGTTTTATTTTTAATAAGTTTGTATTGACAGCACCGGGGGTAATAGCCGTTATCGAAACATTGTAAGGCAATAATTCGGTGCGTATTGAACGTGAAAAATTTTTAATATATCGTTTGCTTGCTGCATAAATAGCTATATTGGGATAGGGCATCCAAGAAGCTAACGAAGACATATTGACAATATAACCAAATTGAAACTCTTGCATCATTTCGCTAAAATAACGACATAATTCGCTTAATGTTATAATGTGCAATTGTAAAAGTGCTTTTATTTTTTCTTTTTCTGTATCAAGAAAACAACCTGATAGATACACACCTGCATTATTAATTAAAATGTCTATTTTTAATTTTTTATCGCGACAAAATGAAAATATTTTCTCTGCTGCATCTTCTTGTGTTAAATCGATATACATATATTCTACATCAATATTGTATTTGGTTTTGATTGTTTTGCTCCTTTCTGTTAGTAATAGTTCTTTATTGCTAACTAAAACAAGGTGGTAGCCTTTTTTTGCTAATAATTGAGCATAACTCCATCCTATTCCCGAACAACCTCCTGTAATTAAAGCATAAGAAGAGGTGGAGGGTTTGTAGAGATAAGTTTCTGTATTGGAAGTTTTTTTATTTTTGTTTGTAAAAACAGCAGTGTGTTTATATAAGAAAACGATGAGATAGTTTGGAATAAAATGCAAACAAAAAATGAGTATCCTATAAAAAAGCAGGGGAGTGATTTTAGCTTTTTTACGAAACATTTTTTTTATACTTTTTTCAGCTATCTCTTTAGGTGTAGACAAGACACCCAAGCGTGCTGCTGCAGCGATAAAGAAATTCTTTTTATTTATGATAGGGGTATCTACACCTCCTGGACAAAGTTCTGATACGTTTACTCCATAAGATTTTAATTCTGCACGCAATGATTTCGAAAAACTATGAAGATAACGCTTAGAAGCGGCATAGAGTGCCATAGTAGGATAGGGGGTATAGGCTGTAAGAGAAGATACTATTAGTATATTTCCTTGTTTTTTTTCTCTCATTTTATTTCCAAACAAATGGCACAATGTAGTAGTGGTAGTAATATGCAAATAAAGTAATTTTCTAATATCTTCTATATGGGTGTTTGTAAGAGTAGTTCCCAGCGATATGCCTGCATTGCAAATAAGAATATCTATTTCAATATTTTTTTCTAAACAAAAATGAAATATATTTTCGCTTGCTTCGGGTTGAGAAAGATCCATGACTAATGGATATATTTGAATGGAATATTGTTGTAATTCACCCATGGCATTTTCCATCTTTAAAGGATTAGAGCCTACAATTACTAAAGCATAGCCTTTTTTAGCAAGTACATGGGCACATTGCAATCCAATTCCAGAAGTAGCACCAGTGATTAATGCAGTTTTGTTTATGTGGAGATTAGGCATTAATAAATAAATGGAAAAATACGTTTTAATTTTTTATTTTTAACTTCATCACCAAACATTAATTGGTATTTATGATAGACAGCATTGGCGCGTGGCACTAAATTAGCAAAAGTCCAAAGTGCAAATACTGCTCCAGCTATCGACCAAGTCAATATAGCAAAGCCTATCCATTGAATGGTTTCACCAAAATAGTGAGCCGACGAGACATAATTAAACATTCCTCCTTTAGGAAGATAGTAGTGAGTATCTCCCGGCTGGCGTAAGCTGCGAATAATGCGGTCGGAGCTGATATTAATATACATGCCTCCAAAAAAAATGATAGTTCCTATGATAAATGGAGGAGAATAAAGCCAAGTTAAAGTGTAATAATCAATTGGAGATATATAAAATAGCCATCCCCCTTGCATAAGTGCATTACATATGTTAAAGGTAATTCCCATAAACATAATGCTTAAAGGCATTTTGCTATGCCCTTTAAGCATAAAAGGAAAAAGAAATGCTCTGCGAAAATAATGAAACTGAAAAAATATAAAAAAAATAAATAATACAGGATTCCAATGACGTTCTGAAAAGTACCATAAGACAAACATGCTTATAAATACAGGCATTTCCATTAGAAACCACGATGTTTTATTATTTATCATAAATCCCCATTTTTTGTTGGCAAACATACCATAACCAGCATCTACAAAATTTAATGCAATAAAAACAATCAGTGCCGCACTTGACATTCCTATCAAAAAATAATTAAAAATTTCCATGTTTATATGTGTTAATGTTGCCTCCATAGATTTTTGCAAAAATACATTATTTTTAAAATACCAATACACTTATTTTATTTTTTATTATTTTTGCACAAATTTATCTTAAATTATGAGAGCAGGTCATAAAATTTATTTTTGTTGTGTTATTTTATTTATAAGTTGGTTCTTGTCTTCATGTAAACCATATAGAAATGTGCCAAGACGGTATTCGAGACCTTGCCATGATTGCCCTACTTTTTCTCAATCGAATGAAAATCAGTTTATTAATTTGATGTTGGCAGATGGACAGTCAAAATAATTATTTAATACTAAAGCCATATCTTCCTGAAAATTCCTTAACAGAAGTAAGAGAAATGATAGAAAAATATCAAGTTAATATACGTTTAGCGAAAAATAGGAAACGAATACATGGCACTTATTATCGCCCAACTAAACATGATGGTCATCGTATCAGCATTAATCAAAATCTGAATCCTTATGCTTTTTTAATTACTTTTTTACATGAATTTGCACATTTATATTCGTGGGTTTACGACCATTCATTTCAACATGGAAAGATTTGGCAAAAACATTTTTCTTCTTTATTGCTTCGTTTTATAACATTAAAAGCTTTTCCTATAGACATTGAAACTGCTTTGTTATTACACATTGAAAATGTAAAATCAAGCGATTTTTTAGATGTAAATTTGAGTCGGATATTGCAAAAGTACGATAATATTGATTTAAAGGAAAATGAAGCTATGTTAGCTGATATACCAGTTAGTGCTTTTTTTTCTTATAATAATAAAACTTATATAAATCAAGGCTTGATGCGTAAATATTATTTATGCAAAGATATAGCTACTAATAAAAAATATCGATTTCATCCCTTAGCACTTGTGCAATGTATAACAAAAGATGAAAAACAAAATAAACAGATATATGAAAAGTGAAATAATAACGTTAAAAATAAAATAATCTAAATAAATGAAAAATAATTTTTGTGTTATTATGGCAGGAGGTGTAGGTTCACGCTTTTGGCCATTAAGTCGAATTAATTATCCTAAACAATTTATTGATTTTTTAGGAATGGGAAAATCACTATTGCAAATGACAATCAGTCGTTTTGAAAATGTATGTCCTATAGAAAATATGTTTATTGTTACCAATCAATTGTATTATGATTTGGTAAAAAAACAAGTGCCACAATTCAACGACGAACAAATTATATTAGAACCTATGCGTAGAAATACAGCTCCTTGTATTGCTTATGCTAATTATAGAATTAAAAAAATAAATCCTAATGCTAATATAGTAGTAGCTCCTTCTGACCATGTTATTTTTAATGAAATAGCTTTTATAGAACATATAAAAGCTGCCCTTGCTTGTGTAGAAAAAAATCCTTGGTTATTAACGCTTGGCATACAGCCCACTCGTCCTGATACAGGTTATGGATATATTCAATATGACGAAAAAAATCGTTATCTACCCGATAGAAGAATTTATAAAGTAAAAGTTTTTACCGAAAAACCAGAATTAGAATTGGCAAAACAATTTATTGATAGTGGAGATTTTTTGTGGAATGCAGGAATATTTGCTTGGAAGTTACATACGATACAAAAAGCCTTCGAATACTATTTGCCCGATGTAGACGGATTGTTTAAAGAAATTGAAAATAAAATAGCTACACCAGAAGAAAAAGAAGCCATTGAAAATGTGTATGCGCAATGCAGATCTATTTCAATTGATTATGGAGTGATGGAAAAAGCCGACAATGTCAATGTGCTATCTTCTGATTTTGGCTGGTCTGATTTAGGAACGTGGACAGCTTTGTTTGAGCAACTTAAAAAAGATGGGAGCAACAATGCGATAACCTCTGTTGGAGATGTGTTTACATATAATACAGAAAATTGTATTATTAATACTCCCAAAAATAAAGTAGTAGTAGTTCAAGGATTAAAAGATTATATTGTATCAGAAAGTAATAATACTTTGATGATATGTAGAAAAGAAGATGAACAACAAATACGTCAATTTGTTACTGATGTACAGATGAAAAAAGGAGACGATTATGTTTAACTAATATATTGAGATGTTATGGCAGAAGATAATGATATTATTCAAGATGTTACATCAAGTGACTATAAATATGGTTTTATTTCTGATATAGAAACAGATTATTTTCCAAAAGGAATTAATGAAGATATTGTAAGGAAAATATCGGCTTTTAAAAATGAACCAGAATGGTTATTAGATTATCGGTTAAAAGCTTATGAAAAATGGCTATCAATGAAAGAACCCGATTGGGCTCATTTGTCTTATCCAAAAATAGATTATCAAGATGTTATTTATTTTGCTATTCCTAAAAAACAAAAAAAACTGCAAAATTTAGACGAAGTCGACCCTGATATTATAGACATGTTTCATCGTTTAGGTATTTCTTTAGAAGAACAAAAACGCTTGTCGGGAGTTGCTGTTGATGCAGTAGTGGATTCGATGTCGGTAAAGACAACTTTTCAGAAAGAACTCGAAAATGAAGGTATTATTTTTTGTTCTTTTGGCGAAGCTGTTCAGAAATATCCTGAATTGGTAAAGAAATACTTAGGTACTGTTGTGCCTTATGGAGATAATTTTTTTTCGGCTTTAAATTCGGCTGTTTTTAGTGATGGTTCTTTTTGTTATATTCCAAAGGGAGTTAAATGCCCAATAGAACTATCTACTTATTTTCGTATCAATGCTTCTAATACAGGACAATTTGAACGAACACTTATCATTGCTGATGATAATGCCTATGTAAGTTATATGGAAGGTTGTACGGCTCCACAAAGAGATGAAAATCAATTGCATGCTGCTGTAGTGGAGATAATTGCGATGGAAAATGCAGAAGTGAAATATTCTACAGTACAGAATTGGTTCCCAGGAGATAAAGATGGAAATGGGGGAATTTATAACTTTGTTACAAAAAGAGGAATTTGCCAAGGAGTAAATTCTAAAATATCGTGGACACAAGTAGAAACAGGTTCGGCTGTAACATGGAAATATCCAAGTTGTGTGTTAAAGGGAGATAATTCGGTAGGGGAGTTTTATTCAGTTGCAGTTACCAATAATTATCAACAAGCAGATACAGGAACTAAAATGATTCATATTGGTAAAAATACTAAAAGCACTATTATTTCTAAAGGTATTTCGGCAGGATATAGCCAAAATAGCTATAGAGGATTGGTACGCATGGCTAAACAGGCTAAAAAAGCACGTAATTATACCCAATGCGATTCGTTGTTGTTGGGCGATAAATGTGGAGCACACACCTGGCCCTTTATTGAGAGCAATAATGAAACTGCAATTGTAGAGCATGAGGCGTCTACTTCCAAAATATCTGAAGACCAATTGTTTTATTGTCAACAGAGAGGTATCGGTATTGAGGGGGCTATTAGTCTGATTGTTAATGGATATGCTAAAGACGTTTTGAAACGTTTACCTATGGAATTTGCCGTTGAGGCTCAAAAACTATTAAGTATTAGTCTTGAAGGATCTGTAGGATAGTAAAATTGCTTTTATACAATAAAATAAGTTAATTTTACGGTTGAATTATTTTTTTTATTTCATCAATAACATTTCTATTATTGGCAAGTCGCACTACTTTATGTTGTCCGCCTAACTTTCCTTTTAGTGTCATCCATTTTAAGAAAGTGCCTTGTGGAACAGAGTGTATGATGGGTCTTTGTAATAACAAATCAAAACTTCTTTTAGCTTCATAGTCAGAATTAACTTTCATTAATTCATTGTCTAAAATAGTAATAAATTCATCGAAATTTTTTGGCAAAGTTTTAAATTCAATACACCATTCGTGAGCTGCTTTCGTATCGTTTTGAAAATAAATAGGTGCTGCAGTAAATTCAATGATAGTAGCATTGGTTTTTTTGCAAGCAACACTTAAAGCTTTATCTACATTGTCCATTATTAATTCTTCTCCAAAAGCGTTGATATAATGAGAGGTACGTCCTGTTATAATGATACGGTAAGGATTGGTAGATGTAAATCGGACAACATCGCCAATAATATAACGCCATAAACCTGCATTGGTTGAGACTAATAACACATAATTGACATCGGGTTTAACATTTTCTATATTGATAGCTTCTAATTTATTACTGATAAAATCGGAAAGAGAAATAAATTCATAAAATACGTTATTGTTGAGTAGCAGCAACATATCGTCTCTGTTGGGCATGTCTTGTGTGGCAAAATAACCTTCAGAAGCATTGTAAATTTGCCAATACCATAATAGATTGTTAGATGTGATAGATTTATAAATAGGATAATAAGGGTTGAAATTAA
The DNA here is from genome assembly GCA_964610025.1 of uncultured Lentimicrobiaceae bacterium. Classification (GTDB taxonomy): domain Bacteria; phylum Bacteroidota; class Bacteroidia; order Bacteroidales; family WCHB1-69; genus UBA5266. Next base: position 20,219 of record CAZSTX010000029.1, read on the forward strand.
CGCCACCATGTAGAAATAATTCTAAATTAGGCCATATGTCATTAATGCTATTAATTTTTTCTATTTTCATAATATGTTTTAGCACTAATAATATCCAAGAAGGAACACCTGATAATCCTGTAATGTTTTGTTGCTTTGTAAAGTGAGCATATAAATCTAATTTTTCATTCCAATTGGGAAGTAAGGCTATTCTTTTTTTCGGTGTTCTGAGGCGATTAGCCCAGTCGGGAATGTATTTAATAAGGATAGCAGATATATCACCACAAATAGCTTTGTGATAGATGTCAGATGGGTAGAGACTGCCTGTTAATGAGAGTGTTTTGCCTGTAAATAGGCGAGTGTCAGGACGGTTTTTTACGTATAAAGACAAGCTGTCTTTTCCTCCTTTATAATTGCATTCTATCAAAGATTCTAAACTAACAGGTATAAATTTACTCCTGCTACCGCTTGTTCCCGATGATTTTGAAAATATGTTTGTTTTGCCTCGCCATAAGACATTGCGTTCGCCTTTAATACTTTGCTCTATATATGGATAGAGCGATTCATAGGTGTTAATAGGTGTGTTTTCTCTAAAGTCTTGATAAGTATTTAACTTGTTGTATTGATATTGTTTGCCCCATACGGTATGTTTTGCTGCTCGCAATAAGAAATGCAAACATTTTTCTTGGCAGAGGTAAGGTTCATTAATGATTTTTTGAACATTGCCTCCTTTTGCTTTGAAATAAGATTTTAATACAACATTTGTTAATAGCATTAGTCTATTTTTATTTTTTTATAGGTTTGCAGCCATCTTTCTGGTATCTCATTATTACAGGCTTTTTCATAATCTTTCAATGAGCAAGGAATGATATAGTGCCGATTGTAGAGTGGATTTTTATTGTTACACGGAATTTCCATCCACCATAAATTGCTAACTTTGCTTTTATAAAAAACGATTTCATAGGCATTATCATATAAAGATACAAAATATTTATAATAATTTTTTTTGATCATATCAGGTGCATCATTCTGGCGTATTATATAGCCATCGATAAAATACCAAATAATTTGTGAAATTAATTTAGCACTTTGCGAAGCAATATCATACGATGGGTTGTACTCGTAAATACCAAAAGAACTTAATTTGCTGCTCACTCCTGCATAACGAGCTAATTGGCAAATTTCTCTGCCTGTAAATCCATTGGGAGTGCTATGTCTACAGCCTGGCGAGTCTGAAAAACGAACAGCACTCATGTCAAGACTTAATAGGTCGGTGTTGCGTATAATAGGTTCAACATCAATAATGTCTTCTTGTACTAATCCTAAACGATGGGCATCGAAATATAAATTATCCATTAATAATTCTTCTTCATTATTGACCAAATAAGTTTGATAGCCGATATTGCTGTAATTGAACAGATAATTGGGTTGCTTTAAAATAATTTTATGTAAATAACTATTTGATTTAAAGGCGATGTCTTCGTTGCCAATATCGAATTTAGCATCAATAGAAGTGATATTAATAACCTGATTTAATTTCTCGTATGCACAATAATTAGCATATGTCAAGTCTTGGCTTCCTCCTAAAATAATGGGAATGACTCCTTGTTCAATTATTTTGATTAAAATATCGCTTAATGCAATATAAGTGTCATTGGCGGTTATTCCGATTTTTAAATTTCCTAAATCGGCAATAGGCGGCATATTGCTATGGCGGTATAATTGATAGAATTGTTTTCTTATTTCATTAGGAGATTGAGAACACCCACTATTGTTATAAGCATTTTTTTCTTCGTTTACTCCAAACAGTACTATTTTAAAATTGCTTATAGCAGGAAATGCTTTATCTTCTGTATGGATATATATATTGTCGCCTATTAATTGCGTAGTGTGATTGGACGAAAAAAAATCAAGTTCTTCAATATATAAAGGATGAAAATAGTCTTGCAGTACCATAATGTTATTTTTTCTTGTTTTTCTCACTATGTTTTTTGATTATTTGCTTACAGTTGTCGAGTGTAAGTTCTTCATAATCTTCGTTTTTAGCTAATGGATAATTATTAACACCATCGGTTAGATAAGCTCCTTTTTTCTTGTTTTTAAGTATTTTAATGTTCTTATCTTCTTTGAAACTTTTTATAGTGTTTTTTAACGTAATTTCCTCGATAACTTCAATTGCCTTTTCTAAGTTGATAGTTTGAATATCAATATCTTTAGGTAGCTTGTAAAATTGTTTATTATATAAAATATAAGGTCCATACCTTCCGACTGCTGCCGATACTTCCATTTCGTTGTAATTGCCTAAAACGATAGGCGCTTTAGCTTTGTCTTTTTCTATTTTTTCTTCTATAATCTCAAGACAGCGTTCTAATGTAATTTTGAATAAATCTTCGGTCTTAGGTATAGAGTAAAACTTATTGTCATAGCGAACATAAGGTCCAAATCGTCCGATATTGACAAGCAATTCTTCATTGTTGTGCGTGCCAACTGTGCGTGGTAATTTGAATAAATCAAGTGCTTCTTGAAGATTAATAGTATTGATGCTTTGATTGTGAAGTAGTTTGGCAAATTTTAAGTCCTTGTTGTTTTGGCTGCTATCGCCTATTTGAATAACGGCGCCAAAGCGTGCTAATTTTGCATATACATTCTTGCCAGAAACAGGGTCTACGCCTAAGAGTCGTTCACCACTTACTTTGGTCGATGTTTCCATTGTTGTTTGTACTTGTTGATGAAATAAACGATAAAAATCGCTTATCATATTTTTCCATTCTATTGTACCTTCGGCTATTTCATCGAATTTTTTTTCTATGTTAGCTGTAAAGTTGTAATTTATAATATTATCAAAATGGGCAGTTAAGAAGTCATTGACAACGTTCCCTATGTCGGTAGGAATGAGTTTCCCTTTTTCAAAGCCTATTTTTTCCTTTTTTGTATTAGTTGTAATTTTTTCTTTTTTTAGTGTCAATGTTTTATATTCTCGTTCAAAACCTTCGACATTGCCTTTTGTTATGTATTCTCTCTTTTGAATAGTCGATATAGTAGGAGCGTAGGTCGAGGGACGTCCAATACCCAATTCTTCTAATTTACGCACCAAACTCGCTTCTGTATAACGATAAGGTTGTTGTGCATATTTTTCTATTGCTTGTATTTGCTCTGCTTGCAATGGCATATTTTGTTTTAAAGCTGGCAAAATAGTGGCTTTACTTTCATCTTCGTTATCGTCTTTTGATTCAATGTAAATTTTTAAAAAACCATCAAATATTAATACTTCTCCTACAGCAATAAATTTTTCTACTCTATTGGAAACATCGATTGAGATAATTGTTTTTTCTAATTGAGCATCGCTCATTTGTGATGCTATTGTACGTTTCCATATCAAATTATAAAGTCGTTCTTGTGAGCTATCGCCTACATTAATAGTATGTTTGTTTAAATATGTTGGACGTATGGCTTCGTGTGCTTCTTGTGCTCCTTTGGTTTTTGTTTGATATTGGCGTGTTTTTGCATACTTTTCGCCGTATGTTTTGTTAATTTCACTTTTTGCTGCTGCTAATGCCATAGTTGATAAGCCGACAGAGTCAGTACGCATATACGTAATATGACCAGCTTCGTAGAGCTGTTGTGCTACTAACATCGTTTTGGCTACTGAAAAATTAAGTTTGCGAGCAGCTTCTTGTTGCATGGTAGAAGTTGTAAAGGGTGGGGCAGGTGTTTTTTTTGTAGGAACTTGTTCTATACTGTTAATTGTAAATGTGGCCTGGATACATTTATTTAAAAATGCTTCAGCTTCTTCTTCTGTTTTAAAACGTGTGTTGAGTTCTGCTTGAACATTATTTTTTTGTTCGTCAACAAATTGTCCTATAACGCGATATTGCGCAAGTGAATTAAAATGTTGAATTTCTTTTTCTCGTTCGACAATAAGTCGCACACTTACCGATTGAACACGCCCTGCCGAAAGTGCTGGTTTAACTTTTCGCCATAGCAAAGGCGACAATTCAAATCCGACTAAACGATCGAGTACCCTGCGGGCTTGTTGTGCATTAATTAAATCGATATTGAGATCGCGAGGAGAAAGAATAGCATCTTTAATAGCTTTTTCTGTAATTTCATGAAAAACAATGCGTTTTATTTCTTTAGATGCAATGTCTAATGCTTTTAATAAATGCCATGATATGGCTTCGCCTTCTCTATCACTATCAGTAGCTAACCAAATAACATCTACTTTGTCTATTGATTCTTTTAATTCATTAATAATTTTACTCTTATTAGGGAGAATTACATACTTGGGTTCAAAATGATTGGCGATATCTATCCCTAACTCTTTTTCGGGTAAATCTCTGATATGCCCCATAGATGATTTGACTATAAAGTCGTTACCTAGAAAATTTTTGATAGTTTTGGCTTTTGCCGGTGATTCTACGATAATTAAATTTTTGCTCATTATTTATGATGTTTCTTTTAAAATAAAATGCAAAAGTACATTATATTAATATTTAATTTATTATTTTTAGTAAAAATTTTTTTTTAAATTGATAATCAGAGAGAAATAAAATAAATTAAAAAAAATGTGTTTGATAAATAAAATGTATACATTTGCACATTCAAACTCTTTATTTAATTTAAGGAAGTTTGAGAGAAGTTTTTTGTGTTATTTTTTATTGTAATAGTTTGTAAATAAAGTTTTTCTATTTTAATATAAATCGAAATCAAATAAATGTTTAATTAAATAAAATAAATCATCATTGTCCGATAAAAATTAAAAATTATTTTCTTAAAAGGATATATTGTTGGTTATCAGAGATGTAAAATTTAATTATTTGCAAATT
>CAZSTX010000030.1:0-24763 GCA_964610025.1 uncultured Lentimicrobiaceae bacterium
TGGTAGAGCAACGCATTCGTAATGCGTAGGTCGTGGGTTCGAATCCCATGAGAGGCTCTTTTTTTCTGACTTTTGAAACAAAAGCACAGAGATATACGTATGCAAATATATTATTTAAATGTTTGTATATGATTAAAAAAATGATTTTTTTTAAACAAGTGTTATCATTAACAGTTTTGTTAAGTATAATAGTATCTCTTCATGCTCAACAAGAATTATCGGTTGTGCCAATTCAAAAACAAACAAAATTTATTAATAATTTAGATTCTGTTATTCAAATATATACATTGAGAAATGTGTATTTTGATTTTGGTAGCAAAACAATTAGAAATGATGATGTAGAAAATTTAAAAGAAATAGTACTATTGTTAAAAAATAATCCTGAATTAAAACTAGAAATAGTTGGGCATGTAGATAATAAAGAAGTTAAAGGTCTATCGGTGGAAAGAGCACAAGAAGTATTTGAATGGTTTATAAACCAAGGAATAGAAAAAAGAATTACTTATAAAAGTGTAGGAAATATTTATCCCATATTAAGTAATAATAATCCCGAATATCGTCAAATAAATAGGAGAGTAGAATTTAAAATAACTAAATAAAAAATGATTCATATAACATCAAGTAGTATATCTAATGATAAATCACTAAGAAATCAAGTTGTAGAAGCTTACAATAAATTAATGTTAAAAACTGGTGCTGGAAATGAATTTCTTGGATGGATGAATCTAAAAAAAATAGCTTCAAAAGAATTACTAAACGACATACAGTCTGCTGCTAATCAATTGATTGGAATATCTGATGTGGTGGTAGTTGCTGGAATTGGAGGATCTTATCTGGGTTCTAAAGCTGTGATTGATGCTTTGCAACAGTATTTTTCTAAAAAAAAATCAATCATTATTTATGCTGGTCATCATTTGTCTGAAGATTATTATGCCGATTTATTAGGCTTATTAGATACAGTAGATTATAGTATTATTGTTATTTCAAAATCAGGAACTACAACCGAAACAGCAGTAGCTTTTAGATTATTAGAAAAACATTCTGAAAAGAAATACGGAAAAAAAGAAAGTAAAAATCGGATTGTTTGCATTACCGATAAAGAAAAAGGTGCATTAAAAACCTTAGCTGAAAAAAAACAATATAAAACTTTTGTAATTCCAGACGATGTAGGCGGAAGATTTTCTGTTTTTACACCAGTGGGCTTATTACCCATTGCTGTTGCAGGACTTAATATAAAACAATTGATAGGAGGTGCTCTCAAAATTAGCAAACAATTACAGCAATCTGCCGAAAACAATCCTTCTGTAGAATATGCTTATTATCGTAATTATTTTTTGAAAAATAATTACAAAATAGAAATAATGGCGAGTTATGAATACAAGCTTTATTATTTAATAGAATGGTGGAAACAATTATTTGGAGAAAGTGAAGGAAAAGAAAATAAAGGAATATTTCCAACGGGACTTATTTATACTACAGATTTACATTCCATGGGACAATATGTGCAACAAGGAGCACGTATGTTGTTTGAGACATTTTTATCTATTAAAAATACTTCTCAAAAATGTATTGTACCAAAAGATAATGACAATTTCGATAAATTAAATTATCTTGCAAGAAAGCGTATTTCAGAAATTAATCGGCAAGCCGAATTAGGAACAATCATAGCCCATCAAGATGGGGGTGTTCCTACTATTTTGATAGAAATAAATGAACTAAATGAAACTTATCTTGGTGCATTGATATATTTTTTTGAATTTGCTTGTGCTATTAGTGCTTACACTTTAGGCGTTAATCCTTTTGACCAGCCTGGCGTAGAAGCATATAAAAATAATATGTTTGCACTTTTGAAAAAAGAAGGATATGAAAAAGAATATATTACCTTACAAAAACGCTTAAATAAAAAGAAGTAAATATGGACTATTTTTTAGATATGCCAGAAATATATGCTGCCTATGACAAAGCTTATTTTGTTATTCTTCCCGTTCCTTATGATGGCACAACTACTTTTGTAAAAGGAGCAGACAAAGGACCGCAAGCAATTATAGATGCTTCTGATAGTATAGAATTATATGATTTAGAAGAAGATATAGAAGCATACACTTTTGGAATTCACACAGCAACTACAATTACAGAAAATAAAAGTCCAGAAGATATGGTAAATGCTGTTTATAAACGAGTAAAACAATATCTTGCTGATAATAAAACGCTTGCTTTGTTAGGAGGCGAACACTCTGTTAGCATTGGAGCCATACGAGCATATGCTGAAAAATATACAGATTTAAGTGTTTTACAATTAGATGCACATGCAGATTTAAGAAAAGAATACCATGGGTCTATCTATAATCATGCTTGTGTGATCAATAGAGCAAGAGAAGTTGTTGATGTAGTGCAAGTTGGGATAAGAAATGTATGCGTGGAAGAAAAAGACTACATACAGCCTCATAAGATTTTTTATGCTCATCAAATGCGAAAAAATAACGATTGGATGGAAAAAGCTATTGAAGAGCTAAACGAAAATGTTTATATCACTTTAGATTTAGACTGTTTCGACCCTTCTATTTTACCTTCTACAGGAACGCCTCTGCCAGGTGGAATGACATGGTGGCAAGTGCTCGATTTTATTGAATTAGTTAATGAGAAAAAACAAATTGTTGGCTTCGATATAGTTGAATTATGCCCTAATCCAAGCGAAAAATCATCAGATGTATTAGCAGCTGTATTGACTTATAAAATAATGGCTAAAATATTGAAAAAACAAAAGAAATTGAAAAAATAATATTGATTTTCTTTTTATTATAAAATAGTATATACAATAAAAAACTTCAAATAAGGTTATTCCCATTGAATACTTAATATTTTAAATTTCCTATGAATTCATTATTATTAGAAAGATTGCATATTGGAGAAAAAACAAAAACAATAAAAACGCTTGTTTTTGATTTTGGAGGTGTATTGATAAATTTAAATAAAGAACAAAGTATTAAAAACTTTGAAAAACTTGGCATCGAAAATATAAGCGAACTGCTGAGTTTATGGTGTCAAAAAGGAGTTTTTCTTTCTTTTGAAGAAGGAAAAATATCGACAAAAGAATTTTTGAGAGAAATAAAAAGCATGTCGCCACGTAAAATAACAGATGAAGAAATAAAAAAAGCGTTTTTTTCATTTTTAGTCGATTTACCAAAATATAAATTAAATCTTATAAAACGTTTACGTCAGCATTATACCATTTTATTATTAAGTAATATCAATGCTTTAGTTTACGATTATTGTGTGCAAAAATATTTTCATCCTTATGGAAAAACAATGGAAGATTATTTTGACAAACAATATTTATCATTTCAAATGAATGTTTGCAAACCTAATGAAAAAATCTATAAAATGATGATAAAAGATGCTAAAATACAACCAGAAGAGACATTGTTTATAGAAGATGGGCAGCAAAATGTATTGGTTGCACAAAGTGTAGGCATTAATACTTTTTTAGCACTACCTGACGAAGATTTTACTTCATTATTTGATATACCACTATTAAAGCGTGAATAATATGGAATTTGTTGATACGCACACTCATTTTTATTTATCAGATTTTGATAACGACAGAGAAGAAGTAATGAAAACATGTTTAACCTTAGGAGTGAAAAATATGTTTTTGCCTAACATTAATCTCTCTTCTATTCAGCCTATGCTTGATGTATGTGAGCAGTTTCCTATGCAATGTTATCCCATGTTGGGCTTGCATCCTTCTGATGTAAAAGAAGATTATGAAGAAAAACTAAAACATATATTAAGTTATTTTAAAGAAAACACTTTTGTTGCTGTTGGAGAGATAGGCATTGATTTATATTGGGATAAAACTTTCATAAAAGAACAACAAATTGTATTTAGAAAGCAAATAGAATTTGCACTTTCACACAATTTGCCTTTGGTAATTCATGTGCGTAAATCTTTTGCAGAGGTATTTACTATTTTAAACGAGTATTCACAATATTCGTTAAAAGGAGTTTTCCATTGTTTTTCGGGAGATATTAATCAAGCAAAAAAAGCAATAGAAAAAAAATTTTATTTAGGAATAGGTGGTACTGTTACTTATAAAAATGCAGGAATTCAAAATATAGTAAAAGAAATCCCACTTTCGCATATTGTATTAGAAACTGATGCTCCTTTTTTGTCGCCTGTGCCTTATCGTGGCAAACGCAATCAAAGCGCATACATACCCATTATAGCAGCAAAAATAGCCGACTTAAAAGAAATATCAATAGCAGAAGTAGCGACTGTTACTACTGCTAATTCTAAACGTTTATTTGGAATAAATTAAAACAAGAAAAATAATACTTTAAAGATTTTGATGTCATTTTAATTGAAAAAAATATAAATATTACTCGTGAAAATAATTATAAAAGACAAAAGAATATAAATAAAAAATTGCAAAATAGAGTTTTAAATAGATTTTTTTTATTTTTCAAAAAAATAAATACATGTATCAATCTTATTGATATTTTTTATAATTTAGCAACTTGAAAAAATGGACTGTTGGAGAGATGTCCGAGTGGTTGAAGGAGCACGCCTGGAAAGTGTGTAAGTGCCGTAAGCGCTTCCAGGGTTCGAATCCCTGTCTCTCCGCAAACTATTAAAGTATTAAACATTAAAAAACAATATTTATTAAAAAAAAACATCAGTATGAAAAAATTAGTTGCCTTATTAGCAATTGCAAGTTTGATGACATTCGGATTAACCAATGTACTTTATGCACAAAATGAAAATCAAGCAAAAGAACAAGTAGAAGAAGCCACTGAAGCTTCCGAAGTAACAGATGAGGCTGCCGAAGCTGAAGACACTCAAAATTTATTAGAAGAAGAAGTAGTGCAAAAATCTTTTAATCAAGTGTTGAAAGATAAATTTATTGAAGGAGGCCCCGCATGGATGACACCTATTCTTATTACCTTGATTTTAGGGTTAGCCTTTGTTATGGAAAGAATTATTTATTTAAATCTTTCAACTACGAACACAAAAAAATTATTAGAATCATTAGAAGAAGCGCTTAAAAATGGAGATGTTGAAAAGGCAAAAGAAATTTGTCGCAATACCAGAGGACCGGTAGCCAGCGTTTTTTATCAAGGCTTAGATAGATATAACGAAAGCATGGAAGAAATAGAAAAAGCTATTATTTCTTATGGTGGTGTACAAACTGCACGTTTAGAGACTAATATGTCATGGATAGGATTTTGTATTGCAGTAGCACCCTCATTAGGTTTTTTAGGAACAGTAGTAGGTATGGTACAAGCTTTTGATGATATAGAAAGAGCTGGAGATATTTCGCCAACAATTGTTGCAGGTGGTATGAAAGTAGCACTTATTACAACCGTTTTCGGATTAATAGTAGCTCTTATTCTTCAAATATTTTACTCTTATTTAATAGCTAAAATAGATAGTCTTACTAATACAATGGAAGATGCAACCATTAGTTATATGGATATTGTTGTAAAATATAGGAAATAATTTTTCTTTTTTTTAACATTATAAAAATATGACGATGGAAACTTTAATAAAAAAAATCACAAATATAGCGTTGATAATAGTATCAATTGCTGCAATATTTGCCTCCTTATTTTATAATATATTGAATAGTGAGGCAATGATGAGTTGGAGTTTTTATATACTTTATGCTATGATTATAGCAGTAGTTCTTGTTTTAGTGTTTTTTACTATTATAGGAATATTTTCTGATAAAAAACAAATATATAAAACTTTAATTCTTTTAGGAATAGCTACTCTTATTGTAGTGTTAGCTTATATTATAGCACCTACTAATTTAAGCGATGTAGCTATACGTTTAGAAGTAACACCTAGAACTTTTAAGTGGATAGGAGCTTCGATAAATATAGTTTATTTTGTGTTTATTGGAGTCGTTGCAACTTTAATAGGTTCAATTGTGTATTTAAAATTTAAAAAATAAATTATTATGTCAAAAAAATTGCCTAGTTTAAACACTGGTTCAATGGCAGATATTTCTTTTTTATTATTGACATTTTTCTTGTTGACCTCTTCTATTAATACTGATAAGGGTATTCAAAGAAGGTTGCCACCTCCTTTGACAAAAGATGCTAAAATACCTGATATTAACCGAAGAAATGTATTACGTATTTTAGTGAATATGCATGATCAATTATTAGTAAACGAAGAAGTGCTTGGTGATGTATATCAGTTGAAAGAGATAACGAAAAATTTCATTGCCAATCCAACTCTCAATCCTAATCTTTCAGAAAAAAGTCAGAAATATATAGAAGAGTTAGGCGAGAATGTCATGGTGTCGAAAGGAGTGGTGTCGCTGCAAAACGACCGAAGTACTTCTTATGCTATTTATGTGGCAGTACAAGATCAATTGACCATGGCTTTTAATGAATTGCGAAATGAATATGCTCAACAAAATTTTGGAAGATCTTTTGAAAATTTATCAGAAAATCAAAAAAAGGGAGTGCAAAAAATTTATCCTATGAGTATATCAGAAGCTGAACCATCAAATTATGGAGGAGGAAAATAATTATGGCTAGATTTAAAAAAGAGAGTAAATCTTCATTGCCCGAATTGAATATGTCTTCAATGTCGGATATTATTTTTATGTTTTTATTTTTCTTTATGGTTATATCAACTATTAGAGAAACTTCGTTGTTTGTTGTAATTAAAATCCCCAAAGCAATAGAAGTGCAAAAATTAGAAAAAAAAGCATTGGTGTCGAGTATAAATATAGGAAAACCTAATCAAAATTATATAAAGAAATTAGGTCTAGAACCACGTATTCAACTCAATGACCAATTTGCTGAACCTTCCGATATAGTTGAGTTTGTTGAAGTGGAAAAACAACGCCGTAACGATGTTGATAGAACGATGATTACTTGGTCGTTAAAAGTAGATGAAAATGTAAAAATGGGCATCGTTACCGATGTAAAACAAGAATTGCGTAAAGCAAGTGCTTTTAAGGTAAACTATACTGCTAGTAAAGAATTTAAGAGACAATAATTCTTTTAAATATTTCGTATTTAAAAGCTACCCAATGGTAGCTTTTTTTTATGTAAAAAGTTACCATTCTCATTGCTGTATGTTTTTGTCCATTAATACTAAATCAAAATCATTGTTTCCTATATATAAAATAATACCTGTGTATTTAATACGTATGTTTTGTCGATATTATCTCGAAGAATGTATAAATTAAAAAAAACTTTTATAAAAAACAAATTGTTTTTATAAAGATTGTGAATTCAAATTGTTATAAAATTTACTTATTTAAATGAATACCTATTTTTCCTAAATATTTTTTAATAAGACTATTTACTTCATCGGAGACTTTCCATGTATAAACCAAAATAAGTCCTATTCCTAAAGCCAATGCTGTTTTACAAGCTGCATTAATTAATAGAGCAAATACATGATGGATAGTAACTGAAAAAATAAGAGGGCTTATAAAATGTTCCCAACTCCAGCTAATAGAGGCAATAAATAATGCAATAATAGCTATTTTTACTAAACGATAAGAAAGAGGGCTTACTTTAAGTTTCCATTGCAAAAAGGCTAACAAAGAGAGAATATAGATTAAATAAGATAAAAACATAGCTAAAGCTGCACCTGTCATGCCATATAGATTAATAAAGTATAAATTAGAAACAAAGACTAATCCTAACAATGAAAAAGTAAATATTAATGAATAGTAATAATATTTTGAAAAATTTAATACCGATAACCCGACACTAAAAGAACTATCTATAAGTCTAGAAAGACCTATGAAAAACACTACCCACTTCCCAGCTTTATAAATTTCACCCTTAGGTAATAGTTCAAATAAAAAATCGATATTAATCCATATTAATAAAAAGATAAAACAAGCTATTAAAAATTGATGTAACGAAACTCGTTGACATAAAGTGTTGGTATAGGCAATATTTTTGTCTTTAATGCTTTGAGATATTTCTGGTAAAGAAATGGCTATTAGCGACCTGTAAGGTATTTCAACGATAATGGCAATGTAAAAGGCAATAGAATAAATTCCTGCATCTTTTAGCCCTAATTGTCCGCTTACAATAAAAACATCTATTTTTCCCATAATACTACTGCTAAGAGTAGTTAATATCAGAAAACTAGAGTAGAATAAAAAAGAATTACGTAAAGGTTTATTTATAAAAGCATAATTAGGCTTAAGAGAAAATTTTTGTAAAGAAAAGAGATAAATAATATTTAATAAAGTTGCAACGCCATATATACTGACTAATAGAATAATAAACCAATTTAAATTAATGTAACGGAAAGCATATAAAAGGTAAATAACGATTGTCATTAAACGTATACCTATTTCTCGTATGAATTTAGGAACTACGATTCGCATTAATACATTTGAGTTTGTTTCAAATACAACCATGTATAAGAAAAAGAATCCTAATGGAATAATATAATAGTAGTAATTGACAAATAGAGCCGAATTTGTAGAAAAATAGTAAGTAATAGGATTTTTTAAAATAATGAATAATAGGGTAGTTAATAAAAAACCTATAAGAGGAATGATTAATGTCCAAAAGAAAAATCCATTATCTTTTTTTTCTTTATCTTTAAAATAAGGATAAAAACGAATGCCCGATGAGTTGATACCCAATTGAGATAAAGCACCAAATAATAAACCTGCTTCTAATAAAATACGCACAAGACCAATTTCTTCGGCTGACAGAAATTTTGTTGTAATCGTAAAAGTAATAATAAACCCAATAAAAGCACCTATGTAATTTACAATTGTACCTTTAATGCTTTGCCTGATAATAATTCCCATGATGTCTGCTGTTGTTTATTAATTACGTTTATCCAATCCCCACATTAGCTTTTCTCTTAATGTTTTAGAAAATGTTTGGTGTGAAAGGCGTATGAGATTAATATGAAATTTTTCTTTAAAAATAGTTAATGTTGTTTTTTTGCAAACAGTGTAAGAGTTAGAATCTAAAGATACAACATGATAGTCATTTCTGCTTTCTACTTTTATTTGAATAATGCTCTCAGCAGGTATTACTAATGGACGCACTGTTAACATATGCGATGCTATAGGAGTCAATACTATAGCTGCAACTTCGGGCATAAGAATAGGCCCCCCACAACCTAAAGAGTAAGCTGTAGAACCTGTAGGAGTAGCAATAATTAACCCATCGCACCAATATGTATTAAGAAATTCATCGTTGATGTACACCGTAATTGAAATCATGCTGTCAGTGCTATTGCGTTGTATACTAATGTCGTTTAATGCCCAATTGACATTGTTCCCAATAGAAGGCTCACAATGCAAAAGCATACGTTTTTCGATATGAAAATTTTTATTTTTAATATCAATAATTGATTGTTCTAAATTGTGAATATTAACACTCGACAAGAAACCTAAACGACCTATATTGATCCCAAACATTGGAATGCCAGAATCTTTTACTAAAGTAAGTGCATCTAAAAAAGTACCATCACCTCCAATTGTAAAGACATAATTTGTGTCCTTTTCAGCTCCTTCATCGCAAGTTGTGCAGAAATTAGAAGGAAAATTAAAATCGTTTTTTATAGATTCATAGAAAGGCTTATAAACATATACTAAAGTACAATGAGCAGATAATATGTCAATGATTTGTTGGACAATAGTGTAACAAGTCTTCTGTAATGATTTGCCATAGAGCGTTATTTTCATGCTTTATTATTCATTAGTTATTATATAAACAGAGTCTAATAGTAGATTTACTTCTTTACTGTCTTCGCCCGAAGTAGAAATGATGTTAGAATAACTTTCATAAACAATACTATCTATTGTAAGTTGTCCTTTGATTTTCCATTTACCATCTGTAACATAGTTAAATACAAAAAAACCATTGCTATCGCTGCGAACTGTCGCTATTTTATTTTCTTTATCTTTGATTATCTGAATTTTTTCTAAAATTGCTCCAGCAGCTACAGCCTCTTTTTGTGTGTCAATAGCAATATAACTTACTTTACCTTTTATTTGACTATCGTATTTTTTACATGAAAAAGTAGTGATAATCAAACACACTGCCGTTAGACTATAGATAAATTGTTTCATGTTCACATTTTTTTGCAAAAATACATTATTTTTACTTGTTATGTTATAGCATAAATTATTTTAATTAAGATTATTTTCTATTTATATTTACATTTTTAGTATTTTTGTAAGCATTAAAAAAAAGAAAGATAAAATATGGAGAAAACGAATTTCATAGTTGAAAATCAAGAAATAGAAGAAGATATACATGTTTCATGCGAACATAGTTATGAAGCAGACAAAATAGCCGCTAACTTTTTTTTATCAAGAGGCTTGAGTGACATGCCAAATCCTAACGAAAATAACAAACATTTATATAGCTATGGTTGCTGCCAATTAGCTAATCATGATTGGTTAGAAGATATACAAATTCCTGCTTTTTCAAAAAAACAAATTGCTGAAGTACGCTTTAAAAATGGACAGAAAGATTTTTTTTACTTGCCTACTACCAATGAATTTTACGAAGTAGGAGATATTGTCTTGGTCGAAGCAGTTAATGGTACTGATATTGGCATTGTTTCAATGATGGGACATCAGGTGAAATTACAAATGCAGAATAAAAATATTAGTGAAGTTACTAAAAAAATATACCATAAAGCACGCCCAACTGATATAGAAAAATGGGTGAGTTTGGTGAAAAATGAAAACGATACGATGATGAAATCTCGCTATGCAGCATGGGATTTGAAATTGGATATGAAAGTTAATAATGTTGAATATCAAGGTGATGGTTCAAAAGCAATTTTTTATTATTCAGCAGATAAACGCGTAGATTTTAGAGAGTTAATAAAAATTCTTGCTGAAAGTTTTCGTATTCGAATCGAAATGCGACAAATTGGAGTACGACAAGAAGCCGCATCTCTGGGAGGAATTGGAAGTTGCGGAAGAGAATTATGCTGTGCATCTTGGTTAAATCATTTTAAATCAGTAAATACAACGACTGCTAAAACACAACAACTATCATTAAATCCTCAAAAATTGGCAGGACAATGTGGAAAGTTAAAATGCTGTCTTAATTACGAACAAGATGCCTATATTGAAGAATTGAAAAACTTTCCTAGCACAAACACAGTGCTGTATACTGAAAAAGGAGAGGCGATATGTCATAAAATAGATATTTTTAAAAATTTAATGTGGTATTATTATAAAAATGATAACTTTCATACATTATATGCTATCCCGACAGACAAAATCAAAGAGATAATACAAGACAATAAAATGAATAAAAAAGTAGAAAGTTTAGAAATATATGCTGAAATTAACCAAACAAAATTCAACGAAGTAACAGAGGTTAATATAGATGATTTAAAACAAATTAACGATTAAATAAAATGTTTACTTATATAAAAAAAACATTATTATTGTCTCTTGTCCTTTTTTTAACAGCTTGCACTGACAATTATTTATATTATGAAAACCGCATTATTCCTAACGAACAATGGCATCTAACCTATCCTTTGAATTTTGTATTAAATGCTACAGATACTGTAACAAATTATAATATTGGTTTTACGATACGTTATAATGATAATTACGATTTTCAACAAATTTATTTATTTATTTACACTTGTTTACCAAATGGAAAAGAAGTGATAGATACTGTTTCCTGCGATTTGTTTCAACCCGACGGAAAATCTATTGGGAAAGGAGGACGTGTCAAAGAGTTAAATGTAAATTATGGCATGTTGACTTTTCCTTTAAAAGGAAAATATACTATTAAAGTGAAACATGCTATGCGTCTCAATACTTTAAACGGAATCAATTCCATAGGGTTGCATCTTGCACCTAACAAAAATGATATGATAAAATCTGAATAGCTATGACTAACAGAAAAAATAAAAATCAAAAAAAAACTAAACCCAAACATGGTATTTCTAAATGGTTTTGGACTGTTTTTTTAATATCATGGGGAGTAATTATTTTACTTTTCACTTTAATTTCTTTGGGTTGGCTTGGTTTTATGCCTTCGTTTGAAGAGTTAGAAAACCCTAAAACAAATTTAGCAACAGAAATCATTTCGGAAGATGGATATGTATTGGGGAAATATTATATAGAAAATCGTTCTAATGTTGCTTATAATAAATTGCCAAAGTGTTTAGAAGATGCCCTTGTTGCTACTGAAGATGTCCGTTTTTATACCCATTCTGGTATTGATGCAAAAGCATTATTTCGTGTTATGATGGGAGTAATAACAGGGCATAAAAAAGGAGGAGGTAGTACGATTTCGCAACAATTGGCAAAAAATCTATTTCCCCGAAATGAAAACCCTACTGTTTTTCAATTAGTGCTGACCAAATTTAAAGAATGGGTAGTAGCAATAAAATTAGAAAGAAATTATTCAAAAAATGAAATTATTGCTATGTATTTAAATACAGTAGATTTTGGGAACCTTTCGCATGGAATAAAGTCGGCAGCTAAAACTTATTTTGACAAAGAGTCTCAAGATTTGAATGTCGAAGAATCGGCTTTATTAGTAGGAATGTTAAAAGCTCCTACTCGCTATAGTCCTAGACGCAATCCCGAAAATGCACTTAATCGCAGAAATACGGTGATAACGCAAATGGTAAAATACGAATTTTTAGATAAACAGCAAGGAGATAGCATTAAACAAATTCCTATAGATATGTCACGTTTCAAAGTGCAAGACCATAAAGTAGGAATTGCTACTTATTTTCGCGAATTTTTAAGAAAAGAAATTACTATATGGGCAAAAAACAATCCAAAACCCGATGGTAGCACATGGGATATTTATAAAGATGGATTGAAAATCTACACTACTATTAATTATAAAATGCAAGTGCATGCCGAAGACGCTGTTGAAGAATGGATTACAAAGAACTTACAGCCATTATTTTTTAAACATTGGGCAGGATATAAAAATGCTCCTTTCTATAATATCAATGCAGAAGAAACGGAAAGAATCATGGTGCGAGCAATGAAAAATTCGTCTCGTTACAAAGAACTTAAAAAAGCAGGTTATACTGATAAAAAAATAAGAGAAATATTTGAGACACCTATTCAAATGTCATTATTTTCGCATGAAGGAGAGATAGATACTTTGCTATCGCCATGGGATTCTTTGCGCTATATGAAATCTTTTTTAACCTGTGGACTTATGGCAATGGACCCGTCTTCTGGTCATGTGAAAGCATATGTTGGTGGAATAGATTATACTCATTTTCAATACGACCATGTTACGCAAGCAAAACGCCAAGTCGGATCTACTTTTAAACCTTTTGTTTATACTTTTGCTATGCAAGAAGGAGAATATTCGCCTTGTTACAAAGTACCAAATCTTCCCGTACGTTTCGACCTTCCATCGGGCGATGTCTGGATTCCAAAAAATGCAAGCGATTATAAAGAAGGGCAAATGGTTACCTTAAAAGAAGCCTTAGCAAACTCATTGAATTATGTGTCTGCTTATTTAATGAAACGCTATGGACCGAGTGCTATCGTACAATTAGTTAGAAAATTAGGAATGACAAGCGATATCCCCGAAGTGCCTGCCATTAGTTTAGGTGCTTGCGAACTTACTTTATATGAAATGGTTGGTGCTATTAATTCTTTTAATAATAAAGGAGTATACGTAAAACCTATTTTTATCACGAAAATATGCAATAGCAAAGGCAATATACTTGCAAAATTTACTACAGAGCAAAACGAAGCAATGGACGAAGTGTCAGCTTATAAAACTGTACGACTAATGCAAGGTGTTGTAACACAGGGAACCGCTGTGCGTTTGATTTATCGTTATAAATTAGATATGCAATTAGCTGGTAAAACAGGTACGACCGATAATAATTCAGATGGATGGTTTATGGGTTATACACCACAATTAACAGCAGGAGTTTGGGTAGGATGTGAAGATAGAGCGGCGCATTTTCGTGCTATGAGTATTGGGCAAGGAGCCAATACGGCTTTGCCTATATGGGCTATTTTTGTTAAAAAATGTTATGAAGATAAATCATTGTACTTTTCTAAAAATGAGGAATTTGCTAAACCAAAAGAAGAAATTGATATCGAATTTGATTGCAGTAAATACGTAGGAGAAACATCAGTAAAAACAAAATATAATTTTGATTAAAAATGAAATTTAGATTACAAAATTGATTACTTTTGTATTTATATGAGATATTAGCTCAGTTGGTTTAGAGCGCTTGCTTGACAGGCAAGAGGTCACAGGTTCAAATCCTGTATATCTCACAAAAAACGAACTATTATTGCATAGTGAAATTATTGAAATGTTATTAATAGTTTAATAATAGAAATAGAATGGCAAATAGTGAACAAAACTATAATCTTCGCGGAGTTTCTGCTGCTAAAGAAGATGTACATAAGGCAATAGCATCGATAGACAAAGGATTATATCCACAAGCATTTTGTAAAATAACTCCCGATTATTTTGGAGGTAGCGATGACTATTGTTCTGTGATGCACGCAGATGGAGCAGGAACTAAATCTTCTTTAGCATATATGTATTGGAAAGAAACAGGCGATTTGTCGGTCTGGAAAGGAATAGCACAAGATGCAATAGTAATGAATACAGATGATGTGATGTGTGTAGGTGCAGTCGATAATATGTTGTTGTCGTCAACAATTGGACGCAACAAGCACCTTATACCAGGCGAAGTAATAGCTGCTATTATCGAAGGAACAGAAGAGTTTTTAGAAAAACTTCGCTCATTGGGTGTAGGAATATGGTTAGCAGGAGGCGAAACTGCCGATGTAGGCGATTTGGTACGTACCGTGATAGTTGATTCTACTTTAGCATGTCGAATGAAGAGAAAAGATGTGATTGATACCACTAATATACAAGCAGGAGATGTGATAGTGGGATTGGCTTCGTTTGGAAAAGCAAGTTACGAAGAACATTATAATGGAGGAATGGGAAGTAACGGCTTAACATCGGCACGGCACGATGTCTTTCATCATTTGCTTGCAGAACGTTACCCAGAAAGTTACAATAATGCTATTCCTAAAGAATTAGTATACTCTGGAAATTATCAACTTACCGATATTTCTGAAATAAAAAATATGACAATAGGAAAATTAATGCTTTCTCCTACTCGCACTTATATACCTGTAGTCAAAGAAATTTTAAAACATTTTCGTTCTTATTTACATGGAATAATACATTGTAGTGGTGGTGCTCAAACTAAAATATTGCATTTTGTGAATCATTTGCATATTGTAAAAAATAATATGTTCGAAATACCTCCGCTATTTCGCTATATACAAGAGCAATCCAATACCTCTTGGAATGAAATGTATAAAGTATTTAATATGGGGCATAGGCTTGAAATCTATACACAAGCTGAAATTGCCAATGATATTATTGCAGTTGCTAAGCAATTTGATATTGATGCTCAAATTGTTGGATATTGCGAAGCTGCTAATGAAAAAAAACTGACCATAGAAAGCGATAAAGGAAAATTTGTCTATTATTAGTTTTTCAATTTAATCGATTGTTTTTGCACATTATGTTAAAAACAATTAATATGTTTACTTTTTTCATGACTTCCGCACATTTTTTAATCCTTTGATATTTCAATTGAATACTCTTATAATCATTATTATTTTGCATTTGGATGTTCTTTTGCGAAAGTTAGAGAAAATTTTGTAACAAAAATGACAAGTAGAGTAGTAAATGTAGTTCTGGTTTTGGAATTATTGACGACTATAGTTTAAGCATTTATTAAACTTCCTTCCTCACGTGGTTTTTTTTGATTTTATGGGGTTATTTGCAACCCACATTATCCCATTTTAATTTTTTAATAATTTTGGATTTAATTTTGTCTAAATCCGTGTTAAGTTTGCTCATCAGTGTCATCCGTGTTCTGTTTTTATTAGCACATGTTCTTATTGGCACACGAATAAAACGGATAGCTTCGCTAACACTGATACTTACGTTTTTTTTATTTTTCTATATTATATAATTTTAAGATAATATTTTTAAAAGATGACGAATATAAATAAACTCAAAACATATCATTTTTACAAGAAAATTAAAAATATCTTATGGATTAAGTTTTAGAATAATGTAAAAAAAGTAACTATTATTATAAGTAGGATTTTAATCTTTTAATACCTGATTTTCTTAATTTCTTTAATGCTTTTTCTTTGATTTGCCGTGCTCCTTCTCGTGTAATATTGAATTTTTCTCCAATTTCGTCTAAAGTATATTCGTGAGATTTCCCTATTCCAAAAAACATACATATCAGTTCTTTTTCTCTATCATCTAACACTTCCATCGAACGATTGATTTCGTTTTCGAGCGATTCTTTAATGAGGTGTGAGTCGGTATGGGTAACTTCTTCACTAATAAAAGTGTCGATAAAGTTGGTGTCGTCTTCTGTGCTAACAGGCGCATCCATAGAGAGATGTCGGGCTGAAATTTTTATGACTTCTCCAATTTTATTAATAGATAAATCAACAACTTCTGCAATTTCTTCTATAGTAGGTTGTCGATTATACATTTGCTCTAATCGGGCTACTTCTTTTTTTATACGATTAACAGCACCTAATTGATTAACAGGAAGTCGAACTATACGAGATTGGTCGGCTATAGCGTGTGAAATGGATTGACGTATCCACCATACTGCATAAGAAATAAACTTAAATCCACGTGTTTCATCAAAACGTCTTGCAGCTTTAATAAGTCCTAAATTTCCTTCGTTGATAAGGTCTTGTAATCCAAGTCCTTGATTTTGATATTGTTTTGCAACAGAAACAACAAAGCGAAGATTAGCTTTTACTAACTTATCTAAGGCTTCTTTGCTTCCTGCTTTAATTTGTTGTGCTAATTCTACTTCTTCATCAGGACTAATCATTTGCTCTTTACTAATATCTTGTAGGTATTTTTCAAATGAACTATTATCTCGATTAGTAATTGAGTGTGATATTTTTAATTGTCTCATAATTTAATATCGTGTTTTTTTATTAAAGAACAATGTTATAATAATAAATAATGCCATTCATATAAAACCCTTCGACTAAAACACTTCCTTTTTTGTCTTCTAATATGCGTTCTACATCGTTGATAGAACTAACAGGTTTTTTATCAATAGCTGTAATAATGTAACCTTCTGATATGCCGGCTTGTTTTAATATGCCATTATAAAGTTTTTTGATTTTCAATCCATTGTTTACTCTATATCGGATTTTTGTTTGTTCGTCAATGGGAATAAAATCGGCTCCTAATGATTCTGTAACAGTGAAATCGTTGATGGTAATAATGTCGGTATTGCCGCGTTTATTTTTTAATACTACATTGATTGTTATTTCTTTTTGATTTTGTAATACTGTTAATTTTACTTTATCGCCGGGTCGGTGTTGCTCTAAAAATTCTTTTAATTCTGATAGAGAGTTAATCTCATGGTCTTCGATAGCTAATAAAACATCTCCTTCCATTATTTTGGTGTTGTTAAGCGAGCCTTTATCAGTGATGTTGATAATTTGGATTCCTTTTATTTCTTTTAAATTTAACTCTAATGCTTTTGCATTGTCGATTTCAACAAAAGAAGCACCTATGTTTACGCGCTGAACTTTTCCATGTTTTATTAAATCGTCTACTATTTTCTTTACCATATTAACGGGAATAGCAAAAGAATATCCAGCATAAGAGCCTGTGTTAGATGCGATAGCTGCATTTACACCTATTAATTCTCCATTTGTATTTACTAAAGCTCCTCCACTATTTCCGCTATTGACAGCTGCATCGGTTTGTATGAAAGATTCTACCGACGTGTTTTGTCCTAAAATATTTAAATTGCGGGTTTTAGCACTGATAATACCTGCTGTAACGGTAGAGTTAAGATTGTAAGGATTGCCTACAGCCAACACCCATTCACCTATGCGAATATTATCAGAATTGCCATAAGTAATAGCTTGTAAATTATTGGCTTCTATTTTTAGCACTGCTAAATCGCAGGCTGCATCTGTGCCAATGATATTAGCTGTAAATTTTCGCTTATCATTAAGGGTAACTGTAATGTTTTGTGCTCCTTCCACAACGTGGTTGTTGGTTACGATATAGCCGTTATTACTGACGATTACACCTGATCCATAAGCTTGATATAGTCTTTGTTGTTGTGGTTGTCCGAAATTGAAAAAGCTAAAAAAAGGATCTTGAAAAAAATAATCCCACATACTGTGTTTTTGGAGCATTTCGGCATTAATGTGTACTACTGTATTAATCGTTTTTTCGGCTGCTGTAGTTAAGTCAACAAATTGAGCGGGCAGTGATGGTGTACTTTGTTGTGCACATCCATTACTTAAAATTGAGATGCTGAAAAATAAAATTAAAAGAATGCTAAGTCTTGTGTCTTTCATATTTCCATTAATTATTTTTATGAGTCTAGTGGTTTTGTTTCTGATAATAATTATCGTTAAAATTTAGGATTTCGTATATAGAAACAATATATAATTTAAAATGTTTAATTAATTTAAAATAAAATTAAGAAAGTTAATAACTATTTATTTTAAATGAAAGGGTATTTATGTAAAATTAATAAATGGTATTGAACTAATAAGTTTTTGAGTGTAAGCAGTTTGTGGGTTATAATACAAATCGTCAGCCGTGTTTAATTCTACGACTTTCCCATTTTTCATAACCATAATGCGATGTGACATAAATTTTACAACAGAAATATCGTGAGAAATAAAGAGATAAGTGAGCTTAAACTCTTCCTTTAATTCGTTCAATAGGTTTAATATTTGTGCTTGTACTGATACATCTAATGCAGAAACAGATTCATCGCAAACGATGATTTTGGGTTCTAAAGCTAATGCACGTGCTATACAGATTCGCTGTCGCTGTCCTCCTGAAAATTCGTGTGGGTAATGATAGAAATGCTTTTCTTCTAAATTAATACGCTGTAGCAATGCCATTACTTTTTCTTTTCTCTGCTGGTTGTTTTTTCCTATTCCGTGCAGTTTCATAGGTTCTATAATGGCTTCTCCTACCATATAACGCGGATTAAGAGACGCATAAGGGTCTTGGAAAATAATTTGAAGGTCTTTGCGTAAAGAACGCATTTGCGATGAGCGTAGCGTGCTAATGTTTTTTCCTTTATAAATAATTCTTCCATTTTGTGTTTCGATTAGGCGTAAAATACTTCTCCCTAAAGTTGTTTTGCCACAACCCGATTCTCCGACTAATCCTAACGTTTCACCTTCGTAAAGTTGAAAATTAATGTTATCTAAGGCATAAAAATAATCACGCTGTTGAAAGATTTTTTTAGGAAGAGGATACCTTTTTGTTAAATCAGTTACTTCTAAAATAGGAGTTGATGTGAGTATTTTATTGCTTGCTGTTCTCCATTCTGATGCGGTAATTATTTCTTCTTTAAAAGAATTGTTTTCAGAATCAGATAATTGATGGATGGTAGGTAGTTTTTTTACTCTTTTTTCTAAAGAAACCCTACATGCTAACAATCCTTTTGTATATGGATGTTGCGCTTGTGTGAAAACAGTTTTAGTATCGCCTTCTTCTACTTTTTCTCCTTTATACATTACAACAACACGATGGGCTATTTTGGCAACTACGCCTAAATCGTGAGTGATAAAAATAATACTAATAGCATGTTTTTTTTGTAAATCTGCCAAAAGTTCTATTATTTCTTTTTGAACAGTTACGTCAAGTGCAGTTGTTGGCTCGTCAGCAATGAGTATGTCAGGTTTGCAACTGATAGCCATAGCTATCATACTACGTTGTTTTTGTCCACCTGATATTTCGTGAGGGTATGCTTTGTATATTTTTTCGGGCTGTGGTAGTTGTACTTCTTCTAAGAGTTGCAATGTTTGTTGACGTGCTTCTTTTTTTGTTAATTTTAAATGTAATTGCAAAGTTTCTTCGATTTGTTCTCCACAACGCATTGAAGGGTTGAGCGAAGTCATAGGTTCTTGAAATATCATTGCAATGCGATTCCCTCTAAAAAAACGCATTTGTTTGTTATTTAACCCTAAAATAGAATGAGTTGTGTTATCGGTATGCAAATTAATTTCACCAGAATAAGCTGCTCCTTGTAGCAAACGCATGATACTGAGTGCTGTTACTGACTTCCCTGAACCTGATTCGCCTACTATTCCTAAAGTGGATCCTTTTATAAGATTGAATGAAAGTTGATTAACTACTCTAACATTCGTGTTCGCAGTTTTAAAATCGATACAAAGATTATTTATGCTGAGTATTATATCCTTTTCCATATTTTAATCGTCGTATGTGTTGTCAAATAATTGTGTTTTGGGAGCAGGATTATAAAAATCTTGCATAAAAATATCGGTTTTATTTTTTGGACGGTATTGATTGAGCCAAATAAAATCTTTTAGATACACTTCTTTCTTTTCATTTTCAGGCGTCATATCGCCTTTTACTTTTTCGTAAAATGTGATGCTATAAACTTCGTTATCAAGAAAATAAATTTGCATTTGATTTGAAATAGTATTGTTTATTCCTATTAATTCTTCCATTTCGTCTAACACATAGTATAAACATTCGGCATCAGCATTAACAAATACGTTGTTTATTTGATTATCTTTAAAATAAATAAACATATTTCTACCTTTTATTTGATTGAATTTTTTTTCTAAAAATACATCTTCGCATATAAACGAATTGTTGATTAGGTGCATTTCTTTTATTGCTTTGTTTTCGATAAATAAGCGGATGGTATCGGCAAGTATTTGGTTGTCTTCAAACCAAATTAAAGGATTGGTAAACATAGTAATAATAGAGTCTATGGCTAAATAAACCAGCGAGTCGCAAGAACCTTGAATATCGTCTCTGTAAAACAATACTTTATGATAAGCTAAAACAGCTTCTACGTTTTCTGCACTATCCAAAACAGCCCATAGGGTGTCAGCATGAATAAATAGACTGTCATTTTTTTCGATAAGAACAGCTATTGCACTATCTGTAATGTAAGCATAGTTTTTTTCTTTATTATAATCTAAATAATTTCCTAATACAATCGCATTTTCTACTGAATCGAAAATGATAATATTATGATAGGCTTTTGCTTTTTCATTTTTTTTATCATACCAGATAGTGTCGGCATTTATTTGTTGATTTTTAGTGTTGATTTGAGCGTTTTTTTGAAATTGATAAGTATCATTTTCTGTGTCATACCAACCAGCTTCGCAATAGATAGTGTTTTCGTCGGAATAAATAGAGGTAGCGGTTAAAAAATAGGCTATTTTTCTTTTTGTATTGTATTGGAGTGTGTCGGTTTTAACAGTATAATCAGGTGTTGTTAGTAGTACATTGTTTTTAAAATAAACATCTTTACTACTTGTATAATACCATCCTTGTTGACTGGTAAGCGTATTGCTATCGTTAACTATTTTTCCATTATTTATATAAAAACCATAATTTTCATTTCTAAAATAAGTTAATTTATCGGTATATAATACACTGTATTCGTCAGAAAGTATGACATCTTCTTCTATGGTAAAAATTTTTGTATTTCCATTGTAAGTTAAATATTTTCCATAAAGATGCACTGTGTCGTTGATATGAATAATTAATTCTTTTCCAAAGGCTTCTATTATATTTTCTTTTTCATTATAAAGGGCTGTATCGGCATAACAAATAGCGCCTTCGTGTGTAAATATTACATTTCCTGTTAAAATCTGTATATCGGGAGAAATAGAGGCATCGTAACGAAGAATATTAGCGGTGCATTCAATGCGTTTTCCTTTGTTTTTTGATTGACTTTGAGAAAGAAAAGGATGATTGTTAATCAAAAAAATCAATAGTAGCCAATGTAAACGCAGATGGAATATTTTCATAGTGGTGTTATTCGTAATTAGTTAATCTTTTTCCTATATGGAAGATTATAAATCCTGTAATAAAAAAATATTTATCATTAGTGGCAGCCATTATTTTAACGGGGGGGAAATATATATCTGTATTGATACCAAAGTCTAAAGCCATAATATTAGAGTCTTCAGAGCTAAAGTCGAATGTAAATCCTGTTTTAAAATACAATCCAGGGTGTATTTTTGTTTTACTAATTCCACTTGTAAAAGAAGACCTGCTATAAATATTGGATAAATCATGTTTGTCAGGGTCATAACGCTCTGTCTTAATATTATAACCTGCATTTTCAATATGTATAATTTGGAGGTATATAGGAATAGCAATGCCAATAGAAGCACCACTATATAGAAAATAGCCGGTGCTTACTCCACCCCAATAGGGTTTTGTATTGATAATGCGTGTAAATCCATATCCTAAACGCGATTGTATAAAATAATTTAACTTGCCATAGATAAAACTTTTATTTTCTGCATTATTGATCATGTAATTTGTTCTAGCACGCTGTTCTTTTATGTGTTTATAATAGGTAAGTTCGACATCTAAACTTGATTTATATTTTATATTATGTTGATTTCCTATGCGTGTACCTATTCCTAAACCATTGGTGTGTAGGGAGGCATAGATATCCCATTCTTTTTTTCGGACAGATAAAATAGTAGCTTCTCCCACATTTATATCTTGTGAATGAAGAGGAATGATAAATATAACAACAAGTATAAATAAAAAGAATGTCTTCTTCATGGCTTTAGATGATAAGACATTATGTAAATAAATCAATATTAAATATTGTCGCTATTCGTTATTTCGGCTTGTGAGTCAGTATATGCAGGGCAACGCTCATAGGTGTTACAAGCTGAAAAGAAAAATAAAAAACTTAAAGCAATTATTGTTAAAGAAATTAGTTTTTTCATATCAATAAAATATTTTTTTGTTGTTATATTGATTTTATAAACATAATGCGTCTTTTTTTGAAAAAATCAACAATGCAAAAATACAAAAAATATAAATAACAATAGAAAATAGTCGTTTTTTTTTAAATAAAATTGTTTATATTTGCAAGTGTGAAATAAAAAGTGATAAGTAATTCATTAATAGATGATAATAAAAAAAAGTGCAGAAAAGAAAGATGTAATATTTTTTAATAATTTATGAAAAAAGTAAATCCAGACATAGAAGAGAGTTGGAAAAAGGCATTGTATTCTGAATTTATATCGCCTTATTTTAGTAATTTAAAACAATTTTTGGTAGAAGAAAAACGACAATACACTATTTTTCCTCCAGGAAAAATGATATTTAATGCGTTTAATTTTACTCCTTTTGATGAGGTGAAAGTTGTTTTGTTGGGGCAAGACCCATATCATAATACTGGTCAAGCTCATGGATTGTGTTTTTCTGTTCCTGATGGGGTAAAGCATCCCAAATCGCTTATTAATATATTTCGAGAATTAGAACAAGATATGAAAGTACCTATTCCTAAGAGTGGTAATTTAGAAAAATGGGCAAAGCAAGGGGTATTGTTATTAAATGCAACTTTGACTGTTCGAGCACATCAAGCTGGTTCGCACCAAAATAGAGGATGGGAGCAATTTACTGATGCTGTTATTCGTACAATTTCTGATAATAAAGAAAATGTGGTTTTCCTATTATGGGGAAATTATGCACAAGCTAAAGCAACGCTAATAGATACAAATAAACATCTAATACTTAAAACTGTACACCCATCGCCTTTATCAGCTGCAAGAGGATTTTTTGGCTGTCGGCATTTTTCAAAAACAAATACATATCTTTTACAAAAAGGGGAAAAAACAATTAATTGGGATTTAACAATATAAAATAATAATTTTTAATAATGGCAAAAACAGATGTTTTTGGATTTTTCAAACCAACAACTTTTACTTTAAAGAAAGTAAAAATTACTCTTGATTATTTTGCTTTTGTATTAATACGCACCGAATTAACAGAATTAGATTTAATTATCAAATTATACCAACAGTTTCATTGCTTGTTTAAAGTTTCACCTCATTGCTTGTTGATAAATGATAATAAACAGCACTCGCTTAATTTCCCTGTTTATTTAGACACAGAAGACATTGAACAAGATAAATTTCTTATTATCAGAAATAATGCTATTAACAATAGTAATTACAAACTGATAGGAGAAAAAAACAACAGTGTTTTTTCTTTTAAAGAACAAAAAAGAAAATTAACAATACAACAGTTGTCTATTCATTTAGAGGAAGAAAACAATAATTTTTTCAAATTGGATAGCGAATTAGAAAGATGGAAAGAAATGAAACGACAGTTAAAAGAGAAAAGTTTTTATTTTACAGAAAAAATTGACTTTATTATCCCTATCAGTATTTATATTTACGAACATTTTTTATCTTTATTAAACTCATTGCATACTATTTCAGAAATAAAATATTGTTATAGAGATGCTTCCGATTTGGAAGATTTTGACGATTTTTACTATCTTATCAGTATGTATAAAGATACAATTAAGCAAAAAAATGAACAAAAACGAAAAAATAGTATAGAAATAATAAAGAAAAATAATGAGAGCTTTACTATTTAATCACGCTTTAAAAGTTAATTTATCATTTCCGTCAATTTTTTCCAAAACTCGACAGTACGAATAATTTTATAAAATAAAACTCAAAACCATTATGAAACAATTAATTTTTATCAGTATTATTTTATTAGCATTAAGTTCTTGTCAAAAAGAAAAAAAGTTATTAGAAGAAATCTACCATGAGCCGGCTTATGCTATTGGCACAATAAATTCTTACATATCCAGTACTTTTGCGGTTCAATACAATTATAGTTTTTCCTGACTTTATCACTGGGACACCCTATAGGCTTTTCCAAAAATCCAGATT
>CAZSTX010000031.1:0-23689 GCA_964610025.1 uncultured Lentimicrobiaceae bacterium
TTTTGTATATTTGCACTTTAATAAAATGATGAAAAAACGGAAAGAAAAGTTATATAAATAAGTGTTGGTCAGCATTTAAAATATTTTAAGGTTCATGGTATATAAAGAATTTGTTGCAAATGTTAAGGAGATAACACAATATTATAAAATATTAGTTGAAGAAACGAAAAGCAAAAAAATTGTTGGGAACACCAATGAGTGGTTACTTGATAATTATTTTATAATAAGTGAGCAAGAAAAAACACTACGCGAAGAGTTGCGTTCTAAAGCTATAAAAACAATCAAACCCAAACGTAAAAAACAAATAGATGATTTAATTTATTCATTTTTAAAGAAACTAAATTTTCAAATAGATATAAATTTAGTTTTTAATGATATTAACGAATATCAAAAAAAACAAGAAGATTATTTTTCTTATACCGAAATAAATTATATATATATTCTTTTTCGTGTTATTTTAATCAAAGAGATTAGTAATTTATCCAAAGAATTAAACATAAAACTTCTTGAAAAGCAAAAAACAGATTTATTAATTGCTCAAATTGCTGAAGAGTTAGCAACACAGGGAACATCTCCTATGTTAAAAAAAATACTACAAGATAAATCTATTGCTATAAATCCTCATTATTTAGAGCCTTTATCTACTATTTTATTAAATGATATTGATAATATTTCCGAAGAATTTGTATCCATTTTTAAGGAAATACTTATTAAATATGATACGAGTTTAAAAGAATCATTGCAACGCGAAATAGAAATTTCTGCTTTTGATAATATATTGATATCTAGCTTGTTTATTTCGCTTAAAAAGATGACAAAATATGAAATGTCAGATTTGTACACTCATATTAGTTTTACCGAAAATGTATTAATGTCGGAAAAAGCAGATATGTATAGCCATATGTATGATAACAATAAAAACAATTATCGTACAAAAATAATTAGAGATGCCAAAAGGCATCATATGAGTGAATATCAGTATACATTAGGGATAGTCGAAAGAGCTAATCAAACCAATCGTCATGTAGGTTGGCTGCTGTTTAAACCCAAAAAATACAAAGAGCGTTCTTATGCCTATATTATAATAATAGTAACGTTTATTACTATTATTCTTTCTTTATTGCTTTCGTTTCATATGGGATATTTAGCATTTTTATTGTTATTAATCCCTATTAGTCAATTTGTTATTGAAATTTCAAATCAGTTGTTGTTTTACCTTCATAAACCTAATAGCACATTAAAGTTAAAATTTGAAGAAGGGATTCCTGAAGAATATGCCACAATGGTTATAATTCCGACTATTCTTAAAACGAAAGAAAAAGTAGATCAAATATTTAATAAATTAGAAGTATATTATCTTTCAAATTATTCTGATAATTTGTATTTTACATTATTAGGAGATTGTTCTTCTGAATCAACTAAATATACTGATTTTGATAAAGAAATTATTAGTGCAGGTTTAGAAAAAGTAAAAGAATTAAACGAGAAATACAATAAAAAACAGTTGTTTAATTTTATTTATCGCAATCGTTTTTACAGCGAAGGCGAAGCTTCTTATTTAGGCTTTGAACGAAAAAGAGGAGCTATTTTGCATTTTAACGACTTGATATTAGGAAATTTAACAGTAGAAGAAAAAACAAGGCTTTTTCAATGTCAAACTCTCGATGATTTTGATAAATCTATTACTTATATTATAACATTAGACACTGATACACAGTTAGTTTTATATACTGCATTTCAATTAATAGGAGCGATAGCACATCCGATGAACCAGCCTGTATTAGCAGAAGATGGCAAAAATGTTGTGTCGGGTTATGGCATTATGCAACCACGTATTAATGTAGATGTAGAAGTTACGAATAAGTCAAAATATGCTCAATTATTTTCTGGATTAGGTGGATTAGATGTTTATACAACAGCATCTTATGAGTTATATCAAGACACATTTAATGAAGGTAGTTTTGTAGGAAAAGGAATTTATAATTTAAAAATTTTTCAACAAGTATTAAAAAACACATTTCCACAAAATCTTATTTTAAGTCATGATTTATTGGAAGGCAATTATATACGCTGTGGATTAATTAATGATGTTATTCTTTTCGATGATAGTCCGTCTAATTATTTAGACGATGCAAAACGTCATCATCGCTGGGTAAGAGGCGATTGGCAAATTGTTGGCTGGCTAAAAAAGAAAGTAAAAAATGAAAAAGGAGAGAAAGTTAAAAACCCTGTTACGATTTTAGGTAAATGGAAAATATTCGATAATTTGCGCCGTAGCGTAATGAGTTTAGCTTTACTTCTTTTGTTATTTTATGGGTTTACAATAGGAAAGTTAAACCCATTGATATATTTATTAGTAGTCTTAATTATTGTTATGACTCCTATCTTTTTTTATCTCATTTCTCGCATAGTGTATAAACGAAAATACAGCCGTTACATTCGCTATTATATGACATTAATAAGAGGAATGGGCGTGTTGGTATTAAAATCACTTATCGTATTGTCTATTCTTCCAAAAGAAGCATTTATGTATTTAGATGCAATTGTGCGTGCTTTGTATCGTATGCTGATTAGCAAAAAGAATTTGCTCAATTGGATTACATCAGAAGATGCCGAAAAAATGACAAAAAACACATTGAAAAGTTTTATTAAAAATTTTAGAATCAATTATATCATTGCTGTACTTTTTGTGATAACAACATTTTATTTTAAGACCGACACATATATTTATTTTGTAGTTGCTTCTGTTGTTGCTTTTTTGTGGTGTATTGCACCTATTTGGATGTTTTATCTTGGTAAAAAAATCGTAACAGACGAAAAACGTTTAAACAAAAAAGAAATAGAAGAAGTAAAAGAACTTGCTCATCGTACGTGGAATTATTTTTATACTTTTCTAACAGAAGAAACAAATTATCTTATTCCCGATAACTATCAAGAAAATAGAAATATAAAAACCGATTATAGAACATCTCCTACTAATATTGGATTTTCAATGATTAGTGTTATTGCTGCTCACGAACTTGAATTTATACAACTAAAAGAAACCGTATCTTTATTAGAAAAAATCATCGACAATGTTATTAAATTAAAAAAATGGGAAGGGCATCTGTATAACTGGTACGATATTAATACATTAGAAGAATTACATCCGTTTTTTGTTTCTACTGCTGATAGTGGTAATTTTGTAGCTTGTTTATATATCGTAAAAGGATTTTTGAAAAAAATAAAAGAAAATAATGTTTTAAATAAAGTATTACGGT
Organism: uncultured Lentimicrobiaceae bacterium; assembly: GCA_964610025.1. Lineage (GTDB taxonomy): Bacteria > Bacteroidota > Bacteroidia > Bacteroidales > WCHB1-69 > UBA5266. The sequence goes on from CAZSTX010000031.1 coordinate 3,261, forward strand.
TGATAGATAATACGAATTTTACTAAATTATATAATACAGATTTAGATGTGTTTAGCATAGGATACGATGACAGGAACCAACATATTTTGCCTTATCATTATAATAATTTTGCTTCTGAAGCAAGATTGACAAGTTATGTGGCTATTAGTAAAAGAGATGTACCTTATAAACATTGGTTTTCATTAGATAAAACCTTAACTAAATATAAATTTTTCAAAGGAGTAGCTTCTTGGTATGGGTCTTTGTTTGAATATTACATGCCTTTAATATTTATGAAAACATTTAAACATACGTTATTAGATGAAACGTATGCTTTTGCCTATTATACACAAAAAGAATTTATAAAAGAAATAGATAAAAATTTACCTTGGGGAATTTCAGAAGCCGGTTATAATGCATTAGATGATGCACAAAACTACAAATATAAAGCATTTGGAGTGCCTTATTTGAAATTTCAAAATACTATTTCTAATCGTATCGTTATCTCTCCTTATAGTTCGATGATAGCTATAGGAGTGAAAGATAAAGAAGTATACGAAAACATTCAAAAATTTAAACAATTGGGCATGTACCGTGAGTTTGGCTTGTATGAGTCTTATGACGAGGAAGATAAAGTGAGTATTAAGGCTTATTATGCACACCACCAAGGAATGATTTTAGCAGCTTTAACCAATTATTTACATACAAACTGCTTGCAAGAATATTTTCATATGGATAAAGCAATACAATCAATGGAAACATTGCTGAAAGAAAAAGCACAAATAAAACCTTATATAGATTTAAAGACATCTAAATTCAAACGCTATAAATATCCAAAAGAAAGCCAAGAAAATGATATACGCGAATACGATGATGTGAGTGCAATTCCAGAAATAGGTGTATTGTCGAATGGCTATTATACGCTTTTGATTAATGATAGAGGTTGCGGATTTAGTCGATATAAAGATTTATATATCAATAGATATAGAAAAATTACGGCTGAAAATTATGGTGTGTTTATGTATATACGCAATGTGTATACAGATGAGCTTTGGTCTAATACCTATGCTCCTTTAAATGTAAAACCTGATAAGTATCGTGTAATATTTGCTTCAGATAGAATTAAATTTATGCGAGAAGATTATGGTATCGTTACAACTACCGAAATTTGTGTAGTAAAAGATGAAAATATTGAAATTAGAAAGATTGCCTTCGAAAATCTAACATCAAAAGATATAGTGTTAGAGCTAACTTCTTATGGAGAAGTGATTATGTGTCAAAATGATAGAGATATTGCACATCGTTCATTTAATAGTATGACTATTTTTAGTGAATTTGACGAGTCAACGTCTACGTTAATTTTTTCGCGTAAATCGCGTCATATTCAAGACACTAAGTATTATACAGCTTCGCGTATGTTTTTTGAAAATGAAAATGATTTAAAAGTCGAATACGAAACCTCACGTTTGCATTTTATCGAAAGAAATAATACAACTCAAAATCCATCGATAATTAATAATAAAGGAAATTTGACAAAAGGATTAGGCTCTTCTTTAGACCCTATTATGAGTATTAGACGAGAAATTATAGTTAAGGCAGGGAAAAAAGAAAATACTTATTTACTAATAGGTTTTGCAAAATCTCGTCAGCAAATTATAGATATGTTTCATAATTATAAAACTGCTACTGATATCAACAATGCTTTTGATATGGCTACAGTTTTAAATAATATGCGCATTAGTTATTCTCATTTAAAGGGAGAACAAATGCGAATATACAATGCCATTTTGAAACATATTTTCCAAACAGCATCTATCAATGAAAAACGTAAAAATATACTGCAAAAAAATACATTGTCGCAACCCAATCTTTGGCGTTTTGGTATATCAGGCGATTTACCGATTATCTTAGTCGAAATGGATACAATGGGAAATGCCTTGATATTAAAAGACATAATACAAGCATATGAATTTTACAAAAGTATGGGATTATTTATGGATATTGTAGTTATTAATAATGAAAATCAATGTAAAGAAAAATTATTGCAAAAATATATTTCTGATTTAGTAGATAAAATTTATTACTTTAATTATTTTGAAAATACAAAAGGAAATGTATATACAATATCATCGTGTGATTTAAGTGAAGAAGAACGCACTTTACTTTATACAATAGCTCGTATAACCATCGATTCTTCGACAGGGAAATCATTAGAAAAACAAATACATGAAATGCAAACAGAAGATTTTTTCTCTATAGACGATAGTAAATATACTACTTTATTAACAAAAGAACCTAAACAACAGAAAAATTTAGAGTTTTATAACGAATATGGAGGGTTTGTAAATAATGGAAGCGAATATTGTATCACGAATATAAACACACCTATGCCTTGGATAAATGTCATAGCTAATCCGGAATTTGGATTTATTGTTAGTAGTTCTATGAGCGGATTTACATATGCTTATAATAGCCAAATGTTTAAAATAACATCTTGGAGCAACGATATGATATCCGATCCTGCATCTGAAATTATTTTAATTAATAAACAACGCTTTGTCCCTACTATAGCCCGACATGGATTAGGCTATTCTGTATTTACTGCCGAATCTTATGGATTTGATGTTGAAATAAAAATATTTGCAGCATTACAAAGCAAAATTAAATATTATCTTATTGATATTAAAAATACAACTATTTATAATCAAACCTTACAATTAGATTTAATTACTAATATTGTATTAGGAGCAACCGAAGAGAAAACCAACCGTCATTTGCTATCTGACTGGGACGAAAATGATAATAGTTTGTATTTTAGAAATGTTTATCATCAGATTTTTAAACATGTTACGCTTTTTTTAACATCAACTGAAAAAATTACCAATTTCGACGATAAAAATCCTACTCATAAAAGCATAGAAGTTCAAATAGATATTGAAAAAGAAAGCTCAAAACAAATGGCATTTATGATAGGAGTCAAAGAAGAAGATGATAATATATCTAAAACAATACCCCGTATCATAGAAGAATCGCATAAAGTGATAGACTATTGGAAAAATAAATTATCTGTCATTAAAATTACAACTCCCGATACGTCGTTTAATTATGTAATGAACAATTGGTATTTGTATCAAACCTTAGTTTCACGAATTTATGCTCGAACAGGCTTCTATCAAGTAGGAGGAGCTTATGGCTTTAGAGACCAGTTGCAAGATATGGTAAGTGTAATGTATAATAATCCGCAAATAGCTCGCAATCAAATTATCAAACATGCTTCACATCAATTCCCCGAAGGAGATGTTTTGCATTGGTGGCATGAAGATAATAATTTTGGTACACGTACTACTTTTTCTGACGATTATTTATGGTTAATTTATGTTACTTATGAATACTTAAAAGTAGTAGGCGATTATAGTATTTTAGACGAAGAGGTGGCATTTATAGAAGGCGAAAAACTGCCCGAAGGAGAAACAGAAAGAGGTATCCATTTTCATAAAAGCGATAAAACAGCCTCTCTTTATAACCATTTGAAATTATGTATTCAAAAATCGCTTAGTCAAATGGGACAACACTCTTTGCCTTTAATGGGAGGAGGTGATTGGAATGATGGAATGAACAAAGTAGGAGCAAAAGGAAAAGGAGAAAGTGTGTGGATGGGATTCTTTTTATTGGATCTTTTAAATAAAATGATCCCTTTAGCATCTTATAAACAAGATGATAAATTTGTTGAAGAATGCCAACAAGCAATACCAGCATTAACGACAGCACTTAATAAAAATGCTTGGGATGGCGAATGGTACCTAAGAGCTTATTTTGATAATGGCGATACTTTAGGCTCACGTAATAATACAGAATGCCAAATAGATTTATTGTCTCAATCATGGAGTATATTAACAGAAGTGGCTGATGAACAGAAAAAACAAAGTATATTAAGAGAAACAGAAAATCGCTTGGTAGACCGTCAACATAAAATTATAAAACTTTTAACGCCATCTTTTAAAAATTCAAAAAACAATCCAGGTTATATTATGGATTATCTCGAAGGTATTCGCGAAAATGGAGGACAATATTCTCATGCGGCAATGTGGTACATTATGGCTTTATTAAAAGAAGGATGTATTGACAAGGCTTACACCTATTATGCTATGATAAATCCTATTAATAGAACGAGTTCACTGAGCGATGTTTTAAAATATAAAGTAGAACCTTATAGTATGGCAGCCGACATCTATTCCAATCCTCAATTTCCAGGCAGAGGAGGTTGGACATGGTATACAGGCTCTAGCAGTTGGGCTTATAAAGTAGGATTAGAACACATATTGGGCTTTAAAAAAGAAGGTGATACACTGCGCATTGAACCTAAAATCCCTTCTAATTGGTCTTCTTTTACAATAGAATATCGCTATATTGATACGCTGTATACTATTAATGTAAAATGCGAAAAAGACAATAAATCAGAAAAAAATAAGCAGCTTATTTTAGATGGAAAACCAATAAGAGAACAAAGTATAAAATTAATAAATGATAAAAAACAACATATAATCGAAGTGAAATATTAATAATTGTTTTTATTGTTTATTTTAAAATAAAGTGTTTCATAATAAAAATTACGATACTAAATTTAATGTCAAAATAGGCTTAAATATTAAAATAATTTAATAAAAAAAAATCATTTTAATATTTATATCAAAATAAAATATATTTTTGCAAATAAATAAAAAAAATTTGCTATGAAATCAATTATATCAGAAAAGCGATATTTCTTACTAACAATATTCTTTATATATCTTTTTACCTCATGCTATAAAGATATTATTGACGATTTTAAAAAAGACACAGTATTTAAATATGATGGAACATGGGCTGCAAATATTATTAATACCGAAGCCAATCTTTCTGATTTTAATTTAGATATGGGTGAAGATGCAGAGTTTAAAATTGAAGATCAAGATAATATTTTAGTGTTAACTTATAATACAACTAAATTATATTCATTGCGTGGAGAACATTTATTTCAAGCAAGTCTAGCTACTTCGAGTTTTAATTTTACACTTCCTTCCCCTTCAACTCCTCTAAAAAGCACAAAAGCAACTTATAATTATACTATCAATAAAGATATTGAATTGCAATTAGATGGAATGATTATAGATTCTATATTATTAAAATCAGGTGTATTTACGTTAAATCTTACATCCGATTTAAATCATGATTATGTAATTACTTTGAAAAGTGATTATATTTTAGATGAAAATATGCAAAAATTGAATATGACAAAATTCTCCTCCACTACCACCACTACCTCTAATGTTTCATTTGCTATTAATGCAAAAGATAAATATATTATTTTGCCGCATGGTAAAAATGCGATACCTATTACTTTTGAAATTGAAGTTATACAAGGAAGTGGTCCTTTGAATTTCCCTTATCATTTTAATGTTACCAATACTTTTCCAAATATTGGATTTTCTTGGTTACATGGGCAATTTGTAAAAAAGACAGAATATTTATCACAAAATTTAAGCATGGGATTTTTAGAAGATAATGCCATTTTAAAATGCAAAGCATATTCAGCAAAAGTATACCTTGATGTTAAAAATAATGTAGGGATGCCTCTTTCATTAGATATTGATTCTGTTATTATTCGCAATCCGATAGATAATATAAACATTCCTCTTATTACTATTAATGAATTATTAACAGCAAAATATCCTATTGTAAGAGGCGAATATGCAACCACCATTCGTACTTTTGATATAGAAAATTTTTTGTTTGACAACAGAAATTCTTATATTCTATTTCGAGCAGAAGGAATTTTAAATAATGACGGAATAGATGGAAATAAATATTATATTACCGACACTTCTCGCTATCGGATACATGCACGCATCGAAGTTCCTTTAAAAATAGACCTCCATGACTTCGCATATTTAGATACTATTGCATTTAATATGGATAGCTTGAATGTAGAAGAATTAGAATATGTCATTTTTCGCATTCAATTAGAAAATAATTTTGCTTTTGGAATACAAAGTCAAGTTTATTTTATGGATGATAAATATAATCTTATTGATTCCTTGTTTCCTTCTCCATTGTCGATACCAAAAGCTATTGTAAATCCAGATAACGATTATCGTCTTGTTAGTTCTTCAAATGGAAGTGAAAAAATCACTATAACCAATCAACGATTACAGAAAATTGCCACTGCAAGCAATTTGCTTGTCCGTGCAGATGCAAAAGTTAATAAAAGCGACCCATATATGATTTTTTATTATAACGAACAAAAATTAGGGATAAAGCTTGGGATGCAAGCACATATTAAAGCAAAATTTACTCCTTCTAAAAATGAATAAATATGAAAAAGTATATTAACATTTATTTTATAATAGTTGTTTTATTTACATCTTTCTATGTAAATGCACAACAAACACTTGCTATCTTAAATGAAAACATATATTCAACAAATTACAATCCTGGAAAACCTTCATTGTATAAATGGCACGTAGGATTTCCGGGACTATCTAATTTGACAATTACTTTTTCTGAAAATTTATTAACATACAAAAAACTTGTTACCCCAACTGATACTTCTCAAATTATTAATCCTAGAGGAATATTAAATAATCTCAAAAGACCAACAAGATTTATTTTTGATTTGAATGAAGAAATTTTAGGATTCGGAGCAAAAGTAAACGAAAAATCATATTTTACTTTTAGTACACGCTTACGTTCAGAAAATTATTTAATACTCCCCAATGAATTGCTTTCTATGCTAATAAAAGGAAATGCTGAATATATAGGTAAAAATATTGAATCTACTATTTCTGCTTATCATTCAACATATATTGAAGCGGGCTATGCTTATCAATATACCATTCAAAAAAAATATACAATAGGATTTCGACAGAAATTATTATTTGGTATCACTAATATTCATACTGAACAATCAAAAATCAATTTTTTAACTACTGAAAATTGGGAATTACAAACAAAAGGAATGATTAAAATAAACACTTATCTTCCTATCAATGAAAAATTTGATTTAGAAGCAGACGATTTTATTAATGGATTATTTCAAAATCCAGGTTTTGCTATGGATTTTGGAACACATATTGAACTCCCTTATAATTTTGGAATAGCTTTAAGTATTAATGATTTAGGTTATATTTTTTGGGAAAATGATAGACTAACCAATAAATTTTCATTTTCGACTAATGATACAGGAAAATTTATCAAAGATGGAAGTGTATTTTTTGATGGCTTCGAATTATCACTCAAAGGGATTCAAGATGGACAAATGCCAGAAATAACCACTCTATTCGATTCCATAAGTGTAGATGATTTTATAACATACTCTTATACAAGAAGAGATAACTATCGTTCTTCTTTGTATCCAAAGTTATATTTTGAAGTTTTTTATAACCTATCTAATTATCGCTTTAGTGTTTTGTCAAGAACAGATTTTGTAGGAAAGAAAGCTATTCCTTCATTTACTTTAGCTTGTAACGGATATTTTGGAAATATTGTTGAATTAGCATTAACTTATTCTATTTATAATCGTACTTTTAATAATTTAGGATTTGGCGCTCACTTCCACTTTGGACCTGTTCAATTATATTTTGCTTTCGATAATCTTATAGGACCTGTATTCCCAAAATATATTAATAGTTTTTCTATTCAATCAGGATTGTATTTTGGAATAAGACCTAAAAAAGAAAAAACAACAAGAAGCTCTTATATTTAATTAAAATAATAAAGTTATTGTAATAGAAATAAAAAGGAATGAAAAAAATAGGTATTCTATTAATATTAACTTTAGCAGTTAATTTAATTTTACAAGCTCAAAAAATAAAAATATTTCATGGTGTTGTAGTTGATAGAGATACAATAGCACATATTTATCTTAATGATGTATATATTCTTGCTTTTAAAGAAGGAACTAGTTTAAAAGAGCAAAGACGTAAAACACGACTTTTTTATAATATTTTAAAAGTATATCCTTATGCTCGTTCTGCTGCCAATATTTTAGACGAATATAGTAAAAAGTTGGAGGGATTACCTTCCAAACAACAAAAAGCATTAATGAAAGAAGCAGAAAGAAAAATTAAAAAACAATATACGAGAGAAATAGAAAGATTAACTTTTACTCAAGGTATCATTTTATTAAAATTGGTCGATAGAGAAACAGGCAAAACAACATATCGAATTGTAAATGAACTAAGGGGTGTAGTAACTGCTTTTTTCTATCAATCCATAGCCCGCTTATTTAAATACAATTTAAAATCTAATTATGACCCTAATGGAGCAGACAAAGAAATAGAACATATTGTCAGACTAATAGAACAAGAAACCTTAAAGTAATAGATAACTATTTTGAAATGATAAAATACTAATTTAAAAAAGCATGATATATTTAGACAATTCAGCCACTTCTTTCCCTAAACCTGATGTCGTTTACGATTTTATGTTTAATTGTTATCGAAAGCATGGAGTAAGCCCTGGCAGGTCGGGATTTGATGCTGCTATTGAAACAGAAGAAATTGTTTTTAATACACGAAAAATACTGACAGATTTATTTAATGGAGGAGACGACCCTAATCGCTTGACTTTTGCATATAATGCAACAGATGCGCTTAATATAATTATACAAGGCTTGTGCGAAAATGGAGACCATGTAGTTACAACTACTTTAGAGCATAACTCTGTTCTTAGACCGTTGTATTGTCTTGAACAACAAAATTTAATTAGTGTAACCTATGTCCCTTTCGATGAAGCTGGCTACATTCACCCCGATGATATAAAAAAAGCAATTCGTAAAAATACGAAATTTGTAATTGTAAATCACTGTTCTAATGTAATAGGCACTATTCAGCCCCTTACTGAAATTGGTAAAATTTGCAAAGAAGCTAATGTGTTATTTATTGTTGATGGCAGCCAAGGAGCTGGAGCTATTAATGTAGATATGCAACTTTCTCATATCGATGTTTATTGTTTTACAGGGCATAAATGCCTAATGGGACCTACTGGCATAGGCGGTTCATATGTAAGAGAAGGAGTTACCATAAAACATACTCGTTATGGTGGAACTGGCGTCCGCTCTGCTTATCCTGCTCATTTAGAAGAATACCCATGGAGATTAGAGTACGGAACACTTAATCTATTAGGAGTTGCAGGTTTGTATGCTGGCGTAAAGTGGATAAAAGAACAAGGAATAGAAAAATTACATCAACAAGAAATGAGACAATGGAAAATATTAAGAGATGGATTGTCGAAAATAAATGGAGTAAAGATTTATTGTGCAACAAGTGTTGAAAATCAAAATCCTGTTTTAGCTTTTAACATTAATGGATTCGAAGCAGGTGATGTTGGTACAATGTTAGATGTAGATTACGATATAGCTGTTCGTACCGGGTTACAATGTGCACCTAAAGTACATGAAGCAATAGGAACATTAGACATACATGGAACAGTACGTATTAGTATAGGACCATTTACTACAGACGAAGAAATTATGAAAGCTATTGATGCAATAAAAGAAATAGCTGAAATAAAAAATAGTTAAATGTTAGTAGTAGATAATACCATTATTTCTGATTATATTATTGAAAAACATTTCCTTTGCGATATTAGCCGTTGCAAAGGAGCTTGTTGTATTGAAGGAGATGCTGGGGCGCCTATCGAAGAAGACGAAATTTCAATTATAGAAGATATTATAGCAATCGTTAAACCTTATATGTCGCTACCAGGTATAGAGACCATTAATCAATATGGAGTTTTCGATTATGATTCTGACGGAGAATTGGTAACTCCTTTAATAAATGATAAGGAATGTGCATACGTTTACTTTGAAAAAGGAATAGCAAAATGTGCTTTTGAAAAAGCATATGAAAATAAAAAAATAACATTTCAAAAGCCAATATCTTGTCATTTATATCCTATACGTATTTCTAAATATGAACATTATGATGCTTTAAATTATCATCAATGGGATTTATGCAAAGCTGCATGTAAAAAAGGACAGCAAGAGAAGATAACTATTTTTGAGTTCTTAAAAATTCCTCTTATTCGAAAATATGGGCTGCGTTGGTATAATAAAACTAAAAAAGAAGCCGATAATTATTTAAAGACAAAATCTATCCGAAAGTAAAATAGCAAATTGTATTTTGCTATTATACAGAGATTTATAAGAAAATATTAAAATATTATTGCATTTCTCGAAAAAAGGGATTATTTTTGTATTATATTTCCTGATAATCCAAATCAAAATATTAATCTATTTTTAATTTTAAAATATTCAATAATATGAATAATTATTCTTTTTTATATATAGGTAGAAATTTTAAAGATATCGAACTATGGAAAAACATTAGTGAAGAAGATTGGCAAAATCCTAATTGGCAATTACAAAATTCGATACGAACAGTAGAACAATTAAGCCAGGTAATAGACTTAAATGACTATCAATTTCAAGAAATTAAAAAAGTTGTGGACACTATGCACTCTGAAGGGAAAGACCCTTTGCGTATTACCCCATATTATGCTTCTTTAATGCAAAAAGACCCATTTAATCCTATTATGTTAGAAGGCGAAAAGGCTGAAAACCGTTTAGACCCAATTTTTTGGCAATCGGTTCCTACACCTGCTAATTTATTATTTCAAAATGCCGGAATAGAAGAAGCTATGCAAGAAAGCTCAAGGTCTTACGGTGCTGTTTATCAAAGATATCCAAATAGAGTAGCTTTGTTTGTAGCTGAAAATACTTCTTGCGCCTCATATTGTAACCATTGTCAAAGGGCAAAATCTCTAGATAAAGAAACTCATATCAATACAGAAGAAATAAAAAAAGGTTTATTTTATATCAATTATAATAAAAACATTAACGAAGTACTTGTTACAGGTGGAGATGCTTTAAGAATTAGCGAAAAACGTTTAAAATTTGTACTTGAAGAATTAAGTAAAATCGAACATCTTAGAGTTATCAGAATTGCTACAAGAGTGCCAATAGTACTTCCAATGGCGATTACAGAACAATTATTAGAATTAATAAAAACAGCCTCAAATAAATACAATAAAGGAATTGGTAAATACGTGTATTTTATGACACATGTAAATCATTATCAAGAAATTACAAAAGAATTTTACAAGGCTATAAAACTAATTAATAGTTATGGATTTACTGTTAGAAATCAGACTGTTTTATTAAATCACGTAAATGATTATTATAAAACTTTAGGCGAAACTTTTAGACGCATGTTCTGGGTAGGTGTTCATCCATATTATTTATTGCAATGTCATAAAGAAAAAGGCATAGTTCATTTTATAACACCTATTCAAATTGGCGAAATTTATATGAAAAATTTACAAGGCTGGATTTCAGGAATTACACTTGCACGCTATGCTGCTAATATCGAAGGCGGTGGCGGAAAAGTAGTACTTATGCCAAGCGGACATGACACTTTAAATTTGAAAACAAATATTGAAGAAAGAATCTCAAAAAGCCATGCAACTGTTAATACCTGGGACAATAGGCAAATAAAAAAATATGAGGCTTTAGGACGAGCCACAGAAGAAGAATATAAGCATGCGGTTAGTATTATGGATAAGTTTATTGGGAGGGAAGGTGTGTTTTCTCCAAAAATTATTATTGTAGATGAAGAAGGTAAGTATCAGATGACTACAAATAGAAGCAGGCTTCCAAAAATTAGAAAACTAAAAAAAGCCAAACTTCTTAGTTATGAACTAAATGGTGATGAAATGCCTATTACTAATCCTGCAGAACATAAAACAAAACTCGATAAGTTATTTAAAAAATCGAATTTTTGTCAGGAAGCAAATTAATTTTTACTTTTTTCAATTTCAATTCCTAAACTAATTGTTGCTGATAGTTTTATTTGTTGTTTAAAATTAAAATTGATGTTCCCAATAAATTCTGGACATTAAGATAAGCCCAAAATTTTATCTTTGCGTCCGAAAAAAATATTAATATTTACAGTATAAACTTACAATAGTTTATATTTTGTCTTAAATTGTAGTTAATAGTAACTTTTATTAAATAATCTTGTTGTCGATAAATGAAGTGAGCTGTCGAGGAACAGCATTTTCAATATTAATAGGTATTTTTTTCTAAAAAACAATTATTTTAAAATGCCATAATAGATATATTGTTATTGCAGCTATAATCAATAAAATGATAATAATAGGGATAACAGGATTTTTCTTTTTTGCAAAAGGGTCAACTATATTTAATTTTGAGTTTTCGGGTAACTTTGCTAAATGAGTCAGTGTTTTTCCAAAAACAATATTAATAGTAGCTCTTGCATTAATAGCCCATCCATTAGCATCTAATAAAGGAGCCAGATTTCTTTTTCTTAATTTCAACCAAGCCAATATCATAGAAGGACCAGATATGGCTAAAAGAATTGCTATTATTGCCAAAGGCATTTGCCACCATTTTAATCCAAAAAAACTTGAAAAAATTGAGACTAATACCGTTCCTATTGCTCCTATTGCTAAACTTAATGCAGCAAAAATTCCAACAAATTTTCCAATATCAAATGGAGGAGCTTTAGGCGGTGTTGCTTGATTTTGCAAGTTTTTGTTTTCGGCAGACAAAGCAGTTATTTTTTCTAATCCAATATCAGCTTTTTCGCTGATAGTTGTTTCTACTGCTTCTTCTTTACTTGAAGCAAATTTTTCAATTTGTTTTGATATAAAGCGAGAAAGTTTCCTATAAGGTAACCAAAATGCTTGTTTAATGCTAATCGGATTGTCAATAATTTTTATGATAGTAGCATCCCAATCGTTGCCATCTCTATCGTAAAAAAGTGCATTGCGTCCTTCTTCTATATCATCAAAGTCGCCATCGGTTAGAGCTGCTGCAATGGTCATTGTTTCATTTTTTGTTTTTGAAACACACTCACAATATATTAAGCAAATAGCACTTTTGTTAGCCAATTGATTGTGCTTTGGCATGTCGTTAACTTTAATACATAAATCGCAACAACGTTGTTCAATATACAAACTACCGCTTTGGAAGATAGCTTTCCGGTTAGGGCTATAAAAATCATAAAAAGTTACATAATTTTTTAATAATGTGTATAAATCACGATAGTAACGAGTGAGTTTATCTACTAACATAATATTTTTAGTGTTTGTTTCCAGCAATAAATCTTGCTCTACAAGCGCTAAAAGAGCCTCTTTTGAATGATTGTGTAATAATTCTCTCATATATGTTAGTGGTATTTTTTCAACTCTCTCTCCTACTTTTTCGCTTTTCCATTCTTTATAATTGTCAAAACGTGCTACATATGCTTTCCATTCTTCTTCGTCAATGTATTCTTTATTAGGATTATCTTTATAAACGACACATTTTTCGAAATGCTCTAATGCTTCTTTCCATACTGGATTAATTCCTTTTTTCAGAAAAAGTATTTGTTTTGGATTAATTTTTGTTAATGGAAAATCAGCAATTTCGTTTAAACATGTAGTAAGATTTTTTTTACTTAACTCTTCATATTGTGCATTTAAAGAGTTCAACAACTTTATTGATTCTTCATCAAATTCAGCCATACGACAACGTAAAAAATAATCTTCCATTTTTGGTTGTATTTTCAACATAGCCTCATAAGCTTCCTCTGTCGATTCGCCATAAGGCAATATCTTTTCTTTGTTGTCTTCTGCTTTTGCATACCAAGTAGAATAGTTTTGGCAATTAGTGTAAAAGTTTTCTATTTGTTCGGTCGTAATCCCCTCTATTCCACTCAAATCACTAACACTGCCTTCGCATTCTATTATTTCTTTTATCACTTTTTTAAAAGCTGCATCTTCGGTGCTATTTTCTGTAATGACACCATCGCCATTAAATATAGTATTTGCAAATATTTTATCTTTATTTGATGTTTCTTCTACGGTCAATTCTTTTCCGTCAGGTTTTCCAATATTATTTAATATTTGTTTAGCCGAAGCCAATAATATTTTTCCTTCTGCTGTCTTGGCATTAATAGCTGAAAGTGGCAATGCAGTACTTTCTTTGATTAAATCATCGGGATTATTAACAACAGAAGTAATCCATTTTACAGCTTGTAATATTTCTGGGACTCTAATTCTTCCATCGTTATCACTGTCTATTAACTCTAAGGTTTTAGCATCTATTTCTAATCCATGCACAGGACAGCTTAATGCAGTCCATAGTTTTTGGTCTAATTGGTCAAGATGAACGAGGTCTTGTCCTGTTTCAAGATTGACTCTATTAACTCCTCCAACACGTGCAAACTGCCATATATGTCGTTCATTATTAGAAAACGAGGCAATTTCAGCAACTTTTTTTAATATTTTTTTTGTTCTTGCCATTTTATTTATTTTATGACTACAAAAGTAAGTAAATTTTTCGAATAAATTTATTCTTTATTACTCTAAAATTAAAAATAGTAACGATACTGTTTTTTAAATTTCACTATCAATTCTTGAAGAGACGGATAAAAAAAATGCAAATTAGTATCTATTTCAGTTAGTAACATCCAATAAACATCGGTAATATTTTCTTCTATTTGTGGTACAAGTTTATTTATAGAAGTAGTTTTCATATAAAACCACATTGTCTCTTTCAATATCAGTTTATTTTTATCAGAAAAAATATGATAAGTATTATCTAATTTGTTTATTATCTGCAAATTAGATATGTTTGTTTCTTCTTCTACTTCTCTTATTGCTGCAGTTTCTATTTTTTCATTTTTTTCGATATGTCCTTTTGGAAAATCTAAAAAACAGAAACGTTTAATAACAAGTATCTTATTTTCATTATTAACAACAATGCCTCCTGCTGCTCTTTCTACAATAAAAAAAGTTTTTAAATATGCTAATGTTTTTTCTAAATTATTTTTCAAACAGTATAACGAAAATGATTGTTGTTCTTCTAAAAACAATTTCATTTTAGCACCTAAAAATTTATTTTCTTCAAAAAGCACAGCATTATTTTTCTGTAAATCAGCTAATTGATTTACATTATAGATTATTACAGATAATATGGCTTCGTTATAAAAAAGATTGTATTTTTGCATTATAAATATTTTTATATGGAATTATCGAAACGTTGTGCTAATCATCTATTGAAAATTAAGGCAATAAAATTAAGTCCGTCACAACCATTCACATGGGCATCTGGATTAAAGTCTCCAATATATTGCGACAATCGTAAAACACTTTCTTATCTAGAGGTAAGAACGTTTATTAAAGAAGGTTTAGTGCATTTAATTCGTACAAATTTTCCTTCTGTAGAAGTTATTGCAGGCGTTGCCACAGGTGCTATTGCACAAGGAGTTTTAGTGGCACAAGAGTTAAATCTTCCTTTTGTTTATGTACGTAGTGAAGAAAAAAAACATGGATTAACCAATGTTGTAGAAGGCATTGTAACAGCCAATCAGAAAGTGGTAGTCATTGAAGACCTCGTTTCTACAGGTCAAAGTAGTTTAAAAGCAGTTAGTGCATTAAAAGAAATAGGCTGCAATGTATTGGGAATGGTAGCTATTTTCACTTATAATTTACCAATTGCAAAAGAACGTTTTGCAGATGCTAAAGTCAATTTACACACCTTAACCAACTATCATTTTCTTGTAGAAGAAGCTATTTCACAAGGTTATATAGAAGTTCAAGAACAAAAAACATTAAATAAATGGAGTCAAGACCCTCAGTTATGGTCGCAACAATTCGAATAAAATACTATGGATTTATCAAGTAATGAAATACACATACAAGCCAAAGATGAAATGATTTTTCAAATGCTATCTAATTGTAATAATTTTCAGCAATATGTGCCTGAAATTCAGAACTGGTCATCGACAGAAAACGCTTGCAGTTTTTCTATACAAGGTGCTGGAGATGTGCAAATGAATATTATCGAAAAAAAAGCATTTTCGTCTATCGTTTATAATATTAAAAACGACCAAATCAAATCTTTAATCATTTCTTTTCATATAAAAAACAATGGCAATGGGAGTTTGTTTTATGGTCAATCAACAGTAGAAATTCCAACTTTTGTAGCTCAAATGATTAAGCCATCGCTCCAAAAATTTTTAGATCTGTTAGTAGCACGCATTAAAATAGCAGTTGAAAATAAAAGTTTATAATATTTTCTTTACTTACTATGGTAACTTTCGAAACATTCGATCTTGACAATGGGTTACGTATTATTTTACACACCGACACTACTACTCCTTTAGCAACAGTAAATCTTAGCTATAAAGTAGGGTCTAAAAATGAAAACCCTAACAAAACTGGATTTGCTCACTTATTCGAACATCTGATGTTTGGAGGGTCTAAACACATTCCTTCTTACGACAAAATAGTGCAATCGGTTGGTGGAGAAAACAATGCTTTTACTAATCCCGATATAACCAATTATTATATTAATCTACCTGCTAAAAATCTTGAAACAGCTCTTTGGTTAGAAGCTGACAGAATGAATGAATTAGCATTTTCAGAACAAGCCCTTGCTATACAAAAGGATGTAGTTATAGAAGAGTTTAAACAATCTTATCTTAATCAACCTTATGGGGATTTGATGTTGCTTTTAAAGCCTTTGGCTTACAAAGTGCATCCTTATCAATGGAATACTATTGGAAAAAGTACCGAACATATTGCCAATGCAAGCATTGAAGAAGTGAAAAGTTTTTTTTACCAATATTATCGTCCTAATAATGCAATACTGTCTATTGCAGGCAATATCGACAAAGAACAAACACTATTATGGATAAAAAAATGGTTTGGTGAAATCCCAATGGGAAGTAAAGACACAACTATGCTCCTTGTAGAACCTCCTCAAACCGAGAAACGTTTTTTAGAAGTAGAACGTCAAGTTCCTTATGATTTTATTTCCATGGCTTTTCATACATGCAAAAGAAGTAGTAATGATTTTTATGCTACTGATTTATTATCTGACATTTTATCTAATGGGAAATCTTCTCGATTTCAAGAGATTTTAATCAATAAAAAACGCATATTTTCTTATATTAATAGCTCTCTAACAGAAACGTATGACGAAGGTTTGTTTATCATTAACGGCATTTTAGCAGCAGGCATTTCACTACAAACCGCCGAAAATGCCATTTGGGAACAATTAGAAGAATTAAAAAACAAAACTATTGAAGATAAAGAATTGCAAAAAGTAAAGAATAAAGTTAAGACTTTACTTTATTTCAACGAATTGAATGTGCAAACAAAAGCCTTGTCGCTTTGTCTTTTCGAAATTATTGACAGTGCAAAACGTATTAATAGCGAAGAAAAAAGATACACTTCTGTAAGCCCCAACGATATCCTAAAAGCAAGTAACACCGTTTTCAGAATCGAAAATAGTTCTACTATTTATTATAAAGCTGCAAAGGCAGTTATGTAATATTAATTGTTATTGATTGGCACTAACCCAATAACCCTCCTTTTTGATAAATTTCGTTTTGCACATCAAAAAATGCTCGAATATGCGTCGATTTATTTTTAGTTATATTATGTACTTCGCCCGTTATAAAATCGACACTAATTTCGTCTTTATCTTCTAATTGCAGTTCTTTTAATTGTTCTAAAGAATAAGTAAGTATAGGAAAAGCAGCATTAATAGCATTTCTTTCATAAATAGCTCCGAAAGATTCGGCTATTACACAAGAAATTTTTAACGCAATAAAACAATCAACTGCTTGTTGTCGTGAACTTCCAGCACCAAAATTTTTACCTGTAACTATAATATCTCCGGGTTTTGCTTCTTTTGCAAAATGCTCATATCCTTTCAGGTTATCGAAAGCGTATTGTCCCATTTCTTCTATTTTTGTAATAGTGAGATAACGGTTATGAAAAATCATATCTGTGTCGATATCATCTTGATTAATCAACCAAACTCTTCCTTTTACAAAAGTAGGTTTTTCAATAGTGCTTTTTTCACTTTTAGTGTTAGATGTAAATACTTTGTCTGCTATTTTTTGATGTACTAATGGTAAATGTTCAATATGCGGTGCTGTTATATACCCCACAACTGCTGATGCTGCGACAGTAGTCGGAGATGCTAAATACACTTTTCCTTTTCCTTGTTTTCCTTCAAAATTACGATTTCCTGTTGATAGCGTAACTTCTTCAGGTCCATTTTGACCGATTTGTCCAGCTGCACAACCAGCACAACCAGCATTTGCTACTAAAGCTCCCGCATCTTTAAATATTTGAATAAGCCCTTCGTCCATAGCTTGTTTCCAAATGGCATCGGTAGCAGGAACTATTTTAAGGACAACTTCATTTGCTACTTTTTTGCCTTTTAATACCGTAGCTGCTGCTCGTAAATCATTTATACGTCCATTGGTACAACTTCCTATAAATGCTGCATCTATTTTAACGCCTTTATTCAATTGAATAAGTTCAGTGTCGTGAGGATGCCCTGGCAAAGCAATAAGAGGCTCAAAATCACTAACATCAATATTAAACTCTTGTGCATATATTGCTTCTTTCGATGCTTCTACTATTTGATATCGTTTGCCTGTTTTATTTTCTAATTCTTTTAATATTTGCTGATTAGGTGTAAACAATAAAATAATTGCCCCCATTTCTGTTGCCATAGACGAAATGGTGATACGTTCGTCTAATGTTAATTTATCAATACATTCTCCGTATAGTTCTACCGATTTGGCAAGCAATTTATTAGAACCAAATATACGTAATAAGTTTAAAACAAAATCTTTTGCTGTTACATTAGGAGATAATTTTCCATTAAAATTGATTTTTACACTCTCTGGCACTTTGAACCAAACTTTTCCGTTTGCCCAAGCAGCTGCAATGTCTTGGTCGCCCATTCCTTGTCCGAAAGCTCCAATTGCACCCATAATATTAGCGTGCGAATCGGTTGAAAGAAAAGTGCTTCCCGGATAAACAAGTCCTAAATCAATGGCAATATGCGTTCCTATCCCCAAATTAACATCATATACTTTAATTCCTTTTTCGCGAGCAAAACGTCTACAAAAATGTTGATTTGCTGCATATTTTTGGTCTGAACCACCTGGATTACAATCGAATGTAAAAAATGTTTTATCTACATTTTCTATTGGCAAATTATTGGCTAATAAATGTTCTACTACATTAGCCCCGCCAAAATCGCGGGCTACTCTACAATCAATTTCTACATTGACAATATCGCCAGGTTGTACTTTTGTTTTTTTAGCATGAAATGCTAATATTTTTTCTATAATTGTCATATTTTAAAGTTTTATATTGTTATTCTTTATTTTTTGTATCTATAATAATAGTAACTGGTCCGTCATTAGTAAGTGCAACTTGCATATTAGCCCCAAAAACTCCACTTTGAATAAAAACATTTGTTTTTTTTCTTAACTCATCAATAAATTGTTCATACAATGGGATTGCTATCTCTGGAGGTGCTGCTCGAATATAAGACGGACGATTCCCTTTTTTTGTTGAAGCATGTAAAGTAAACTGACTAACCACTAAACATTCTCCTTTTATATCGGATAAGGAAAGATTCATTCTATTATTTTTATCATTAAATATTCGCAAATTACTAATTTTTGTAGCAAGCCATTCAACGTCTTGTGTGCAATCTTGATGTTCTATTCCAAGTAATATTAACAATCCTTGCCGAATTTCAGCGTGTTTTTTTAAAGCTATCGTTACTTCTGCATTTTGAACGCGTTGAATTACTGCTTTCATATTTTGAAATATTATTTTGCAAAGTTAATATATTTTTATCTATTATTGCAAAAAAAAACGAAGTTAAATTTTTAACTTCGTTTTTTTACTAATAAGTAAACCATTAATTTGTTTTAGTAGCACCTTTCAGTCTTGATTTTTTTGCTTCAACTGGAGCAGGTTCTTCTTCTTTTACTGGTGCTTCTTCTTTTACTACAGCCTTTTGAGCTGGTTTTGAAGTAACAGTTGCTTTTGTTTCTGGAGCTGGAGCTGGTGTTTCAGCTTCTACTACTTGTTCTACTGCTACAGCATCAACAGCAGCAGCATCTTCTGTAGTTACTTCTTCTTCAATAATTGCTTCTTCTTCTTTTGGTTGATTGTTGCATGCAAAGAATACCATTCCGGCTACAACTAATAATGCCATTAATTTTTTCATTTTTTTACTGTTTATTTAGTTATTTAGTGTTAATTATTTTCTGCAAAAGTATACTATTAATAGAGATAAATCAATATTTTTTTTAAATATTTTTAAAAAAAATTAAAAAACAATCAAATAAACGTTTTTAGTTTACTTAATAACTCGTAAATTTTAAGTTAATTAATTTTTTTTATAGTTTCGGCTCAATATTTTTATTTTCTCCATGAAAGACCTCATTTAGTTTACGCCAACAATTTGTATTAAAAGTATTAAAATCATCAATAAATATTGTTTTTAAAAGTGTTTTCATGGCTAATTAGTCGACCCTTAAAAACATTTTAATTTATTGAATATCATTAAAATAATT
>CAZSTX010000032.1:0-22621 GCA_964610025.1 uncultured Lentimicrobiaceae bacterium
GATATTGATGAAAATTCTCCCTTGTTTGGCGAAGGTTTAGGATTAGACTCAATAGATGCATTGGAATTGATTGTATTAATGGAAAAAAATTACGGAATTAAACTAAACAATGCAGCCGAAGGTCGCGAAATCTTTAAATCGATACGCATTATGGCTGAATATATAACAAAAAATCGCACAAAATAATTATGAATGAAAACATTGTTGTAACCGGGATGGGAATTATTACCGGCTTGGGTTATGGCAAAAAACTTACTTTAGAAGCCTTAGCGTTACAACATTCGGGGATAAATAAAATGAAGTATTTGCAAACAATTCACGATTATTATCCTGTTAGTGAAGTAAAAATGAGCGATAATGAAATACGTAAATTTTTAAAAATATCTTTCGAAAAAAATATTACCCGCACTCCTTTACTTGGAATAATGGCAGCCTATGAAGCTATTAATGACGCTTGTTTATATAAAAATAAAACTCAAAAAATTGCTTTTATAAATGGAACTACCGTTGGAGGAATGGAAAAAAGCGAACAATACTATCCTGATTTTATTGATAAAGAACATTATATTGCTATTCATGATTGCGGAAGTTCAAGCGAAATTATTGCTGAATATTTTGATGGGTTTGATATGATAACAACGATATCTACAGCTTGTTCGTCAGCAGCAAATGCAATTGTTTTAGGAGCTAATCTTTTAAAAACAAACCGTGTAGATATTGCTATTGTAGGCGGAACAGAATGCCTTAGCAAGTTTCATCTGAATGGATTTAGTACACTTATGATTTTAGATAAAGCAATTTGCCGCCCATTTGATGCGACGCGTACAGGATTAAACTTAGGAGAAGGAGCTGCTTATATAGTTCTTGAAAAAGAAAGCAATGCCATACAAAGAGAAATAAAACCTTTGTGCAAACTTTCCGGCTATGCTAACACTTGCGACGCTTATCATCAAACTGCTTCATCGCCCGATGGACAAGGAGCTTATCTTGCTATGAGAGATGCACTAATCGATGCACAATTAAAACCCGAAGACATAGACTATATTAATGCTCATGGAACAGGAACAGAAAACAACGATTTAAGTGAAGGAACTGCTATTATGCGAATTTTTAAAGACAAAATACCTCCTGTTTCTTCAACTAAATCTTTTACAGGACATACAACAAGTGCCGCTGGTAGTGTTGAATCTGTAATTAGTATTTTAGCATTGCAACATAATTTTATTCCTGTTAATTTAAATTTTAATCAGCCTATGTTAGAGTTATCTTTTTGTCCAGTAAAAGAAAATACACATAGAAAATTACAGCATGTTTTAACTAATTCGTTTGGATTTGGTGGAAACGATACCACTTGTATTTTTTCAAAAATAAAATAAATTATGAGTATTTACATTCAAGCAGCGGCTCAAATTTCATCTCAAGAACCCCTTAGCGATGCATGGTTTGTAAATCCAAAACGTTATACAGAACGTCATGTGCGAGCAATAGACCCTGATTACAAAGAATTTACAACTCCAATAGAAGCTCGGCGTATGGGAAAAATTTTAAAAAGAGCCTTAGCCACTTCGTGGACTGTTGTTCGCAAAACAGCTATCCAACAGCCCGATGCGATTATTGTTGGAACAGGATTAGGATGTATCGAAAATACCGAAAAATTTCTTTCAGCTATGATACGCGATAAAGAAATGTATTTGCAACCAACTTATTTTATGCAATCAACTCACAATACTATTAGCGCTCAAATAGCTTTACATCTAAAATGTCATACCTATAATTCAACTTATACACAAAGAGGAATTTCGTTTGAAAGCAGCTTATTAGATGCATATTTACAGTTCGAATTAGGAAAAATTAAAACTGCTTTAGTTGCCGGACATGATGAAATGACACCAGAATATTTTACTCTATTAGATAAAATAAATTTTTGGAAAAAAGGAGAAATTAATGAATCTATATTAAGAAAAAGTGATTCAATTGGCTCTTTTGCGGGCGAAACTTCTGTCGCTTTTATGTTAGATAATAAAAAAACAACTTTATCTATCTGTGAATTAAAAGGAGTCGATTTGCTTTATAATCCTACACAACAAAGAATAAAAAAAGCTATTGAAGAAATTTTGTATAAAAATAATTTGCAATTGAAAGATATTGATATAGTTATGACAGGAATCAATGGCGACTATAACAACGATATTATTTATCGTGAAAATATATTTTCTCTGTTTCTCGAAACACCTATAGCTTGGTATAAACATATTTTTGGAGAATCATTTACCGCTTGTGGATTAGGAATGTATACGTCTATGCTTGCAATCCAAGCAGATAAACTTCCTAACGATTATGTTTATAGAGGGACCTCACAAGTAAAAAAAATAAAAAATATTTTGATTTACAATCATTTTCAAAACAAAGATCATTCTCTTATTTTACTTTCATCATGTTAAAACTCATTAGCCTTATTATTGGACAAAGCGTTATTTTGGTTGCAGCGCAAACTTTTTTGAAAATAGCAATTGAACATTTTGGAAAATTTAGTTGGACATGGCAATATTTTAAAACGGTATTTACAACTTGGCAATTTGCAGCATCGGGAGTTTGTGCTTTACTTGCTATGCTAACGTGGATGTATGTACTTAAACTTTACGATTTTAGTATTGCATATCCATTATTAGGAATTAGTTATATTATCGGATTATTTTCCGCTTACTTTTTCCTGCACGAAGCCATTCCACTTACTCGCTGGATAGGTGTTGTGATAATTATTGTTGGGATTTATCTTGTAGCTAAATAGTAATTATTTCGCTGTTTTTTTCTATTTCATAAACTTCTAAATCAGTAATTTTCGATTCTAAGATATTGAAGCGTATAGCAGTGATTTTATTATGAAATCCTTCTAATCCAGCTGCTCCAGGGTTAATGTATAATAATTGATACTTTTCGTCGTAAATAACACGTAGAATATGGGAATGTCCACAAACAAAAATATCAGGTTTGTGTTTTTTTATTAATTGGAGGGCATTTGTATTGTAGTAAGGAGGATAACCTCCAATATGAAGCATGCATACTTTGAGATCTTCTATGTTAAATATTTCTATTTCTTTGTATTGCGTTCTTATATCATTGCCATCAATATTGCCATAAACAACACGCAAAGTTTTGAATGATTGCAATTGATTAATAATTGTTACGTTGCCAATATCGCCACAATGCCATATTTCTTCGCATGCTGAAAAAAAACTAATTATTTTTGGAGAAAGATAAGCGTGGGTGTCTGATAAAACTCCTATTTTCATAAAGAAAGTTTTAAATACTTAAAATTTGATTTTTAATTGCAAAAATAAGCATTTTTTTTAATAGCTTAATCCTTTATTTTTATTCGAACATTTTTAATTGTTTTTCTTAAGTGTCATTTCTTTCGTAAGGTTATTCCGTAGTCTTAGGTCAATATTAAAATGGGTTAATTACTCTTTAATTTCCTGATACAAAAGCAGTTTAGTAATAGTTAATAAATTTAAATGCATTAAAGTAATATATTCGGCAATGTTAAAATTACTTTTATCTGTCATTGCATCTAAGTCATTTTGATTTTTGACTTTTTAGGAAGATTTGAAAAATTTAAACTTCCAAGTCAGGAGTTTGTTATCCAAAAAGAGTCCCCAATTATTAATATTTTTATTTCGATTCAAGGCACTTGAAATTTATTTTTTAAAATTATGTTAATCCTTTATTGAATAATTTTTAAAAATTCTATTGTTAAATCCCATACTTCTTTTACTGTTTTAATCAATAGTCGTTCGTCTGGCGAATGTACTCCTCGTAGTGTAGGTCCATAGGAAATCATATCCATTTCAGGATATTTTTCTCCTATTAGTCCACATTCAAGTCCTGCATGAATGGCTAATACTAAAGGTTCTTTTTTAAATAAATTCAAATATGCCTGTTTTAATATTGTTAGTACTTCTGAATTAGGATTGGGAGTCCACCCCGGATAGCCTTCTGAATGTTTAACTTCGGCATTGATTAAATCAAAAACGGCGGCAACCATATTGCAAGCATCTTCTTTTTTACTTTCAACAGAAGAGCGTTGACTTGTTGTAATAATTATAGTGTCGTTTTGTATTTTCACAGAAGCTAAATTAGTTGAAGTTTCGACAAAATCTTCAATATCTTGTGCCATTGCTAATACTCCATGTGGGCAGGCATATAATGCTTCTACTAAATCGCATTGTGTAAATTCGTCGATGACAAATTTGGGAGGCTTGCTTGCTTCTATTTGCACTTCTACGCCAGCATCTGTTGTTTTTAATTCGTTTTTAATTGTAGCATTGAATTCTTCTATATAATGAATAAATGCTTCTTTTTTTGCATTGGGAATCATTACTAAAGCATTGCCTTCGCGTGCAATTGCGTTGTGTAAATTTCCAGCATCAATCTCAGCTAAAGATATATCATACTTAAAAGTAGCGTCGTATAAGATACGATTTAGAATTTTTACTGCATTGCCTAAATTTTTGTTAATATCATCGCCACTATGTCCACCTTTTAACCCTCTTACTGTTATTAAAAAAGGATTTGTGTTAGGAGGTAGTTTTTGTTTTTCAAAATCTATAGTTGCTATTGTTGTTTTTCCTCCAGCACATCCTATAAAAAATTGTCCTTCATCTTCTGAATCCAAATTAAGTAACATTTTTCCTTTTAGCCAGTTTGGTTTTAGTTCAAAAGCACCCGTCAAACCGGTTTCTTCGTCTACAGTAAACAAACATTCGATAGGACCGTGTTCGATGCTTATATCTTCTAAAATAGCCAAAGCTATTGCCATTCCTATGCCATCGTCAGCTCCTAATGTGGTGCCTTTTGCTTTTACCCATTCTCCGTCGATATATGGTTGAATAGGGTCTTTGTCAAAATCGAAAACGACATCTTTGTTTTTTTCACATACCATATCCATATGACTTTGAAAAACAATAGGTGTAACTTTCTCTTTTCCTTTAGTAGCAGGTTTGCTTATGAGCACATTGCCTATTTTGTCTTTTGAAGTTTCTAAGCCTAATTTATTCCCAACATCTATTAAATAAGCTATCATTTTCTCTTCTTTTTTCGATGGATGTGGAATTTGACAAATATCATAAAAATATTTCCATACTTTTACTGGCTGTAAATTTAAAATTTCGTGTTTCATAATAAAAAAATATAATTAATAAATGAAGTTGATAACAAAATAATCATTTGCAAATGTAATTGTTTTTTTAATAGAATTTTAAAATATTTTTCTTAAAAGAATAAAAAGATGTAGTTTTTATCATAAAAAAAGCTATTTTTGCAAATGAGAAAAAGTGGATAGATTTGATTTGATTGCAACCATTAAAAATGCTAAACCAAAACATTATCCTTCAGTCATCTATTTCTATTCATTTTTTGTAAATTTATTATAAAACAATATTTTAATATTAAAAAAAATGGCTTATTTATTTACATCCGAATCTGTTTCGGAAGGGCATCCTGATAAAATATCGGACCAAATATCAGATGCATTATTAGATGAATTTTTACGTTATGACCCTAATTCTAAAGTAGCATGCGAAACTTTAGTTACAACAGGACTTGTTGTTTGTGCAGGCGAAGTAAAAACAAAAGGATATGTCGATATTCAAAAATTAGCAAGAGAAGTTGTTAAAAATATTGGATATACTAAAGGAGAATATATGTTTGAGAGCAATTCTTGCGGCGTTATATCTGCTATTCACGAACAATCGCCAGATATTAATCAAGGGGTAGAACGTAAAGAAAAAGAAAATCAAGGAGCTGGCGATCAAGGTATGATGTTTGGTTATGCGGTAAAGGAAACAGACAGTTTAATGCCCTTACCCATAGAATTGGCACATATTTTTATGCAAGAATTGGCAAATATACGCAAAGAAGAAAAAAAAATGAAGTATTTACGTCCTGATTCTAAATCACAAGTAACAGTTGAATATAATGATAAAGGAAAACCCGTAAAAATTAATACTATCGTTATTTCTACCCAACACGATGATTTTATAAAAGCAAAGGATAGCAGTAAGGCTTCGCAAAAAAAGGCAGAAACCGAAATGCTTCATATTATTAAAACCGATATAGAAAAAATTTTAATTCCTCGTGTAAAGAAAGTATGTCCTGCCTATATACGTAAATTATTTAAAAATGATATTCAATTATATGTAAATCCTACTGGTAAATTTGTCATAGGTGGACCTCATGGAGACACAGGGTTAACAGGAAGAAAAATAATTGTGGATACTTATGGCGGAAAAGGGGCACATGGTGGCGGTGCTTTTTCGGGAAAAGACGCTTCTAAAGTTGATCGTTCGGCAGCTTATGCGGCACGACATATTGCGAAAAATTTGGTCGCAGCTGGAGTAGCTAATGAAGTTTTAGTTCAAATAGCTTATGCTATTGGCGTAGCAGAACCAGTTGGATTATATGTTAATACATTTAATACTTCTAAATTAAAAGATAAAAATGGCAAAAAAATTACCGATGCCGAAATTGCTAAAAAAGTAAATTTATTATTTGATTTACGTCCTTTTGTAATTATAGAACGTTTTGGATTAATGAATCCTATTTTTCTTCCTACAGCATCTTATGGTCATTTTGGACGTGATTCTTTTGAAAAAGAAGTAGAAGTTTATTATAAAAATGAAAGTGTTGTTAAGAAAAATATTAATGGAAAAGAAAAATATTTTAAAAAAGTAGTCTTTTTCCCATGGGAAAAAGAAGATTTTGTGGATAAAATAAAAAAAATCTTTGAATATTAAATATTTTTAAATAATAATAAAAAAGAAAGAATTTCTATTATTATTTTTTCTATTTTTGCTGTCTAATTTTAATACTTTCTCTAATGGAAATAACAAGAACATTTGAGTTATTAGATTGGTTATCAGAAAATTACCAAAAAAAAGATATTCTTGCAGGAAAAAAGGATGGGGAATGGATACTTTATAGTACCGATGATTATTATAAATATTCTACCCTAATGAGTTATGGATTTCATGAAATTGGACTCCGTAAAGGTGATAAAGTAGTAACCATCATTAATAATAGACCTGAATTTAATATTATTGATATGGCACTTAGTATGTTAGGCGTAATACATGTGCCAATCTACCCAACACTTAATGCACGTGATTATGAATATATTATTAATCACTCTGAAGCTAAACTTGTCATTATTAGCATTCAACAAATCTACAATCGTGTACAACCTGCATTTGTCAAATTAATTCATCAACCTGAAATTTATACATTGGATAAAATCGGTGATGAAAAAGTTTTATATGAAATTTTAAAAATTGGAATTTTAACTCGTAAAAAGAACGAAGAGGTTATTAATGAGATTAAAAAAACAATACAAACAAATGATATAGCTACTATTATTTACACCTCTGGTACAACAGGCGATTCGAAAGGAGTAATGTTATCGCATCGTAATTTGATTGCTAATTTTATAGCTCATGCTAAAGCACAGCCATTAAATCAAAGTCACAGAATAGTTAGCTTTTTACCTTTGTGCCATATTTACGAAAGAAGCATGAATTATGAATACCAATATTTAGGAGTAAGTATCTATTATGCAGAAAGTTTAGCTACTATAGCAGCCGACATTCACGATGTAAAAGCTCATGGATTTTGTTCTGTGCCACGAATTTTAGAAATGGTATACGATAAGTTTATATCTGCAGGAAAAGATTTACATGGGATAAAAAAAATAATTTATCTTCTTGCTATTTATCACGGACATAAATATGATTTAAATAAAAATTCTTGGTATCGGTTTTGGTTAAAAGTATTTGACAAATTGGTTTATGTCAAATGGAGAGAAAAATTTGGTGGCAACAGAATGGCAATTGTATGTGGCAGTTCTGCTGTGAGAGATAAAATAGTTCGTTTATTTCATGCAGCAGGATTAGAAATTTATGAAGGATACGGATTAACAGAAACTTCGCCAGTTATATCGGTAAATAATGCCAATACTAAAGAAGTAAAATTAGGAACAGTAGGCAGTATACTTGAAGATGTTGAAGTGAAAATTGCTGATGATGGAGAAATTCTTACAAAAGGACCATCGCTCATGTTAGGATATTATAAAGATCCTGAATATACTCAGCAAGTGATTGACGAAGATGGTTGGTTTCACACAGGAGATATAGGTTGTTTTGTTGAGGATAAATATTTAAAAATTACCGATCGTAAGAAAGAAATTTTTAAACTTTCAGCAGGGAAATATGTAGCACCTCAGCTTATCGAAAATAGATTTAAAGAATCCCCTCTTATTGTTGATCTTATGGTGATTGGAGAAAATGAAAAATTTACTTCTGCTATTATATCTCCTGATTTTAACTATCTTCACTTTTGGGCGGCTAAACATAAAATTCGCTATAAAGACAATACCGAGCTTATTTCTTTGCCCGAAACCCAAAAAAGGCTTCAAAGAGAAATAGATATTTATAACAAAACTTTGGCACCCCATGAACAAATAAAATCATTTCGCTTAATTGCAGACGAATGGACAGCGCAGACAGGAGAACTTTCGCCAACATTAAAATTAAAACGTAATGTGCTAACAAAAAAATATCAAACTGTTATTAATCAAATTTATCACAAACAACCTAATACAAACTCTCATGGTTTTAGTTTTAAAAATATTAATTTATCATTAATACAAATAAAATCGACTATTGATATAGCAATAAAAAAAACTAGTGAAACATTAAAATCAAATAAAAATAACGAAGAGTAAAAATAAAGAAAAATGGAAATAACAAGAACTTTTGATTTCCTTGAGCAATTAAAAGTAAAATATACACATAAAAAAGATATTTTAGGACAGAAAAAAAATGGGATTTGGCTCAAGTATAGCGTTGATGATTATTACGATACGTCTTATATGTTGAGTTATGGGTTTTTAGCTTTAGGCTTACAAGCTCACGATAAAGTTATTACTATCACCAACAATCGTCCAGAGTGGAATTTTATAGATATGGGATTAGGATTAGCTAATCTAATACACGTTCCTGTTTATCCTACATTAAGTGTTGAAGATTATAAATATATTATCGAACATAGCGATGCAAAATTAGTTATTATTGGAAATGAAACAATTTTTAATCTTGTAAATCCTGCCATTCAAGCATTAGAACAAAAACCAATTATATATACTATTAATCTCATTGAAAATCAAAAAAATATAGAAGAAATTAAAATTCTTGGAACCAATACGAAACCTATTTATTCTTCTATTATAGAAGAAAACAAAAAAAATATCAAAGGCGGAGACATTTGCACTATTATTTATACTTCGGGAACAACAGGCACGCCTAAAGGAGTGATGCTTTCACATCGAGCTATTACCTTTAATGCTATGGCTCATGGAGATATGCAAGTTATTGACGAACGACATCGCATGCTAAGCTTTCTTCCCCTTTGTCATATTTATGAGCGAAGCATGAATTATTCTTTTCAATATTTGGGAGTAAGTATTTATTATGCTGAAAATTTAAGCACTATTAGTGCCGATTTAAAAGATGGAAATATTAATGGATTTTGTGCCGTTCCACGTGTATTAGAAATGATATTTGAAAAGATACGTTCAGCAGGAAAAGACTTAAAAGGAATTAAAAAGAAAATTTATTTTTGGGCTTTTAATGCCGGAATAAAATATGATAACAATAAAAAATCTGTTTTTTATACATTAAAATATAAAATAGCAGATAAACTTATTTATTCAAAATGGAGAGCTAATCTAGGAGGAAACGAATTGTTAATAGTCTCTGGAGGTTCGACAATACAACCAAAAATTATTCGACTTTTTACAGCAGCAAAAATGCGTGTTATTGAAGGTTATGGATTAACTGAGACCTCTCCTGTAATTGCGGTAAATAGACCTAAAGAAAATCTTGTATTGATTGGATCGGTTGGAAAAATTATTGATGGTATTGAAATGAAATTAGCTGATGATGGTGAAATTTTGACAAAAGGAATATGCTTAATGAAGGGTTATTATAAAGATTCTGAATACACTCAGCAAGTTATAGACGAAGAAGGGTGGTTTCATACTGGTGATATAGGAGAATTTACTAAAGATGGTTTTTTGCGAATCATTGACCGTAAAAAAGATATTTTTAAATTATCATCGGGGAAATATATTTCGCCTCAAATGTTAGAAAATAAATTTAAAGAATCTCCTTTTATTGAAAATATTATGATAGTTGGTGAAAATCAAAAGTTTGCCTCTGCTTTGATTTCTCCTAATTTTAATTATTTACACTTTTGGGGAAGTAAATATAAGTTGCATTATCGAGACAATGATGAGTTAATAGAAAATCCTAAAATAATTCAACGTATAAAAAAAGAAGTAGATATTATCAATGCAACACTGGCTCAACATGAGCAAATAAAACGATTTCGTCTTTTACACGAAGAATGGAGTCCCACGACAGGAGAACTGTCGCCTACGCTTAAACTAAAAAGAGCTGTAATGATGAAGAAATATGAAAAACTTATTAATGAAATTTTCACTTCTCATTTTGATTAAGTGTTTCTTTTTAAAAAAATGAAATATTTATTTACATAAATTTAAAATTTCTAATACTTTATCGGGAGTTATATTTCTATTTTCTCCTAATACAGTATTTCTCTTTTGAAAACGTTCAATAATTTCATTGATAATATTATCATTGATATTATGCTCTGATAATCTTGTTTTTATCCCAATAGAACGATAAAAATTAGTAGTATGTCTAATAGCTTCATTAATTACATCTTCTTTATTTTCTCCTGTTATATTCCATACTCTTTTTGCATATTGTAACAATTTTTCTTTTTTGTCATCTCGCATTACTTGCATTAAAGCCGGTCCTATTATAGCTAAACTTATTCCATGTGTTAAGCCTGTAAGAGCTGTTAATTCATGTCCTATTAAGTGGGTTGCCCAGTCTTGTTTAACTCCCATACCAATAAATCCATTTAAAGCCATAGTAGCTGTTAACATAAAATTAGCCATTATATCATATTTTTTATGATTTTCTATCAACTGAGGTGCTAATTCTACCAAAGTAACTAATAATCCTTCAGCAAATCTATCCATTACTATCGATTGATTGATTGTTGTAAGGTATTGTTCTAAAATATGGACAAATGTATCGGCAATTCCTGCCGTAATTTGTTTTTGAGGTAATGAATAACATGACTCTGGGTCTAAAATAGAAAAAACAGGATAAATTAAAGGATGATGAAAAGCATATTTTTCGCGAGTAGCTTGTTTTGAAATCACAGCACCTCCATTCATTTCAGAACCTGTAGCAGGCAATGTTAAAACGGTTGCTAAAGGAACTACATCTTTTATTTTTGTATCATCTAATACAATTTCCCATGGGTCGCCAGCATAGTGAATGGCGGAAGCTATAAATTTAGTCCCATCAATAACAGAACCGCCTCCAACAGCAAGTAGGTAATCTACATGATGTTCCCTACATAATGTTACGGCTTCCATTAAAGTTTCGTAAGTAGGATTAGGATCTACACCCCAAAATTCTATATAGTCGTACTGTTTTAATGCTGTTACTACTTGATTATATACATCATTTTTTTTTACACTACCGCCACCAAAGGTGAGCATTAGTTTTTTATCAGTAGGAATTTGTGTTGATAATTTTGAAATACTACCTTTCCCAAAAATCAATTTTGTGGGATTATGAAAAGTAAAATTATACATAATAAATTATTTATATAGTAAAAATAGGACACATTTTTTTAGCAATCTATAGAAAAACAATTGTATTTTAATAATAGAAATAATGTAAATACTATATCTTAATAGTACTTTTATTTAAGACTATCAGAAAAATATCCATGAAAAGTAATATATTATTTGCACTTATTTTATTGGAACATTTTTCAATGTTGCTTTCAAAAAGTTCCAGAATTTTTCAACACTTTCGATATGTACTCTTTCGTCGGGAGAATGGGGGTTGCGAATAGTAGGTCCGAATGAAATCATATCCCAATGGGGATATACTCCTCCTAATAAGCCACATTCTAATCCTGCATGGATAGCTTTTATTTCAGGAGTTTTCCCATAAAGTTCTTCATATGTTTTTAACATCGTTTTCAGTATAAGAGAATCCATATTAGGTTTCCAACCTGGATAGGCTCCTTCAAATTCTACGTTGGCATTAATTAAGTCAAACAGAGAGCCGATTTTGTGCATTACAGCCATCTTTGCCGAATCGATAGAGCTTCTTACTAGGCAATTAACAGTAAAATTACCATCAATACATTTTACGATTGCTAAATTATTACTTGTTTCAACTAATCCGGGCATTGTATCGCTCATTCTTTCTACTCCGTGAGGGCATACATAAGTAGCTTTACAAATTTTTACCATTTCATTTTGACTCATAATTTTTGCAGGTAAGCTTGTTTTTTTAACTTGCATCTGCATATCGGGTTCTGTTTTAGCAAATTCGTTTTTGAACATTTGGTTAAATTTCACCACTTCTGCTTCAAAAGAACTTGCTTCTGTTTCAGGGACTAATACTACGGCAAATGATTCTCTAGGGATAGCATTTCTTAAGCTTCCTCCGTTAATTTCGGATATTTTTAAGTCAAAAAAATGGATAGAATGCGTTAAAAATCGGAATAGTAATTTATTTGAATTGGCTCTTCCAATGTTGATATCCATTCCGCTATGTCCACCTTTTAACCCTGCTACAGACAAGTTATAAGCAACAAATCCTTTAGGAGCATCTATTTGAGGATATTCCATCGAAACGTTTACATCTACTCCTCCTGCACAACCAACATATAGTTCACCTTCATCTTCAGAATCGAGGTTTAATAATATATCGCCTTCCAATAATCCGGGTGCTAATCCAAAAGCGCCTGTCATTCCTGTTTCTTCGTCTACGGTAATTAATACTTCTATTGGTCCGTGTTCAATATCAGTTGCTTGTAAAATACTCATTGCAGCAGCACAACCTATTCCATTGTCGGCTCCTAATGTTGTTCCATTTGCACGTACCCAACCGTCTTTCCCAATTATTGTTTCGATAGGGTCTTTTGTAAAATCGTGTACTTTATCTGAATTTTTTTGTGGAACCATATCTATATGTCCTTGCAAAATAATTCCTTTACGATTTTCCATACCTTTAGTAGCAGGTTTTTTTAAAATTAAATTACCTACTTTATCTTGTTTAACAGAAATATTATATTGTTTTGCCCATTCTATAAGATAAGTTAGTATTTTTTCTTCATGTTTAGAAGGGTGGGGAATACTACAAATTTTATTAAAGTTTTCCCATAAAGATTGGGGTTTTAATTGTGATAAATTACTCATAATTTTTATTGTATTAATATTTTTAAGTCAGATAATAAACGTATAAAAGATAAAATTTATTATCATTTTATTATTTTAACTGTTAATCCTCTATCTAACATTGCATTAGCTATAGGTTCAAGTTTTGAATATGTTCCATGCATAATATCGCATTTCCCATAATTATGTGTGATAAAAGTACATTGTACTGCTTGTTCGTAGGTGTGATGGCATAGTTCGATAAGTGTATCTATTACAAATTCAAATGTATTAAAATCGTCATTTATTAGTAAAAGTGTATAAATATCTTCTAAGAGAGTAATCTCTTCTGCTTCTGAATAATTATTTGGTTTATTTTGATTCATCGTTTATTTACCAATCGTCTTTGATAATAGGTTTTGGTTCCATTCCTGTTTCAAGGTTTTCCATTAGCTGTTGCATAGCATCGTCTATTTGCTGTAAATGTATATAGCGCATCGGGCTCCATTCGGGCTTTGTATTATCAAACCATATTTCAATAGGTTGATTAGCAGCTCCTCGCAAATTAAAGTCAGTAATAGTGTAACGATAGCGATCTTGCCTTGTTTCAATTTTTAAATTATAATATACATAGCCAGCTGCAACTTGTGTTTTCCCATCACGAGAAGGAGTCGTTATTTTTATATTAGAAACACACTCTATTAGTTTTTTATTTGCATCTGCTGTTTTAATTACTTGCGATGGATTTTGATAGTATTTTTTTGCCCATTCATATGCACGTTGGTATAATGTGTCGGATGCTCCTTTCATTTGAATAGTAAATTGGTAGGTTATTAATTTTGTATTTTCGTCTATGGGTAAAATAGGTGAAATAGGTTCGTCTTTTTTTTGAGCTAAAATACTTATAGTGCTAACAAGTAAGATATATACAATTAATCCAATATTTTTTTTCATTACTTTTTTATTTTTTCTTTTTAACGTATATTTTATATGAAAAATTATAAATGTGTTTTTCATCGGCGGGGTGCAATATATTTTCAATTAAATCCCAATCATTCCAATTGATTTCAGGGAAAAAAGCATCGGCATTAGGGAAAAGAGCGTCAATGAAAGTTAAATAAAGTTTGTCACATAAAGGTAAAAATTGTTTATAAATAGAAGCACCTCCAATAATGAATGTTTCTTCTGTTTTATTACAAAGTTCTATAGCTTCTTCGATAGAATAAGCCATATGACAACCTTCATATTTTGTTGTTTTATCAAAAGATAAAACAATATTTTTACGGTTAGGTAGAGGACGTGTAGGTAAAGATAAATAAGTGTTTTCGCCCATTAATACAGTGTGCTTATTGGTAATTTGTTTAAAACGTTTCAAATCATTGGATAAATGGCATAATAGTTTGTTTTTTTGTCCAATTTCAAAATTTTTTCCTAAAGCAACAATAATAGATAACATATTATTTTAGAATTATTAATAGTTTATTTTTAATAAATTACATATTTTATTTTCTATATTTTCGATAGCAATGCGTTCTTGTTGCATGCTGTCGCGATCTCGAAGAGTAACGGTATTATCTTCTAAAGTTTGATTATCAACGGTAATACAATAAGGAGTGCCTATTGCATCTTGTCGGCGGTAGCGCCGACCTATTGCATCTTTTTCATCGTATTGACATAGAAAATGTTGTTGTAATGATTTAAGTATTTCTCTTGCCTTTTCGGGCATGCCATCTTTTTTAATAAGTGGGAGGACAGCTATTTTAATTGGAGCCAATATAGGTGGAATCTTTAATACTGTTCGTACACTATTATCTTTGAGTGTTTCTTCTGTATAAGAATGATTTAATATTGCCAAAAACATTCGATCTAAGCCTATAGAAGTTTCTACAACATATGGGATATAACTTTCATTGGTTTCGGGGTCGAAATAGTGTAGTTTTTTCCCTGAATAGTGTTGATGCGATTTTAAATCAAAATCGGTACGCGAATGAATGCCTTCTAATTCTTTAAATCCAAAAGAAAATTTGAACTCAATATCGGTTGCAGCATTGGCATAATGTGCTAATTTTTCATGATCATGAAGTCGGTACATTTCTTTATTAATACCCAACGAAGTATGCCAGCGTAAACGTTCTTCTTTCCAATAGTTAAACCATTTTAACTCTTCTCCTGGACGTACAAAAAACTGCATCTCCATTTGCTCAAATTCTTTCATTCGAAAAATAAATTGACGTGCAATAATCTCATTGCGAAATGCTTTCCCTATTTGTGCTATTCCAAAAGGAATTTTCATCCGTGAAGTTTTTTGTACATTTAGAAAGTTTACAAAAATACCTTGTGCTGTTTCGGGACGAAGATAAATCAGGTCTGCATCCTCGGCAACAGAACCCATTTGTGTAGAAAACATTAAATTAAATTGACGTATTTCAGTCCAATTTTTACTGCCAGAGACAGGACATGTTATCTCCAATTGCTCTATCAATGTTTTTAGCTTTTTCCAATCGCTATTTTCCATGCAATGGATAAAAGTATTACGAATTTCATCTTGTTTTTTTTGATATTTTAATACTTGTGGATTTGTTTGCTTAAACATTTGTTCATCGAAGTTTTCAAAACGTTTAGCTGCTTTTTCTACTTCTTTTGTGATTTTAGCTT
The DNA here is from genome assembly GCA_964610025.1 of uncultured Lentimicrobiaceae bacterium. GTDB lineage: Bacteria > Bacteroidota > Bacteroidia > Bacteroidales > WCHB1-69 > UBA5266. The sequence goes on from CAZSTX010000032.1 coordinate 15,983, forward strand.
CAATTTTTTGTAAATAATCTTCTATCAAAACATCGGCACGATAGCGTTTTTTGCTGTCTTTATTGTCGATAAGAGGATCGTTAAAAGCGTCGACATGCCCAGAAGATTTCCATATAGTAGGATGCATAAAAATAGCAGTATCAATGCCTACAATGTTTTCATGCATTTGAACCATAGATTTCCACCAATAGTTTTTTATATTATTTTTAAGCTCACAACCATAAGGACCGTAATCATAAACTGCACTTAATCCATCATAAATTTCGCTCGATGGAAATATAAATCCATATTCTTTTGTATGAGAGATAATTTTTTTGAATAAATCTTCATTATTTGACATATCATTATTTGATTTTTAATACGAAGTGCAAAGATATAAAAAAGACAGTTATCATTATTAACTTAATAAAAGTTAATAATGAAAGTTGACATGTTTTTTTTATAAAATATTGATTTTATTGCAAGATATCGCCTCGTAATAAACGAAACCGATTACGAGCATCTATTACATAAATGCTTGAAGAATAATCTTTAATGAGTTTTAAATAAAGATCCATAGCAGTAAAAGGGTCTTTAAGATGTAGTTCATTAATAGTTGCTCTTAAAAACAATGCATCATCGGCTAAAATATCATAAGGAAAAGCTGTTATTAGTTTGTCTAATAAGCTATCAGCTTTGTTATATTGTTGTTTTTTAATGGCTATTTCGGCTCTTTTATAAAGAATATCATCTGTTAATGAATGATAAATAGTAACTTCACTAATACTATCAAGCATTAGTGAAGCATCATCTAAACGATTGTTTTCTAAAAGAAAACTTGCTTTTGCAAAATACATTAAAGCAAGGTTTAAACTGTCTTCGGTTTTATTATTAGAAATAAGTAAAGAAAGATACATTGCATCGTTAGCAATTAATTTAGAAGTAGCTGCTCGCAAGATATCTAATTGAGCTTCTGCCCAATCGAATTCTCCAAAATAAAATGATAGTTTAGCATTTTTAAATTTTGCCAAATGCCCGATTGTGTCGTTTGAAAAATCTTTTTCTACTTGGGAATAAAGTAAGGTAGCCTCCCAGATATCTTTATTTAAAAGCAATAAGTCGCCTAAATCTAATTTTAATAATGCTTTTTCTTTAGGAGGAATGTGTTGATTATATATAGCATTTTCTAATAATTGTTTTGCTGTGTTTGCTTCATTTTTATAGAGATATTTTAGTTGCATCCATTCTCTAAATAATAAAAGGTTTACAGGTTGGAGCCGGTATTCATTAAAAAAATGTTGTAGGTTTTTATCTAATAGTTGTATGTCTTCCATTTTTTTTGGAAAACTATAAGTAATTTGTTGATACTTAGTGTGTAAAGAAGCTACTTTAGCAGTTTCATAAAAAGGATTGGTTTCCTTTTTTTCGTTAAGTATGTAGTTAAATCCTTCCAATGCAGTTACAAGGTCTTGATTTTCGGCAGAAATATTAGCTATCTCAAATACAGTATGTCCATCTTCACGATACCGCTTGTCAATAGCTATTGCTTGTCTTAATGCTGACGAAAAATCTTTTTCTTGCATTGCCATCCATAATAAAAGTGAAGAATAAACTTGAATATCAGGATTTTTATTTGAATATTTTAAAATATTATTTTTAATAATAGAACGTTTTGTTTGTTGTTGGTCGTTAATTAGCCAATTGAGTAATATTCCTTCTATAGTATTAAGTTCAGCTGGAATATTTCCAACATATATTAAAAGTTCGTCTATTGCTTTTTGATAATTATTGGTTGTTGCATATAGTTGGGCTAATTCAATAGCATAATCGAATGAGTTGTTGTTTTCTCTTGCTTGTAAATAAGTCTTAATAGCATAGTCTGTTAATTGATACTGTTGAAATGCTAAAGCTAATTCTTTGACAACAATAGAATTGAGATTTTTTTGCGATAAACAATCTTCAAATTGTTTTCTTGCTTTTTTATTATCTCCTTGTAATTCGTAGATATGTCCTAAATCAATTTTATATTTTTGTATAGTTGGATAAAGGCGTATCTGTTTGTGAATTATTTTTTCTGCATTTTTAAAATCTTTGAGGACGGTAAGTGTTTCAAAATAGTAATTAAAATAATAAGCATCAGGACGTTTATCATATAGATTTTTGAATAACGTTACTGCTTTTTCATAGTCTTTATCTTTAAAATATTGGATAGCCAATTGCTCTTCATTAGATTGTGCAATTGTTATTAAGCTAATAGTCAATAAAGACAATGAAATTAATATTTTTCGAAAATTATTCTTCATTATAAATGGTTGCTAACGTAACTTTTCCTACAACTGTTAGTGTATTTTTTTCTATATTGTTTAAATTGTCATTCAACGTATGCCAATATTGATTAAATCCTGTATGAGTTGATGGATTGTATTCAATAATATCAATCATAGGAATATTAGCAATTCTATTGATATATAAATGATCGTCTGTAATAGGTGGAGTTTCCATGTTTTTGAAATAAGCATCATAGCCCATTTGTTGGGCAATATTCCAAACTTTAGATAAGATATCGGGAGCATAATAGCGAGAAGTTCCTTCGTGAGTGAAAATAGCATTTTTTCCTCCGACCATATCGAGCAATATTCCAAAGCGAGCATTGTAATCGGCTGTATGTGGATAATTAGCCCAATGTTGTGAGCCTAAACACCAAAATTCTCCATCATAATTTCTGTTATTATCTTGAGGGGGTCCGTAATCTTCTGTATCGAAGAAAATAATGTCAATTCCAATATCTGCTTTTTTTATACTTAGTTGTCGCGCTATTTCTAATAATACTCCTACGCCGCTTGCTCCATCATTGGCGCCATCAATGGGAGTGCGACGGTTGGCGGGATTGGGATCATGGTCGGCATAAGGACGAGAGTCCCAATGAGCTCCTAATAAAATTCTTTTTTTTTGTTCAGGATTGAAAATTCCAATAATATTTTTTCCGTATAATAATGCGCCATCGTAGGCTTTTACAGAAAACTGTTGTACAATAACACTATCGCTAAATCTTGTTATTTCATTGATGAGATAGTTCGCACAATGTTGGTGTGCTATACTATTAGGAACTCTTGGTCCGAATAATATTTGATTTTCAACAAAGCGATAAGCTGAATCGGCATTAAAAGAGGGAATGTATAGCGATTTTGATGTTTTTTCTACTTCATTTAGCGAAGGAGATTGACAGTTAGAGCTTATCAATAGGAGAAATAAAAATAAATAATCTATTTTAAAGTTTTTCATTGTTGTTAGTTTTAATAGTTATTTGATCATATAATTATAAATTATTAAGCAATTTTAATTGCTGCATAGCTGTTTCGAGTGTACAACGGGGGCAAGCAACATTCATCCTCATAAAGCCTTTGCCTACATTGCCAAATTCTATGCCATTATTCAATCCCAAATTTAGATATTGTACAAATATTTCTTGTAATTTTTCTGCCGAAGTTGTAATTTGACGGCAATCTAACCAAAGCAAATAAGTTGCCTCTGGACGTAAAATATTAATTTTAGGAATATTATTTTTGCAAAAATCAATTACATAATCGATATTGGCTTGCAGGTATTTCATTAATTGTAAATACCAATCTTCTCCTTGACCATAAGCAGTTTCTGTAGCTATAGTTCCAAACAAATTACCATATGCAATATGCAATCCATTGATAGAGGCGAGGTATTTTTCTCTCATTTCTTCGTCAGGAATAACAATAAATGAGGTAGCCATTCCTGCCAAATTAAATGTTTTACTAGGAGAAAAGCAAGCAATAACTTTATCTGTTAACGACAACATGCTTGTGTGTTGATGTGGATAGAATATTACATCGCTATGGATTTCATCAGAAATGATAGTGATATTATTTTTCTCACATATTTCAATGAGTTGTTCGAGTTCTTCTTTTTTCCAAGCGCGTCCTACGGGATTATGTGGATTACACAAGATAATCATTGATGTGTGGGGATCTATTTTAGAAAGCAAATCTTCATAATTCATAATATATTGATTTGAATTACAAATTAATGGATTTTCTAAAATTAATCGTTGATGACTGTTTATTGCATCGAAAAAAGGAGGATAAACAGGTGGTTGAATAATAATTTTATCATTAGGTTGCGAAAATGTTAGTATTGAAATGTTAAGTGCCGGAACAACTCCTGGAGAAAAGCATATCCATTCTTTTTTAATTTCAATCCCATGTCGTTGATAGAACCAATGAATAAAATTGGAGAAAAACTGCTCCCCAAAATAAGAATAACCATAAATAGGATGATTGGCTCGTTTTTTTACTGCATCTATAATGAAATCGGGGATGGCAATGTCCATATCGGCAATCCACATAGGCAGTACATCCGAATTGTTGAAAATTGTTTCTCTACAATCATATTTTAAGCAGTTAGTGTTTTTTCTTTCAACAAGGGTATCAAAATTATATTTCATATTTTAGTGTTTAACATTCATTTTTTTAAATAAAGAAATGTCTTTGATGGTTTCGAGTGCTTTTAAATAGGTTTTATCGTCTTCTAACCAAATTTTGGACGATTTGTTGGAGTCGTAAAGATTACGTGCTATTAATGTTTTTATTTGTTTTTTTATTTGTTTTTTTGTATCGAAAGATTCTTGCTGTTTGTTGTATTTATCTAGTTCGACTTCAATATATTGTTCTAACATTTTTTGATATTGATTGCTGCTTTTTACTTCATCTAATGAATAATAAATTGTATTTAAAGAGTCGTTGTATTGCTTCGAAAAATTATTAAGATAATTCGTAAAATTAAATATAAAAGTGTCTTTAACATTTTCCGATTCTGCAAATTTATAAAAATCTTTTAATAAAATATCGTCAACATCAAATTGATCATAAAACACTTCAAAAGTTGGATAAGTGTTTAACAAATGTTGTTTGTTTTGCTCTAAATAAGCCATAACATATTGATTAAATATGTTATGACGGAATAATTGCCAATAGTAATCACTTACTTTTATGGTATCCATTGGAATAAAAATATCGGGCATAATACCTCCACCGCCATAAACTATGCGTCCGTTGGTAGTAGTATATTTTAACGAATCGGGGAAATGAATGCTATCAGCATGTGTTAACTCTCCTGCATTGTATCTGTTAATCAAATCTTTATTGTAATCTTCTATTTTTTCGTAAGGTTTTTGAATACATCTTCCGCTAGGAATATAATAACGTGAAGTAGTTAGTCTGATTTGAGAACTGTCGTTGAGCATGGTTGGGGTTTGCACTAAGCCTTTTCCAAAAGAACGTCTTCCTATAATAATACCTCTGTCCCAATCTTGTACCGCTCCTGAAACAATTTCGGAAGCTGAGGCAGAATATTCATCTATTATAATTACTAATCGCCCTTTTTCAAAAATACCTTTTGACCTTGTATTGTAATTTACTCTGTTGTTGTTTTGATTGTTTTGTGTATAAACTACCAAATTATTTGGTTCAATAAATTCATCAACAATATCGATAGCTGCCGATAAAAAACCACCTGTATTACCTCTTAAATCAAAAATAAGAGATTGCATTCCTTGTGCTTTTAATGCTTGCATAGCACTTATAAATTCTTCTTTAGTAGTTTGTGCAAAACGGTCTAATTTAATATAAGCTATTTCTTTGTCAACCATAAAATATGCTTCAATAGAATTAATAGGAATTTTATCTCTAATAATATTAAATACCAATGGATTTGGCTCTTTTCCTCTTTTAATATGTACTTTTACTTTTGTCCCTTTAACACCTCTCAGCTTGGTATAAACCCAAGCATTGGTGCATATTTCTCCAACAGCAACCGAATCGTCTATTTGAATAATTTTATCGCCTATCATAATTCCTACTTTTTCTGAAGGGCCTCCTTTGATTGGTTGAACAACTACAATGGTATCTTTTATAATTTGAAATTGTACTCCTATTCCTTCAAAATTACCTTGTAAAGGTTCATTGCTACGAACAACATCTTCTTTTGGTATATAAGTAGAATGTGGGTCAAGATCTTTTAACATTTCTATAATGCCTTTTTCTACATTTTTTTTAAAATCTACTTTATCGACATAAAAATAGTTTAAAAATTGTAAAAACCGATTCATTTTTTGTTGATGTATGTTATAGTCATCGGTTTCATTAGTATAAATAATATTCTGTTGAGCATATAGCGAAAAATTTATTTCAGAAAATAAAATAGTTAAACTAATAACTAAGAATAGAAAAATTTTATTTTTATACATTGTAATTTATTTAAATAATAGATTGATTTTTAAGAAATTACCTTTAATGAAAGGTAATTATAATTTTAAGTTACAAAGGTATATTAAAATTATAGATAAATGATAATTATGAATAAAAAAGGGAATTATTTTTTATTAAATTTTGTGCGGATGAAGGGACTCGAACCCCCACGCCTCTCGGCACCAGATCCTAAGTCTGGCGCGGCTACCAATTACGCCACATCCGCTTGAGGAAATGCAAAAGTACTATTTTTTTTATAATAAAAGTTCTTCTCATTCAATAAAAACCAAAATTTTATCAGTTCAACTAATTCTTTCATATTGTAGCACTTAAATATGTATTGATTTGTGATAGACTATTAATGCATTCTGTGTTTAATAGTGTT
>CAZSTX010000033.1:0-21877 GCA_964610025.1 uncultured Lentimicrobiaceae bacterium
ACCTTATTTTCATACAAAAACAAAAAAAATAGCTTTTTAAGGCTCGACTAATTAGGAGGTAATAGTATCGCTATAAGATAAACCTTTTAATCTTAAATATAATTTTGTTAATGTTACAACATCTTTTTCGCAGTAAATTTTTATGCGTTCTAAATTCTTGTCTTTCCAATAACATTCGTTGACTTTACTGCCATCAATATCATCTTTTGGAGATTCTATATCGAAAAGAGCTGCCAAAAGGTCAAGAGAGGTGTAGTTTTTATAATCTCCAAAACGCCACATATCCATTGTGTCTATAAAGGTTGTTTCCCAAGGTTTTTTACCTGTAACGTCTAAAATAATAGGAAGTTTTATCTTGTTGATGAGCATACGTCTACAGAGATAAGGAAAGTCGAATTCTTTTCCATTATGGGCACATAAACGATGATAAGGTTTTGAATAATAGTGTAAAAGAAGCGACGCAAATTCTTCTAATATTACTTTTTCATCGTCTCCATAAAAAGATTTTATACGTATTTGCTTGTTTTTTATATAAGCAACAGAAATACAGATAATTTTACCAAATTCGGCATAAATACCCGCTCGTTCATAAATATCTTCGCTAGTATCGTTTTCGTTTTTTTTAATAAAAAGAGCTTTTTTATCCCAAAGTAACTGCATACGCGGTGATAAATCTTGGTAAGATGGGCAGGCTGCTACTGTTTCTATATCGAGAAATAAGATAGCCTCTATTGCTGTTTGTTCATCCATAATTATTTAGTATTTAGTGTTTTTAATCAAAATAAGCGAGAACTGTTTTTTTTGAACGCACAGATTCTCCTAATTCTACATCTAAACGAACGTTGATAGGTAGAATAATATCAACACGTGACCCCATTTTTATAATGCCAATTTCATCTCCTTGGTGTACTTCCATTCCTTCTTTTGCATAGCATACAATGCGGCGTGCAACAATGCCTGCAATTTGTTTTACTAGTATTTTTTCAGTGTTTTTATGTTCAATTAATGTGCAAGAATGTTCGTTGAGATTAGAAGATTTAGGATGCCAAGCAACCATATGTTTTCCCGGAAAATAATCTGCTTTTTTTACTACCCCAGAAATAGGGTAGGAGTTGACGTGTACATTGAATGGAGACATGAAAATGGATACTTTTAAGCGTTTGTCATGAAAGTATTGTGTTTCGTCAATTTCTTCTATTATCACTATTTTTCCATCGGCAGGACAATAAATGATATTTTCATCTTTATTGAGATGGCGTTTAGGTACACGAAAAAAACGGACAATAAAATAAAAGAACCCAATAGCAAACGCATACATAATAAACTGTGGAATGATAGAGTCCGTATTGGCTGTAATTAAAGCCGAAGCAACAACTAAAATTGCAAAAACACTTACAATAATACGATATCCTTCTCTGTGTATTCTCATTTTTCAATAATAATATTTAGGTATAATAAAATAAAAGGCAAAGCAAAAAGAACGGAATCGAAACGGTCAAGAATGCCTCCATGTCCTGGCATAATATTTCCCGAATCTTTTACTTCGAGTGTACGTTTAAACATTGATTCTACTAAGTCTCCCAATGTTCCTGCTATAATGCAAATGATTGCAAGTCCTATCCATTCCCATGAAGTGAAATGTAATTTTTGAAATAAATAAATAAAAAAATAGGATAGTGTAATGGTACATAATGCAGCACCTAATGTTCCTTCCCAAGTTTTTTTGGGGGATATTCGTTGAAAAAGAAGATGTTTGCCTATAAGGCTTCCTATGCAATAGGCTAAGGTGTCATAAGTCCATAGCAATATGAAAACTGCTAATAAAATCAAACTGCCATCTGGCATTTTGTAAAAATGATTAATCAAAGCAAAAGGAACGACAATAGTAATAATACCTGCTAATGAGGTAGCTATATATGAAAGAGGTGATGTTATTTTTCGATTAAACAAAGCTATTATTAAAAAAACAAATAGTAATATAAGCAATGAAAAGGGGAGGGTGATTTTAAGAAATTGATTTTCCCATAACTCTATGTAGCCGATTAAAAAATAGATGATTATAGAAATAATATAAAAGGAAACATCAAGTTGTATATTTTTTTTTGTTAAAAGATTTTTATATTCATACAATCCAATACAGCTAAAAATCAAAAATACATTAAATAATATCCATGCATTACTTATAATGGCTAATATTATTAGTGCTACAAATAAAATTCCGGTTAGTGTTCTAGTAAGCAAAACTTTCATATTGTAATGATTAGTTGATAATATTATTAGATGTATTCACAAATGCAAAATTATACTTTTTTTGTTTTAAATAAATTGAAATGTTTGAAATTTATATTTATTTAACATGCAATAAATAAGCGTTCAAAAACCCATCAATATCGCCATCTAATACGGCTTGAGTATTGGAAGTCTCAAAAGAAGTGCGGGTGTCTTTTATTAATCTATAAGGGTGAAGGGTATAACTTCTTATTTGAGATCCCCATTCTATTTTCTTTTTATTGTTTTCGATTTCGTTGAATTTTGAGCGTTTTTTTTGTAATTCTATTTCGTATAGACGCGATTTAAGCATTTGAATAGCTTTTTCTTTATTCTGTAATTGTGAGCGTGTTTCTTGACACTCGATAATAATACCAGAAGGTTGATGGTGCAAGCGAATGGCAGTTTCTACTTTGTTTACATTTTGACCTCCAGGACCGCTCGAACGATACGTGTCCCAACTAATATCCGATGGGTTAATATTGATAGTAATGCTCTCATCAATCATTGGATAGACAAAAACAGATGCAAAAGATGTGTGGCGTTTATTGGCTGCATCGAAAGGGGAGAGACGCACTAAACGATGTACTCCCGATTCGCCTTTCAGATAACCATATACATAACTTCCTTCTATTTCAATACTAATTGATTTTATGCCGGCTACATCGCCATCTAAACGGTCTAATTCTTTTATTTTAAATTTATGATTTTCACCCCAGCGGACATACATTCGTAGCAGCATTTCTGCCCAGTCTTGACTTTCGGTGCCGCCAGCACCAGAATTTATGGTTAGTAAAGCTCCCAATTGGTCTTCTTCTTTGTTGAGCATGCTGCGAAATTCTAAAACAGCTAATGCATCTGTCGCCTTTTGAGCAATTTCTTGAAATTCAGTTTCATTTATTTCGTTTTCTTTAAAAAATTCAAAAGCAATATGCAACTCTTCTATTAATATTTTTATTTTATCGAATTGATTGGTCGTCGATTTTAAGTTATTAATATTTTTTAGTATTTTTTCGCTTTCACTTGGGTTATTCCAAAAATTGAGGTCTTGAGTTTTTAGCTCATACTCTTTAATAGTTGTTAATTTTTTATCAATGTCAAAGAAACCTCCTTAACTCATATAGGCGGTTGTCTAAATCTTTAATAGTTTCTATAGGTGTCATAAATTATTTTTATTTTCTAAATATGCTTGAATGCTTGCGTATTCAAAACCTTTTGATAATAAATAACGTGTCAATTTTTGTTTTCTTTCATTTTCTGATGAAAATTTATGACTTATTATATATTTTTCTGCATTTTTAGCAATAGTTTTTTTATAATCTCCTGTTTCTATAAGGCTTATAGCTTGTTTTATGTGTTGATTGCTAATTTGCTTAGAACGTAATCCATAGATTATTTTTTGTTTTCCCCATGCTTTTATTCTAAATTTGCCTTCGACAAAAAGTTGTGCATAACGTAATTCGTTAATGAAACCTAAATCTATTAAGGTATCAATAATTTTATCTTGTTCTTTTTTATTTATCCCCCATGTAATTAGTTTATTACGCACATCTAATATGCAATGCTCTTGATAGGCACAATAATTTTTAGCTTTTCTCAATGCTTCTTCATAACTTAAAGTATGTGGGTTCATTGTTTGTTATTTTTTAAAGATAAGTGTATCGTACCTCACATTATAACCAGACCAAATGCCTGTAACATTTTCACCTTTAATATTAGACGGATGGTTGCCGGGAGTTACAAAAGGATTTTGTCCAGCTGATAGTTCTGATTGTAGCGATGACCAATATTTTTGTGTTTTTTCGTCAATAGTAGTAGATTTGATATAGACAATATCGCCGGGGCGAAAACTTATGCGATAATAATTTTCGTACTCTTCTTGTGTCATATTAGCTGTCATAATATTGCTGACAGGGGCACGTATTAATTCAAAATTAAGGGTAAGTCCGTTAAAAGTTAAATCGTCGAATACACCAATAGATACTTGACTAAAAGTCATATCTAAATCTTTGATTTGGGTAAAAAAACGATAATAATTTAATTCGTCGGCTTTGTCTGTAAAAAGTATGCGTATAGTAGCGGTCGTATCTTTTTCACTTTTTTTATTAAAATAAAGTGTATCTAATAATACGGGAGTTGTTGGAATAGTGGTAGTTGCTGTATATACTTTGTCTTTTATTTTTACAGTTAAGTGGTAGCTATGTCCAATTTTTCCTTTTATGTTTTTTCCAACATATGCTTTTCCAAGTAATCCGTAAAAATGATTGGGTGAGAAACCCATAGAAAGATTTTCGCTATTGCCTTCATCGTCACTTACTATTATTTGTGCTGTAGTATCAATAGATTGTAAAATGATTGCTAATGTAATTTCGCTATAATAAGACAAGGAATGTGACACGATAACAGTAGCTGCTTGGTCGTTATCTATCCAGCCTTCAATAACTAAAGGGTTTTCATGATGTGGTATAGTTAGAGAAATAGGAGTTTCGCAAGTTGTTAATAAAATGATAGTTGCAAAAAATAGAAATAAATTTTGAATTAGTTTCATTTTTTATATTTATTGCTGTGTTTTGTAAAGTTTTTTAAAGACACGTTTATTATATCTCGACCCACGATATTGTTTATGATAGGTGTTGTAGTATTGCTTCGATATATTTTCACTTCTATTATTATGGGTATAAGTTTTTCCAATTTTGTATATAATATTTAATCCACCATTATAAGCATAAACGAAGCGAGAAGTTGTCTTATTGGCTGTTGTGAGAATGTCATTTGTATAGTTGTCGTATTGAGCATATGTATAACCAGTTGTAATATAAGGCTCGATAGCTATGTGTGGGCTTAAATTGACAAAATAACCCATGCTCATTCCTCCCATAATATTCCAGCCTTTATGCTCTACATTATTAAAAGCTTCTGACCAATAATTAGGAATTATTTGTTTTGCCATATTGTAGTATCCAATTCCAGTATTAAGTCCAATAAAAAATCCTTGAAATGTTTTGGAGAAATAATAACGAGGTTCTATAAAGAAAGCTCCCAAAGATATAGGTTTGTCAGTTCCTATAAAACCTTTGGGCTGATGTACACCAAGTGCTTGTAGTTGTAAGCTGAAATTATTTGCTAATTTAAATTCTACTGCTGGAATTGCTATGGCTATAATAGCTAATATGTTGACTTTAATAGCGACTTTATTTGAAGCAGAAACGCTTTTAGCTATTTCATTATTAGTTGTTAGTAGTTCTATTTTACTTCTTTCTAATAAAACATCTTTGTTGTTAGTTGGGCTAAGCAAAAAGGATTTATTCAACAAATTATGTGTGTGCAATTCTTTTAATGCAATAAGAGATGGATTTGCAAATAGAGAAAAACATAAACTGTTAAGTAATAATAAAATAATTAATTTTAAATTTTTCATAAGAATTATTTTTATAAAAGATGTTTTTTAGTATAAACTGAAATTGTATAAAGGTTATATTAGAAATATAATTTTACAAAAATACATGTTTTTTTGTAAAGTTTGGGTGTTTTTTTTATATTTTATATAAAGTGTTTTTATTCATTACTTACAAAGTAGGAAATGGAGCAACAGTTTTTTTTATTTTTTTATAGATTATGTAACGGGAATTTATTTATTTTTGCATACTTTTTCTTACAATATTTTATATTGTTTTTTCTTTATATTTTATAAATAAGAAATATGTGAAAATTTTAAAATTCATAAAACTATATTGATGAATAAAGAGGTATTATTAAAAAAAATTCAAAACAGAGAAATTAGAGTAGGAGTAGTAGGTATAGGTTATGTTGGGTTGCCTTTGGCAGTAGAAAAAGCAAAAGCTGGATTTACTACTGTATGTTTTGACATACAACCACATAAGGTAGATATGGTAAATAAAGGAGAGAATTACATAGCCGATGTTATTGATAGCGATCTTTCTGAAATGGTAAAGAAAGGTTTTTTGTCGGCAACTACCGAATTTGATTTTATTAGAGATGTTGATTTTGTTGCTATTTGCGTGCCTACTCCTTTAGATAAATACCAACAGCCGGATATTAGCTATGTAAAAAAATCTTGTATTGAAATAGCAAAATACATGAAAAAAAATACTATGGTAGTATTAGAGTCTACTACTTATCCTGGAACTACAGAAGAACTTATTAAGCCTTTATTAGAAGAAGGTTCAGGTTTGGTGTGTGGAAAAGATTTTTATTTAGGTTTTTCTCCCGAACGTGTTGATCCCGGCAACTTAATTTATAAAACAAAAAATACGCCTAAAGTAGTAGGCGCTATAGGAGATGATGCTTTAGAAGTAATAGCTGCCATGTATCGTGCTGTACTTGATGGAGATTTGCACACTGTGTCGAGCCCTAAAGTAGCTGAAATGGAAAAAATTTTAGAAAATACTTATCGTAATATTAATATAGGTTTAATCAATGAATTAGCTATGCTATGCGAGTGTATGGAAGTCGATATATGGGAAGTTATCGAAGCAGCTAAAACCAAACCATATGGGTTTCAAGCTTTTTATCCAGGTCCAGGTTTGGGGGGGCATTGCATTCCTTTAGACCCTTATTATTTGTCGTGGAAAGCACGTGAATATGGGTTTCATACTTCGATGATAGAGGCTTCGATGATGATTAACGACCATATGCCTGATTATTGCATCCAGCGGATATTTAAAATATTGAATAGAGATAAAAAATCAATTAATGGGTCAAAAATATTAATACTTGGCGTTGCTTATAAGCAAAATATTTCTGATTATAGAGAAAGTCCTGCATTAGTTATCATTGACAAATTAAAAAAAGCAGGTGGCGATGTTGTTTTTCACGATCCCTATGTTGATGAATATAAAAGAAACGGATATGTTTGTAAAGGAGAAAAAATATTGACTGCCGAATTGGTGCAAAGTGCCGATATAGTTGTGATTACAACTGCACATTCGAAAATAGATTATCAATTAGTGCAACAAAATGCAAAAGTAATATTTGACACCAAAAATGTAATGAAAACAATAAAAAATAGAACTAATATCGAAGTATTATAATGATAAGAATATAAAGAAGATGAAAAAAAGAATGTGTGTTGTAGGTGCAGGACGTTGGGGGCAAAATCACATGAAAACATTAGCTCAAATGGGAGTTTTATCTGCTGTGGTAGAAGAAAATATAGATAAAATAAAAGATTTAATAACAATTTATCCTGATTGCCATTTTCATGCTAATTTAGATAGTGCTATTAAGGCTCATTACGATGGCTATATAGTAGCTACACCTGCCGAAACACATTATGCCATAGGTAAACAATTGCTCGATAATGGACTGCATGTTTTATTAGAAAAACCAATGACATTAAATTCAGAAGATGCTAAAGATTTAGTCGAAACAGCACGTAATAAATCTTGTAGCTTAATGGTAGGGCATGTATTGTTGTTTCATTCGGCTATTCGAAAAATTAAAGAACTATTGTTACAGGAAAAAATAGGTCAATTGTATTACGCTTATTCTACAAGGCTAAATCTTGGTACTGTACGTACAGAAGAAAATGTATTTTGGTCGTTTGCACCTCACGATATTTCGGTACTTAATTATTTAATAGGAACTACTCCTATACAGATACAAGCAAAAGGAGCAAAGTTTTTACAAGATAAAATTTTTGATGTTACAATGACACAACTTGAATATGTTGATAATGTTCATGCTCACATATATGTATCGTGGTTGCATCCTTTTAAAGAACAACGTTTGGTGCTAGTAGGAAGTAAGGGCATGATAGCTTTTGATGATTCAAGTGTGGAAAAAGAAATTTTATTTTATAATAAACATATCGATATGTTAGATGGGGTGCCTGTTAAAGTTGAACAAGCCAATGAAATAATTCAATATGAAAAAAAAATGCCACTTGCTGAAGAGTTGACTTATTTTATTAATAATTTAGGCAAAAAAATTGAAATTGCTAATGGTATTTCAGGTTTAGAAGTAGTAAAAATACTTGAAAATGTACAGCAATTGATTACCGTATAAAAATAATGCATCATGAAAACAGAAAAAGATTATTTCGTACACGAAAGTAGCTACATCGACGAAGGTGTAAGGATAGGAAAACACACTAAAATTTGGCATTTTTGTCATGTACAAAAAGAGGCTGTTTTGGGAGAGAACTGCTCTTTAGGACAAAATGTAAATATAGGTAATTGTGTGAAAATAGGAAATAATGTACGCATTCAAAATAACGTTTCTGTTTATCAGGGAGTTGAATTGGAAGACAATGTTTTTTGCGGACCTTCTTGCGTATTTACCAATGTGTTAACGCCTCGTTCTCATTATCCAGTAGCGGGTGTATACATAAAAACTTTAGTTAAAAATGGCGCTTCGCTTGGAGCTAACTCAACGATTATTTGCGGAAATACTATAGGGAGAAGTGCAATGGTAGCTTCAGGAGCGGTAGTAACGAAAAATGTGAAAGATTACGCATTGGTTGCAGGTGTGCCAGCAAAACAAATAGGGTGGATATGCGAATGTGGTAATATTTTGAGAAATAATTTAATGTGTGAGAAATGTAAACGACACTACATAGAAACAGAAAACGGATTGAAAGAAATTGAATAAAGAAAATTATGACAGTTAAAAAAAGATATTGGACAATACTTATTATTGATTTTGTAATTGTAACAATTATTTTTACTGCGTGTCATTTAATAATGTCTGCTCCAGCTAAATGGTTTTGGTTTGGGTCTATTGCTATATGGATGTTAATAGGTGTTATTTGCAGAAAATTCAATTCTTTTTCCTTTAAAAGAAAACGCTATAATTTTATAGTTTTAATTTTAATTAATAGTATTAGTTTTTTTGTACTCTATTTGTTTTCAATTATTCTTGACATAACACTTTTTTTTAATTGGAAATATATTTTACTTATTTCTGCGTTGATTATTATTGAATTTATTTTATATTATTTGTATATAAGTTTTGTCGAAAAAAATAATTTATACGAACTGTTAGAAGATAGAGAATTAAATTTATATCATAGTGGAGCTAAAATTAAATTAGACGACTATTTACACAAAGTTAATCCACGTATTAATGAAGTCTTTGATGTTATTAAAAACGATAAATTAAACAACCCTTTAGAATGGTGCAATTTACATAAAGATAGTTTTGGAGATGATTTTAAAGTTTTTGCTAGTGCTAATCTTTTGACACTCATAAATAATACTCCTATAAACTGTCATTATATATGCGATATTACTAAACTCAACGATGTACGTTATTTAAATCAATATTTTATTAAAATAAATCAATTATTGCCTTTTGGAGGAGTGTTTATCGGTTGTGTCGAAACAAGTTTTACACGCAAACAACGTTTTTATTCTAAATGTTGTTTCCCTATCAATCGTTTATTTTATATATTTGATTTTATTTGGCATCGTGTGGGACCAAAATTAGCTATTGTTCGTAAAGTTTATTTTACTTTTACACAAGGAGAACACCGTGTATTTCCTTTTACTGAAATATTGGGGCGTCTTTATAGTTGTGGTTTTGAAGTGGTAAGAGAAGAATATATGCATAATTTATTCTTTTTTGCTGTGATAAAAACCAATCAACCCTATGATGATAAAAAACCAAGCTATGGACCTTTTGTGCAATTAAAAAGAATAGGTAAAAATGGAGAGATTTTTTCTGTTTATAAATTACGGACTATGCATGCTTATTCTGAATACTTACAACCTTATATTTACAATAAAAATAAATTAACAAAAGGAGGAAAGTTTGCTAATGATATCAGAATTTCGTCATGGGGACGATTTTTGAGAAAATACTGGATAGACGAATTACCTATGTTTATTAATTTATTTAAAAGACAGATGAAATTAGTCGGAATACGCCCTTTGAGTTTACATTATTATAGTTTATATTCTCCTGAAATGCAACAATTGAGAATTAAAGTTAAACCGGGATTATTGCCCCCTTTTTATAGCGATATGCCCAAAACAATAGAAGAAATACAAGAGAGTGAACGCAAATACATTGAGGCTTATTTAAAAGCTCCTTTTCGTACAGATTGGAAATATTTTTGGAGGATAATGAGAAATATATTATTCAGAAAAAAGCGTAGTCAATAGCAGTTGAAATTATAAATATCAGACTATCTTTTTAGTTAAATTATTGTTGAATTTTATTGCGAAAGTACGAGTAAATTTATTCTAAAAAAGTGTAGTTAGCAATGTTTTTATAATGATGATAGCGGTGTATTATTTCTTCGACATAACGGATAGTATGGTCAGCTTGTGAATATTTGTTGCATTTTAAATACAAGTTTTGTTGGATGTTTTGTTTAGAAAGCATGGTGAGTGCTACAGCCACATTGTTTTCCCATTTATTTTCGTTTAATCCGTAGACTTTAGCAAGTTTTCTTGCACTTTCTATTCGGCAACTTCCTGCATTATACGCTGCTAAAATAAATTTCATTAACTCTAAACTGTCTTTAACACCCAACTTAATGTATTTGTCTTGTAATAATTTTAAATATCTACAACCAGCTTTGATTTGCATCTGTGGCGAATCGTTGATGTTGACACCTAAATAATTAGCAGTATTTGGCATAAATTGCATTAGCCCCCATGTGTTTTTACCATTGATATTTTCATGGAATTTTGATTCTTGATAAATTAAAGATGTAACAAGTAGCCAATCTAACTGATACTTAGTTGCGTATTTTTCAATAATTTTATCATAGGGCGATATAGTACCAAAAGGAGAATAGTTTTGAGTGTATGTAAATAGTGTATGTATATAAGAGGAAGAATGATAGTATTTTTTTAACAATAATGTATATTGTTGCTTTGATGTAAAATCTGTTAGCCATTGATTGACAAAAAACAACAAACTATCGTTGTGTTTTCGTATTATCCAATGCAAGGATTGTTCTTCTGTTGATACGTATGAATAATTGATATGGTTGAAAAAAATAATATTAGCATTAATGTTTTTATAATAAGCAATTGTTCTATTTATATTTCCGTTATTCACCTCTTTAATGATTTGTTCGGAAAATAATGATGATTTTTGTAAAATAAAAGAGTGTTCTTTTATAAAATCTTTGTTTTCAATATAAGCTAATGAAGCAGGTATTATTAAATAATTGGGTTGGTTTGTTTTTACTATCGTATCTTGAGAGAATGATTTTTTTTTGTTTTGAACTAAAACAAGTGAAGAGTAAGAGTGAGGAAAAGTGTAGTCGAATAACAATTGAGAATGATAAGTGGGAACTGCATCAACAGCTAATATGTCTATTTCGTTGTTTAATAGAGCATCGTAGTATTCTTTATAATTGTTATAAACTTTATACTCTATATGTAACCCAAGTTGCTTCCCCATTTCATTTATCATATCGTAGTGAAACCCATAGATTTTTCCACGTAAAACAAAATAATCGGTGTAATTATATAAAATTCCTACTTTTAAATTGTTTGTTTTTTTGATTTCTTCCCAAGTACGAGGTGGAATGTAAATTTTGCTTTTATGTTGATTAACAAAATAAATAGTTATAATAGTAAGGAAAATAAATAAAATAAAAAATTGTATTAACCTATGTTGCTTTCTGGATTTTAAAAGAGAAAGACGATTAATCATTTTTGATAATTTTTTTTGTAATTATTTGTTGATTTTCTAATGTTAACTTTATAAAATACATAGTACTGGATAAACGAGAAATATCACTATTTACATGTTTACTATTGGTCAATGTTTTTAATAAAATTTTTCCTGTTACATCAATTATTTCTATTTGTATAATATTGAGTGTCATTGTTTCTATTGTAATTTGATTGGATGTAGGATTGGGATAAATTATAATGTTTTCTATTGTTTCTACTTCGTTAGTTTCTTGAATTTCAATAGTTATATCGGGAGGTGTTACCCCTTTATAATAACTTAAACCGCCTGCAAAATTTCCAACGATAAGATCGGGATATTTTTCGTTAGTTAAAAAATCGCATGCAACAGCAGTGCGGTATCCTTCCTTGATAGGATAACGCATATTGTCAATTATATAGAAAATGCTGTCTTTTAGCTGAAAGCCATTGTTCAAATTGCCGTCAATATTGGTATAGTAATAAATGTATCCATTTTCAGCTCCTACCCATAGCCTTGTTTCTCCATTTGGTGTTCGAATAAAACAAGGGACTGCATAGCCAAAGTAAGATTCATCGTAGTCCCTAACATCTACTCTACCTAAAAAATCAGTAATTTTAGTAAAAACAGCTTGATTTTTAGTTCCTGTATTTTTATAATAAGATAATTGTCCTTTTTTTGTTCCAATTATGAGGTCTGTTAAGCCGTCTTTGTCTAAATCGAAAAGTTGAGGTGCAGCAAAATCGCCAATGTCAATATTTTGATAATTTATAATGGCTTCACTGAATAACAAAGTGTCGTTGTTTGAATTGTTTTGCAAATAAAGCAAACTTCCATCTGCTAAACCTATTATCATATCCGCTTTGCCGTCGTTATTTAAGTCGGCAAAAGTTGGTATTAACGAAGTGTATTGATATTGTCGCAGATTACAAAAATCGTCAGTAATAAGCTGAAAGATAGGATGGTCTTTTGTCCCTATGTTTTTATAATAGGCTATAGATGCAGTGTAATAACATTTTAATATGCCATTAATAAAAGTAGCAGTGTCGAAATAGCCATAGTTTCCGATAAATAAATCTAATAATCCGTCATTATCAATATCGAAAAGAATAGGATAAGCTCCAGAGCCGACATCTATCATTTGATTTTGAAACAAAGATTTTGTTTGCAAGCGGAAATTTGGGTTGTCGTTGCTTCCTATATTTTTATACCACCATACACTATTAATGTTTTCTGATTTAACATAAGCTAAATCTAAAGGCGATACTACTAAATCTTTTACACTATCATTATCAATGTCAATATAAACAGGACAAGGCATAGAATAGAGATTGATAGATGTGTCGTAAGAAGGAAAATTCATATCTACTTCAACTATATGTGCAGAGTCTTTGTTGCCTCCGTTAGTGAGTAAAACTATATTGGGATAGTCCATGTCGCCCAACAACATATCGTAAAGACCAGAACCGTTTTCATCTAACAGCAGCATGGTAGAGCCTGTGTGCCGATGTGTTTTTACCGACTTGTCGTTATCGCAATAATCGTTTAAATAAATTGTATTGCCTTCTTCACTTTCTGAAAAATATCCCCAGCAACGTTCTGACAAATGAAAATCCAATAAATTGCTATGACCATATTTTTCAATAGATTGATTTTTGTGATAATCAACATATTTGCCTAATGCCCAAAAAGCTAAAATGTCTAAATCGCCATCACCATCAATGTCTTTAATGACAATATAATCTCCTTCTGTGCAGAATAAGTTAATATAAGTGTTGTAATATTTTGAAGTAATTTGATGGGTGAAAAGTTCAAATTTTAAAATAGTATCGCTTATATTTTTATATACTTTTAAACCAGCATTTTCATAAGTGAAAATATCTTCTTTTCCGTCGTTGTTAAAATCAATTGCTTGTAAAAATCCATTAATATCGTTGGGGAAAAGATGTGCATAAGATGGATCGTATACATAATTGATTTCATTCTTAGTAGTTGTTTTATTTATAAAAGGTAAAATACGTCTACCATGTACGTCGAATGCTACAATGTCTTTAATGCCATCTAAATTAATATCAATGCTTGCCAATTGAATATTATTCATTCCTCCTGCCCAAGGATAAAGTAATGATGTGTTTTTGTTGTTAAAAACAGGAACACTTACATCTTTTACAAATCCATAATCGTGATTTTGCGATTGGGCATGGGTAATAATTAATGTTAAAAAAAATAAGTTAATAATTTTTTTTAAAAACTTTAATCGATTATAGTTCATTGTTTTATGGTAATTTAATCTTTTGATTAAGACTTAAAATTCCACTTTCTTTTATATTGTTAATTTCGCATAATTTATCAATAGTGGTGTAGTATTTTTTAGCAATTTTATAAAGAGTATCTCCTTGTTTTACAATGTGATATTTTGGCTTGTAACTATTTGTTGGAGGTGTATATTCGCTTTGTGTTATTGCTGTTTTTTCTTCAACAAGGGTGCTGTCTGTTGTGCTGTTGTGAGATAATATATTGTCATTGTTTGTGATTGTTTCGTTTAGATTGTTTATTTTATCGTCGTATTCTTTTTTAGAATAAAACTTCCCATTGTTGATTATTAAAGTGTCTGCTATTAGTTGGTAAGTGTTAAAATCAATAATTGTTGTAGGGTTAAAGCATTCGTATAAAAAACGTGTTTCAAAATGTAGGTGTTCGGTGCTGGCTCGTCCCGTACGTCCAGCTTTTCCGATTAGTTCACCGGCTTTAACTTCTTGATTAGGAAGCACACTGATACGCGACAAATGTGCATAGATAGTTTCCAAGCCATTGTCGTGTCTAATAACAACAATTCCACCATAGCCATAATAGCCCATACGTGCCATGCGTACAACACCATTCCATGCAGCTACTATATGGTCTCCATAGTTTTGTTTAATATCCATTCCTGTGTGCATCCTTCCACTGCGAAAGCCATAAGGCGAACAAACTTTACCATCGCATGGAAATACAAATTCACCGGTATTGTCATTATTTAATGCTAAAATATAAGTAGTATCTTTTTTGAAAATATAGGAAGAACGTGTATGTTCGTTTCGCCATTCGTCTGTGTAGAAGTGCGAAGCGGGCAGATTGTTGGGAAGTAAAGTTATGTTTTTAACAATAGAAATACTATCTATATAGTCAATAGTTGATGTGCTATCAATAGTTGTTTTTTCTTGTGAAAAAGCAAAATTGTTAAAAATTATTATTAAGCTAATAAATGGAATTATTTTATTTTGCATTCTTTTAGTGTTTTTTTTAACGATTTAAATACATTTCTTTGTAGTATTTTTGATAATTTCCAGAGGTTACGTTTTGCAACCATTCTTCATTAGCAAGATACCATGCGACAGTTGTTCTAAAGCCTTCGTTAAATTGTATGCTTGGTTGCCAAGCAAGTTCTTTTTTTATTTTAGAAGCATCGATAGCATAGCGTAAGTCATGCCCTTTACGGTCGCTGACAAAAGTAATTAGTTTTGTAGACGTTCCTTTAGGACGTTGCAATAATTCGTCTGTGATTTCTATTAATTGATGTATTAAATCAATGTTTTTCCATTCATTATTTCCTCCTATATTGTAAGTCTCGCCATTTTTCCCTTGATGATAAATTAAATCGATTGCTTTAACATGGTCTCCTACATACAACCAGTCTCTTACGTTAATACCTTGTCCGTATACAGGTAAAGGACGATTGTGTAATATGTTATTGATAAAAAGAGGTATCAGTTTTTCAGGAAACTGAAAAGGACCATAATTATTAGAACAGTTTGATATAACGACATTTAACCCATAAGTGTCGTGGTAGGCTCTAACAAGATGGTCTGAACTTGCTTTAGATGCTGAATAAGGGCTGTGTGGGTCATAGGGAGTTGTTTCGGTAAAAGCACCTATTTCTCCTAATGAACCATATACTTCGTCGGTAGAAATATGATAAAATCTTTTGTTTTTTATATCATCTCCCCAAGTCTTGCGTGCACTATTTAATAAGTTGACAGTGCCTATAATATTGGTGTAAATAAACTCTAAGGGAGAATGTATTGACCTATCAACATGCGATTCGGCAGCTAAATGGATAACACCATCAAAATTGTATTTTATAAATAGATTGTCAATAAAGGTTTCGTCTACAATATCGCCTTTTATAAAGGTATAATTGCTTTCATTTTCAATATCTTTTAAGTTTGCAAGATTGCCTGCATAAGTGAGTTTGTCTAAATTAAAAATATGGTAATTTGGATATTTTTTTACCATTAAATGCACTAAATGTGAGCCTATAAAACCGGCACCTCCTGTTATTAATATTTTTTTCATCTATCTTTATTTTTATTGAAAAATAAAATATTTTGCAAAGATACAAAATAAAAAAACAGATTTTAAAAATTCATGATGCTTTATTTAGTATTTTTGCACTATAAAATATTTTAGAATCATTATTTGATGAACGAAAAAATAATTATTTTTTCAGCACCTTCGGGTTCAGGTAAAACAACTATACTGAAAGAGTTGATAGAGATGGATTTGCATTTAGCTTTTTCTGTTTCTGCAACAAGTAGGCAACAGCGTAAAGATGAAGTAGATGGAAAGGATTATTATTTTTACACTCCAGCACAGTTCAAAGAAAGTATTAAAAATAATTTATTTGTAGAATGGGAAGAGGTTTATGATAATCAATATTATGGAACTTTACATTCGGAGATAGAACGCTTGTTTGCATTGAGAAAAAATATTGTTTTTGATGTAGATGTTTTAGGCGGTTTAAATTTGAAACGAAGTTTTAAAGAAAAGGCTTTATCGGTATTTATTATGCCACCTTCAATCGAAGAATTAAAAAATCGTTTAATAAAAAGAGGTACCGAAACAAGCGAATCGCTGAATAAACGTTTGGAAAAAGCGACTTACGAATTGACTTTTGTAAATAATTTCGATAAAGTAATTGTTAATGATAATTTAAAACAATCAATCAAACAATCTTATCAAGTAATAGCTGCATTTTTAAAAAAATAATATATATAAAAATCTATAAAATATGAAAGACACACCAATACCTTATGACGTTGTACAAGAGATAGTTAAAAAGAGTAATTTGCCAAGTATTGGCAAAGCTTCCATACGTGAAGTTAAGCGATTGATAAATGAAATTGAAGAAGCATCGGGGAAGAAATTTATACGCATGGAAATGGGAATCCCCGGATTGCCTTCTGTGCAAATAGGTTTAGACGCTCAAAAAGAGGCTTTAGATAGGGGAGTATCAGCTTTGTATCCCGATATAGAAGGAGTTGCTGAATTGAAATATGAAATGTCTCGTTTCTGTAAAAACTTTATGGATATCGACGTAAAGCCTGCTTCTTGCATCCCGACTGTAGGTTCAATGCAAGCTGGTTTTGCAACTTTTCTAACATTTCAGCGCCTGCATAAAGATAAAGATACGACTTTATTTATTGACCCTGGATTCCCAGTTCAAAAACAACAACACCGTATTTTAGGTGCAAAATTTGAAACTTTTGATGTGTACGATTTTAGAGGCGAAAAATTAAAAGATAAATTAGAAAGTTATCTGAGCAAAGGCAACATTCACTCTATTATTTATTCCAATCCTAACAACCCGTCTTGGATTTGCTTTACAGAAAAAGAATTGAAAATAATTGGAGATTTAGCCAACAAGTATGATGTTATTGTTATAGAAGACCTTGCTTATTTTGGAATGGATTTTCGTAAAGATGTATCCACGCCGGGAAAACCTCCTTATCAAGTAACAGCAGCTAAATACACCGATAATTATGTGCTTTTTATTTCAAGTTCAAAAGCATTTAGCTATGCAGGAGAACGTTTAGGCGTAATGGTCATTTCCGAAAAATTGTTTAAAGGGCAATACCCAGATTTGAAACCATTTTTTGGGACCGATAATTTAGGACATGCAATGGTTTATGGAGCTGTATACGCTTTGAGTTCAGGAACTTCTCATTCGGCTCAATATGCAATGGCTGCCATACTAAAAGCATGTAATGATGGTGAATATAATTTGGTGGAAGGCATGATAGCCTACAGAGATAAAGCCAATGTGATGAAAAAAATGTTTGTCGATAATGGATTTAAAATAGTTTACGATAAAGACGAAGACCAGCCGCTATCCGATGGATTTTATTTTACAATAAGTTACCCAGGATTTACGGGCGAAGAATTATTGGCTGAATTGTTATACTATGGTATTAGTGCTATTTCACTTGCTATCACAGGCAGTCAGCGTTTAGAAGGGCTTAGAGCTTGTGTGTCGTTGATTAAAAAAGAAGAATTTCCTGAATTGGAAATCCGCTTAAAATCTTTTGCTAAAAATCACCCTTTACAATAAAGATTATGAAAATAAAAACCAAGTATAAAAAATCTAAAAACTTAAATCCTAAAATTATCCCAATTATAAATGCACTCGGAATTGCTGTTATTTTGAGTTTGTTTTTTTATATAGTTAGTTCATTGCAGTTGTCGTATTTAGCGATAGCTGCAATGGCTATTTTATTGGTTTTTGTTTTTTCCTTTCTATCAACTTATTATTGGATTGATAAATTTATTTATCATAAAATAAAATTAATTTATAAAATTATTTTAGATTATAAAATAGCAAAAGATACAAAAAAGGAATGGAGAAAAAAATATAAATCCATCGAAATGGCAGAACAAGAAGCAATGTTCTATGTAACCAAAAAAGAGAGAGAAATGGAACAACTGAGGAAAATGGAAACTTTTCGAAAAGATTTTTTAGGCAGTGTATCCCATGAATTGAAAACCCCGCTCACTTCAATACAAGGTTATGTTTTAACGCTTTTAGACGGGGGATTGTACGATGATAAAATAAATTATCAATACTTATACAAAGCATCAAAAAATATTGATAGAATAACAGCTATAGTAAACGATTTAGATACTATTACAAAGTTAGAATACAAAGAGTTTAAGTTAAATATTGAAAAAATAGATTTGCAAAAACTCTTATACGACACTTTAGATATGCTTGAAATTATATCGAAACAACATAAAATAAATTATGAAATCAATATCAGTGTAGAACGTTCTTATATGGTATATGCTGACAGAAAGTCTTTGCAAAACGTATTTTTAAATTTGATAACCAATGCTATAAACTATAACGATAAAGAAGAGAAGAAAATAAAAATAACCTTCTTCGATATGGACCAAAATTATTTGATAGAAATAACAGACAATGGAATAGGAATAGAAAGTAAGCATTTATCACGTTTGTTTGAACGCTTCTATCGCGTATCGAAAGATAGATCTCGCGAAATGGGAGGTTCAGGATTGGGTTTAGCTATCGTAAAACATATTATAGAAGCTCACGAACAAACAATTCATGTTAGAAGTACGCCAGGTGTAGGTACTACTTTTAGTTTTACTTTGAAAAAAAGCAATTAAAATTATTAGTTAAACTAATTTATTAATCATGAAAGAAGGTATAATTGTAAGAGAAAAATGTCCTATATGCGATAATCCTTCATCGAAAATAATTTTTAAGCGAAGTTTTGATGAAGATATTATAATGAAATATATAGAAATAAAATACGATGGAAATGCAGATGTAGAGTATTTGAAAAATGTTCCCTATGAAATTCTTAAATGTAATAAATGTCAATTTGCATATCAAAAATATGTATTCGATAATGAAAAATCGAGTGAGTTATATGATAAATGGATAGACCCTAAATTAGCATTAGAGTGGAATAAACCAATGCAGTTAGCATATAAAAATTATAGTTATTTATTTACCTTTGCAAAAAAAATACTTAAAAAAACAAGCATCGGATATTAAAGTTTTAGATTACGGTGCAGGATTTGGAAATTTATTAATATTAGCATCTGAAATAGGATTTGATGGATATGCTTATGAATATTCCACAGAACGTATTCGTTTTTTAGAGGACAAAGGAATAAAAACCATAGACAATAATACTAATATGTTATTTGATTTTATTATTGTAAATCAGGTAGTAGAACATTTGACTTCTCCTAAAATTGCTTTAGAAGAAATTGTTTCAAAATTAAAGAAAAATGGAATTATTTATTTTTCTGTTCCCAATTGTCCTGATATTGAAAATCAACTTAAAAAAACAGTTACTATTACTGAAGCTAATGAATTATATCAATTTTTACAAAATGCAAGTGTTAGTGCATTTCAGCATATTAATTTTTTTTCGAATGCTAATTTAAAATATTTTTTCCGTAAAAATGGGATGCAAATAATTTTCCCTATAAATCAAGCTTTTAATAATCCAATAAGCCTAAAATCATTTATTCGTCCATTTTATAATTATTATTTAAGAACAAATTTTTTTATAAGAAAAAAATAAATCGCTATTATCCGATAAAAAAAAATATTTTTCAAGTTGTATACTATTGAATAGCATCAAAATCAAAAAGAAAATTTCTAAAAGAACCTTAGAATTGTTAAATTTTCTTCTTTCTAATCTTTTGTTAGATTTTCAATCAATGTAAAATTATTAGTTAAAAACAATTTTTTCCTAAAAATAAAAGCTAAACTTATGGTATTTTTGCCAAAATATTTGTTGATATGAAAAAAGTTTTTACAAATACAATACTTATTGGCTGTTTAATATTTTTAATCAGTTGTAACTCATCTAAAAAAAATAAATTTACAGGTTTAGCCATAGGTACTTATTACACTATATCATATATAGGAAAAGAAAATAAAAACCTTCAACATCAAATAGATTCTATATTGGATTACTATTCGTCTATGTTTTCTATTTTTGATAACAATTCGTTAATATCGAAAATAAATAATAATGAAACAACGATAGTCAACGAAGATTTTAAATATGTTTTTTTTGTAGCACAAGAAGTTAGCGAATTAACAAAAGGAGCTTTTGATATCACAGTAGCCCCCTTAGTGAATATATGGGGTTTTGGAAATGCACAAATACAACAACCTACAGAAAAAGAAATAGATAGCGTAAAAAAAAATGTAGGTTATCAAAAATTATCGTTAAAAGAAAATAGAATTATAAAGGAAAATCCACTAATACAATTAAATTTTAATGCGATAGTAAAAGGATATATTGTTGATAAAATAGCAAATTTCTTGCAGTTGCAAGGATATGATAATTACTTAATTGATATTGGTGGAGAGCTTGTTGCACATAATACGAACAAACATAATTGGAAAGTAGGTATTCAAATTCCTAGCAAACATGCAGACGACAAAGCTAATGTAGATTATGTGTTTTATTTAGAAAACAAAGCAATAGCTACTAGTGGTAATTATAGAAATTACCACGAAGAAAATGGGCAACGTATTTCTCATATTATCAATCCTTTAACAGGAAAGTCGGAAAGTAATAAATTGTTGAGTGTAACAGTATTAGCCGAAAATTGTATTTATGCCGATGCCTTAGCTACTGCTTTTATGATTATGGATATTGAAGAGTCAATGAAATTTTTATCCACTCATTCTCATTACGCAGCTTATTTTATATACAGCGAAAACAATGTTTATAAGCACATAAAAACAGCTAACTTTCCAGATGAAATATAAAATATAATTCCAAAAAATATTTATTTTCATCTCAAATAAAGATAAAATTCTTTCTTTCTCTTTCTTTATATTCTTTATACTCTTCATTATTAGACATTTAATAGATTTTTAAATTAATTTACAAAAGATGATATTTTGATTAAAAAAAGTTGTACTTTTGCAATCTTCAAATACGGAGACATACAAGTTTTTTTATTTGAAAAGTTCTTTGAACGAATGGAGATCAGCAGCAAATATCCCGCAAAATCTTTTACGAGGTTTCGCAAAGCACAGGACAGACACAATAAGATTGATATCTATTACTATTATTTAGTAATAAAGAAATATTATACTAAGGAGAGTTTGATCCTGGCTCAGGATGAACGCTGGCGGCAGGCTTAATACATGCAA
>CAZSTX010000034.1:0-21829 GCA_964610025.1 uncultured Lentimicrobiaceae bacterium
AACAGCAAAACTGCCAATATCGCCGCTTATTTTTGCATAATAAGTCATCCAATCTTTTTCTGTTGATATAAACTTCCATACGATTGGATTTTTATATCCTTTGTTTATCATACGATTAACATAATCTCTAAAGTAAAGTATAGCTTCATTTTGTTTTATTTCAAAAACAAGCACATCGTCTGGTTTTACATTAAACTTTTGTTGATAGCTAACAATATTATAATGTAAGAATTTCGCTTCTTTAATATCTTCTGGCAATAAATTATGATAATTCGAAACGATTATTGGTGTATGAGCCGCTTTTTTATCAATTGTAAAAGTTGTTCTTTTTGTATATAAATATGGATTATAATTGATTTTTTCAGATAAATTATCTAAAAAATTGGCAGACGAAAATTCTCTATTAGCAAGAGTTTTAGCAAAAGTAATTTCATTTACAGGTGGTTCGGTAAGAGAAACACGGATAGTGTCGCCAATGCCGTCTGTTAGCAATGGTAATATTCCAACAGCCGATTTTACTCTTCCATACTCACCGTTGCCCGCTTCTGTAACGCCAAGATGTATGGGATAATTCCATTCTTTTTCATCGAAGATAGCAACAAGCAAGCGTACTGCTTGTATCATTATTTTGGTATTGCTTGCCTTCATTGAAAGCACTAAATTATGAAACCCAAAATCATTAAAAATGCCTACAAATTCCATTGCCGACATTACCATTCCAAGAGGTGTATTACCATAAAGATGAGTGATTCTTTGCGATAAAGAACCATGATTTATTCCAATTCTAATAGCAGTTCCATTTTGTTTACATATATTCAACAAGGGATATAAGCGTTGGCTTACTTGTTCAATAAACAATCGATTGTCAATAGCATATGATTCTTCTTTTTTTATATCTATGTAGTTTCCCGGATTTATACGTATTTTTTCCACATAGTGGGCAGCTATTTCTGCTATTTTAGCATTAAAATGTACATCTGCAATTAATGGTACTCGGCAGTCTTTTTCCTTCAGTTTTTTTCTAATTTGAGGCAAAATTTCAGCTTCTTTTATGCTGGTAACAGCTAATCTTACATATTCAGAACCTGCATTTGCTAAATCGACAATTTGTTTACTACAGTTTGTTGTATCAAGAGTAGCAACATTTGTCATTGATTGTACTCTTATTGGATTGTTTCCTCCCATAGGCAGACTTCCAACATTGACTACTCTTGTTTTCCGGCGTTTGTAAATAAAAGGCGAATCATTATAAAAATGCATATTTTCAAGATTTAAATGATTCTGTTGCATACGATTGGTCTTAAAAAACATTTTCCGTAAAAGACAACAACGCTTTTACGGAAAATATTCTATTTTTATTTATTATTATTTTTATTTAAAAATCAATTTTTGTTCTTTTTCGTTGATGTTATATTCGCCAAATTCGTCAATAAATTTATCTTTTCCAACAACAATTGTTTCTTTTAATCCTTTTATTACAATAGTTTCTACGTTTTCAATAAGTTCGTCTCCTATTTGTAATGTTTTAATATAAACTACTGACCTGTCAATAATAGTTCCGTCTTTATCATCAATAGCTTTTTCTTTTAAATCGAAATCTCCCACTGTAAATATTGCCTCTTTCAAAAATTTCATTGCTTGTTCGTAAGATATTTTTACAGTATCGGAATTATCTTCTATTAAAAATTTAAAGGTTTTACTGTTTACGTAGCATGTCCCACGTGGAACGCCATCTACCATTTCGATTGGAATATAATCTTCTGTAATAATTTTCACTCTTCCGGCATCAACATCTACGGCTCTGACTTCTTTTTTAGGCACATAATCGTCTCGTAAAATAAGGAATTCAGTACGACGATTCAAATCGTGAGCTGCTTCTTGTTGGTTTCTGGGTAATGCTTTTATATATTCAGGTGTTAATACTGTTCCTTTTTTAAAAGTAATTCCTCTCGAAACAATATCTCTTTCCAATTTACGTGGGATACGCTCACCATAGCCTTTTGCCACTAAACGTTCGGGGGCTATTCCAAGAGAATCGACTAAAAAGTCAACACAAGACTCGGCACGATGCTGTGATAAAGTATCGTTAGTCATGGGTATAGGTCTAATATCGGTATGTGATCTTAATTCTATTACAAGCGTAGGATTATCTATTAATATTTTATACAATCCCATTAAAGAGTCTTGATATTGAGGTTTTAAATCCCATTTTGCCAAATCATACAATATGTCGGGCAAAACAACTGGATCTTTAGGTATTGGATTAATAAGGAAATCGCGTTTTAAATCTTTGCTTTCTGTTAATCCGACTGTTGTTTCTCTTCCTTTACTATTTTCATTTTCATAATAGCCTGTTTTTTGGACAGTCATATCATAAGTTACATTGCCAACAATTTTCATTTTATCAAAATGGTAATATCCTCTTATATCTGTTTTTGTTTTATACGATGTTCCATCAGAACCTGTTATAGTTACTGTTGCTCCATCAACAAATTGACGTGTTACACTATCTTTTACAAAACCTGAAAGAGTAAACATTATGGGTCTTAATTTAAAATACCAAATATCGTCTTCGCCTCTTCCTCCTGGTCTATTAGATGTAAAATAGCCTTTTTCTATATAAGGAAATCCTGTTATATCGTCAAGTACGATCGAGTTATCGAAAATAATTCCATAATCGTCTGCTTCTGAATTAATAGGATATTTTAAATTTTCTGCTTTTGACCAAGCATCATCTCCTTCCTTATGCGATACAAATATATCATATCCTCCTAATCCTATATGTCCTTTTGATGCAAAGTATAAACTAGTATCATTAACAAGTGTAGGAAACATATCATGGTCGTAACTATTTACATTACTTCCTAAATTAACAGGAGTTTCAAAAGGTTTATTTTTTTTACCTCTTGTTGTTTTCCAAATATCGTATCCTCCTAATGTACCTGGCATATCGGAAACAAAATACATGGTTAATTCATCATCAGTTATAACAGGGTGAACATAATCGAAAGTATCTGGGCCTAACTCTATTAGTTGAGGTTCAGTCCACGATCTTCCTCTTTTTTGTGCTTGATAAATTTTACAATACGAGATAGCTTTTTTTTCATTTAAGCATCTGGTAAAGTATATAGTAGTTCCTTTAGGATTAAAAACGGCTTCTCCTTCGTTAGCGTCTGTATTAATAATACCAGAATAATCATAAGGTACTGGCACAGTCCACTCACCAGGAAAATCTAATTTTTTGCTTTTTGGACGATTTGACACATAAAGATCTGAAAATGATTGCCCAGACCAAGCATCTTCTTTTTTTCCTGTACTTCCTTCTCTTGATGAAGTGAATACGATTTGATTTTGCTTATTAGGTACTCCCCACATTGGCGACCAGTCGCTTCGTGGTGTATTAAAACGTTTAAAATTTTCAACTTCATGGCGAGTAGGATTATTTATCCATTCGGGAGCAACTTTGCAAGATTCGATTCGTCCACCTACACGCGGGTCTTCTGGTTTTGCTTTTTGGTATTTTTCATAATAACTTAAAGCTTTAGGATAATCTTTTTCGACTCGAAATATATCTGCTAAACGCAAATATATCAAGGGATTATCTTTTTGATAATTTACTTTTTCTAAACGTAAGTATTGTTGTTTAGCTTTTTTAACGCTTCCAGACATTACATAACATTCGGCCATACGAAACATAATTCTACGTTTCTCGACAGGATTTCTTTTTACCTTTCCATAAGCTTTTTTGTACATCTCAGATGCAAGATTATACTGAAATGTATTGAATGCTTTATCAGCATCAGCTGCTACTCCTCCTTTTTGTCCATAAGTAACAAAATGTACAGATAACGATAATAAGCTAATAATAAAAATCTTACATATTCTTATCATGATATAATTTAATTTAATTTTCAATTTGCTAAAATAATAAAAAAAAACATATCTATTACACTTTTATAAAAAAATATTTAATAAAAAGATATATATAACACACTTGCAATTAACAAATCGCTAAAAATCAATATTTTAAGAAAATCGTATTGCATCAATAATTTGAATTTTACGAGCAACGAAATAAGCGGGGAAAAGCAAAGTAAATAAACTGATTAATAAAACTATGGCATTTACCAATAAGACATGTTGCCATTCAAGACTTATTGGGACATATGACATATAATAATTTATTGCATCTAATGCTATTAAATGGTATTTATATTGCAAATAACACAATGACAATCCCACTACATTTCCTATTATCATTCCTTTTATTAAAATATTTCTACTAATATTTACAAATATATCTCTAATATTTACATTATTACAACCCATTGTTTTTAATATTCCTATAGTTGAAATTTGTTCTAAAATTATTGTTAACTGGGTTGAAACTAAAGATATACAAATAACAATGATTACCAATATCAAAATAACCAAAATGTTTTGGTCAAACAATCCTATCCAATTAAAAATATCTTTATTACGTTCAACAACACTTCTTGCTAACAAATTATAGGGAATTATAGCATTGATAGCATCTGTAGTTTCTTCTAATTTATTAAAATCTGATAGTATTATTTCAAATCCATCTATTTGATTTGATGTCCAGTCGTTTAGTTTTTGTATATGTTTTATATCACAAAAAGCAATGGTTTTATCATAATTTGCCATATCTGTTTTGTAAACTCCAACAACATGTAACACACGTTGACGCGGCGGGTCTTGCACAAAATAAAACAGCATTTTACTACCTGTATCTATATGCAATCTATCGGCTGTTGTTTGAGATATTAAGACTTCGTTAGAAGTAACGCTGTCATTAATATTTAATAGCCGCCCTCTTTGCAATTTTTTTCGAAAAAACTCCAAATCGTAATCTTCTCCTACTCCTTTTAATGCAATGCCTTCTATTTCATTTTCGACTTTAACAATGCCAGCTTTCATAGCATAGGATTGTATATTGCTTACATTATCTAATGCTCTAATTTCTTGCAAAAAAGGAGATTGTTTGTCAATAGGATATTTTTGATACGACTCATTATTGTCAAAATAATTAATCTCAATATGCGACCCAAAACCTATTATTTTATTACGTATTTCTTTTCTAAAACCCGTTGTGATTGCAAAAACTAATAGCAACACACTAACGCCTAATGCCACACTTACGATAGAAATAACAACTATTGGTTTAGAGAAACGACTGTCTCTATTTTTAATTATTTTTTTTGATATCAAATTGCTAAAGCCCATTATTAATTATTTATTTCAACCAAACTGTAAAGCCAGTTTTAATAACCGGTGATATGAGTATATTGTCGTTTGGACGATTAGAAATATTATATAAAATCAACAAATAAATTGCAAACCTATCTGTAGCTTTTTGATAAACTCCTCCACCAAGCAGCAAATTATTAGACCATAAGCGATCTGGTGCCATCACATTTACTTTCCATAAATTGTCGTAATTTAACAATTGATATTCTACATGTGCACATAATAAACGTAAAAAATAGGCTTCTGCAAATACACTTCCTCCAAAAATATGTGTTGAATAAATAGAAGCATTCGTTATATCTCTAAAATTATAAAACATATAAGTAAATCCTAAGCCTGTTGCAAACCAATCGGTAGCATGATAAGCTATATGTGGAGATAGTTCTACATTAATAATCGAAGATGTGAGCGATAAGCCAAAATTGCCACCAACGGAAAGCTTACTTAACCAATCATAATATTTAATTTTTGATGTGTCTTTCATTATCGGAGACCTATAATAAGTAACATCATCGGATTGAGCCAATAGTAAAGAATTATTACAGAAAAAGAAAAAACAAAAAGAAACAATGATATATTTATAAGATTTCATCGTAATAGTAACAATAATAAAATTAAATTATTTAACGTAAAAAAGCAGAAAATGTTATAAAGCCAAAAATTGCAAATCAAATAAATTAAATAAAATGATTTTTTTTGCTTAAGAATATTTAGTAATTTTGCAAATAAAAATCTTTTTAATTATTTAGCACATAGAAAAAACAAATTAAAAATTTTATCAGTGAACTATTTAAAAAAAATATTATTTACATTTCATTTTTCGCTTTGTGTTTTTTCCATTTACTCTCAGAAAGATTATATTGAAGCTAATGGCATTCTATTCAATCAACACATAAAAGTAAAGGTTGATTGTGAACTTGCAAAACTGATGCTAACACAACCAGACAACTCTTTGGTAATCGATTTGTTTAACACTTATAAAAACCACCCACTCAACACTCAAACAATGGCAGACATTTATTATGACTACTCTGCCGATGTTGCCACTTTATACCTATTACAAAGAAGCTATCAAAAATGTAAAAACAAAGAAATACAAGACAACTATTACAACTACATTAATCAATTAAATAACAATCAACATATAGCAGCATTAGCACAATTAAAACACTACTATATTGTTTTAATTCCAGGACTCGCCTATAAAGATTTTCCGCATACAGGAGCTAATTTTAAACGACAGCGAAATTTATTAAAATTACACAACATCAACCATTGCTTTATAAAAACAAAACAATGGGGGGCAGTAGAAGTCAACGCCAAAATAATAGCAGATGAGTTAAAAAAAATCTGCTTACAACACGACAACGTTATTCTTGTTAGTTCTAGCAAAAGTGGGTTAGAAACAGCAGTAGTGATAGGTCAAATGCTTAATTCAGAAGAGACAAAAAATATAAAAGCTTGGATTAGTGTAGCAGGCATATTAAGAGGGTCTCCCATTGCCGACTACTTCCTAACACCCTCTAAAACAGCAATTTCTAAAATCTATCTTTTTATAAAAGGAGAAAAAATAGATATGCTTCAATCAATGAGTTATAGAAACAGAAGAAAAACTTTTGATGATTTTAATTTTCCTAAACATATTAACATTATCCATTATCTTGGCGCACCTTTAGCAACCGAAATACGTCCTAAAATAAAAAACAGATACACCTATATGCTCCCATTAGGTCCTAATGACGGATTTACTCCTTTAGCTGACCAGATATACGATGAGGGAAGAGTAGTGGCTGAAATAGGAGTTGATCACTATTTTAAAGATGCCAATATCGACATAAAAGCTTTGGCACTGCTATTATCCTGCGTAAAACACATTGAAAATACATCTAATAATATTACATCTATAAAATAATTATATCATGAAAAAATTAATATTTACATTTATCGCTTTGCTTTTAATCACACAAACACTTTTAGCACAGTTCGTCCAAACGCCTCTCCCTTACTCCTATGATGCATTAGAACCTTATATCGACACAAAAACAATGCACATACATTTCGACAAACACCATGTAGCTTATATCGACAATCTCAATGCTGCGTTAAAAGCAAACAACATGGAAAATAAAACAGATATTACTGACATTTTAAACAACATATCTTCTTATAATCTCACTATTCGTAACAATGCCGGCGGACACTTCAACCATGCTCTATTTTGGACTTTGTTGAGTCCAGAAAAAAACACAAACCCATCTGAAAAATTAAAAAGTGCTATTGAGAAGCAATTTGGAAGTATGGAAAAATTTAAAGACCAATTTATTAATGAAGGAATGAAACGTTTTGGGTCAGGTTGGGTTTGGCTTATCGTTGACAAGAAAAGCAATCTCATTATCACATCTACTCCCAATCAAGACAACCCGCTAATGGATGATACTCCCATAAAAGGACAACCTATTTTAGGCATTGATGTATGGGAACATGCCTATTATTTGCTATATCAAAACAAAAGAAAAGACTATCTGTTAGCAATTTGGAATATTATCAACTGGCACAAAGTGAGTGAACTCTACAATGAAATAACACCCTAAAAAAACTTATCTATTGCTTTCATGTCTTTTTTTTTAATTTTCTATACAATTTACAATATGTTTTTATAGTTTATAAAACAGCTATCTATTATTCATATAAATAAAAAAAAATGAATAGGTCTTATAATAAATGGAAATGGTTATTATTTACTGGGACGACTATCATATTTATTCTCATTATATGGTATTCTAATCTCATTATAGACGATATTGCACAAGAAGAAAGAAATAAAATAAAAATATGGGCAAATGCCATTCAAAAAAAAGCAAGTTTAATAAAATATACGAATGAATTTTTTAAAACAATCGAAGAGGAAGAACTGTACAAAGCTAATATTATGGCAAAAGCATTTCAACGCATCAACAATGCTTCGCCTTATGAAAACATTTCTTTTTATATAGAATTAATATCAGAAAACAAATCCATTCCATACATATTAGCTGATGCAGATGGTAATATATCGGCTACAAAAAATTTAGATTCCAATTATTTAAAATCTATTGACACTCCGGCAAAACTTTTTGAAATTTTAAAAAAAGAAAACTATGGTGTTATACCCATCAATTACTATAAAAACTATTACGTCTATTTATATTACAAAGAATCTTATATTTACTCTCAACTTCGTGAAGTTTTTAACGATATTTTAGAAAGTTTTCTTACCGAAATTGTAGCAAACTCGTCGAATGTTCCCGTTATTGTAACCGACTCTAACAAAAAAAATATCATCGCATATGGCAACATTGACACATCAATAATCGCTTCGCCTGACCTTTTAGCTCAAACTATTACAGCAATGGAATATGTAAATCTACCCATAAAAATTTCTCTTGGAGCAAATAACGAAGGATACGTTTTTTACCAAGGTTCCTATTTATTAAAAAGATTACGCATTTTTCCTATTATTCAATTTGCTTTAGTATTAATCTTCTTTTTCATAGCTTATTTATTATTTAGTTATGCATGGAAATCTGAACAAAACCAAGTGTGGGTAGGTATGTCAAAAGAAACAGCACATCAATTAGGCACCCCTTTATCATCTCTACTCGCTTGGATAGAACTATTGCGTTCCGAAAATATTGATCAAAACATTCTGAAAGAAATGGAAAAAGACATTTCGCGTTTAGAAACTACAGCTCAACGTTTTTCTAAAATAGGCTCAACTCCAAATTTAAAAACAGAAAATATTCAAGAAATAATTAGCAACTTTATTGATTATTTCAAAGATAGAACTTCTTCTAAAATTCAATTCAAATTATTACTTCCTGAAAACACTATTTTTATCAATATCAACAAATACCTTTTCGAGTGGGTAATCGAAAATTTATGTAAAAATGCTGTCGATGCTATGAATGGAGAAGGCGTTATCACCATTTATTTAACAGAACATAAAAGGTACATTTGTATTGAAATTCAAGACACAGGAAAAGGAATAGATAGCAAATACCAAAAGAAAATATTCAAGCCCGGATTCACAACTAAAAATAGAGGGTGGGGATTAGGATTAACTTTATCGTTAAGAATTGTAAAAAATTACCACAAAGGAAAAATTGAAGTTAGAAAACCCATATCAAATAAAGGAACTATTTTCAGAATAAAACTAAAAAAATAAATTATTTTATATACATATAAATAAAAAATATGTATTTTTGCAAAAATTTTAATATTAACACAATAGGGTTCTTATATAAACAGTTTAATTTTAAACACTTAACTACAATTCAACATTTAATAATATGAAAAAATATTTTCTTTTTATACTCATAGTATTTTTACAATTTTCTTTTGCATACGGACAAAAAAAAGAAAAAGTTATTGTCATAAAATCAACCGAGCATCAAGCAGAAGAACTCTATAACGATGCTGTCAAAAATTATGAAGCAAAACAATATACCGAAGCTATCGATTTGATTAATCAATCTTTAAAGGTAAATAATACACTTTCTTACACTTATCATTTATTAGCTACTATTCATCAAGAAATGGGAAACAAACAAGCTGCTATTCAAACATTGCAGCAATACGGAGAAGCTACCAATCAAAAAGATACAGCAGCTTATATGATAGCTCAACTATTTTATGATGATAACGATTTAGATTCTGCCACCATTTATTTAGCTCATTGCACAACTAAAAACCCCTCTTATTACAACGCTTTTTATTTACAAGGAATGATAGAGTTTGAAGAAAAAAAATACGAAAATGCTATCAATAGTTTTACCAAAGTAATAGAACTAGTACCTACCCTTGCCGATGCCTTCAACGACAGAGCAAGTGCAAAACGTATGTTAGAAAAATACCAAGAAGCCATTGAAGATTACAGTGCAGCTATTATTTTAAAAAAAGAAAAAGCAATTTATTACAACAACCGTGGAAGTGCTAAAATGAAATTAGAAAATTTCAAAGATGCTATTGACGATTATACTGCCGCAATTATATTAGATTCTAATTGCTACCTTGCCATCAACAACAGAGGCATTGCTAAATTAGAAAACAAAGATTATAAAGGAGCCATAGAAGACTTTACTTTGTGTCTTAAAAAGAAAAGCGATTATTATACAGCCATTAACAACAGAGGGATAGCCAATTACAAAGCCAAAAGATACAAAGAAGCTATCGATGATTTTAACATCTTCATATCAAACAATCCTTTAGAAGCTTCGGCTTATTTGCACAGAGGCAATACAAAAGAAATGCTAAGAGACAATGAAGGTGCATGCAACGACTGGAAAAAAGCAGCCGAATTAGGCATTGAAGAAGCAAAAACTTATGTAAAAAAACAATGTAATAATTAATAAATAATGTAATTAATATCCAAATTATAAGTCGTAATGAAAAAAATAATCACCACTATTATTTTATTGAATTTCTTTTCATTTCTTTTCTCTCAAAATGTAAGCTTCACTAAAGCCGCATTTCCTGATAAAGGAAAAGAATTAAAAACAGCACTCAACAATATAAAAAAAGGAAATAAAGCCTTTGAAAAAGATTTTGACAGTAAAACAGCATGTGTTTACTATTTAAAAGCGAATGAATTTAACCCCAACAATGCCGAATTAAACTATAAAATATTTCTCTGTTATAGTAATCTTAAAAAGAAAGAAAAAGGATTTGCTTATTTAGACAAAGCTTTTCAACTAGACTCGAATCTTAATGCCGATATAATTTTTTATAAAGGTACTATGTGTCAATATTATTATAATTTCGATACTGCTATTTATTATTTTACTATAGCACGAAGCATGAGAGAAAAAGCCATACAACATATCAACGAATGTAATAACGGAAAACAAATGTTAGAAAACGAAGTGCGTTGTTTTATCGACAATCTCGGAGAAAATATCAACTCAGAAGCAGACGATTATAATCCCATCATTACTGCCGATGGAAAAACAATGTATTTCACCTCGCGAAGAGAAGGCAACCGCATTAAACTTGCTGCAGATGGACGCTATTACGAAAACATCTATGTTGCTGAAAAAGACAGCAACAACCAATGGATGAAAGCAAAATTGGTAGAAGAATTAAATGCCTCTGAAACACACAACGCTGCACAAGGGCTATCAAACGATGGACTTAAAATCATTATCTACCGTAACGAAAACGCAGGAGACCTTTATGAAGCACAAAAGAAAAAAAATAAATTTACGAAACCTAAACCTATAAAAACCATTAACAAAGATGATTCTCACAAAACATCTGCCTCCTACTCTTTTGATAATAAAACCTTGTATTTTTGTTCTGACCGTGAAAACTCCGAAGACAATCACAACATTTACAAAGCAACAAAAGATATGAAAGATAGATGGAGTAAAGTAGAAATTTTAGGAAGTACCATCAACAGTGCTAAAGACGAAAATTGTGTGTTTGCACATCCAGATGGAAAAACCATTTATTTTAGCTCTAATGGACATAATGGCATGGGAGGTTACGATATTTATTATGCTACTTTTGAAAATGGAAATTGGACATATCCTACCAACGTAGGCTATCCAATAAATACACCCGGAGACGATAGCTATTTTGTAATTACTGCCGACGGTAAATATGGTTTTTATTCATCTGACAAAACCGGTGGATACGGAAATAACGATATCTATATGATTACTTTTCTTGGTCCTGAAAAACTGTTTGTTTACAATACAGAAAACAATCTATTAGCCAATGCTGTAAAATCGTTTCTTGATAGTAAAACAATTAAATCAATTGAATTAGAAGCGCCTAAACTTACTCTCCTAAAAGGAAAAGTAATTGACGAAGACACAAAAGAACCTTTATTTGCTAATATCGAATTATATAATTTAAGTACTGATGAACTATTAGCCACTTTCGAATCAAACGAAGAAACAGGACGTTTTCTACTCTCATTACCCTCAGGTAAAAATTATAGTGTCAACGTAAAAGCAGAAGGTTATTTATTCCTTTCTCAAAATTTCAACCTCCCCGACTCTGCAAGCTACCAAGAAATAGAACAAACCATAGAATTGAAAAAACTAGTAGTAGGAAAAGAAATCGTTCTCAATAACATTTTCTTTGAATTTAATAAAGCTACACTGCTAAAAGAATCGAAAATAGAATTAGATAATGTATATAAATTATTGATTGAGAATCCGAAAATATATGTAGAAATTTCAGGGCATACCGACAATGTAGGCTCTGCAGCTTACAACAACAAGCTATCACAAGAAAGAGCCAACTCTGTTGTCAAATACTTAATAGAAAAAGGTATTGAAAAAGAAAGATTAACAGCAGCTGGTTATGGATTTAGCAAGCCAATAGCTCCTAATACCTCCGAAGAAGGACGTCAGAAAAATAGACGTACAGAATTTAAAATTGTGAAATAAAAAAAACGCCTTGTTACAGCGTTTGAAAAAGTAAATTTCAGAAAAATTTCATACAGAAATACTGAATATTTAAGCAATGATTTGAGTGCCATTATTAGGTTTTCCTAATGATTCAGCTTCTGTAATAATACATTTTTTTCCACCATTTTCAATAAAATAAATAGCTGCTCGTATTTTAGGTGCCATAGAACCTTCCGTAAAATGCCCTTCTGCTAAATATTGTTTAGCCTCTGCCACATTGATAATATCTAAAGATTTTTCGTTAAGCTGACGAAAATTAATACAAACTTTAGGAACATCTGTTAAAATATAAAACTCATCAGCTTTTATACTAACTGCTAACAAAGAAGATGCTAAATCTTTATCTATCACTGCATCAACACCTTTTAATTCACCTTGTGCTGTTTTGCAAACAGGGATTCCGCCTCCTCCAACTGTAATTACAATATAACCTCTACGAGCCAAATCTTCAACAACTTCCTGATTATTAATAAACAATGGTTTTGGAGAAGCTACAACTCTTCGCCAACCGTTGCCTTTAGGATCTAAAGCAAAAGTGTAAGTAGGATTTTTTTGTTGAATGCTTTCTTTTTGCTCATCGGTATAATATAGACCTATGGGCTTAGAAGGCTGTTGAAATGCTTTATCTTTATTATCTACAAGTACTTGTGTTACAATTGCAATAATAGCTCTGTTGATATTATTTTTCTTTAAAACATTTTTAAATTGCTGTTCAATCACATAACCTATAAATCCTTGCGAATAAGCTCCACAAATATCCATAGGCATTTCTGGAATACCATACATTTTTTCTCCTGCATCTACTTGCAACAATATATTACCAACTTGTGGACCATTCCCATGCCCTATCACAAGGCGATAATCACGTTTTATTAAATCCAACAAACTTTCACAGGTTTTAAACACATTTGCCTTTTGCTGCTCAATAGTTCCACGCTCGCCAGCCCTTAATAACGCATTTCCTCCAAAGGCTACAACTGCTAATTTACTCATATAGAATATTTTTATTTATGTTTTTTTGAAAAGCAAAAGTACATTTTTTTTTAAGAAAGTATAAAAATATTTATGTTTTTTTTGAAAAAATAAATACCTAAAATCCACGACTTGTATTCAATTTCCATGTTTATTAAAAATAAACATAAACTGGCTTTACAAAGATTAACAAAACAATAAAACAAAAGTAAAATTTAGCATACCTGTAAGACTTTATTAAAATTTCAACTTACTAAGATTATATATAAAACACCATTTTAATTCAGAAAGATAGAAATAATATTAGTTTTTTTTAGAAAAACACTTCTATTGTATTTGAAAAAATAGTACTTTTGTCTTTTAGTTTTTTCACTAAAAAACAAGACTCTATAAATCAGAAAAATAATTTAAAATAATACAATATGGAATTACCTTTTGCAGAATCTTGGAAAATTAAAATGGTTGAGCCTATCCATAAAAGCACACGTGCCGAGCGTGAAAAATGGATAAAAGCAGCTCATAACAACGTATTTCAATTAAAAGCAGAACAAGTATATATAGATTTACTGACCGATTCAGGCACTAATGCAATGAGTGACAGGCAATGGGCTGGTATGATGATAGGAGACGAAAGCTATGCTGGCGCTAGTTCTTATTTTAAAATGAAAGAAACAATTAATACTATTACAGGTTTTGAATATGTTCTACCAACACATCAAGGGAGAGCCGCCGAAAATGTGTTATTCTCTTGTTTGATTAAAGAAGGCGATATAGTACCGGGCAATTCGCATTTTGATACTACAAAAGGACATATAGAATCGCGCAAAGCCTATGCTATTGATTGTACAATTGACGAAGCTCAAGACACACAACTTGAAATCCCTTTTAAAGGCAATGTAGACCCAGTAAAACTCGAAAAATGCTTAGCCGAAAACACTGATAAAATACCCTTTATTATTGTTACAATCACGAACAATACAGCGGGTGGTCAACCTGTTTCTATGGAAAACTTACGAGAAGTCAAAAAAATAGCCGATAAATACAAAAAAACCATACTCTTCGACTCTGCTCGTTTTGCTGAAAATGCATATTTTATAAAAGTGAGAGAAAAAGGATATGAAAATAAAACAATTAAAGAAATATGCAAAGAAATGTTTACCTATGCCGACGGCATGACAATGAGCGCTAAAAAAGATGCAGTGGTAAATATGGGAGGATTTATAGCTACTCAAAAAAAAGAATGGTATGATAAAGCAAAAGTATTTGGAATTATTTACGAAGGCTATATTACCTACGGAGGTATGAGTGGACGAGATATGAATGCTTTAGCAATAGGATTAGACGAAAATACAGAATTTGAAAATTTAGAAACACGTATTAAACAAATAGCTTATTTAGCACAACGTTTAGACGAATTTGGGATCCCCTATCAACGCCCTGCTGGTGGTCATGCTATCTTTGTTGACGCATCAAGAGTTTTAACCAAAGTGCCAAAAGAAGAATTTCCTGCTCAAACATTAACAATAGAACTCTATCTTGAAGCAGGTATAAGAGGCTGTGAAATTGGCTACCTTTTAGCCGACCGAGACCCAATAACACGTCAAAATCGCTTTGGAGGAAATGACTTTTTACGATTAGCTATTCCAAGAAGGGTTTATACCAACAATCATATGGATGTAATTGCCGTAGCTTTAAAAAATGTTTACGACAGAAAAGAACAAATAACCAGAGGATTAAAAATTACTTGGGAAGCCGATATAATGCGACATTTTACCGTACAACTCGAACGTTTATAAAAAAACAAATTGAAAAGGAGCATGCAATTACATTCTCCTTTTTTTTATATAAAAAAATGATTATAAATAATTTTAGTCTCTTTGAAATTTTAATGTTAATATGTTTCGCTGTTAGCTGGCCCGTTTCTATTTATAAAGCTCTGAAAACAAAACAAGTAAAAGGAAAAAGTCCTTATTTTATGATAATAATTATTATCGGATATGCTTTTGGTGTTATCAATAAAATATTATATCATTTTGATATAGTAACATTTTTATGGATATTTAATATGCTATTAGTCAGCATAGACCTAATTTTATATTATAAATACATTAAAAATTAATTAAAAAATAAAACAACAATTAAAAAAAAACAACGTTTGCTTGTTATCAAATAATAACAATTATGAGAAAAAGAATAATTATATATTTATTATTAATAATAGGAAGCTATAGTGTGTCTGCACAAAATCCTTATAAGAATAGCATCGGTGGTATTATAGGTTTTATACAAGGAGGATCTTATAAAACTTTTGTTAGTAACAATTTTGCTAT
Organism: uncultured Lentimicrobiaceae bacterium; assembly: GCA_964610025.1. Lineage (GTDB taxonomy): Bacteria > Bacteroidota > Bacteroidia > Bacteroidales > WCHB1-69 > UBA5266. The sequence goes on from CAZSTX010000034.1 coordinate 16,031, forward strand.
CCAAGTCGATTTTGGACTTAAAATATTACATTATGCTCCAGGAATTGATGCAAATGGCAACTTTATGTATGAGCAAGCTATTAAAGATGGATTTTATTGGTTTGCAGGAGGAGGTTTAAGCTTAGGACCCGCTTTTGGAGGTACAGTATTTACGCCCAACCCTTCTAATAATATTAATGTTGGGTTCAAATTCGGTATTAATAGCATTGGAGGAGCTGAATATAAGTTTAAAAACATCCCTCTCACTTTGCAAGCTGACATTCGTCCAGGTGTTTTATTTTATGTTGGGAATGCTAAATATGAACCTGGATTTGACTATAGTTTTCTGAATGCTAGTGCTAGATATACATTTTAAATCCTATAAAAAAAAGGATAAACAATAAAAAAAATCAAAATATTTTTTAGAAATGCACATTTCTATTATTGATTTTTATACCTTTGCAACTTTAAAATACATTGAACTCTATTAAATTAAGCTATTTCATTATCAGCTCATTACATAGGTTTGTGTAAATTAAACACATAATATAATTAACTAAGACTATCAAAATGAAAGTATATCAAACGAGTGAAATTAGAAATATTGCTCTAATAGGAGGAGCATATTGTGGAAAAACTACTTTATCAGAAGCCATATTATTCCATGGAGGAGTTATTAATCGTAGAGGAAGTGTTGAAGATAAAAATACCCTTTCTGACTACAGAGAAATAGAATTAGAGAGAGGTAATTCTATCTATTCAACTGTATTATATGCCGAACATGCAGGCATAAAAATCAATATGATAGATTGCCCTGGATTTGATGATTTTATAGGAGAAGTAATTTCTTCATTGCGTGTTACCGACACAGCATTAATGGTATTGAACGCACAAGATGGCGTAGATGTAGGAGCAGAAATACAATGGCGTTGGGTAAAAAAAGCCAACAAACCAGTTGTTTTTGTTGTTAATCAATTAGATCACGACAAAGCTAATTTTGATGAAACACTGCGACAATTAAAACATAATTTTGGAAATAATGTAACAGTAATACAATATCCTATAAATGCTGGAGTAGGATTCGATAGTGTCGTTGATGTACTGAAAATGAAAATGATTAAATTTCCTACTAATGGAGGCGATGCTATTATTTCAGACATTCCAAGTAGCGAAAAAGATAAAGCAGAAGAATTACATAATATTTTAATTGAAAATGCAGCCGAAAATGACGAGTCATTAATGGAAAAATTCTTCGAAGAAGGCACACTTTCTGAAGATGAAATAAAACAAGGACTTCGTTTAGGAATAAAAGATAGGTCAGTATTTCCAGTATTATGTATAGCTGCAAAAACAGACCAAGGAATTGTAACCTTAATGGATTTCGTAAAAGAAAATTGCCCAGCACCTAATCAAATGGCTTACGAAAAAACAAAAGATGGCAAAGAATTAAAATGCGATTCGAAAGAAGCACCATCAGCTTTTGTTTTCAAAACAGCTACCGAACAACATTTGGGAGAAGTATCTTTTATGAAAATATACAATGGCGACTTTACCGAATCAATGGAAGTTGTGAATGCAATAAACGGCTCGAAAGAAAGAATATCGCAACTACTTTGTATAGCTGGTAAAAATCGTGAAAAAGTAGAAAAAGCTACTGCAGGAGATATTGTTGCAAGTATTAAATTAAAAAATGTAAGTTCACAACACACATTAAATTCAAGTAAAAATTCTGATGACATTATAATGCCAACAGTTTTTCCTGAACCTAAATTTCGCACTGCTATCAAAGCAAAAAATTCGAGCGATGACGAAAAACTAAGTGGTATTTTGGCTGAATTACGCAGAAGTGATTTAACTTTATTAGTCGAACAATCGAAAGAATTAAAACAAACCATTGTATCGGGACAAGGCGAACAACATCTCAATATAAATCGCTGGATTATTGAAAAACTCAATAAAATAGAAATTGATTTTATTAGTCCTAAAATACCTTACCGTGAAACTATTACTAAATCAGCAGAAGCCATGTATCGACACAAAAAACAATCAGGTGGTGCCGGGCAGTTTGGAGAAGTACATATGTTAATAGAACCCTATTACGAAGGCATGTCTAATCAGACAAAATATCCTATTCGCGGCACAGAAACCCACGAACTATCTTGGGGTGGAAAATTAGTATTCAACAACTGCATTGTTGGTGGCGCTATCGACACGCGTTTTATGCCTGCTATACTTAAAGGAATTATGGAAAAAATGGAAGAAGGTCCATTAACTGGATCTTATGCACGCGATATATGCGTGAATGTTTTTGATGGAAAAATGCACCCTGTCGATTCAAACGAAATGGCGTTCAAATTAGCAGGACGTAATGCGTTTAGAGAAGCCTTTAAAAACGCAGGAGCACGCATACTCGAACCTATTTATGATGTAGAAGTATTTGTCCCTTCTGAAAACATGGGAAGTGTTATGACCGATTTACAAGGCAGAAGAGCTGTAGTAATGGGAATGGATAGCGACGGAAATTATCAAAAAATACGTGCAAAAGTTCCATTAGCAGAAATGAATAAATATTCAACTTCTCTCAGTTCTATAACAAGTGGACGTGCATCTTATGGAATGAAATTTGCTGATTATCAACAAGTGCCATCTGATGTACAAAACGCTCTGTTGAAAGCCTATGAAGAGTCACAAACAGAAGAAGATTAAAAAATAATTATTTATATATTTTAAAAAGAGAGTATTCATTTTAGAACACTCTCTTTTTTCTTATCAGTAAAATTACCTAATACTTTATTTTTTTATTCTATAGGTTTTCCTGAAGAAGTGAAATTAAAATCAATAGTTGACTTGGATTTTTTATCATACAATGTTGTATTATAATATGGTTTTTCTTCAGGTTTACGTAGCATGCGACAAGTTCGAATTTCATAATCGGGAAGTTTTCTTGTTACATAAGAACGTATAGTCGAAGGTATTTTGTCGTAAGGTTCTATAAAAGTAATAGTTTCTATCCATACTGCCGCTTCAGTATAAATAGCTTCATTTTTATATCCTTTGTCTTCGTATAATGCTATCCAAGTATTGTCGTCTCCTTCTTTCCATTTAAAAGATTTAATAGTTGGATTATTTTTATTAAAAGCAGCAATTATCTCAGGAGTTACTTCTCTTTTTACTTCTTTTTTAGGTTCTTCTTTTTTTAAATCATCTATTACTTTTAACAGTTCTCCGTGGTGGCTAAAATAACCTATAGCATGTGGTTGATTTACTCCCGGACGTTGAATTAATACTTTATAAACACTTCCATGTTCGGCAAATTCAGCGAACTCTTTATATTCAGCCTTTCGGACTAAATATTCGGGATAATCTTTTGCTATCCATCTACCTACTCCAGAAGGCAATTCAGATTCATCGATATTGGTAGCTTCGTATTGCATTTTTTCATGCTTTTTAAATTCTTTTTCCATACGTGCTTGCTCTTTTTTCTCTCTGCTGCTCATTTCTGAAGTTTCTTCTTTTTCTTCTTCTGGTTCAACAATTTTTATAATCTTAGCTCCTTTATCGAAATACATTTTAGTAATTTTGTTCGATTTAGATTTTTTACCTTCTAATATATCAATAATAAAATGGTCTTGCTTGTCTGCTCTTAATTCTTTCCATGCGGCTACAACTGTATAATTGCCATAAAATTCAACTATTGATTTATGAAAAGAAGAAGGCAGAGATTTTGGATTTAATTCAGTAATGGTATTAATCCACGCACCGTCTGTCGAGAAAATTCCTTCTGCATTATCACCCCTTAATATGCAAGTTACTCGATAAATCTCATCATCGTCATAATAATACCATTTTATATCAGATGCATTAACAAAACGCCTTTTAAATGTTTTTAACACTGCAGCAGGTAATTTATCTGCTGTTATTAAATGAGGGTCAATAGGAGGAGTTTTTTTTCTGGATTTTTTCTTTTTATTTTCTTGGCTTTCTGTTTCTTTCTTTTTAATTTGTTCATTAATATACGATTCGCTCATTGTTTGTTTTGTTTCACTTACAAATCTACCTGTTACATTAAATTTAACAGTATGAATAACTTTCTCAGTTAACATGTATATATCAACTAAATAATAATCTTTCGTTCCTTTTTCTTTTATAAAAAGTGAGTTTTCGATACTTGTAAAGGTAGGATATGTTTTTTTAGTATAATTGATAATATTAGTAGGAAGTTCGTCTACTTCAACAAAAAACAATGTCTTCAGCCAGTCTGACGAAGAAGCAAAATAGCTTTTTGCATCACTTTTATCATCTTTAAAATAAGCAACATAATTATCTTCTTCTTTTTCCCATTTTATCGACTTCGCATTTTTATTTTTTATTTTAAATTGATTAATAATTTCTTTTGGTACTTCTTTCGTTTTTAATGGTTGAGCATTTAGAATACTAACTGCCAAAAGAATAGATGAAATAATAAAACCGTATTTTTTCATATCTTGTTCGGTGTTTAATTGATTATATTATGCAAAAGTACAATTTATTTTTATATTTTTAATTTTTTTTTTCAAATTTCATTTTTTGGTCTTCTTCATAAGCATTCACAATGGAAGTTACTAAGCGATGCCTTACAATGTCGGATTTATTCATATAAATGACTTCAATTCCCTGTATGTCTTTCAATAAATCAATAGCATCTAAAAGTCCAGAAGACTGATTGCGAGGTAAGTCTATTTGAGTTAGGTCGCCAGTAATAAAAAATTTAGCATTGTTTCCCATCCGTGTCAAAAACATTTTAAGTTGAATTGAAGTTGCATTTTGAGCTTCATCAAGTATCACATAAGCATTGTCGAGCGTACGTCCTCTCATAAATGCTAAAGGTGCTATTTCTATTGTTTTATCTTCAACATAGGCGAGCAAACGCTGGGGAGGAATCATATCGCGTAAAGCATCGTAAAGAGGCTGCAAATAAGGATCTAATTTATCGCGTAAATCTCCGGGCAAAAAACCCAAATTTTCGCCAGCCTCCACAGCAGGACGTGTCAATATAATACGGCGTATTTCTTTATTTTTCAAAGCTTTAACAGCTAATGCCACCGCTGTATATGTTTTCCCAGTTCCGGCAGGTCCTATAGCAAACACCATGTCGTTATTAAGAATGCTTTGAGTTAAACGTATTTGATTGGGAGTGCGCGCCCTTATTATTCTACCTTCGCGACCATGAAGAATAATATCATTGTTATTGCTTAATGCTGATAATTCGTTATCCAATTTATCTTTATTTTCATACAAATACAGTATATCGCTGTTAGTGAGTTTATTATACTTCTTATAATAGTCTTGTAAGCGTAAAAACAATTTTTCAAACTCTTCAATACTAAACTCATCTCCTATCACACGCAATTCATTACCCCGTGCTATGAGTTTGATTTGAGAAAACATTTTACGCAACAACTGAATATTTTCATCATTAACGCCATATATACCTACTAAATCCTCTTTGTCTATGTGTATGATTTCTTCTATCATTATTCAATAAATAAATGCTTTTAATAATTATGCAAAAATACTTAATAAAATTGAAATCTTTAAAATGAAAACAAAAAAAATGCTCCTTTTTGTATAATTATTTATAAAAACAAGTCAAACTAACTAAAAATCTGAACCTATTTAAAATATAAAATGTTTTTTTTTTAATTTCAGCAAATAATCTTAGTTTTAATTGTTTTTTTTTATACTTTTGCATCGAAAAAAAAACGGTGCTGTAGCTCAGTCGGTAGAGCGTCGGACTGAAAATCCGCAGGTCACTGGTTCAATTCCAGTCAGCACCACAAA
>CAZSTX010000035.1:0-21436 GCA_964610025.1 uncultured Lentimicrobiaceae bacterium
TAAAATAATAAGCGTATGAAAACAATTAGTTTAGACGTGCTAAAGATAATTTTTTAGAATAAGATAGGTTTGGCAAATTAAAGATTTATTGATTAAAATAATTGAAAAATCATTGTTGTATTATTTTATGATTTTGTTTTTATAAAAAAGGTACTTTTGCAGCATGAAACGACATATGAAAACAACAGCATATTTGCTATTGTTACTATTTACTTTAAGTATTTGTTTTTTACTATATTCTTGTGCAAGTCATGCAAATCTTACGGGTGGAGAAAAAGACACTCAGCCACCATTTGTTCTAACAACAAAACCTGAAAATTATATCAAAAACTTTGATGAAAAAGAAATTAAAATTCGTTTTAATGAGTATTTTTCTTTGGTGTCGCCCAGAGAAAATATTATAATAACTCCTTCGTTAAACGAAATGCCAGATTATAGCATTAGAGGCAAATCGTTGATAATAAAAATCAATGAAGATTTAAAATCCAATGCAACTTACATTATTACATTAGCAGAAGCAATCAAAGATATTACGGAAGGGAATATATTGTTGTCTGAAAAATTTGTGTTTTCGACAGGAGAGTATATGGATTCTTGCATGCTTGCAGGAGTATTGAAAGATGCTTACACCCAAGAGCCTAAAGCTAAGATAGCCGTCATGTTGTATGAGTCTGCAAACGATTCGGCACCCATTATCGAAAGACCTACTTATTATACTTATACCGATAATAAAGGCAATTTTGAATTTCATCATTTACCCCAAGCTTCATTTTTGATATTTGCTTTAAAAGACAATAATTTCAATAAGCAATTTGACCTTCCAGATGAAGAAATAGCTTTTCATAATGAATTAGTTACCTCTTATACTATCCCAATGACAATCAAAGATAGCGTTGAAGTTGTTGATAAGGAGTTTATTGATTCTAATAAAATACAATTGTTTCTTTTTACAGAGAAAGACACTACGTTGAAATTTTTAAGAAGAACCTTGTTAAAAGATAAATATCATCAATTTATATTTTCTTTACCTGCTGTTCAGTTTCAATTATTACCTTTAAAAGAAACAGATAAAGTATCTTATCTATGGAGGTTTAATAAAACAAAAGATACGGTAGATGTTTATTTTGTAGATACAACCAATCGAGAAATTGATTTTATGCTTATGGCTAACAACAGGATATTTGATACAATTACATTTAATCCGGCAGCTAAAAAACAAGGTGCAGCATTGAAACGCACACAAAAAGATACCGTTTATGTTAAAAAAAACACATTCAATCCTACTATTTTAAATCAAGGAGAAATAAACAAACAATTAACAATGACATTTGAATTTCCAATTAAGGAAATCGATACAAAGCAAATAAAATTATTAGAATTAACTAAAGCTAAAAGACAAATTGTTTTAAAAGATACGAATGATAACGATTCTATCGTAGAAATAGATGTTTACGATACCTTATCGCCTCTTATTTATGTTGAAGATAGTCTCTATTGTAATTTAATAATTGATTATCAGTGGAAATTCAATAAAACATATCGTTTGTTTTGCAGCGATTCTGTTTTTATGTCTTATATAGATACACACAATGATACTATCAATGTGGAATTTAAGACAAAAACACCTCGCGACTATGGGGAACTTCATATGACTTATCACTTAACAGCTAAACACAATCATATTGTCGAACTTATTACAGATAAAGGAGATAAGATACAAGAGCATACTATAAATAGCGACACAGTTATTGTTTATCGCTATTTAGATGCAGGAAGCTATAAAATACGAATTATTTTTGATGAAAATCAAAACAAGCAATGGGATACAGGAGTATATTTAAAAAAGCAACAACCCGAAAAAATAATTTATTTTCAAAAGCCGATTGATATTAAGCCGAATTGGACCATAGAAGAAGAATTTTTAGTAAAATAAATAAATTTGGTTTGGTTTTTGTGTTGTTTCATATTATTTTGATATATTTATGAAAAAACATATATTTATTCCTTTCTTTTTATTTATTATTGTTGTTTTTACTGGTAGCGTGTTTTTTATGGAAAATTCTATTAAAACAGAAGTAAAAGAAGCTTTTAATAAAGGAAATGCACGACAAATATCTCCTTTTTTAAACGACATGGTCAATATGTTTTTTGAAGATGCCGAAGGTACTTATAGTCGTTCACAAGCCGAATTAATACTGGTAGATTTTTTTTCTAAAAACCCACCTAAAATTTTTGAAGTCAATCAAGAAGGGATAACAAAAGACAATGCTGAATTTGTTATTGCTACTTACACAACGTCTTACGGTTGTAAATATCGGGTGTATTATTTGATAAAAAAAGATAATACTTTTGCTAAACGTGAACGAATTTATGAACTAAAAATATCAAAAAGCAAACAATGCCAATCGAGAAATTAATACGAGATGCTTTAAACGAAGATGCGGGCGATGGCAATCAAGACCATTCATCATTATTATCTATCTCGCCCGATACGATAGGTAAATCGCAATTGTTAGTAAAAGAAAATGGAATTATTGCGGGAGTAGAGGTTGCTATAAAAGTTTTTTCTATCGTAGATGCAAATTTGCAAACAGAAATTTACATTCAAGATGGAAAAAAAATAAAAATAGGCGATATTGTTTTTACTGTAAGCGGAAAAGTACAATCTATTTTATTAGCCGAACGCCTTGTGTTAAATATTATGCAACGCATGAGTGGAATTGCTACGAAAACATCTTATTATAACTCCCTCATTGATGGAACATCAGCTCGTTTGTTAGATACAAGAAAAACAACGCCTAATTTCAGAATATTAGAAAAAATGGCGGTTAAAATAGGCGGCGGATATAATCACCGTATGGGATTATACGATATGATTATGTTGAAAGATAATCATATCGACTTTGCAGGAGGATTGAAAAATGCTTTAGAAAAAACCAATTATTACCTTAAAGAAAAGAATTTAACCCTTAAAATAGAAATAGAAACGCGTAGTTTAGAAGAAGTAGAAGAAGCTTTGCGTTTAGGTGGGTTTCATCGTATAATGTTCGATAATTTTACTCCTAAAAAAGTAAAACAAGCAGTAGCGCTTGTAAATAAACGCTATGAAACAGAAGCATCGGGTAATATTAACGAAAAGACAATCCGAGCTTATGCCGAAACGGGAGTCGATTTTATTTCAGTAGGTGCACTAACGAACAAGGTAAAAAGCCTCGATTTAAGTTTAAAAGCTATTTAAAATAAATATTTTACCACGACCATAGCGATTTGCAAACCGTTCTTTCTATAATTGCTTCTTGATGGTCGGGAAGACGATGGAAAAAATCAATTCCTGTAATCTTTTCTACTTCATCGACACTTACAACATATTGCTTAAGAGGTAATTTGCTTTTAGCATTAGGAATAATAAAAGCAATGGCTTTGATAACAGGAAGCGAATAGTCAAGAATTATTTTATAATAAGCAGTTGGAACCGACACGTTGTTGTCGCCTATTGTTGGAAGTTGTTTTTCTAAAATAGGACCAGTAATTATATAAATAGTGTCGTTTTCGATAGCCCATGTGCGTACTAATGTTTCTAACTTCTTCCATATACCTCTGTTGAAATCAGGTGTTTGCGGACTTATATTGCTGTAGTAAAACGAGGCTATCATACTTTCTTGCGACCATGCCATGTCGGCAGCAGGTGCTAAATGACCTCTATCATATCCAGAGCCTTTATAATCGTTATTGTTAGCAGTTCCTGTACTAATTTTAGGATCTAGTTGAAATTTATTTGTTCTTTCTACTTTTTTTACAGTTTTCTCTTTGGTTAATTGATAGGCTACCCAGTAAGCTTGCTTGTGTTGCTTGCTGTATAAGAGAGAAAATCCTGTGTGAGAAGTTATATTTTTTTTGTTGCAGTAAGGAATTTCTAAATCTGTTATTTTAACAGGTTGCATTTTAAGTAATGCAATACTATCTTCTTTGAAATTAGCTTGTTGAGAAAATACAAGTGCAATAAAAAAACAAGCAAAGACTAAGATTAAATAAATTCTTTTCATGTTTGCCAATTTTTATTCATCGACATGATATGAATAGCCGATGGTATGATAGAAATATGATAATCACCTGCTGTTAATAATTCTCCCTCGACTTCGCCTATGCAATAAGGTGTAGCTTTGATAGTAACACTATCTGATTTTAATGCAATAGCTTCTTTTATTGTTTGTAAGTGAGTACCTTTATATAAATTTTTAATGTTACTAATAACTTTAAAAGTCGATATATCTTTGATAATTACTATGTCGAATTTTCCATCTATGGGATTAGCCATCGGCAGTTGTCGCATTCCATTTCCATTGTATTGACATATACCAACAGCGATGGTAAATACATTTTCTGTCAAGGCAGTATGAGATGTTTTTATTTCTAACTTTTTAGCTTTATAGTGAAATAGTATTTTTAGGAGATTTAATAAATACACCGTTTTAGAAGAAGATTTTGATTTGTTTTCATTCATTTTTTGAATAACAGCGGCATCAAACCCAAAACCTGCAATATTGATAAAATAACGTTGAGCTATACTTGAGTTGTTATTTGTTATTTCAACTAAACCGATATCGTGTTTTATAAAATGCGCTTTGTGCATCTTATCTATTGATTTTAAATAGTTTTTGGGATAATTATGTGTGCGTGCCCAATCGTTACCTGTTCCAATAGGAATAATGGCTATATATACTTCTTCGCTTGGAACTTTAGAGTAAAAAACGCCATTAATTACTTCATTGATAGTGCCATCACCTCCAACAGAAATAAAAAAACGTTCGCCTTGCAAACAAAGATTTTTTACGATTTCTATACCTGCATTACACGAGTCGGCAACGTGGGAGGTATAAGTTATTTTTAATTCGTTTAGTTTTAATTTGATAGAATTAAAATAAGTAAAACTTTTTTCAAATAAAGCATTGGGGTTTAAAATAACATGCCAATGGTGTTCGTATATTGAAAAATCAGTTTTTTCCATTAGATATTATTTTTAGAACGAATAATATATTTGTTTCTTTCAGGAGCATTTCTCGAAATCATTTCGCCTAAAAAGCCTGTTAAAAATAATTGAATTCCAATTATCATTGCTAATAATGCTAAATAGAATAGTGGCTGTTCTGTTACTTGCCGATAATAAGGTATATGGTAGGTGATATTAATTAATTTTTGGATAATAAGCCATATTGTTATGATAAAACCAATAAAAAAAGACAAAGTTCCTCCTAAACCAAAAAAGTGCATGGGTTTTTTCCCAAATTTAGAAACAAACATAATGGATATTAAATCTAAATATCCGTTAATAAAGCGATTCCAGCCAAATTTTGTTTCTCCATATTTTCTCTTTTGATGTACAACTATTTTTTCTCCAATATTAAAAAAACCTTCCCATTTTGCTATGACAGGTATGTAGCGATGCATTTCGCCATAAACTTCAATAGTTTTTACAACTTCTGAACGATAGGCTTTTAATCCACAGTTAAAATCATGTAAATTGATTTTTGATATTTTACGAGTTGTCCAATTGAAAAATTTTGAAGGAATATTTTTAGCTAATTTAGAGTCATATCTCACTTTTTTCCATCCAGAAACTAAATCATAATCTTCTTCTTTTATCATTTTATATAGTTCTGGTATTTCATTCGGACTATCTTGTAAATCGGCATCCATTGTGATAATTACTTCACCTTGTGCAGCTTCAAACCCTACATTTAAAGCTGCCGATTTTCCATAATTTCTTTGAAAACGTATGCCTTTGATATTGGCATTTTCTTTGCCTAAATCTTCTATTACTTTCCATGATTTATCGGTGCTTCCATCGTCAATAAATAGGATTTCATACAAAAAACTATTTTCGTCCATTACTTTTTTTATCCATTGCGCTAATTCTGGCAATGATTCTTCTTCGTTTAATAAAGGAATTACAACTGAAATATCCATAGTATATTATTTATTTTCATTATTTGCATTCGTTGTGTCATCTTCTTTTCGTTGCATAAAGACAGCTACTACCATAGCCACTGCAAAGAAAAAAAGATTAAGAAATTGAAGATCTTTTATTAATTGTGTATTTATAATCATTTTTGGATTAGGAATTGTAAATTTAACTAAAAGGAAAAGGAGTAAAAAAACAACCGTAAAAAATAAAGAAGCTAATACGCCTACATAAACAGCTTGAAGTAAAGGGAAAGGCTGAGAGCTATCAAATGTTTTTTTGTAATCATAAATAGCACGATAAATAAAATAAAAAGAAATCAATAAGCTAATTATTTTGAGCCCTTTAATAAGAGTAACTAATGTATCTTGAAAGAAATAGACTTGTAAACAAATTGAAATAATTTGTAGTAATCCTATAATAATTCCCCACCGCAAAGCAATAGCTAATATTTTTTTGTTCATCATTAAATGATTTTTGCAAAAGTACATATTTTTTCTATACTTTAAAAATACGCAATCCTTGTTATTGATAAAAATATTTTTTTTTATTAAATGTAAAAAAAAATATTTTCCATAGTTTCTTATTCGATAATTTTGTATACATTTGCAACGAAAAAGTTTTTTTATTTATAAAATTGTAATAGTTTGAAAACATTTAAATTAGGTGGCATTCATCCTGAAGGCAATAAGTTTGCACATCAATCGGTAATTGAAATTTTTCCTTTACCAAAACAAGCAGTATTGTTTGCTACACAACATTTAGGCGCCCCTTCAACAGTAGTAGTAGCCAAAGGAGATAAAGTAAAAGTAGGGCAATTGATAGCCAGAGGCGATGCTTTTATATCTGCTAATTTACATTCTCCTTATTCGGGAACTATCAATAAAGTAGATTTAGTTGCTGACTTGTCGGGCTATAAAAAAATGGCTATTGTTATTGATGTAGAAGGCGATGAATGGGAAGAAGATATAGAACGAACTCCAGATATTAAAAGAGAAGTATTGCTATCTTCTACACAAATAATTGAAAAAATAAAAGAAAAAGGAATAGTAGGGCTTGGAGGTGCTTGTTTCCCAACACATGTCAAGTTTTTAATTCCTCAAAGCAAAAAAGTGGAGTATATGCTCATTAATGCGGCTGAGTGTGAACCTTATATCGCAATAGATTATCGGATAATGTTAGAACGCACAGAAGAGTTTCTAATAGGAGCTTGTATTTTAAGAGATGCTCTTTCTTTGCCAATGGTACATATTGGAGTAGAAGAAAATAAAAAAGATGCTATCAATCGATTAAAAGAAGTAGCTCAATCAATAAAAGGAATAGAAGTACATACTTTGAAAATGAAGTATCCACAAGGAGCAGAAAAACAATTGATAAAAGCAATTACAAAACGCGAAGTGCCTTCAGGAAAACTTCCTATTGATGTAGGTTGCATTGTTAACAATGTTAGTACAGCTTTGGCGGTGTATGAGGCAGTACAAAAAAACAAGCCCTTAATATCTAATTATGTTACTTTTACAGGGAAATCGGTAAAACAGCCGAAAAATTATTTAGTACGATTAGGAACACCTATCCTATCTATTATTGAGGCTAATGGCGGTCTTTCAGAAGATACAGAGAAACTTATAAGTGGCGGACCTATGATGGGAAAAGCAATAGCTAATTTAGATACATATATTACAAAAGGGTTTTCGTGTATTTTAGCCATTAATACCAAAGAAAGCAAACGCAAAGAAATAGTAAATTGTATCCGTTGTGCAAAATGTGTTGATGTATGCCCGATGGGCCTAGAACCTTATTTGTTAACACCTCTTTCAGAAAATAACAATTGGGAAAAAATGGAAAAAATGCACGTTATGGATTGTATTGAATGTGGAAGTTGCCAATACACTTGCCCTTCTTCACGTCCTTTGCTCGATTGGATTCGTTTAGGGAAAAATAAAACAGCTGCAATGATACGTGCACGTAATACAAAATAAAATTTAAGAAAATAAAAAGATATGGCATTATTACAAGTTTCAGGTTCTCCGCATATTCATACCGATGAGTCGGTAAAAAAAATCATGTGGACAGTAGTTATAGCACTTATCCCAACCATGATATTTTCATTTCTATTTTTTGGAATAGATGCTATTGTACTTACATTGGTGTCGGTAATTAGTTGTTTACTTATTGAATGGCTTATTCAAAAATTTTTGATAAAAGGAAAAACAACAATTTTAGATGGGTCAGCAGTTATAACAGGGTTATTATTAGCATTTAACTTGCCGAGTAATTTACCTATATGGATGGTTGTTGTCGGTGCTATAGTAGCCATAGGTATTGCTAAAATGACATTTGGAGGTCTGGGCAATAATCCGTTTAATCCAGCATTAGTAGGTCGTGTGTTTTTATTAATTTCATTTCCGCAACAAATGACCACATGGCCCAAACCGTATTATTGGTTTACAAGCCCTTCTGTTATTACAGATGCAACAACAGGAGCTACACCATTAGGTATTATTAAAACAGGAATAGATCAAGGACAAGATGTTTCGCAACTTATGGACGCATTACCTACTTATGCCCAAATGCTTTTAGGCGAGCGAGGTGGTTCTCTGGGCGAAGTAGCGGCATTAGCCATTATAGCGGGAGGAATTTTTATGTTAATACGCAAAGTAATATCTTGGCATATTCCAGTAGCTTTTATTGGAAGTGCTTTTGTTTTTGCCGCAACATTGCATCTTATAAATGCGAATGTATATATCCCTCCTAGCTATCATATTTTGTCGGGGGGGCTGTTGTTAGGTGCTATTTTTATGGCTACCGATATGGTAACATCGCCTATGAGTAGTTGGGGAAAAATTGTTTTTGGAATAGGTTGCGGTGTGCTAACAATTATTATTCGTGTTGCAGGTGCTTATCCCGAAGGGGTATCTTTTGCTATACTAATAATGAATGCATTTGTACCTCTTATTAATAAAGGTCTTAAACCGAAAAGATTTGGAATACAAAAAACAATAAGTAATAAGTAATAAAAACACTAATAATTATTGATTATGGGAAAGAAAGAATCGTCATTGTTTCAGTTGATTATATCGCTAACACTTATTACATTTGTAGCAGCTGCAGCTTTGAGTGTGGTATATGTACTAACAAAAACTCCTATTGAACAATCGCAACAAAAGAAAAAAAATGATGCGATAGCAAAAGTATTGCCTAATTTTAATGGAGAAATTAAAGAACAAAAAGTGTTGTTAGAAGGCGATAAAGACTCAGTAACTCTTTATGTAGCATATGAAAGTAATGTTTTATATGGAGTCGCTATTGAGACTTATACCGATAAAGCTTTTAGTGGTACTTTTAGTATTATGGTAGGCTTTGATGCTGATGGTAATATTATAGGAACAGAAGTCATACAAGCTAACGAAACGCCGGGTTTAGGAGATAAAATTGACAAAAATAAGTCAGATTTTCCTTTGCAGTTTAAAGGAAAAAATCCTAAAAACTTTAATTTAAAAGTTAAAAAAGACGGTGGAGATGTAGATGCTATTACAGCTGCTACTATTTCTTCAAGAGCATTTGCTGACGCAATTCAAAGAGCATATCATTCATTTTTAAAACTTAAAGAAAATGAACAAAATTAAAATTTTAACAAATGGATTTATTAAAGAAAATCCAACTTTAGTTTTAGTATTAGGAACTTGTCCTGCTTTAGCAGTTACAACATCTGTTTTTAATGCTTTGGGCATGGGAATGGCAACGACATTTGTATTGTTGATGTCTAATATGTTGATATCTTTACTAAAAAATGTAATACCAGATAAAGTACGTATTCCATCTTACATATTAGTAATAGCAACATTTGTGTCTATAGTTGATTTGATAATTCAAGGTTTTATTCCAGCTTTATCAGCGAGTTTGGGTATTTTTATACCTTTAATTGTAGTGAATTGTATAGTGTTAGGTAGGGCAGAAGCTTTTGCAAGTAAAAATACTATTTTTGATTCAATACTCGATGGGATTGGGATGGGAATAGGCTTTACAATAGCCATTTCAATCATAGCATTTTTTAGAGAACTGTTAGGCAATGGGACTTTGTTTGGTCAAACAATCATTCCATTCGATGGAATACTTGTATTTGTATTAGCACCTGGTGCTTTTATCGTTTTTGGCTTTATAATAGCTGGCATGAAATGGCTGCAAAAAATAAAAATAAATAAATAATTAAAAAATAAAATAGACTATGTATTATATTTTAATGATAATAGGTGCTGTTTTAGTAAATAATATAATTCTAGCACAATTTTTAGGTATATGTCCTTTCTTAGGAGTTTCAAATAAAATTAGCACTGCATTAGGTATGGGTGCTGCTGTAGTTTTTGTTATGACATTAGCTACGCTGGTAACTTCTATTATTAATATATATATACTCGAATATTTCAAATTATTATTTTTGCAAACAATAGTTTTTATATTGGTAATAGCTACTTTGGTACAAATGGTAGAAATTGTTTTAAAGAAAATAAGTCCACCTTTATATCAAGCATTAGGAATATTTTTACCATTGATAACAACTAATTGTGCTGTGTTGGGTGTAGCGATACTTGTTACACAAAAATTTCCGACAAGCATTTTTGATAGTGTTATTTATACAATTTCAATAGCCATAGGCTTTACTTTAGCCATTACTATTTTTGCTGGACTTAGAGAGCAGATGGATCTTGTTACTATTCCTAAAGGAATGAAAGGAGTACCAATAGCATTGGTAACGGCAGGCATCTTATCGCTTGCTTTTATGGGCTTTGCAGGATTAGTATAGTTTTTTGTGATAAAATGTTGTTTATATTAAAACATTGTTGTATCTTCGCAACTTTAAAAAAAAATAGCTATTTTTTTTTAACCATTTAATTATTAACTATCTTTTTTTATAATGAAAAAAAATATTCCTATATTTGTACTTTTATTTATCTTAATAAATGTCAAATTAGGATTTACACAAGAGAAAGCACTTCAAATTAATGATAGTGTAATTTATGATGCCAATGTTGCTTTGACGGTAAGGCAGCAATTAGAAAAAGAAAATTCAATTTTATCTGAATTAACTTTAAGCACATCAAATTTAAATGCTGTTGTGTCTGCTTTGACCTATAAATTTAAAAAAGAAAAAATAACTATCCAATTATTCACAAGAAAAAAACAAAATAAAATTCAAACAGAAATAGATGCGGAATTGTTAGCGTTTATAATGAAATATTATATTCATTTAAACGAAAGTAAGTACGAGATAGAGCCAACCGAATTTTTGATTACAAAACAATCTAACTCACTCGCCTTGGCAAATCGTTTATGTAATTTTAAGAAAACACCTTTTAGAAAATAGTTGATGTGTTATGAAAGAATACAAAGTAAATATTAATGGAATAACTTATAGTGTAAGTGTTGAAGAAGTTGGAAAATCAAAATCAGAATCAAATACTATACATGAAGTAGTATCTGCTAATTCAATAAAAAATAAAAAAACACTTGACACACAAGTAGAGAACTTAAATTCAAAAGAAGAAAGACCAGCACCTATAGTAAATGCTCATCAGGGAGGAGAAGATTATGCTATTGTATCACCACTTCCAGGTATTGTTTTCGATATTTTGGTTAGAGTAGGCGATAAGATTACAGCAGGACAAAAAATAGTTGTCGTAGAAGCTATGAAAATGGAAAACGATATAGAAGCAGATAGAGATGGTATTGTTAAACAAATTCCTATATCAAAAGGCGATAGTGTTTACGAAGGCGATACTTTAATTGTATTATCAGTTTAAAATAAATAATTTCATGAATTTAAAACGTATTGATACTATTCCACGCAAAAGAGCAGAAGGTTTACGAATAGCTTTTTTGTATCCCAAATCAACAGGAGGGGTATTAACAGAACTATGCAAAAATCCGAATAAATAATTAACTTTAATAACATTGAATTTTTTTTAAGAATTTAGATATAATATTTTGATATGAAAAATCAACAAAAACTTGAAACATTAATTAATAAGCGCACTGAAGCGAAATTAGGTGGTGGTGAAAAGCGAATAGCTTCTCAACATAAAAAAGGAAAAATGACAGCTCGCGAACGTATTAATTTGCTATTAGACGATGGCAGTTTTGAAGAATTAGATATGTTTGTAAAACATCGCTGTACCAATTTTGGGTTAGAAAACGAAAAGTATCTTGGAGACGGCGTTGTAACAGGGCATGGCACAATTGATGGGCGTATCGTTTTTGTATATGCTCAAGATTTTACAGTTTTTGGAGGCTCACTTTCCGAAACCATGGCACAGAAAATATCCAAAGTAATGGATATGGCAATGAAAATGGGTGCGCCTGTTATTGGCATCAACGATTCAGGTGGAGCACGCATTCAAGAAGGGGTAACTTCTTTGGCTGGTTATGCAGAAATTTTTCAACGCAACATTATGGCTTCTGGTGTTATTCCTCAAATTTCGGCTATTTTTGGACCTTGTGCTGGTGGTGCAGTTTATTCGCCTGCATTAACCGATTTTATCATGATGACAGAAGATAATAGTTATATGTTTGTTACTGGTCCGAAAGTGGTAAAAGCTGTTACAGGAGAAGATATTACAACAGAAGACTTAGGCGGAGCAGACGTGCATGCTCAAAAATCGGGAGTTTCACATTTTAAAGTAGAAAACGAAGAAGAAGGAATTGTACTTATTCGTAAGCTAATTTCATACCTTCCTCAAAATAATTTAGAAGAGCCACCATTGTTTAATTGTACCGACCCTATCGACAGATTGGAAGATTCATTAAATACAATCGTTCCAGATAATCCCAATCAACCTTATGATATGAAAAATATTATTTATGCCATTGTTGATAAAGGAGAATTTTTAGAAGTGCATCGTCATTATGCACGTAATATTATTGTAGGATTTGCCCGCTTTAATGGTGTTGCGACAGGTATCGTTGCCAATCAGCCAAATTTCTTAGCAGGTGTACTTGACAGCGATTCATCTAGAAAAGCAGCTCGTTTTGTACGGTTTTGCGATGCTTTTAACATTCCTATACTTACCTTGGTTGATGTTCCTGGTTTTTTACCGGGTTCAGGACAAGAATACGAAGGTATTATTGTACATGGAGCAAAACTAATGTTTGCTTATGGCGAGGCGACAATTCCAAAAGTTACGATAACAATACGTAAATCTTATGGAGGAGCGCACGATGTGATGAGTAGTAAGCAGTTGAGAGGAGATTTTAATTATGCTTGGCCCACTGCCGAAATAGCAGTGATGGGTGCTTCGGGAGCAATAGAAGTATTAGAAAGTAAAACAATAGCAGCTATGACCGATAAGAATGAAAAGCAAGAATACATTGCAAAAAAAATAGCAGAGTATGAAGAAAAATTTGCTAATCCTTATGAAGCTGCTTCTTATGGATATATTGACGATGTGATAGAACCACGCAATACACGTTTTCGCGTTATTAGAGCTTTTGAAGCACTTCAAACCAAAAAAGTTGTTAATCCTCCACGTAAGCATTGTAATATACCTTTGTAGTGGATAATGTAAAATTTTATAAAATAAATTAAAGTATGATTTTAAATTATATAACATCTACAGTAGATATATTAAGTGAGGCTTTTATTGGCATTTTAATTGTTTTTAGTGCATTGGCACTTCTTGTTGTAGTTTTTACATTAATTGCTAGAGTTAATGTTGCACGTGCAAAACAGAAAAAAAATAAACTTGGAGTAAAAGAAGAAAATATAGATACATTAGATGTTGAAAAAACAGCAGTAATGTTTTTAGCACTTCATCTTTATATGCAAGAGCTAAATAAACATGATGAAGAAAGTAATATTATTACGATTGAACGAATACAAAGACGTTATTCTCCATGGAATTCTAAATATTATAATATGAATAATTTCCAATAAATTAATTAAAATATAAACTTATAGGATAAATTTTCAAAAATGAAAAAATATAAATTTACACTCAATGGCAATGATTATGATGTCATTATTAAAGGATTAGAAGATGGCATTGCAGAGATGGAAGTGAACGGTTCAAGTTATTCCATAAAAGTTAATGAAGAATTAAAAGTTACTAAAACACCCACACTTGTGCGAAAAGAAATTCATCCAAGTGCTGGATTAAGTCGAGCAGCTGAAAAATTAACTCCTATGCCTGTTGATGCACGACCAAGTAGTCGAGTGCTTAATTCACCACTACCAGGAAACATTATCAGTATTAATATTAAAGAAGGTGATGCTTTCCAAGAAGGTGATGCATTAATGGTAATGGAGTCAATGAAAATGGAAAATAATGTGCTTGCTGAACGTAGTGGTACAGTTTCAAAATTGAAAGTACATGTTGGGCAAGCTGTTTTACAAGGCGATGTTTTACTTGAATTTGTATAAAATAAAAAAGAGTAATGAAAGAAAAATTTAGAAAAAAATGCATGATATTCTTTGCTTTAATGTTATTGCCTGTTACTCAGTTGTTTGGACAGGAGGTAGCTGGAGAAGGAAGAACACTGTTAGAGAGTTTAGGAGGTTTTTGGGAAAGTACTGGATTTGCACATTTTCAATTAAAATACCTCGCAATGATTGTTATTGGTATTGGCTTTATCGCTTTAGGGATAATTAAAAACTGGGAACCATTATTATTAGTACCCATTGGATTTGGTATTTTAGTTGGAAATATCCCTTTTATGGCAGGCTTGCAAATAGGTATTTACGAAGAAGGTTCTGTATTGAATTTTTTATACGGAGGTGTTATAAATGGCTGGTATCCACCACTTATTTTCTTAGGAATTGGTGCTATGACAGATTTTTCATCACTTATATCTAATCCCAAGCTAATATTATTAGGAGCCGCTGCGCAAATAGGTATTTTCTTAACCTTTATAGGAGCTTATTTGTTAGATTTTACACCAGCTCAATCAGGAGCTATTGGTATTATTGGCGGTGCTGATGGACCTACAGCTATTTTCCTTTCTTCTAAATTAGCCCCCGAATTGATTGGAGCTATTGCTGTGGCAGCTTATTCTTATATGGCTTTAGTCCCTTTGATACAGCCACCTGTAATGCGTCTTTTGACTACAAAAGAAGAACGTAAAATTAGAATGAAAGCTCCACGTCAAGTGTCAAAAACGGAGAAAATACTTTTTCCTATTACCGGTTTGTTATTAACGACTTTTATAGCACCAAGTGCAATTCCGCTTTTAGGAATGTTGTTTTTTGGTAATTTATTAAAAGAATCAGGAGTAACAGAACGCTTGGCTGATACTGCTCGTAATGCTTTAATTAATACTATTACTATTTTGTTAGGATTAACAGTTGGAGCTTCAACGCAAGCTGATAGATTTATAACAGTCGATTCGTTAAAGATCTTTGGCTTGGGTGCCTTGTCGTTTATTATTGCTACGGCAGGTGGTGTTTTGTTTGCAAAGGTTATGAATGTTTTCTTATCTAAAGACAACAAAGTGAACCCGCTTATTGGAGCTGCTGGGATTTCGGCAGTACCCGATTCTGCACGTGTTGCTCAAGAACAAGGGTTAATAGCCGATAAAAACAATCATTTGCTTATGCACGCTATGGGACCCAATGTAGCTGGTGTAATTGGATCAGCTGTTGCAGCCGGTATGTTATTAGGATTGTTGGGATAAATAGATATAAAAAAGTAATTTTTCTTATATTTTAAAAATAAAATTATAAGAAGGTGTTTTATAAGTTATTGTATAAAGATAGAATATTTTCTTTATAATGTTGCTTTTGTAAAAAAATGTAGTATTTTTGTAACTTTTAAAATTAACATGTATTGTATGTTAAATACTTAATAATTAACTATTTTTTCAATAATGAGAAATCTAATTTCAATATTTTTATTTTTATTTATTCTAATACAAGTCAAATTAGGATTAACGCAAGAAAAACAACTTCAAATTAACGAAATTTCAATTTACAATACAGATACTATTTCGCCTTATTTACTAAGATGGATAGAAATATATAATGCGAGTAAAAATGAAATAGATTTAGGAAATTATTGTTTTACAAACGACCCCAACAATATTAATAAATTCAATATTTTCAGTCCAACTATTATTCCTCCAGATTCTTATTTTCTTTTGTATAATTCAGATACAATTATAGATTTGTCAAATACTTATCGTATCAATTTTATGTTAGACGACACTTCATTATTTGACAATGGAAATGCTTTTTTTGCAATTTTTGATATAAATAATCATCAATTAATAGATAGTTTTAGCTATAATATAAATGAACAACGAGAAGGAATAAGCATAGGTTTTTTTGACAAAAATAGGAGAGAATTATTACTCCCTTCTCCATTGGCTGTAAATAAAATATTACAAAATGAAGAAGATAATTTAACTACACCAACATATAGTGCTACTACAACTGTTTTATTTTTAGTTGGAATTTTAATCATAGTTGTAATTGTCTATACTTTGAAGCGTAAATCTAAAAGAGAAATAATGGAAGATAAAAAAGAAGAAAAAATCACTCAACCATTGATAGCCAAAAAATCAAGCGCAATTCAAACAGAAATAGATACAGAATTGTTAGCGATTACAATGGCATTTCATGTGCATTTAAACGAAAGAAATCACGATATAGAAGCTACAGGATTTTGGCTAAAAAACAATCCTACTCATTCACCATGGGCTAATCGTTCTTATAATTTTAAAAAAACACCTAACAAAAAATAATATATTTTATGAAAGAATACAAAATTAACATTAATGGTAGTATTTACAATGTGAGCATTGAAGAAACTGGATTATCAGGAGCAAACGCAATACATAAAATAACGTCTACTTATCCAAGTGAAAATAAAAAAATAGTTATTCCACCAACAGAAACATTAACATCAGAAGAAGAGGAAGAAAGACCAGCACCTATAGTAAATGCTAATCCAGGAGGAGAAGATTATGCTATTGCATCACCACTTCCAGGTATTGTTTTCGATATTTTGGTCAGAGAAGGCGATAAGATTACAGCAGGACAAAAAATAGTTGTTGTAGAAGCTATGAAAATGGAAAACGATATAGAAGCAGATAGAGATGGTATTGTTAAACAAATTCCTATATCAAAAGGCGATAGTGTTTACGAAGGCGATACTTTAATTGTATTATCAGTTTAAAATAAATAATTACATGAATTTAAAACGTATTGAACACATAGGCATAGCAGTTAAAGACTTAGAAAGTGCTATTGCATTTTACGAAAAACAATTAGGGTTAAAATGTTATGCGATTGAAGAGGTAAAAGACCAAAAAGTGAAGACCGCTTTTTTTAAAATTGGAGACGTTAAAATAGAGTTATTAGCATCAACAGATTCGGATGGTCCTATTAGTAAATTCATCGAAAAAAAAGGAGAAGGTTTTCATCACATAGCTTACGAAGTAGATGATTTAGCTAATGTTTTAAATACTATGCCCGATAGCATTCAGCGTATTGATACTATTCCACGCAAAGGAGCTGAAGGCTTACGAATAGCTTTTTTGCATCCCAAATCAACGGGAGGAGTATTGACAGAGCTATGTGAAAATCCAAATAAATAAAATAATAAAACATAATTTTATCATTAAAATCATTAGAATATGTCCATGCAAGATAAAATCAAAGAATTGTTGGAGTTAAGAGCAAAGGCTCGCTTGGGAGGAGGCGAAAAGCGAATCGAAAAACAACATCAACAAGGTAAAATGACTGCTCGCGAAAGAATAAATATGTTATTAGATGAAGGCAGTTTTGAAGAATTTGATATGTTTGTAACACATCGTTGTACTAATTTTGGATTAGAAAATGAAACCTATTTAGGTGACGGAGTCATTATAGGATACGGTAGTGTTGACGGACGATTAGTTTATGTATATGCCCAAGATTTTACTACTTTTGGCGGTTCTTTATCCGAAACACAAGCAGCCAAAATATGTAAAGTATTAGACAAAGCAATGAAAGTAGGAGCTCCTGTTATAGGGTTTAACGACTCAGGTGGAGCACGTATACAAGAAGGAGTTGCTAGTCTTGCCGGATATGCTGAAATATTTCAACGTAATGTATTAGCATCAGGACTAATACCTCAAATTTCTGCTATTTTTGGTCCCTGTGCTGGTGGAGCTGTATATTCACCTGCTTTAACAGATTTTATTATGATGGTAAAAAATACAAGTTATATGTTTGTTACCGGTCCAAAAGTTGTTAAAACAGTTACGGGAGAAGATGTTACTGTAGAAGAACTTGGAGGTGCAACTA
The DNA here is from genome assembly GCA_964610025.1 of uncultured Lentimicrobiaceae bacterium. Taxonomy (GTDB): domain Bacteria; phylum Bacteroidota; class Bacteroidia; order Bacteroidales; family WCHB1-69; genus UBA5266. Next base: position 18,237 of record CAZSTX010000035.1, read on the forward strand.
TGCATGCTACTAAATCTGGAGTAGCACAATTAGTTGTTGATAATGAAAAAGAAGGTATTAAAATGATTAGACGTTTGTTAAGTTTTCTACCTTCCAACAATATGGAAAGCCCCCCAGAAATAGAATGCACAGACCCTATTGAAAGAGTAGATAATACATTAAATAATATTATTCCCGAAAGTCATAAGACACCTTATGATATGAAAAATGTGATAAATTCTATCATTGATAATCAGGATTTTTTAGAAATATTACCCGATTATGCAAAAAATATAATTGTTGGCTTTGCTCGAATGGGAGGAATGACTGTAGGAATAGTAGCTGATCAGCCTGCTCATTTAGCAGGAGTATTAGATATTAATGCTTCAAGAAAAGGAGCACGTTTTATTCGCTTTTGCGATGCCTTTAATATACCTTTAATAACTTTAATAGATGTTCCAGGGTTTTTACCAGGAACAGGACAAGAGTATGGCGGATTGATTCTTCATGGAGCTAAATTGCTCTATGCATATGGAGAGGCTACCGTTCCTAAATTAACGGTGATTTTGCGTAAAAATTATGGTGGTGCTTATTGTGTTATGAGTTCTAAACATATGAGAGGCGATATCAATTACGCATGGCCTACCGCCGAAATAGCAGTTATGGGTGGTAAAGGAGCAATAGAAATTCTTATGAGCAAAGAAATAAAAAACATAGAAGACCCTGAAAAATTAGCAGATTTTATGGAAACAAAAGAATTAGAATATAGAAGTCAATTTGCAAACCCATATATAGCAGCTAAATATGGATACCTTGATGATGTTATTGAACCACGCAACACACGATATCGTCTTATTAAAGCTTTAAAATCTTTACAAGGCAAACGTTTAGAAAATCCACCTAAAAAACACGATAATTTACCTTTATAATTTTTCAATATGGAAACTGCAGTTATTATTTATTGGATTATTTTTGTTGCTATTTATTTAATAGTATTTTTTATTGATTTCTACGTTACAGATCATCGCAAAGGGGAGCTTACTGTACCTAAAGCATTGAGATGGACAGGTGTTTGGATATCTATAGCATTACTTTTTGGAGCATCTTTGTTTTTCTTTTTTCCTCAAAATCCTGGGGTAGAAGGTAGTAATACTGCTCACGTGATGGGAATAAAATTCATTTCAGGTTATTTGACAGAGTATTCTTTGTCGGTAGATAATCTGTTTGTCTTTATTATGATATTTTCTTTAATGTCTGTCCCAGCAAAAAATCAACCTAAATTATTAAAATTAGGAATATTATTATCTATAGTATTACGTATTTTATTCATCCTTGTAGGAATGGAATTAGTGCAAAGATTTGAATGGATTATTTATATTTTTGGTTTGATTTTATTATGGACAGCTTATAAAATGGCATTTACTAGCGAAGATGAACAAGTAGATCCTAAAAATAATTTTTTATATAAATTAGCTTCAAAATATTTCCCTGTAGACCCTGATTTTGAACATTCTCATTTCTTTTCGAAAATTAATGGCAAACGCCATATAACTATGTTTGCACTTGTGTTTTTAGTAATTGGCTCTACTGATGTATTGTTTGCAGTCGATTCTATTCCTGCAATTATTGGAGTGATAAAAGAAGGAGCTACTAATATACTTACACCGAGCGAAGAACAGTTTTTAGCAATCACATCTAATGTATTTGCTGTTATGGGATTGATATCGCTCTATTTTGCCTTAAAAGGCATTATGGGAATGTTCCGATTCTTGAAACACGGAGTTAGTTTTATACTTTTATTTATAGGATTAAAAATGCTTTTACCAGCTATTGGAATTGTGAATAAAGTAGCTGGAAATACAATAGAGACATTCTTTTCTTCACACTCTTGGCTATCTTTAGCTGTTATTGTTTTTACACTTGTATTTTCAATAATATTATCTGTTGTAATCAAAGAAAAAAATACAGATACAGAAAATAATATAAATAATTAATATATACATTAAAAAATTTTAAAAAATATGAATTTACAAGATTTAATGCCAGTACTTTTTGCTTTTACATGGAAGCATTTAGTGATGTTGGCTGTTGGCGGTATATTGATTTACCTTGCCATAAAAAAGGAGTATGAACCCACTTTGTTATTACCAATGGGTTTTGGAGCTATTTTAGTTAATATTCCATTATCATCTGCAATAACTCAATTTGACCCAGCTATTGGAGAAGAGGTTACTGGTGCATTGTCTTTTTTCTTTGATGTAGGAATACAAGCAGCAGAAGTGTTTCCTCTCTTAATATTTATAGCAATAGGAGCAATGATCGATTTTACCCCTCTTTTTAAAAATCCTTTTTTACTTTTATTTGGTGCAGCAGCTCAATTTGGTATTTTTATCACAATGATATTTGCTGTATTAGTCGGATTTTCATTGCACGAAGCAGCATCTATCGGTATTATTGGAGCGGCTGACGGGCCAACTTCTATTTTTGTTGCAGCTCGTTTTGCTCCCGAATTATTAGGACCTATTTCGGTAGCTGCTTATTCTTATATGGCATTAGTACCAATTATTCAACCACCAGTCATTAAATTGATTACTACAAAGAAAGAACGTCTAATACGTATGGAAGGACAAAAGAAATTGGTTTCTCGTACTGCTTTAATATTATTCCCTATATTAGTAACAGTTATTGCAGGTTTGATAGCTCCTTCTTGTTTAGCACTTATAGGATTTTTAATGTTTGGTAACTTAATTAGAGAGTGTGGTGTGTTAGAAAAGTTATCTTTAGCAGCACAAAACGAATTGGCAAGTTTGATTACTATTTTATTAGGAATTACCATTGCAAGCACAATGACAGCTGATAAATTTGTTAATTTAGGTACTTTAATGATTATAGGTTTAGGATTATTAGCCTTCATTTTCGATACTTTTGGAGGCGTTATGTTTGCAAAACTTATCAATTTATTTTTACCATCTCATAAGAAAATTAATCCTATGATTGGTGCTTGTGGAATTTCGGCTTTCCCTATGTCGGCAAGAGTAATACACGCTATGGGGCAGAAAGAAGACAAATCGAATTTTCTTCTTATGCATGCTGTTAGTACCAATGTTGGTGGACAAATTGGCTCTGTGGTAGCAGGTGGTCTTATTTTAGCATTAGTTCCATTGTTTTAAAAATTAGGAGGATTATATTATGAATATACAAGATTTAACTTCAGCTTTAAC
>CAZSTX010000036.1:0-21405 GCA_964610025.1 uncultured Lentimicrobiaceae bacterium
TAAAATGCTCATAACATCAAATAAGCACCAGCCACAATAAATGCTTCGTACAACGTTTTTCGTAAAGATAAAATTTGTAGCTTCGTATTAGTGTTTTATGTAAAATGTGGCCATTGCCTATTTGAGAACCGTTATTGCCAATGGTAAAGGGCTCAGTACTAACAATAAATTGACGAACAATGACAGACAATTTAAAATACATTAAAGGAGAGAAAATATCTCTAAAGAAAAATTTTAATGAAAAATGGCTTCAGGACAGAATAGTGGACGATTCATCAATTCTCGGACTTGGAGAACTTGATCTGATTCAGAGAGAAAGAAAACAATCAAGCGGTGGGCGAATTGATTTCTTGTTTCTAAATAGTGAGACAGAGACAATGTATGAGACAGAAATTCAACTTGGTGCGACTGATGAAAGCCATATTATTAGGACAATTGAGTACTGGGATATTGAACGTAGAAGGTTTCCTTCCAAAGATCATAAAGCTGTAATTGTCGCAGAAGAAATTACTAATCGTTTTTTTAATGTAATTGCTTTAATGAATCGCTCAATTCCAATAATTGCAATTCAAATTAATGCAATCAAAGTGGACGACAAAATTCTCTTAAATTTCACAAAAGTACTTGACATCTATGAAGCTCCAGAAGATGAGGGAGATTTAGGTGGGGAGGAAGTAGGGCGACCATATTGGGAGAAGAAATCTAATCCTAAATCTATCTCAATTATGGATGAGATGATAAAAATGGCAGATCAGTCTTATCCAAAATCAAGGGTTACTTACAATAAACATCATGTTGCATTAGGTACGTCCAGACAAAATTACATGTGGTTTCATCCAAGGAAATCACCCAACAACTGTCACTTTGAGATTAAATTAGCAAAAGATCTTATCATTGAGACGAGAACAATTTTTGAAGAACTTGGAATCTCATTTACAGCAAGAAGAGAGGATATTTTAGCAATTTCAATTCAAGCAGATGAGCTTAAAACAGGAGCCGAGAAAATAAGGACAATTATTAACCAGTCGATTGAAGCATTTTCATGACAGATATAACCACTGGCAATAACAAAAACTATATGTCAATTGCCGTTTCCGTGCTGACAACAAGCCGTGTAGCCCGCAACAACGGCGGTGCGGCTCGACAGGAAAACCGCCCGCAGTCGGCAACTGCATATAGTTCCGTCCGTTAGCTACAAGTGAGGCAACGTGTTCCATAGACAATTTCGATATTCTGATATTCCCAATAAATTCTGGATAGTAAGATAAGCCCAAAAATTTTATCTTCATACACATCTAAACTAAATGTTTTCACACGCTTATTAAAAAAAAACATGAAACATTTGTTTCTTTTGTTAAGACATTGTTGGGTGCCACTATACATTTTTATATGTCTGTGTGGTAATTTTGATTTTTTTTTTGTACTTTTGCATTTCAATTTTATTTATTTACATTAAAATACAACAAATGAAAAGAATAGCTATCAGAGACGAGGATAAATATGCAATGGAGCGTCGTTCAGCACTTACGCCAATACATGCACAACGCATTATCAACAAACATAAAATTCAAATAGATGTTTTACATTCTAAAAAAAGAGCTTTTACCGATGAGGAGTTTTTAGAAAAAGGATGTAATATTGTCGACAATTTAGATGAACAGCGTATTATATTCGGTATTAAAGAAGTTCCTATTGAAAGAATTGCATATAATAAAACATATATTATTTTTTCGCATGTTATCAAAGGGCAAGCGCATAATATGCCTATGCTGAAAAAATTCATGGAAAATAAATGCAATTTAATTGATTATGAATGTATTGTTGACGATAATAATAAGCGTTTAATTTTCTTTGGACGTTATGCTGGTTTAGCTGGCACTATCAATACCCTGTGGGCATTTGGATTAAGAATGAAACATTTAGGAATAAAAACTCCTTTTGAAAAATTAACTCAAACTCACACTTATTTTTCACTTAGCGATGCAATAAAAACATTAAAAGATATAGGTAAAGAAATAGAAACAAATGGATTACCTAAAGAATTGTTGCCCTTAACTATTGCTATTACTGGCTATGGAAATGTATCGAAAGGAGCACAAGAAATATTAAATTATTTGCCTACTATAGAAATTACACCTGAAGAATTACTTTTGTTAAAAGAAAAAAATACTTATTCTAATAAACATATTTATAAAATTGTTTTTCACGAAAAACATATTGCTAAACATAAAGATGGTTTAGCTTTCAATTTAAACGATTTTTTCACTACACCAAGCAATTTTACAAGTAATTTCAATCAATACATTCCACATTTAAGTATATTATTAAATTGTATGTATTGGGACGATAGGTATGACCGACTACTAACAAAAGACCACATAGAGCATTTATATACAGCTGACAACCTTCGGTTACATGTTATTGGCGACATCACATGCGATCCTAATGGTTCTATTGAATTTACGCATATGGGAACCGATATTGATAATCCTATATTTGTATATCATCCCATTACACGACAGCCTACTTTTGGACACAAAGGCGAAGGCATTGTGTTAATGACAGTCGATATTTTGCCAAGTGAACTGCCTCGTGATGCTTCTTCAGCATTTGCCGATGCACTCGAACCATTTGTTAACGATATTGCATCTTGCAATTTTTCAACAGATTATGACAATCTCAACTTACCATCACCTATAAAAAAAGCATTAATTCTGCATAATGGAAAATTAACACCTAAATATAAATATATACAAGCCTATCTTGATAAAATTTCTAAATAGCAAGATAAAAAATGAAAAAGATTAGTTTTCAATTATCAAAGCGTAATGTATTAATTATAGGATGTTTTTTGATTTTTGCATTATTGATAACTAATCGTTTGCGTATATGGAAAAATTTCGATAAAACAAAAGGTATTTATATCGAATGGACAGCTGCTAATAAAGAAAACAATATCGCTTATTTGCTCAATTTTTTTAAGCATGATACCGTTTTTGTAAATAAAATTATAAGCGACATACACAGCCCTTATATGATTGGATACATAGATAATAATATAAAATCTTACAAACAATTAGATTATACTCTTCAAGTAAAGACTGGCGATACATTTATTCTATTGATAAATAAATATGATAAAAATGATGTACGCGAATTTACTTTTTTTTCGTTCTGGCTACCCTATATCATTATTACTATTGCATTTTGTGGTATATGGGCTTTAATCATATATGTCTTTTTTGAAAAAGCAGATAAATTTACGTATTCTTTTGGAAGAAATAAAAAAAATAAAATGTAATTTATCATCTATTTACACGTTATATTTTATCATTTAATAAAAATTTATGTTTAAAAATAGAATTATTTTTATAATACTTAGTCTTTTTTTGTTTGCTAATTGCAATAAAAAAGAGTTTAGCTTAAATGGCGATAATGAAGATATAACTATTGTTTATGCTTTATTAAATCCAGACGACACAACACATTACATAAAAGTATATAAAAGTTTTCTTAGCGAAGGCAATATCTATGATGCTGCAAAAGATATTAATAATTACAGTTATATCGATAGTATAGAAGTAAAAATAGAAGAATACGATAAATCGCAATTAATACGCACAATGTATTTGGATACCACTACGAGCATTCCCAAAGATAGCGGCATTTTTGGATTTCCTTTGCAAATATTATATAAAATGGATGCTAAGTTAAGTAGAAACTATACATATAAATTGGTAATTACAAATTTATATACAAAAAAAACTAGTACTGCTACTACTAATATGGTTGGAAATATAAGTGTTAAAAAACCACCATATTATCCTGGAAAAATCAATTACATTACTTTTTTACCTCGTCAGCAGCAAATAGAATTAGAAAAAGAAGGAAATATAGCTTTATGTCAAGCTGCTTTCTATTTTTATTACACAGAAGTCAATAACCAAGACAAGCGTAAACAACAAGCTCCTATCGTTTGGAAAGTGGGAGAATCAAAAACAGATTATATATCTTACTTGGGAGAAAATTTTCTACGAAAAATAAAAGAAAACATAAAAGAAAACGATGATATACAATATCGTTTAACCGATTCTATTGTATTACATTTATATACAGAAGCACACGACTTGTATTTATACCTATTAAGCATTTCGGCTTCTACGGGTTTAAATCAAGAACGTCTTGAGTATTCTAATATCAAAAGTTTTCATTATGAAAATAATACTTTAGTAGAAGACAACAATGCTTTAGGTGTATTTTCTTCAAGAGGTCATTATTCGTTGATGTTTAACGAATTTTCTAAAAACACTAACGATTCATTACTTTATGGAAGATATACGCGACATTTGAATTTTAAAAAATACGATTATTAATTAGTACATTTTGAAAATAAAAGATTTTTTTAATAACGGTTTTAAGCAAGGTTTTAAAGAAAAACTGAAATTCGTAGTAATGAATAAATATACATACGAAGAAAAATTTAGTTTTAATTTATCTCTCATCAAAGTTTTCATTTTTACCATTATCACCATTTTTCTTCTAATAGCAATAACGATATCAATCATTACAATGACTTCTTTACGCGAATACATTCCAGGCTATGGTAGTGCAAAACAAGGTCAAAAAATACTTGTCTTACAATCTAAACTTGACTCTTTGCAACAAACTATCAATGCTTATGATGTCTACAGAGAAAACATTAAAAACTTATTTATCACCGAAGATTTTTCAAAAGACACGCTTGTATTTCAGACAGTAGAGCTTACAAAAAACAAAAAAGACAAATTTACATTCACTAAAGAAGACAGCCTTTTGATGAAATTAAAAATTCAAAATAAAAAAACAATCACCAATCAATCCATTCTTATTCCAAAACACGAAAAACATACACACACTTTATTATACACCCCTTTTTCAGGAAAATCAATTGCGGCTTTCAATCCACTTGATGGAGAATATGGTATGCGATTTTTATGCAATAATAATGTAGGATTATTTGCTATTGCATCAGGAAATATAGTATTATGTAACAAAACAGTAAAAGCAGAAAACATCATTATGGTACAACATCCTAACGATATGCTAAGTGTTTATAAATTTAAAGGAGAAGTGTTAGAAGAACAAAAAAACATTGTTAAACAAGGACAAATGATAGGTAAAACTAACAATCTATCAAATGAAATTTATTTTGAATTATGGATAAATGGCAAACCTGTTAATCCAGAAAATTATATTAGCTTTTAATTTCCAAATAAATGAAAGATTTCATTTTATACGAAGACAATCATCTGATTGTAATAAATAAAAAAAGTGGTGAAATCGTACAAGGAGATAAAACAGGCGATGAGACTTTAATAGATAAAGTAAAATTATATTTAAAAGAAACATATCAAAAAAAAGGGAATATATTCTGTGGGCTTGTTCATCGTATTGATCGCCCAGCAAGTGGAGTTGTGATATTTACTAAAACATCTAAAGCTTTATCACGCATGAATAATCTTTTTAAAAACCAAGAAGTAGAAAAAATTTATTGGGCTATTGTAAAAAATAAACCTAAAAACGACAAAGATACTTTGGTGCATTATCTAAAAAAAAATGAAAGTAACAATAAAAGTTTTGCTGTTAATAGTGAAAAAAAAACTTATTTACGTGCCGAGTTAACTTATCAATATATCATGTCGTCAATGCATTATCATCTATTAAAAATAGAATTAAAAACAGGTAGACATCATCAGATACGCGTTCAACTATCAGCAATAGGTTCACCATTAAAAGGCGATTTAAAATACGGCTACCCACGCTCAAATTCAGATAATTCTATAAGTCTACATGCTCGAGAAGTAACATTCATACATCCTATAACAAATACAGAATTAACTATAGTAGCTCCTGTTCCCAACGACTCTCTTTGGATATTTTTTCAAAATGAAATGAATAAAAAAACTTTTTATTATAAATAGCTACTTAGATATAATTAGTTTTTTAGCAATATAATTGCGATTATTTTCCATTATAGAGTACATATACACTCCTGTTGCCCACGTGCTTACATCTAAACTAACTTTTCCACTTCCACTTTCTAAAGTTTGCTGATATACAACATTTCCTGTAATGGTGTAAATACGTAAATAGGTATTGTCACTATTTTTGATTGTATAGTTAATAGTTAGATTATCTTTAGCGGGATTGGGATAAGCATTCAAAACAATATTCTTCTTTTGTAAAGCTGCAATAGCATTGGTAGAACAATTATATTCAATATAAATAGCTATAGAATCATTCTCATTATCTTTATCATAAAAAGTGTAAAGAACATAAAACACTCCTTGGTCAGAAGATTCAAAATCGGCAACAAAATTTTCACATATATCTCCTGCAGCAATATCAATAGGCGAAGGGCTTATAGTAGTTGCAGGCGGGTAACACTCGTCCCAACAAAAACCAAACATGACATTTTCGCCTTTTACTATATCGTATCTTTTAACCATTACACTTTTAGTTGCAGAAGAGACATTTTTTACTGTTAAAAACTCTTGATGTAAATCGTTGGTAGTTACATTTGTATGAATAGTGTCAGCATTATTACATTTTATATCTGAATAATATAATTCTAAAGATTGTGTTTTTGCAAGAAAAACAAACGAAAAAATTGTTAAAATTGATAATAAATGTTTCATGTTTTATAATATTTTATATTTCGAATATATTATAACAAAAACTGCACCAAATTATTCATTAAGTGCAGTCAATTAATTTTCTAAAAAAAAATTATTATGAAAAAGTTTAATTTGCTAATTCAGGTGTCTTTACCGACACATAGGATCTGCCATTTGTTTTTTTCTTAAAAACAACAGTTCCATCAACTAATGCAAAAAGTGTATGGTCTTTGCCAATACCCACATTTTCGCCTGGATTATGAACAGTGCCTCTTTGACGCACAATAATATTGCCTGCAACGACCAACTGTCCACCATAAATTTTAATTCCTAAACGTTTGCTTGCCGATTCACGACCGTTTTTTGAACTTCCTACTCCTTTTTTATGTGCCATGAGATATTATTTTAAATGTTCAATGTTTTTTTTAAGCTTCTATATTATTGATTTCTATTTTAGTTAAATATTGACGGTGTCCATTTAATTTTTGATAACCTTTTCTACGTTTTTTCTTAAAAACAAGAACTTTATCTCCTTTTAAATGATTTAAAACGGTAGCTGTAACTTTTGCTTCTGTTAAAATTGGATTGCCAATTTTAATTTTTCCATCTTCGTCAACCAATAATACTTTTTTAAATTCAATCTTCTCTCCTTCTTCAGCATTCAGGCGATGAACAAAAATCTTTTGATTTTTTTCAATCTTAAACTGTTGCCCTGCTATTTCTACAATTGCGTACATGATTATTTAATTACTTTTTATTCTAAAAAAACTGAGTGCAAAAATACAAAAAATTATTATATGTTTTATCTATTTTTTACTAATACTTTATCTTTTCTTTTCAAAAACAATCGTACTGCATTTATAACTGATATTAAGCATATTAAGCTGTAATTTTCTTTTATAATTCATTTTTTTTTATAGATTAGATAATGTTTTGTAAAATAATTATGCATAAAATAACATTGTATATTTGTATTATTCTCTTTATTTTAGTAACAAAAACACCTTTTTTAAAACAAAGTAACATAATATACGTTATCTTTATTGTTAAAATAAAAAAAAATATGAATAAGTACTTGTTTTTTATTTTTTTATATCTAATAATTGATGTGCATAGTGGATATACACAAAAAAAATATCCTTGCGAATTGGAAATAAACAAAAAAGCTCAAAAGATATATAATAAAGCAAATGATGCATATCGAAAAGGAGAAAAACTAAAAGCAAATAAATATTACAATGAAGCTATTGAAATACAAGACGATTGGGCAGCCCCATATTATCGTTTAGGATTACACATCGTTTATGAAATAGAAAAGCAACCTAGTAAATTTGAAAAATCACACCAACTTGTTATTACCTATTTTGAAAAAGTTATTCAATTATGCCCACAATACAATAAAGATGTTTATTATCATTTAGGAAAAATTTATTATCACGCTGGCATTTACAATAAAGCAGTTATTAATTTTGAATCCTATTTAGAAGATGTTGATAAAATACCTATTATTAAGAAAGAAGAAATAGAAAAATTAGCCGCTTATGCCGATTTGTATGAAAAGTTATATAACAATCCGGTAGCATTCGACCCACAACCAGTAAAAAACATTTCGAGCCAATATCATGAATATATGGCTACAATAACACCAGACAACGATTATTTTTTATTTACAAGAAATAAACTTGATACTATTCCACAGCGTTTTGGAGAAAAAGACAAATATGAATACCGAGAAACATTTACTATAAGCGAACGTCAAAAAAATGGAGATTTTAATTATGGCGAACCACTTCCAGAGCCTTTTAATCAAAGCAAAAATGAAGGTGGACCTACTATAACTGTCGATAATAAATACATGGTTTTTACAAAATGTACAAATACACTTATCAATATAGAACAAGTATATTATAATTGCGATTTATATTATTCAGAATATATTGACGGCTATTGGACACCTATTACCAATTTAGGGAAAAACATTAATAGAGAAGATACTTGGGAATCACAAGCTAGCATTAGTCCTGACGGACAGGTTTTATTCTTTGTCAGTGATCGTCCAGGAGGTATTGGCGTTAGCGAGTATGACACTATTCGCACCTACGACATCTATTTTTCGACCCGTGATGCTAATGGTAATTGGAGAAAAGCGCAAAATATAGGAAAACCTATTAACACCGAAGAGAACGAAAAAACACCTTATATTCATAGTGATATGAAAACGCTATATTTTTCATCTACCGGTCATCCTGGATTAGGAGGCTACGATATTTTTTATACTCGTTTAGGCGAAAATGGAAAATGGAGCAAACCAGTAAATATAGGCTATCCTATTAATTCGGAAAACGATGATGTTGGTTTATTTGTTAATACTATGGGAAATAAAGCCTATTTTTCTACTAATCGTTACTCTGGCAATTACGATATTTATGAATTTGATTTATATAAAGAAGCACAACCTAATAAAGTTTTATTAGTCAAAGGAAATCTTGATTTTGATAAAGAAAATGCAGCTGACATTAAAATGCAGTTACAAAATGTAGATAGCAAATCACTACAAAACATTAATGTTGATAAAAATACAGGGAAATACGCTTTTATTATTTCCAATACTCAAAGCGATTACGTTTTATCAGCAAAGCAAGAAGGAGCTGTTTACGATTTAAAATATATTGCTCCTAAACAACTTATTGAAGATGGGAAATTAGAAATAAACAATATAGATATGAAGTTAGAAGCTATAGAAGTAGGAAATTCTTATAAAATTAATGATATTTATTTTGCTACCAATTCTTCGGAACTAACAGAACAATCTAAAAATGTTATTGAAATTCTAATTGATTTTATGAACGATAATTCAAATATTACAATTGAAATACAAGGGCATACCGACAATATAGGGCAACGCAAAGACAACTTAATCTTATCTAACGAAAGAGCGAAAGAAGTTTATAATTATATCATAGGACGTAACATAGCACCTTCGCGTTTAAAATATAAGGGCTATGCCGACACCAAACCCATTGCTACTAACGACACAGAAGAAGGAAGATCTTTAAATAGACGTACCGTATTTGTTATCCTTACAAATTAAAAAAAAGAAACACACAAGTTGTTTTATAAAAAACAAAATACTTTGGCAATGTATTTGTAGATAAGCATATGTTTAAGTAGAATTAGCTATTATTCATTGTAACTATCACTAAAATTTATTTATCTTTGTATCTACAATGAAAATATCGATTATCTTAATAAAAATATTTGTAAATCAATATTTTAATAATTTAAAATAGAATGAAAACATTTAAAAAGGGATGGTTAAATAGAGAATATCGTATTTTTATATTATTATTTGTATTAATAAAATTTTCTCTTAATAGTGTTTATGCACAAGGAAAACTCAGCGAACAAGCTCGTCAATTAGTAACTGCTAATAGCGGCGTTGTTTATGGAAGTGTTGTAGACGAAAAAGGACAAACACTCGAATATGCCACCATTACCATACTTAACATAAAAGACTCATCGCTTGTATCAGGAGGTATTACCAACGAAAAAGGAACGTGTATTATACACCCAATCCCTTGGGGAACTTATATAGCTAAAATTAGCTTTATAGGCTATAAAAACATAATAACATCTTCATTTTCAATAACAAAATCCTCCCCTACTTATAATTTACAAAAACAAAAAATGAATTTATCTCAAAATATTATCGAAGGTGTTACCATCAAAGCTGAAAAAGAAATGCTTCAAAACAATTTAGATAAAAAAGTATTTAATATAGATAAAAGTATTGCCGCCGATGGAGTTACCGCTCTCGAAGTATTAGAAAATATTCCATCTGTCAATGTTGATATAGAAGGAAATATATCATTAAGAGGCAGTTCAAGTTTAACAATACTAATTGACGGCCGCCCTACCAACCTAACAATGGACCAAATCCCATCTAGCATGATAGAAAGTGTTGAATTAATTACCAATCCTTCGGCACGCTATGAACCCGATGGTATTTCTGGCATTATCAATGTTGTATTAAAAAAGAAAAAAGAAAGTGGATTTAATGGAATGATAAGTGCAGGAAGTAGTATAAGCAATTTAGACTCCAATTTTTATTTAAAAAGAAGTAACTTATCTACTAACATAAATTATAGATACAATAAAATCAATATATTTGCAAACTATGACCTTCGCGACAATAACTTTCATAGTATTAATACATTGAATAGAACGTCTGTCTTTAATAACGACACCACTACGCTTGAACAATTATCTAATAGTGTAAGTAAAGGAAATTCTCATAATCTACGTACAGGCATTGACTATTTTATTAATAAGAAAAACACACTTTCTTTCAATATATCATATAGTAAATTTAAAAGAGGTAATATGTCTAATAGCGCTAGTAAATCTACAACAAATGCTACTGACACCTTTGATAAAGAATATATGTTAAACAATCAAAGAAATAATGCTAATCAAAACATAAGTTCCAATCTTTTTTACAAATATAATTTTAATAAACCTGGTAGTGAATTAACTGTTGATTTGTATTATACCCGTATGTGGGGAAACAATGATTTATTTTCAAATGAAAAATATAGCATTCCTGTTAATAGAGATAATTATTACAACAACAGTATTACAAAAGGCAATAATCAATTTATAACTTCTCAAGTAGATTTTGTTACACCCGTTGGCAATGGAGGACGTATCGAAACAGGGTATAAATTCTCCTTACGTAATACTATTCAAGAATACCATCAATATACAGGTAACGATACTAACAGCTTAACAGAAGCTATATCATACGCCAACAATTATAATTATGATGAGTATATAAATGCAGCCTATTTTATCTATTCTAATACTATCAAAGAAAAATTTAAATACCAAATAGGATTGCGTGGCGAATTAGCTAACAATGTTTTTCACCCTCTTAATGCAGATACTAATACACGTAGTTTTTATCCTAATCTTTTCCCTACCGTACATTTAGTTTACGACTTTAATAAACATAATTCTATCTCATTAAGTTATAGTATGAGAGTAAGAAGACCTAATATTTTTCAGCTAAATCCTTACCTAAACGATGCAGACCGTTTTAATTTATCGGTAGGCAACCCCAATCTGAAACCCGAATTAACTAATTCTGTTGAATTAGGTTATCAATATTATAACGACAAAGTAAGTGTAAACACGAGCATCTTCTATCGTCATAGATATCAAATGATTAGCAGATACACAGAATTATTAAACGATTCTGTCAGTCTTACATCATTTCAAAACTTCGACCAAGCACAATCCTATGGAATAGAAGCTTACTATAATCACACTCTATTTAAATGGTGGAAAATTAATATTAATGGCACTTTTTATCAAACATTAATTGATAGCCGACAAGAAATGATAGACCCCAATTTATTAAACGATTGGAGTTGGAATATAAGAGGAGTATTGATATTTTCTCTCCCTAAAGATTTTGACATACAGCTAACTTCAAGTTATCGTTCTCCAATGATTACCACAGGAAGCATGGGAGGTTTTGGCTGGGGAGGCGGTAGTGGTCAAGGACGTATAAGCCAACAATGGTCAATGGATATTGGATTTAAAAAGTTATTTTTAAAGAAAAACATGACATTAAGCATTCGTATTAACGATATTTTTGCTACTCGAAAAAGTAATATTTACACATTTGGAAGTAGCGATATCTCAAGTTTCGATGCTTATAGTTTTCGTAAAAACGACAGTCGGCAATTAGCAATATCATTATCCTATAAAATAAATAATTATCGACCAAAGAAATACACACACGGCGGTGAATTTGACGAACAATATGAAGAATAAAACGATGAAAAACAATCACAAATATATTATTTATTTATGCTGTATTTTAACAAGTCTATTCTATACGTGTAAACGCCCTAAAACATTTTCTAAAATTCCTTATATTGAATTTAGCAGTTTCACTAAAATTGATAATGGAACAAAAAAAGACAACAAAGGTATTTTAGCAATATATTTCACTGATGGAGATGGAAACATAGGATTAAAAGAAGACGAAGATAAAGTGCCTTACAACTTTTATATAAACTATTTTGAGTTACAAGAAGGAAGTTGGACTGAAGTAGATTTTGCAACTGATTTCAACTTTCGCCTACCCATTATTAATACATCAGAAGTAGAACAAGCATTAGAAGGAATTATTGAATTAGAAATATTTTTCAATAATCCACGTTCACTATATGATACTATACGTTTTGAATGTTGGTTGTTTGACCGCGATAGCAATGAAAGTAATCATATTTTCACGCCATTTATTATTGTAAATAAATAATTTATTCATCTATAAAAATAAAATCATGAAAAAAAAATCGATTTTACTCTTCTTTTTTACACTCAACATATGTGTTTACTCACAAGATTTTCATTATGTATTTCAGGACATTACACGTAAAGATGTACGAATGGGTGCTGATAGAATCGATATTTATATGCCTTTTATTAAAAATAAAAAAATAGCAGTTTGTGCTAATCACACAAGCATTATAGGTGATAAACATTTGGTAGATAGCCTATTATCTCTTAAAATAACTATTACTAAAATATTTACTCCTGAACATGGATTCAGAGGAGAAGCCGAAGCAGGAAAAAAAGTAAATAATAGTATTGATAAAAAAACAGGTATTCCCATAATCTCACTTTATGGCAGCCACAAAAAACCAGATAGTAATGACTTAAAAGATGTTGACATTATTTTATTCGACATTCAAGATGTAGGAGCTCGGTTTTACACTTACATTTCTACTATGCACTACATCATGGAAGCGGCAGCCGAAAACAATATAGCAGTCATTATTTTAGACCGTCCTAACCCTAATGGCTATTGGGTAGATGGACCTGTATTAAAAAAAGAATTTACTTCTTTTGTCGGAATGCATCCCGTTCCTATTGTTCACGGAATGACCATAGGCGAATATGCTAAAATGATAAACAAAGAAAAATGGTTAGCCAATGGCAAAGAGTGTGTGTTGCAAATCATTACTATGCAAGGTTATCATCATACTTTCCGCTATCAATTACCCATCAACCCATCGCCCAACCTTTCGACTATGACTGCCATTTACTTATATCCAACACTTTGCTTATTCGAAGGAACTCCTTTAAGCATCGGACGTGGCACCGACAAACCTTTTCGGCTATTAGGATATCCCGATTTGCCAATAGGAAATTATCAATTTACGCCAAAAAGCATAGCCAATGTAGCAACCAATGTGCCTTGTCAAAACAAAAAATGCAATGGATTTGATTTGACCGATTTAGGAAATATAATCATGAAAAATAAAAATTTTATCAATATTGATATCCTGATAGAAATGTATTTGAATTTTCCTGATAAAAATTTATTTTTCACTCCATTTTTCGACAAATTAGCGGGAACTGATGCACTTAGAAAACAAATTGTAGAAGGAAAAACTGTCGATGAAATTAAAAAATCGTGGGAAGAAGATATCATTGCTTTTAAAAAAATAAGAAAAAAATACCTTCTTTACGGAGATTTTGAATAAAAGAAATCTATTATCATACAATTAACAAGAAATACATTCCGTTATTTTTATTTATAATTCAGATTTTATATGATAGAAATAATTAAACAACTTGATATCTCTATTTTACTATATATAAACGGATTACATTCTCCCATTCTAGATTCTCTTGTTTTTTTAATGACAAAATTATGGTTTTGGATACCATTTTTTGCATTTTTTATTATTTTTATTTTTATAAAATACAAAAAGAAAGCATGGATTATTTTTTTACTATGTACTTTCTCTGTGATTTTAACCGACCAAGGTTCTGTGGCTATTAAAAATCATGTAAAAAGGCTAAGACCAAGTCATAATGTAAAATTAGAAAATCAACTACATTACTATACTTCAAAAGAAGGTAAGGTGTATCGTGGTGGCGATTATGGTTTTGTGTCGTCACATGCAGCCAATAGTTTTGGTATCACTGTTCTACTTATTTTCTTTCTCGCTTCTCACACTAAAAGTGCATGGTTGATTTTTCCTACATGGGCATTTATCTTTTGTTTAACACGTGTTTATTTAGGTGTACACTACCCTACCGATATTATTGCAGGGGCTTTGTTGGGAATTGCTATTGCGAGTATTCTTATCTATATATATCATATTATCAGTAAAAATAAACCAAAAATTATTTTTAAAAACAATTTAAATTCCACCAATTCTTTTTTTAATGATAGAATAGCAACTGTGAATCAAGACAAATTGCCTATCCATCTGCCTGCTTTATCAATTGTTTATACTTCGTTTCAAACAAAAGGACGAGGACAGCAAAAAAACGAATGGATAAGTGAAAATGGGAAAAACATTTTAATGAGCATTCTTTTATATCCCGAAACTCTTCCTGCTAAGCAATTTATTATTACTCAATGGATTTCTCTGGCGATAGTTCGTTTCTTAGAAAACGAAATTGGACTTAAAAATGTATGTATAAAATGGCCCAACGATATATATATCAACGACAAGAAAATAGCAGGTATTTTAATAGAAAACACAATTAAAGGCAATCGCATTTCACACAGCATTGCAGGCATTGGATTAAATGTTAATCAAAAGAAATTTCCAGAATACCTTCCTAATCCCACCTCTATTTTTATAGAAACTAAGAAAACATATTTTATTAAAAATAGTATAAAAAAAATAAGGAAACACATTCAATCACAAATGCATATCGATAGTGATACACTTCACAAATATTATCTTGAACATTTGTATAAAAAAAACATATATGCTGATTATCGCATCGTATCATCAGCTCAAATAAAAACAATGAAAATCGTCAATGTCAGCCCCGATGGCTTATTATATGCCGAAACAACAGAAGGCGAATTGATGACTTTTCATTTTCACGAAATACAATATTTATAATAATGAATGCAATAACAGGAATTATCACCACATTAAACGAAGAGCATAACATAGCTCATTGCATCGAATCTTTAAAATTAATATGCAACGAAATCATTGTTGTAGACTCTATAAGCAGCGACAAAACAGTAGATATAGCCAAATCGCTGGGAGCAAAAGTATATTTACAATCTTACCTTGGCGATGGAATACAAAAAAATGTCGGATTGCAATATGCTTCCAATCAATGGATTTTTAGTTTAGATGCTGATGAGCGTATTACGCCCGAATTAGCAAAAGAAATCAATGCTTTGTCGTTAGCAACAAACAATTATGATGCTTATGCTGTTAAGAGAAAAAACTATATTGGTAGCCGTTGGATAAAAGTATGTCGTTGGTATCCTGATTATTTAGTGCGATTATATCGCAAAGATAAAACCCGATATACTGAAGTAAAACAACATGCATCAGTTCCTTCAAATAATAAGAAACGTTTAATAAATGCCATTATACACTACCGCTATAATAATATTGGAGAAGTTTTTGCTAAACCTTCAAGAAATTACAGCACAAGAGGTGCTAAAATATTGTACTTGCAAGGAAAAAAAACACATTGCTTCTCTCCTATCCTTCATGGTAGCGTTGCCTTTATTAGCAATTATTTCATACGTGGCGGCATATTAGGAGGTATAGACGGACTATCACTATCTTTAGCCATCGCTATCAATAGTTATTTGAAATATGCCAAGCTATTAGAATATTATAAAGATCCAAAAGTTTTAGAAAATGAAAACTTTGATACAGTTTGGTAGTTGTTTTTGCTATTGAAAAATAATATAATTTTGTCCATAAACATTTGAAAATATTCCAATCAGTCTAAGAATCAACATTAAAAATCTATTTTTTATTTATTTCTAACTTCAATTCTATTTGGATAAAGCTTCCTAAAGAATGAAAATCGTTTTTTTTACCAAAATTAATTGGAGAGTTCCAATTAACATTCTCCTCTCTCTTCAATCTATTTTTAACTTATCGTATAACCCATATTTTTTTAGTAGCTACAACATAAGCTGCCCAAAATACAGTGGAATACAAAATAGTAGATAATAATTCCATGCGAAAAAAAGGTATTGCTAAAGTGTATGTCTCTATTAAACCACCCCATGTATATCCATACCATCCATGTAAAAAACAAGCAAAATTAGTTAGCACAAAAAACAACAATGCTGAAAATAAAGATGTTAACAACACGTTGGAGAATCGTATTTTGTTAAATAAAAACATACCTAATGCTACTACCAATGCAAATGAAAGATAAACAGCCCAGATAGTATCGTGAAATCCAATTATAAAATCACTTAATAACATAATAAATATGGGAACAATGAATGCATACCATTTTTTACCAAGTAAAGCACCACTAAAAAGAGCAATTGCTATAATAGGAGTAAAATTAGCAGGATGTGGAAATAAACGAATCAACATAGCTACCAAAATAAGTGAAAACACTATTAAAATACGATAATTAACTAATTTCTTCATTTCTGTTTTTTATATTACGGTTATTTCATATTATTTTTTGCAAAGATAATAATAAAGCTATTATCTTTTTTGTTTTTTTTATTTTTTTTTAAATATTAAATTACTTATTTCAATAAGTAGCTTTTACCGCTCATAAAACAGCAATATTTAAGTATTATTACCGTTAATAATTAAATTAAATATATAAATATGAAAAAAACAATTATTCTCTTTTTTATATTTTTATCTTTTAGCATTTATAGCCAAAATAGGCAGCGACTGAATGTTTTATTTTTAGGAAATAGCTATACAGAAAACAATAATTTACCTGAAACAATAACCAATATAGCCGCATCGGTTGGCGATACGCTTATACATGATAAAAATACACCCATGGGCGCTACTTTCAAACAACATTGCACAAATGAATCGGCGGTTAAAATTGCTTTAGGAAATTGGGATTATGTTGTTTTACAAGAACAAAGTCAATATCCAGCCTTTCCTCTTTGGCAAGTAGAAACAGAATGTTTCCCTTATGCAAAAGCATTGGTTGATTCGGTACACAAACACAATCCCAACGGAAGACCTGTCTTTTATATGACATGGGGACACAGAAATGGCGATCCTTTTAATTGTCCTATCTACCCTCCAATTTGTACTTACGAAGGAATGGACAATTTACTCTATGAGCGATATATGATGATGGCAAACGACAATGATGCTACTATGTCGCCTGTAGGAAAAATATGGCGTTATTTAAGGACGTATTATCCTTTTATTAATTTATACCAAGAAGATGGCACACATCCTTCTGAAATGGGAACTTATGCTGCTGCTTGTACTTTTTATACTATATTATTTCAAAAAGACCCTACTTTAATAAAAACAAGTTTTGATTTAAATCCAAGTCAAGCACAAATTATAAGAAATTTAATAAAAGTAGTTGTATATGATAGTCTTGAACAATGGAAAGTAGTGATAAATCCACAAAACAAAGCTGTCATTACCGACACTGTTTCGGCTATAACACAAACGAAAGCTCTCTTGCATGCTCAACTAAATACCGATAGTTCAAAAATAAAAGAAGTTGGTTTTGAATATAAACTTATAAACGATAGCGTTTTTTCTCGAAAAACAACATCACTAATGATTGATTTCGAAGATACTATTCATCATTTGCTACCTAACGAACAATATGTTTATCGTGCTTATTGTTTAACACACAATGAATCTGCTGTTTATGGAATGAAAAAATATTTTAACACATTACCAATAACACTATTGATTAATAATCTAACAAACATCACTAATACAACATGCGATGTAGAAGGCAGCTATCAATACGATGATAATAAAGTTTTAACAGTTGGTTTTGAATGGAAAAAAGACAAAGAATCCACAGCCTACTACAAAGACACACAATTGATAGAAAAACAATTTTATTCTTTAAATATAAGCAATTTAAACCCTTCTACAACTTATATAATAAGAGCTTATGCCATTTGTAATGACGATACTACTTTTAGTGCATCTAAAACATTTACTACACTTAAAAACGCCAACGACTCTTCTTCTGTTGCTTTAGTGAATGAATTAAACACTCTTTTAATTTATCCTAATCCAACTCAAGACATCATCAATATAGCATTAACACAAGCAATCAATGCCACTCTCTTACTCTATAACATTGATGGACAAATAATGATTAGTAAAACTATTAATGGTACAAAAATAAGTATTGATATTTCGGCACTTAGCAATGGATTGTATTATTTAAAAATCATTAATAGAGATAATTATCCTATAATACACAAAGTTATTAAACAATAATTACATGCAAAACACAAAAGAAATAGGAAACAAAGGAGAAATATTAGCAAAAGATTTTTTAATAAACAAAGGCTATAAAATAAGAGAGTGTAATTGGCGTTTTGGATATTTAGAAATAGACATTATTGCCGAAAACAATGAATACATTGTGTTTTTTGAAATAAAAACACACTCATTTAGCACAAGTATAAAACCCAACAATATGGTTTCCATAAAACAACAACGCAATATCATTCGAGCTGCTAACTATTATATAGAAAAAAGAAATTGCAATAAAGAAGCCCGTTTTGATATTATTTCTATTATAAAAAACAATTTTAATACTCATCCTAATATCACACATATTGAAGCTGCATTTACACCCTGTTGGTAAAATAAATATTATTATTTGCTTTTATATAACATTATTGTAATCTTTTATTTTATATATTTGTATATTGTAAACAAAAAAAAGTATGGAACAGAAACTTAATAAAAACTATTCTTTTGAAGAATACCGTAGTTTGTTTTATAGCATTTTAGATAAGAAAAAACTCAATAAAACATCAGAAAGATACCATATCTTACACGCTATTTATGAAACAGAAGGACATTTTACAGTAGATATGCTTTATTATAAATTAAAAAATAAAAAATATCAAGTGAGTAGAACTACCATTTACACTACACTCTCTCTCTTAGAATCGTTTTATTTAATAAAAAAACACAACTTTGGCGAAAACTATGCCCAATATGAAAAATGTGACATAATAGCACCTCATGATCATATAGTCATACTTAATACAAATGAAATTATCGAATTTAAAAGCGAAGAAATAAATGCAATTATCAAAAAAATAGAAAACATCTACAATGTTAAAGTAGCACATCATTCATTCACTTTATATTGTCATAAAAAATAATCTAAAAATAAATATGAATAAACAAGAACTCATTCATCAGATTCAACAAAAAAAAAGTTTTCTTTGTGTCGGTTTAGATAGCGATATAGCTAAAATTCCACCTCATTTATTATCAACAGAAGACCCTCTATTTGAATTTAACAAAGCCATTATTGACGCAACCCTCCCCTATTGTGTTGCCTATAAACCTAATTTGGCTTTCTACGAATCAAGGGGTTGGAAAGGATTGTTAAGTCTTGAAAAAACCCTTACTTATTTGCGTTCTAAAGAAAATAAACACTTTATTATTGCCGATGCTAAACGTGGCGATATTGGCAATACTTCAACACAATATGCCTTATCATTTTTTGGTAATGTCGATAAAAATTTAAATTTCGATGCAGTTACAGTTGCTCCTTATATGGGAGAAGATAGCGTAAAGCCATTTTTAGCGTTCGATAATAAGTGGGTAATTCTGTTAGCTTTAACTTCTAACAAAGGAGCTGAGGATTTTCAATTACTCACATTGAATAAAAAACGCTTATTCGAACATGTAATTGAAACTTCAAAAAAATGGGGTGATGCTAACAATATCATGTATGTAGTTGGAGCTACCAAAGCCGAAATGCTTGTAGATATCCGTAAAATAGTCCCTGATAATTTCTTACTCATACCTGGTATAGGAGCGCAAGGTGGTAATCTGGAAGCAGTTGTTAAATATGGTATAAATCAAGATTGTGGATTGCTTGTAAACGCATCACGCAACATTATTTTTGCTTCCAGCAGCAAAGATTTTGCAGAAAAAGCCGCCGAAGAAGCTGCCAATATACAAAAAGAAATGGCTGTTTATTTATAGTTTATGCTAATAATAGAATGTAAACATTGCAATTTAACAATTAAAAATGAAAAAAAAACAAATTTCAATTTTACTTAGAAAATTTAAATTAATATACTTTGTAGATAAAATAAGGTATTATATACAAAAGTTTAAAAATTATAAAATTAATAGAAATTTTAAATTACAAAATCCAGCAGTTAAATTGCCGAAAGATTATCTAATTTATGAATCATTTCAAATTAATTATCATAAATATTATAACGAGAGCATTGAGACGGCTAAATGGTTAGCAAATCATTTTAAAAAACACATTGTTTTAGAAAATAAGAAAATATTAGATTGGGGATGCGGACCTGGTAGAATTATAAGACATTTGCCAAATGTTATTGGCAATGGTTGTGAATATTACGGTACAGATTACAACAATCAATCAATAGAATGGTGCAAGCAAAATTTAAACAATATTTATTTCAACAACAACACTTTAGAAGCAAATTTACCCTATGAAGATAATTATTTCGATATCATTTATGGCATTTCTATCTTCACCCATCTTTCCGAGCAATTACATTATGATTGGTATAAAGAACTGCATCGGATTTTAAAACCAGGAGGAATAATGTTTCTAACAACTCAAGGAGAAAATTTTAAAATAAAACTAAGCAATGCTGAATTGAAAAATTTTAATAATGACAAACTAATTAGTCGACCCTTAAAAACATTTTAATTTATTGAATATCATTAAAATAATT
>CAZSTX010000037.1:0-21363 GCA_964610025.1 uncultured Lentimicrobiaceae bacterium
TAGTTTTTCAGCAGTTTTCAAACGTTTGCGAGCCATTTTCGATGCTTTTTTATCTTTGACAGCTATGTTATTGATGCGATTTTTAATTTGTTTTTTTAGTAGTATTAAAAAAATAATAAACGCTATAAATGGTAATGCAAATATAGTCCAATAGTAAGGCGATAATATAAAGATAGAATGATTTTTTTGTAAAGGAAGATTAGTTTTTATAAAACGTATATCTTTTCCAACAACTTGTACATTTTTCTTATTATACCCACTACTATATTGGCTTGATGTTGCAAGTCCTTTTGTGATTTTTAGTTGGGTTTCAGTTGTTTTTAGGGTGGTGTATTGTTTTTGTGTTTTGTCGAAATAAGAAAAAGATATAGCTGGAATTGTAAATTTTCCCTGATTGCGTGGAATAATTACGTATTCAAAAGTGCGAGTGCCGCTAATGCCTTTAGCACTTTTATGAATGTTGTCGTTAATAATGGGGTCTTGTACATCAAAATCGGTAGGGAAATTAATGTTAGGAGCTTCAATGTGTTGAATATTGCCTTTACCACTAATGGTAAAAGTGAAATTAGTGGCGTCGTTAGCTGCTAATTCATTTTTACTTAATTTTGTGCTTATTTTAAAACTACCTACTAAACCACTACTACTGGAGGGAGCATTATTGGGTAATTCTTTGGCAGTTAGTGTAACAGAATTAGATATAATATTTAATTCTTTGTTTTGTACTCTACTACCTCCAAAAAATGGATTGTTAAAAAATGCTTCCCATGGGTCATTGCTTCTTTGAGTTTGTAACATTATTTGTACAATGGTTTGTACTTCTAAAGGGCTAATTGTGAGTTTCCCGCTTTTTTGTGGAAAAACAGAAAGAGAATAAAGATCAATTACTGTGTATTGTTTACCGTTAATGGTTTCGGTAGTTCGCGAAGGCTCTGTATTTCTATCGTTTAATTCGTAAGTCCAAAACCCAGTACAATTGGGACTTTTGCGAATTGAAGCCTGATAACGTTGTACTTGTGCAGGTAAATATAATTTATATTGAATAATTACTTCTTCTTCAATATAGGGATTTGTATTAGAAACAAAGGCTTTAATAAAAAAATCTTTTTCGTTAATTCCTTGATTTTGAGACGAGGGGTTTTGACTACTTGCTTGTTCTTGTTGCGAAGCTGGTGTGTTAGATGCTGAAACCGTGATATTCAGTTTGTTTGAATGGATATTTTTTCCATTAATAACAGCTACGGCAGCGGGAATTTCAAAAGAGCCTTCTTTTTTAGCTCTTAAAACATAAGTGTAAGAATAGTTAGAACTAGACGTCATTTGTCCATTGATAATTTGAATGCTCGAACTTGAAGAAACTTGTGGACCGCCTATGATGTCGAAATTAGCTAAATAGGGAAGATTAATATTAGCTTTTTTATTGCACGAATAAGTGAGGTTGAATTGCTGACCTACGGCAACGTTAGATGGAGTAGATGCTTTTATTTGAATATCTTGTGCATATCCTATTGTTGTAAGAATTAGCAACAAGAAAGTAAAAATTGTTTTTCTTTTTCTTAATACCTGCCTTATCATATTTACCAATCTTTTTCTTGTTTTTCTTTTTTTGTTTTTTGCATTTCAGCTTCTTTTATTTTTTCTTGTGTGCGTTTTTCGTTTTGTTGCAGTGCGTCTAACTGTCGTTCTATGTCTTTGTTTTGTTGTTGTTTTTCTTGTTTTTCTTGTTTTTCTTGTTTTTCTTGTTTTTGTTTATCTTGTTGCTTATTTTGCTGTTGTTCTTGTTTGTCTTGTTGTTGCTCGTTTTGCTGCTGTTGTTTGTTTTGTTGTTGTTTATCTTGTTGTTGTACAGCCATCATCTTTTTAGCATATTCTAAATTGTATTTAGTATCCATGTCAGAAGGATTGTTTTTTAATGCGTTTTTATAAGCATCTATGCTTTCTTGATATTTTTTTTGTTGTAGCAAACTATTTCCTAAATTATGATATGCTTTAGCTTTTGTTTTTTTATTGATGGTGTTCATATTGGTAAGTTTGTCGAAGGCAGAAGCAGCATCTTCATATTTTTCTTGTTTATATAATGAAGACCCTAAGTTGAAAATGCTTTTATAATAATCTGAATTTGAAGCGTTTGATTTTAAATATAAAGTAGAAGCGTTTTCGTAGAGTGATTGGGCTTCTTGTCTTTTTTTTGTGTTTTCTAATTGATTTAATTCTTTGTTTTTTTGTAATTTATTCGCTTCTTTTTCTAAATCTTCTGCTTGATAATATAGTTTATTTCCTTGTCTTAAATATTTTAATTCTTTATTTGTTTGTGATTGTAAACTGGAAACAGTATAGAATATAATGACAATCATACTTATTGTTCGTTTATTAATCCATGAAAAATGGGATAAGCGGATTATTTTTTTATCATAAATTAATGTTTCGAGAAAGAGTATAAAAAATACTATCCATAAGGGTATATAGAAAAAACTATTGTATTTTGAAAAAACAATATCTTCGATTTCTTTTTTTTCTATTTTTTCTAATTCCTTGTATAACATGTCAAATCCAACATTGGTATTGGTAGCATGTATATAATTTCCTTTTCCAGCTACTGCTATTTCTTTCAATAGATTTTCATTGAGTCGAGTCATTACGGTGTTTCCATTTATATCTTTTTTATAGCTTGTTTTCCCATTTTTTGTTTTTATAGGTATAGGCACTCCCAATATACTTCCAATGCCAATAGTATAAATATTAATTCCTTGTTTATAAGCTGCTTTTGACATTTCAATAGCATCTTCAATATGGTCTTCACCATCTGAAATAACAACAATTACTTTGTTGGTTGTTGATTTATTAGGTTTATTAGCCACATGTTGTGTTGTAATCATAGAGCTTGCCGCTAAATCGATGGCAGTTCCAATATCAGTTCCTTGCGTACCAACGGACTGAGTGTTTACTTGACTGATAAAAGTTTTTGCAGCAGCATAATCCGATGTAATAGGAAGTTGTACAAATGCTTTTCCAGCAAAAACAACCAATCCGATTCTATCGCCTTTTAATCTATCAATAAATGAAAGCATAGCTCTTTTGGCTGCTTCCAATCTATTAGGAGTTAAATCTTGTGCTAACATGCTATTAGATACATCTAAACAAAACATTACATCTATTCCTTTACGTTTGCCTTTTTCCATACTTGAGCCTAATTGTGGATTAGCTAAAGCAATGATTAAAGAAATGTAAGCTAAACATAATAAAATGAATTTGAAAGTTTTAACGCGATTAGAAAAATCGGGGAACATGTTTTTTAACAGGAAGTAATCACCGTAAGAAGTCCATATTTTTTTTTGTTTAAACCGAATATAGATATACAATGCTACCAATAAAGGTACTAATAATAAAGCATATAAAATATATTCATTTTCAAATTGAAACATAGTTATAAGATTTATTATTTAAACGAATAATCGTAAAAATTATTTAATTAATTTCATTAAATATTGTCCATAGCCACTTTTTAGCAATGGTATTGCAATTGTTTCTAATTGTGTTTTATCAATAAATCCTTGCTGATAAGCAATTTCTTCAATACAACCTATTTTAAGTCCTTGCCTTTCTTCAACAACTTGTACAAATTGAGATGCTTCGATAAGCGATTGGAAAGTGCCAGTGTCTAACCATGCTGTGCCTCTTCCTAAAATAGAAACATTTAAAAGTCCTTTTTCTAAATAATATTTGTTTACGTCTGTTATTTCGTATTCTCCTCTTGCGCTGGATTTTATGTTTTTAGCGACATCTATAACGCTATTGTCATAAAAATACAAACCAGGAACGGCATAATTGGATTTAGGATGCTGGGGTTTTTCTTCTATTGATAAAACTTTAAACTGATTGTCAAATGCTACAACACCATATCGTTCTGGGTCATTAACGTGATATGCGAAAACAATGCCTCCTTTAGGATGTGTGCACGATTTAAGGGTATGTTGCATACCCGAACCATAGAAAATATTATCACCAAGTATTAAACATACGTCATCATTTCCGATAAACGCTTCTCCTAAAACAAAAGCTTGTGCTAAACCATTGGGAATTAATTGTTCTTTATAACTAAATGCACATCCTATTTGACCGCCATCTCCTAATAATTTTTGAAAATTAGGCAAATCATCAGGGGTAGATATAATTAATATTTCTCTTATTCCACTTAATAATAAGATGCTTAACGGATAATATATCATTGGTTTATCATAAATAGGCATTAGCTGTTTGCTGCATGCCAATGTGATTGGGTGTAAGCGTGTGCCGGCACCACCAGCTAAAATAATCCCTTTCATAATATTTCGTTTTTATGAGTTAAATGGTCATAATTTCTTTTTCTTTTATTTCGAGATATTTGTCAATCTTTTCGGTAAATTCATCGGTGATTTTTTGAATTGTTATCTCTGCTTTTTTTATTTCATCTTCTGGGAATCCATTGTCTTTTAGTTGTTTAGTTGTGCTATTGGCAGTCCTACGTGTATTTCGAATAGTAACTTTTATTTGTTCAGCTTCTTGTTTTGCTTTCTTTACTAATTCTTTTCTTCTTTCTTCTGTTAAAACGGGGACAATGATTCGAATTATTTCGCCATTATTTTGAGGATTAAATCCTAAATTAGCTGCCATAATAGCTTTTTCTATAGGAACTATCATGTTTTTTTCCCATGGTTGAATGATGATTTGTTTTGGGTCGGGGATGCTCATGCTTGCTACTTGGGCTATGGGTGTCATTGTGCCATAGTAATCTACTTTGACACTATCTAACATTTTAATGTTGGCTTTTCCAGCACGTATTTTATCTAATTCTTTTTCAAAAAAAACAATGCTATTTTGCATGGTTTCTTTCATTGTTTCAATACATAATATAATATCGTCAGACATGTTATTTTACAGTTTTATAATTTATGATACATTTTTATTTTGATTCAGTTCTTCTTTTAAGGCTTGTAGTTTTTTTTTCTTTTTTTCTAATCGTTTGATTTCTTTTTCTACAAAAGATTTATTCCATGTATAAGCAAATAAATAATGTGCTATGATAAAAAGGAGCCAACACAAAGTAATTGCTAATGTTAAAAGCAAGAAAGTGTTATCTTCTTTTTTGCTAAATAAAAAATACCATATTAGCCAAAAAAAAATGGTTACCAAGAGATAAATAGATAAATGAATGCGAAAAGAAGCTCTTTTTTTAGCTCTTTTATATATTTTTTTTTCTTCCTCTGGTTCTTCTAATAATATGTTATCATTATTTATGTTTTCCATGTAGTTTTTAATTTGAGATTAAAGTTCCAATATTTTCACCTTTAATAGCTTTGACTAAATTACCTTTTTCGTTCATGTTAAATACGATAATGGATAAATTGTTTTCTTTGCATAAGGTAAAGGCTGTTAAATCCATAATGTTTAATTTTTTATCATAGGCTTCGTTAAAAGTTAATGATTTGAATTTTAGAGCATCTTCGTATTTTTCTGGGTCTTTGTCATATACACCACTAACACGAGTTCCTTTTAAAAATAAACTTGCTTTAATTTCTAAGGCACGTAAGGCGCCTGTGCTATCAGTAGTAAAAAAAGGGTTTCCTGTTCCTGCACTCATAATCACGATATAGTTCTTATTCAAATATTCGATGGCTCGTTGACTGCTCATTTTTTCGCACAAAGGATCAATGGCTAACCCTGATAATACGATGGTTTTAGCTCCCATTGCTTGTAGTTCGGCTTGCAAAGCCATGCTATTAATGACGGTAGCCAACATGCCCATATAGTCGCCTTGCACACGGTCATATCCTTTTTCTGCTCCTTGAATGCCTCTGAAAATATTACCTCCGCCTATTACTACTCCTATTTGCAAACCCGAATCATATGCTGATTTAATTTCGGATGCATAAAAATGCAATGCTTCTTTATTGATTCCGTATACTTGGCTTCCCGATAAAGATTCACCGCTAATTTTCAACAATATTCTTTGATGTTTCATAGTTAGTATTAATAATTATTAATTTTTATAGTTAAAAAATTTAGATTATAAATAATAAAAAGTATAACAAACTACAAAAATACATAAAAATAATTTGTTTTTTCTTATTTTTATAAAATGAAATGAAAATATTTTTTTAATATTTCATTTTTTGCATGATGACAAGAATAAAAATATATATTTTTGCACATATTAAAAATGACAATGCAGAATTTATTAGATTATATAAAAGAATTATCAACAAAGTTATTTGCCGAAACAGTACGTTTAAGAAGACAAATACACCAATATCCAGAATTATCTGAACATGAATTTATTACCGCTCGCTATATTTGTAATACCTTAAAGTCATATGGGATACCTTTTCAGTTATTACTCGATAATACTGCTGTTGTTGCTACTATTGAAGGTCGTATTAGTGATACTGTAATTGCTTTGCGTGCCGATATAGATGCATTGCCCATAGAAGAAAAAACAAATGCGGCTTACAGTTCTGTTAACAAAGGAATTATGCATGCGTGTGGGCATGATGCTCATACTGCTTCTTTGCTTACAGTAGCAAATATCTTACAGCAAACAAGGAATTTATGGAACGGGAAAGTGAAATTGTTTTTTCAGCCTTCAGAAGAGAAATACCCAGGAGGTGCCATTCGTATGATAAAAGCGGGAGTAATGGATAATGGAAATATCAAGGCAATGCTGGCTATGCATGTCTCACCCGAAATTGACACAGGAAAAATTGGGATGAAAGCTGGTAAATTTATGGCTTCTACCGACGAAATTTATGTCAGTATTCGTGGAATAGGTGGTCATGCTGCCATTGTTCATTCTTTAGCTAATCCTATTATTATAACTGCCAACTCTTTAATAGAAGTTGATAAGCAATTTAAAGCATCGCTGCCTAAAGGATTTCCATCTGTTTTCACTTTTGGACATATTGAAGGAAAGGGAAAAACCAATATTGTACCTAATGAAGTGCATTTGGAGGGGACTTTACGTACGTTTGATGAAGATTGGCGAAAAGAAGCACACAAACTGATAAAGAAAGTAATCACGAAAGTAGCGAAAGAGCATAATGGGACTGCTAATGTGCGTATTGTAACTGGATACCCTGTGTTGTGTAATGATGAAACCATTACGCAATGGAGTAGAGAAGAAGCAAAAACGTATTTGGGCGAAAATAATGTAATGGATCTTCCATATAGAATGACAAGCGATGATTTTGTATATTTTACACAGCAAGTGCCTTCTCTTTTATACCGCTTAGGAGTAAAAATAGAAGGAAAAGAATTGAATTTGCATGCTCCCGATTTTGATATTAACGAAATGGCTTTGCTGCATTCTCCCGGACTAATGGCATACTTAGCAATTAATTTGTTAAATAAATTAAATAAAAATGGGGAAAAATGACATTATTTCATGTTTGGAAAATAAACGTATTCTTCTACTTGGATTTGGAAGAGAAGGGAAGTCTACTTTAAATTTTATTAATGAAAATATTCAAAATGCAGATGTTACCATAGCAGATGCAAATGAAAAATTAGACATAGAAGCATTTAAAACGACAAAATATAAATTTGTATTAGGGGAAAGTTATTTGCAGATAATTGATAATTATGATATAATCATTAAATCGCCGGGCATAAGTTTAAAAAATCATCTTCATTTAATTCAAGGAAAAAATATTACTTCTCAAACAGATTTGTTTTTGCAAGCATATCGCAATCAATGTATCGGAATTACTGGAACAAAAGGAAAAAGCACAACAGCAACCTTAGTGTATCATATATTAAAATCTTTACATACTTCTGTTCTGTTTGCTGGTAATATAGGAATTCCTTTATTTGATATTATTTCTCAAATAGATAAAAAAGATAAAATTGTATTAGAATTATCTTCACATCAATTAGAATTTATTCGAAAATCGCCTGCTATTAGTGTTTTACTTAATTTGTTTGAAGAGCATTTAGACCATTATATAAGTTTCTATGATTATCAATTGGCAAAATTAAATGTTGCACGTTATCAAAGCAGTAGCGATAGTCTTATTTACAATATAAATGATGATTTAGTAAATAAATTGTTGAAAACAAAAACAATAGCATCAAAATTATACGGATTTTCTGATACCTACAATGAAACTGCGACTTGTTATGTGCAAGATAATTATTTTATGCTAAAATGCAATCATAAAGAAGAGAAACTTTTTGCTATTGACGATAGTTTCCCTTTAAAAGGGAAGCATAATCTACAGAATGTTGCAGCAGCAATCATAGCAGTAAAATTAGCTTGCCCTACATTAGATTATCAACAGTTAAAAAGAACGATTGAAAGTT
This sequence comes from uncultured Lentimicrobiaceae bacterium, assembly GCA_964610025.1. Classification (GTDB taxonomy): domain Bacteria; phylum Bacteroidota; class Bacteroidia; order Bacteroidales; family WCHB1-69; genus UBA5266. Next base: position 8,332 of record CAZSTX010000037.1, read on the forward strand.
TTCGACCTTTACCTCATCGTTTAGAATATGTTGCTACAATTGATGATGTTGTTTTTTATAATGATAGCATTTCCACCATTCCGCAAGCTACTATTGCTGCTTTGCAAGCCTTAGATAATGTGAATACTTTAATATTAGGAGGTATGGATAGAGGAATAGATTATACTCCTTTGAAACAGATAATTATAGAATCGGCAGTGAAGAATTTTATTTTCACAGGAAAAGCTGGTAAACGTATGATGCAAATGTGTCAACAACCGAAAGGTAAAAACTTTTATTTTTCTAATGATTATAAAAATATTGTTGCTTTGGCAAAAAAAATTACAGCAAAACACCATATTTGTTTGCTGTCTCCAGCTGCTGCGAGTTACGACGCTTTTAAGAATTTTGAAGAAAGAGGTGAAATCTATAAAGCATTTATTAATGAAAATCTAAAAAAATAAAACTTTTTTACTACTTTTGCATTATTATAGTTACGGAAAAAATAAAAAAAATATAAATTAAATAAAAAAAACAATTATGAATTTATTATTATTCAGTAATTCCACGAATTACGGAGAGCCTTATTTAGCATGGGCACTTAGTCAGATAGAGTTTTTTTGTGAAAAAAATCAAATTAATGCTAAAAGCAATATTTTATTTGTTCCTTTTGCAGGAGTAAATGTGGGCGGCAAGGCTTATCCGGCAAGCTACGACTCTTATGAAGCAAGAGTGAAAACGGTATTTGGAAAACTTGGGTTTGTTAATTTCTCTTCTATTCATACCTATAATAATAAGATAGAAGCTATTAATAATGCAGATTGTATTATTATAGGCGGCGGTAACACTTTTCATTTAGTAGCTGAATTGCATACTTTCAAATTAATAGACACAATCAGAGAAAAAGTAAAAGCAGGTCTTCCGTATATAGGCTGGAGTGCAGGCTCGAATGTGGCTTGTCCTACTTTATGCACTACCAACGACATGCCAATAGTACAGCCAAAAAGTTTCAATGCCTTAAACTTAATCCCTTTTCAAATCAATCCTCATTATTTAGACCCCCAACCCGAAATAGATAAAATGATAAAACATGGAGGTGAAACCCGTCAAGATAGATTGAATGAGTATTTAGCTGTAAATCAGAAAGCAAAAGTAGTAGGTTTACGTGAGGCAACTTCTTTATGGGTTTCAAATGGCAAAATGCAATTAAAAGGAGGTAAGAAAATGGTTGTTTTTGAATATAACAAAGAAGCAATTGAAATAGAACCTGGTTCGGATATAAGTTTTTTATTAAAATAGAAAAAAATAATAATTATGGAAAGAAAAATAGATTTATCGTGTACATACATGGGACTAAAGTTAAAGTCTCCTATCATAGTAGGAAGTTGTGGGTTAACCAATGCTGTTGATAAAATACAGCAAATGGAAGACTATGGGGCAGGAGCTGTAGTGTTAAAATCGATTTTTGAAGAGCAAATTATTGCCGATACGGGGCATGCCTACAAAGATTTAGATGATAATTATATTCATACAGATGCTTTAGATTATATTAGAAATTATACCGAAATAGCTTCGTATGAAAAATACAATAATTTAATATCTCAAATTAAAAAAACAGTAAACATTCCGATTATTGGCAGTATAAATTGTGTGTCTGATGGTGATTGGGTAAATTTTGCTAAACGTATGCAAGATGCCGGTGCCGATGCCTTAGAACTAAATATCTCGTTATTACCAGTTGAATACAATAAAACATCAAAAGAATACGAAGAAAAATACATCCGCATTATTAGTCATGTGAAAGAAAATATTACAATTCCACTGTCTGTTAAAGTAAGCCCTTATTTTTCATCTTTAGTCAAAATATTGCAAATCTTTAACTATAGCGGAGCCGATGCGTTGGTACTTTTTAATCGTCTTTATGAACCTGATATAGATATAGAAAATATGAAAATAGTGAGTGCAGGTATTCATAAAGAAGGAGCAGGTTTTCATTCCGTTTTACGTTGGATTTCTATAATGAGCGATCATGTTGATTGCGATTTAAGTGCTACCTCAGGAATAATGAATGGAAAAGATGTTGTAAAACAATTGTTGGCTGGTGCTGCTACTACCCAAATAGTGAGTGTCTTGTATAGTAAAGGATTAGAATACATTAAAACGATAATTGATGAAGTTGCCGATTGGATGGGACGGCATCAATATCAAAAAATATCAGATTTTAAAGGGGAAATGAGTTATAAAAATGTTCAAGACCCCAATGTGTATTTACGCGTACAGTTTATGAAATATTTTGCTGGAATAGAGTAAAATATGTATCGAAAGCTATGTGTAACAGACGATGGTTCTTCTAGCATTTATGTTCCTCATTTAAACGAGTATTACCACAGTCTAAATGGTGCTATCAATGAATCATTGCATGTTTTTATAGGTGCTGGATTGCTTACTTTGTCGCCAAAACGTCAAGTGTTTAATGTTCTCGAAATAGGATTTGGAACAGCTTTAAATGTCTTGTTAACTGAAGTGTTTACACGTGAAAATAAAATGATTAATTATACAGCTCTTGAACCTTTTCCGCTAAATAAAGAAGAAGTCGCATCTTTAAATTATTCAGAAGTTTACCCAAAAATTTCTAAAACTACGTTAATGAAATTGCATGCTATCCCTTTTGACAATCAATATCATACTGTTACGGATAATTTTCGATTAAGGATTTTTTCTGATTTTGTAGAAACTATAGTTTTTGATGCTGAAAATTATGACCTTGTTTACTTTGATGCTTTTGCTCCTGATATACAGCCACAAGTTTGGACAGAAGAAGTGTTTTTGAAGATATATCATACGATGAATGCAGGAGCAGTTTTATGTACTTATTCTGCAAAAGGTAGCCTAAGGCGGCAAATGGAAAAAATAGGATTTAAAGTAGAACGTTTAGAAGGATTTGCTAAAAAACGAGAAATGTTGCGAGCAATTAAGAATTGATATATAGGAACTTAAAAATTCCAATTTATAATATTAAAACTAATCAAGGTTTTGACTAATAAAAAAATAGCACATAAAAACAAAAGTATTCCAGCCACTTTGTTGATGATAATGATGACTTTGGGTGAGAGTAGTTTTTTTATTTTATTAGCAAAAAATGCTTTTGTAAGATCGGTTGTGAAAATGATGGTAACAATCCCCAGCATAAAAGCAATGGCTTCTATATTATTGTTGCTGTTAGTTGTTCCTGAAGAAATAATAGATAACCATAAAATCCATAAAAAAGGATTCATAGTGTTTAAAAAGAAACCTTTGATAATTTCGGTAAATACGCCTGTCCAATTGATTTTTAGTTTGATTTCTTTGCCAATGCTTTTGCTTTCTCCTGTCCGTTTATAAAACATATAAATCCCGTACCCAATCATTATAAGGCTTCCACCAAAACCCAAAATTATTTGAAAAAGATTGTTTTCTAAATACTGTATTAATCCAAAGTAACAGAGTGACATAATTAGAATATCACTAAAGGATATGCCAATAGCTAATTGTAATCCAGAATAAAAACCTTTACTAATACTTGTTTGTAGAATAGAAAATAGTGCTGGTCCTATCACGAAAACAAAAGGAAGTCCAACCAACAGTCCTTTTAATAATGAAAATAAAATAGGAGTCATAGGAGTGTTTTTTTTGACTATTTATTATTACTCGATTTTATTATGTTTTAATTAAAATTTCAAATGCAAAAGTATTATTTTTTTTTTACTATCGTAATTATTGTTTAAAATTAAAATTTTTATATTAATTCATAGGATTAAAAAAAGTCATATACATTAGTCATTTTTTAATCCACTACGTTGTATAAGAGCATTTTCGTTAGGTTTTCGACCTCTAAATTGCATGTATAGCTTCATGGGCTTGTCGCTTCCTCCTTTTGATAAAATATGTTCTTTAAATAAAGTAGCTGTGTTTTTATTAAAAATACCTTCTTGTTTAAATAATTCAAAAGCATCAGCATCTAATACTTCTGCCCATTTATATCCATAATATCCAGCACTATAACCTCCTGCAAATATATGAGAAAATGCTGTGCTAATATTGCACCCTTCAACAAAAGGTAGTATTTCGGTGTTTTTTGTCGCATTAATTTCAATTTTTTCCATAGGTTCGTCAACGGGTTGTTGGATACTATGCCATGTCATATCTAATATGCCAAAATTCAATTGTCTTAAAAAAGAATAGCCTGCATGAAAATGATTAGCCTTATTTAATTGTTCAATTATTGTATTAGGAATGTTTTTTTTTGTTTTATAATGTTTGGCAAATAAGTCTAAAAATTCTTTTTCGTTTGCCCAGTTTTCCATTAATTGAGAGGGCAACTCTACAAAATCGCGTGGAACACTTGTCCCTGATAAGGATTGATAATGCACATTAGAAAGCATGCCATGTAAAGCATGACCAAATTCGTGAAGGAAAGTGCGAAATTCATCATAAGTGAGCAGTGTTGGATTATTATTTGTAGGGGCTGAATAGTTGAAAACTAAAGAAACGAAGGGTATCATGTTTTCTCTTTTTTTATTGATAGATTGTTTTCTGAAAGAAGTCATCCAAGCACCATTTCTTTTAGTGTTGCGGGTGTAAAAATCTAAATATAAAATAGCGATGACATTTTTATTCTCATCAAAAACGCGATAAACTTCTACCTCTTTATGATAAGCAGCAATATCGTTTGCCAATTGATAAGTTAATCCATAAAGTTGATGCGTTAGTTCAAATATACCTGCTTTTGTTTGCTGTAGTTCGAAATAGGCTTTGATTTTTTGCTCATCTAAACTGTGTTTTTTTATTTTTAACAAATTGGCATAATAAGCCCAATCCCATCTTTGAAGTTGCTCATTTAAAGATGAAAATGTTTGCAGTTCTTCTAATTCTTTTAATGCAGCCGTTTTTGATATATTAATTAGACGATTAAGAAAGTTGAAAACAGTATCTTTGTTTTCAGCCATTCTCACTTCTAATATATAATCAGCATAAGTTTCATAACCCAATAAATTGGCTAATGCTAAACGCTTATTGGCTATTTGACTTACGACATTCCTGTTGTCATAGTCTTTGTTGTGAAATGCTCTGCTGTTGTAAGCCTGATATAATTGTTGACGTAGCTCGCGATTGTCGGCATATTTCATAACAGCTAAATAACTTGGAGCACTCAAATCGAATACCCAGCCTGTCAGTTTTTTTTCGGCAGCTTTTGTAGCTGCTATTTGTATGTCGACACTGGGAATGCCTTTTAAATTAACTTTATCAGTAATATGTAAATAATATTGGTTAGTAGCAGCCAATAGGTTGTTTTTAAATTCTAAATTTAGCTTTGAAAGTTCAAGCGTAAGCTGTTCATATTTTTTTTTGTCTTCTGGCGATAAGTTAGCTCCTGAACGAGCAAAGTTTAAATAAGTATTGTGCAATAGCATTGCATCTTCGGTGTTGAGGTTTAATAAGTCTTTCTTATCGTAAACCACTTTAATACGTTGAAATAATAATTCGTTTAAAGTAATATAATTTTGATAATCTGTTAATAAAGGAATGATTTCTTTTGCAATATCTTGTAATTCTTTATTAGCATCGGCTTCTAAAATATTAAAGAATATTCCTGAAATACGATTTAAAGCCAATCCCGATTCTTCAAGGGCAACAATTGTATTTTCAAAAGTAGGAATTTCTTTAGATAATGCTATGCTATCTATTTCTGTTTTTGCCTCTTCGATAGCAAAAATAAAAGCAGGTAAATAGTTTGTGATTTTGATTTTATCGAAAGGAGGTGTCTGATAGGGAGTGTCCCATTTGAGTAAGAGAGGATTGTATTCTATGTTTTGAGAATTTATTTGAAAAGGAAAGAGTGTCATTGTTAAAATGATTATAATAAATATTGTTTTTTTATACATTATTATTTTTTTTTGCAAAAATACAATTTTTAAATAGATGTAAAATGAAAATAATTTCTTAAATTTTGATTCTTTATTATGTGAAATTTGTTTTTTTTTAGTTTTTTATATATGCAAAATGAATGAGTGTAAAATATAGATTTATAATATAGTTAAGTCGTAAAATAAAATAAATGATGTGAGTTTTTTTTTTTTTTTTTTTAACATATTTTTGTTGTATATGTAAAAAAAATATTATATCTTTGTGGCGACAATTCATTTTATTTATTACATTTTAAAATAGATTGATTGTCATACTATTATTAAGGGTTGATTTAAATTTAAAATAAAATAAATGGGATAAATTTATATTTCTTTTCTTTTTTCGTAAAAAATCAAGTAATTTATTATTAATAAATAAAATTAAAATTAAAATTAAAAATTTCAAAAAATGAAAAAATTTATTGTATTATTAGGATTTGTAATATTCGCTTATATGCTTCAAGCACAGCATACTAATATAGTGAATGAGCAGTTTACGTCTATTCCTACAGGTTGGACAGTTAGACCGACAAGTAGCTGGGTTGTAAGTAATAGCTTGTCAGTAAGCAGTCCTAGTTCAGTTTTAGGAATGATTCCAAACTCTGTTGGTGATTCAGTAGAATTGATTAGTCCTTGGTATGATTTTACAAATTATGCTTATGCTTTTTTGCAATTTAGTCATATTTGCAAAGTAACGATGAGTGATATTTGTCAGATAAAATACCAAGAATTATCAATGCCCGATTGGAAAGCTATTCCATCGAGTAGTTACCAAGGCTCAGATCTTAATGCATTTAAAAATGCACGTTTTAGTCATGAAAGCTACTCTATATGGATGCCAGGCGATTCGTTAGCAATACCATCTAATAGTTGGTGGAAGGAAGAAAAATTTGACATTTCAGACGAAGTTTCTTATGCGCAAGTTCGCTTTAAATTTATTATTAAGAAAGGAAGTGCAATTGGGTCTCATTTTGCTTATGGATGGCTCATAGATAATTTTAAAATTACAGCTTCTTTAGATGGAATCAAGCCACCTATTGTCGAGTTTATTCCTCCCTATCCTGAAGGTACAGTTAATACTACCGGTTCATTTACTGTAACGGCAAAGGTAGTATCTAAAACTATAGCACCTATTGTAAAACCTATTAAATTAAATGTACGTTATCTATATAATAGTGTAACTACATATGATACAATTATTATGACAATGCTTGATGGCGATTCTATTTATAGTGCTGTAATACCTCAAAAAGTATTTGGGACTGATGTGTTTTATGAGATCTATGCTAAAGATACAGTAGGGAATGATGCAAGTGTATTTTCAGTTTTTTATATTAGGAGACCTGTTGGAAGTTTTACAGATTCAAATAGTGTAGCATTATTTAGAATAGATGAGCCACAAGATAGTGTTGTAGCGGCTCCTGGACATCAAATGCCGGTTGTAGTTACCATTAAAAATAAAGGAATAGTTGATTTAGATTCATGTTATATTAATTGGAAGTTGAATGATGTAGTTCAACAACAAACTATTTGGCGAGGAAATATTCCAAGCGATTTCAATGCAACAGATACAATAGGCTATTATACGCCAAGTCTTAATAAATATGATACAATAGTTGTTTGGACTAGTAATCCTAACGGAGTAGCTGATTTAACTACTAATGATGATACTTTAACCACATATGCATTTGGAGTTACAGGATTAAATATGTATTATTTTACTAATATATTAGATACAGTTTATCATACAGGTCCTTTTAGTATCATCGCTCATATTTCCTCACGTACAATCATACCAGTACAACAACCAATATATATGCAAGTAGCTTGTATTTATAATTCTATTACGACTTATGATAGTATTCGAATGGTACCAAAAGGAAATGGACTATTTGAAGCTGTTATTCCACAGCAGTTTTATGGGAGTAATGTAAACTATTCTATTACTTGCAAAGATGCTTTGGGTAATGTTGTTACTATTAATAATGGATTTTATATTAAAAAAATATTTTCGAATACTTCTACAGGTTATGTTACTATAGGAACTGATAATACTTATCAAGAAGTAATTCCAGTTGCTAGGTATTTTGATTATAGCTGGTCGCGAATGTTATTCCTGTCTTCTGAATTAAGTGATTTTTCAGGCGGAGGAACAATTACAAAATTAGCATGGGAAGTAGCTTCTACTTGCCCGAACGCTACCAATCAATTTTGTTATTTTAAAGAAGTGTCAGATACTGTTATTTCCTCAGTAACTTATGAAAATCCGATAGCTCATGCTGCAACATTAGTATGGTCAGGTACTTTAGATCTTTCAAAAACGGGTTGGGTAGAAATGCAATTAAGTACACCTTTTTTCTTAACGCCCGGTAAACATTTAATGGTATATTGGGAAAATCATGATGGCACTTTTGCTTTTCCGCATGCTACTTTTTTTGCAACAACCACAGGTGTGCCAATGGCTACCGCTGATTTTGCTGATGCTTCCTTTCCTAATTATGTTTTTCCTTATGCTGGAGGCTTAGATTATGATCGTCCAAATGCACGTTTTTTTATTATAGGTACTACTAATGATTCTAACTCTGTAGCTTTATTATCAATAGATAATCCAGCAGCGGAAGTATTGGTGTCTCCTAACATAGGAAACTTACCAGTGAGTGTTACTATTAAAAACAAGGGTCTTCAACATCTTACTTCATGCAATGTGAGCTGGTCGTTAAATGGAGTATATCAAAATACTAAGTTATGGTCTGGAAATTTGTCGGAAGATTTTAACGATACGATTACTATTGGTTATTATACACCATCAGCAGGTAGAAAAGATGTTATTACAGCATGGGTTAGTATGCCCAATGGTAGTGTAGATAATAATGATTATGATGATACACTGTCTATCTCTGTTTTTGGTAAAACTGCTGCAATTGTTGAATTGTCGGGACCACAAGATACTGTGTTTTCTACAGGTCCTTTTGATGTTTATGCTAAAATAATTTCGTTAACATCTGTTTCAATAGATACAAATATAAAATTAAAAGTTTCGTATTCATATGGCGGAGTAACTACTTATGATACTATTAGGATGGTAAATACAGGAAATGACACTCTTTGGACAGCTAAATTAAACCAAAGTCCTTTCACTTCTAAAATTACTTATGCTATTGATATTGTTGATAGTTTGGGTAATATAATAAATATAGAAAATTTTGCTTATATTAAACGTCCTACTAATTCATTAGATTCTGCTACTATTCCCTCACTACCTCCACTCTCTGGGGTTTTTGTAGTTCCTTTTGATTGTCGTTATGCAGCAAGTTATTCACGTGTGATTTATAAAAATCAAGAATTTGGAAATATTACATCTTCTATTAGAATTGGTTCTGTAGCATGGCAATCATTTGACTTTCCAGGTTATACTTATAGTGCGACAAGAACTAATCAAAGGGTTTACTTTAAAGAAGTATCAGATACTCTGATAACAACATCTGCTTATATAGACCCTGTTCTTGAAGGGTATACATTGGTGTGGAGTGGAGCCATGTCATTGTCGGCAACACCTGGTGTATGGCATAAAATCAATTTAGATCGTTCATTTATTTTACATCCAGATAAGAATCTTATTGTATATTTTATAGATGAAGCTGGAATAATGGGTAGTACATTTGCATGGAATTATATAAGTGATTTTTCATCATCTGCTTATGGTATTGGTTCTTCCTTATCTTCGCTTACTCAGCAAGCCTTATCATCGTATAAACCATTTACACGTTTTAGTTATCAACTTGTTTCTAATGATAGTAATAGTGTAGAGCTAACATCCATTCTTAGTCCGGGCAGTAAAACTCCTGCCGAAATGTTGGCACCAGTAAACGTAATTATTACAAATAAAGGAATGCTTAAATTAGATTCTTGTTTAATCAATTGGACGGTAAATGGACAGCTTCAACCTCAGTTTGTATGGAAGGGAAGTCCACATTTATTTGAACAATTTTCAGATACAATTTTATTGGGTTCTTATATACCTACTCCTAATAAAACAGATATAATTATAGTATGGGTTAGCATGCCAAATGGAGTTGATGACCTCACTAAAGATGATGATACATTGACATTAAAAGTTTTTGGAAATACGGGCATTACCGCTGAATTTTTAGCTCCTTTTGTAAAAGATACTGTTAATTCTATAGGAGAGTTTGAAATAAAAGCACACATAAAATCGCTTACGTCTATTCCACTTCCAACACCTGTGTTAAATGTAATCTATACATATAATAATATAACAACATACGACACTATCCCAATGACTACTGTTGTGTCCGATTCTTTGTATAAGGCTATAATTCCCAAACAACCTTATGGTACTCATGTCGATTATTCTATTACCTTGGTTGATAGTGTAGGAACAACATTTAGTATTGCAGATTGGTTTTATACCAAGCGAAATAGCGTTATTAATGATAGTAATTCAGTAGCATTAATTGAAATTATAAGTCCTACTGATACAGCACAATGCTTTCAGTTAGTACCTATTACTGTTGTTATTAAAAACAAAGGAATTAAAAATTTAACTTCTTGTAATATAGAATGGAGTAATAATGGCATAGTTCAAACATCTTATCAATGGACTGGAAATCTTGCCGAAGACTTTATAGATACAATAACAATAGGTACATATAGTCCTACATTTAAAGTAATTGATAAGTTTGAAATTTGGGTAAGCAACCCTAATGGTCAGTTAGACCCTATTAATAATGATGATACACTAAAACGTAATGCCTACGGTTATTATTTAGGTGGAAATATAGTTGCTAAATCAATAGTTTCTCCTATTAATATTGTTAGCCAAGCATGTTTCCCTGAAAAAACTGCATTAAAAGTTAGATTAGAAAATGTAGGGACAAAAATGGTTTATTTCTTTACTGATCCTATTACTTTTTACATTAATATTACAGGAGCAGTTAATCGTCAAATACAAAAAACGATAAATAGTGGATTTATTGGTGTTGAAGAAAAAGAAATATTAGTAGATTCTATTGATATTACAATACCTGGAACTTATAATATAGAAGTTTACTATGAATGTAATGATGATGTTATTCATACCGATGATACACTTCGCACTACCTACAATGTAAATATAATATCTTTCCCATATGATAATGATTTTAGCAATATAACAAATGATTATAAAATTACGCAAAGTGGCACTATAGCATGGGAGATAAATACTTCTCCTAATATTAATCCATTATATGGAACAGGAGCATTGCATATTGGTTCAGCTGAAGGCGAGACTTCTACTTTGACATTTTATCCTATTAATATAAGCAAATCGGTTTATCCTACTTTAGAATTTTGGTTTGCTCATAATGATGAAAATCCAACAGCTCAAGATAAAGTATTATTGAAAGTTTCAAAGAACGGAGGTAGTACTTTTACTACCTTACAAACAGTTTATCGTTATAAATCGTCAGCAACAACACCTACATGGGAAAATTATATAGTAGATTTAATAGACTATGCAAGTGAAAGCTGTTTAATATTTGCTTTAGAAGCAATAAGCGAAGATGGAGGAGAAATGTTAATTGATAGAATTAAAATCAATTCTAATCATGAGATTGCCATAACAGATATAGATATAAAAAGTTTATCAACTTTAATAGCTTGCGATTTATCTAATATTCCTTTATCAGTTACGCTAACTAATAATACGTATATGGATTTTGATTTTTCTGAAACACCTGTAACTGTTGTGATTGATGTTAGTGGAGAAGTGGATAATACTTATTCGACAACCATAGCAACAGGTACTATGTTAGCTAATAGTAATCATACTGTTATTGTAGAAAATAATTTTGATTATTCTTTAGGAGGCACTTATAATTTTATAGCTTATATTAATAGCATAGATAAGAATCCGCTTAATGATACACTTTCAGCGAAAAGTATCACTATCAATCCAGATGTAAGTGTAGATTCTATCGTTGATAAAGGCTGTAAAATTGCAGGCACTTCAGATTATATAACAATTTACATTAAAAATGAAGGTAATATAAAAGTACATAATATTCCTTTGCGACTTCAAATAGATGATGCAAATGATTTAATCGAAACAGCAGCAATTACCTTAAATCCGGGACAAAGCTCTTCTTATACTTTTATTAGCCCTTATATAGTTCCCGCTACTTCTACTTATGATTTATCAGTAACTGCTGAATTAACATGTGACATTAATATTAATAATAACAAAAAGACAATTAATTGTTGTATTGTTGAACCTTCTGTTAAAGTGATGGCTATTTTAGAACCAGATACTGTAAACTGTGATTTAATAAATACCTATAAATATGCTACGATAGTTTTACATAATGCAAGTGAAAATTATCTGATGTATGAAGAGGTGTATTTAATCATAGATGATAATCAAGGGAATGTTGCCACATTAAAAGATACTGCACTTTATTTAGATACAGGTATTACTAATTATAGATTTACTAAACCTTATCAGGTGCCTAATCTTGCAGAAGGAGCTACTTATAAATTAACATCTTATATTTTTGCAGAAGCATATGGAGTTACTACTCATTCATGTGTAAAAGCAGATGTAGGTATAGAAAATATAAGTAACACAGCATATTATCTTGGACAAAATAAACCCAATCCGGCTCAATCGTTTGTTACCATACCTTATCAAATTCCAGAAGCTGGAGAAATCATTTTTAAATTAACAACGATTAGTGGACAAGTTCTTTATATAAATAAACTAGAGTCATTATCGGGCGAACAAGAACTAAATCTAACGACCGAAAATTTATCTAATGGTATTTACTACTATAGTATGGAATATAAAGGACGAATTTTAGTGAAAAAAATAGCAATTCAGAAATAATAAAAAATAAAAATAATAATATAAATACAGTATAAAGATGAAAAAATTATTTAGAATTTTAACTGCAACAATATTTTTAACAATATTGGCATTGCCATTAGTGCAAGCGCAAACACAAGTAGTAATCGGCACTGGTACTAATACTACTTATCGAAGCCCATTAAATACGGTGTACAATTATAGTTGGAATCGTATTTTGTATTCACATTCAGAAATTGGTAATAG
>CAZSTX010000038.1:0-21291 GCA_964610025.1 uncultured Lentimicrobiaceae bacterium
GTTATTTTAAAATTATCAATCGCCCAACCATAAGCAAACTGGGTTGCCGGTACAATGCCTTTTTTAATAATAAATTTAAAACGCACTTGAGCAAAAGAAACTTCATTCGAAATGTCAAAATTCTCTTCTTTCCACCAAGCATTAGAGGGACTTGCTAAAGAATCTCCCGGCATCCATGCACTATAGCTTTCATGCGAGAACTGATTATTGCGATAAGCATTGGCATCACTACCTAAATAACAAGACAAAGGAATGGTTTTCCACCCAGGCATTCCCATCTCTTGATATTTAATATTACAAATGTCATTCGCCGTTACTTTACAAATATGACTAAACTGCAGAAAAGCATACCCATAAGTAGTAAAATCATACCAAGGAGTAATTAATTCTATTGAATCGCCAGCAGCATTTGGTATAAATCCTAATACTGAATTTGGGATACTTACCGACAAGCTGTTATCAACAACCCAACTGCCTGTTGGATTAACTGTCCAAGTGCTAGGAATGGACATAAACTGTTCGTTGACTATAGTTGTATGCTGTGCTTGAAGTACACAAACAAGAACTACAAAATTTAAAAATAATACAAATTTCTTCATTTTTTTATAATTTTAATTGTTAATAATAAAGTTTTTTTAATTTTCATATAATTATTTTTTTAGGATTAATTTATAATTAGAAATATTCTCTTCCTGCAAATAAAAAGATACACTGTCTCTTTTTAAAGGAGTACAATAGGGAATAAGATGTAATGCTCTGATAATTAACGATTTGCGGGGGGGGTAACACGCTATGCTTCAACACTTTAAGTGAAATTAGAAGTGTTTTTTTTATAGAAAATGGTAGTAAAAAAAATATTCTTTGGTGTTTTTTCATCTGATGAAATATATTGCTAAACGTGCCCACAAATATATAATATTTTTTTATATAAAACAACTTTTTTTTATTTTTTTATTTTCAATTTAACTATCTATATTACATTGAATTAAAAATAATAAATTTAAGTTTATTCATTTTACAGTTTTTTTACACCTCATTTTTGGCATAAAAAAGAGAAAGATGTATCTAATTTAATCGTGAAATCGCCACGATACTCCCAGTTTAAAATGCAAGCCTTTTGCAGGATAATGGGGTAATAAATAATACGACTTTGGAAAAACACTCTCTAAAAAATTTCCTAATACAAAATGAAAATAAAAACGTTGTATTTTAATATTTGCAAAAAAATCAAAATAAAAATAGTTCCCTATTTTCTTGATATCTTGAAAATAAAATTGTTGCATAATTGGATTGTAGGCATTAGCAAAATAAGGGGTATTGTACAACATTTCAAACCCTAATTGCATAAACAATGCTTTTTTAAACATCGGAAATCCATAAAAAACACTTTCTCTTGTTGTAAACCATGGCATATTGATATATTTATTATCACAATATTGTAGATAAATAGTAGCATCGAAGCCAAATCCTTTATATCGAAAAGGAATGTAAGTCGCCATTTGAATAATAGTAACTGGATTGATTAACTGATTAGGATTTAAATCATTTCCAATTATTATCCATTTTTTTAAATTATAATAATTAATAGCAATATTATAATTTTCATATTGCCATTCAAGTCCTATTTTAAATAATTGCTGTTTTTTAAAAGAATCAATTTCCCAAGAAAAAGTATTAGCATAATAATAAGAGTAAAAATAATCGGGTTGAAAACGATAGAAAGATGTATTAAATGCAAGAAAATGATTTTTATTTTTAAAATGCCATATTATTTCTGATTTTGAAGTAATATCATTTGAATTATAGCCAGTTAAAGTGTATAATAGATTTGTTTTAATAGCTAAATGGTCAAACAATTTCAGATGTAAATTTACAAAAGGAGTAATTTGAATATTATAAAAATTAGCAGAACTATCTCCCACTTCTATATAGGTGTGGTTTAGCCCAAGCGTTAGATGCAGAAAATGGTGTTTCATCATAAGCAGACTATCATTCTGCAAATAATTTGTCCACATTAAGCTATTTTTCAATTGATAAGAATTAACAGAGTCGAAAGTAGTCAATGAATCATAATTTATTACAGTATAATCGTTAAAATTCAACCTATTATCTCTATACAAAGATTTCATTTTTGCAAATTCTATATCGTGTAAAAAATAGCCATTGTTTTTGTTTTTTTTATTACTATCTAATTTTGTTTTTGACAAGCTAACATAATGTCTAAAAAACAAATCATGATCTTGGTAGTCGCTACTCGCATCTGAAAATTTAACTGCTATACTTCGAGGTGGTAAGCCCGCCTGAAACAATGAATCGTTGTAAATTCCGCCACTCTCATGTAATCGAAATAAATTATAAATATATGAAAAAACAAATCCATAGCGTTTTTTAGGTGTATGGTAAGATAGTTTAGTTCCTACATTGACATCTCGCACTGATTGCCGAACATAAATACCTTCGGGTGGAGTAATAATAGATATTAAACCCATTTCTAATTCTATATTTTTTATGGTTTGTGCATGTACGATATCAAACATATTTTCTTTTCCTGATGTCCACTCATAGTTTATACGTGTATAAGATTCTGGTGTATAATGCCATTTCCAAGTTTCAAAACTACGATGATATTCTGTATAAGGCATTGTTTTATAAGAAAATCCATGTTTTCGTTGAAAAGTAAAATCCATAGGAAAATTTGCCTTCCCTATCATTCCTGTATGCGCATAAAGATGACGTGAAGCCGATAATTTTTCTGTACGCTGAATATTATTTATAGAAGTATCAACGGGTAAATAAGTAAGTATTTCGGGAGAATAATTATTGAAATAATAGAAGTAGATAGGTACATAATTTTTTGCTGATTTATCACCCATTGGCACATTAGCGGTATCATTTTCATTATAGTTTTGAGCGTATACTACTATATGAAACAAACATAAAAATAGTATAACTAATGCCTTATTAATATATTTTAGGGTTTCATTCACAATGCAAAATCGCTATTTTTTTTCGGTTAAATTTTGTATATCTTGCTCTATTCGCATTGAGTTTTCGACCAATACAAACGAATCTCTTAATTCATTAATGGTTTCAATAGGACTATTATCAATCGAAAAGTTTTCGTCTACGATAGATAAATTAGGATAAAATACATTTACAAATTCTTTTAAGCAAATATTATCATTTTCATTTAATTCAGCTTGCATATAACGTAAAAATTGAAATAAACGTAAGCCATCAATTTTATGATGAAAGGCTTTTTTAAAACTTGCTGGAGTTTTAAAATTATTGCGTAATTTACTCCATAAATCTTCTTCTTGATAATATTTCATCAAAAAAGAAATCAATATACTATCTACATCTTTTTCAAAAATATTGTCAATCAATTCATATGTTTTAGCTATAGAATCAAATATTTTATAATGATAAATAGGATAACGCGAATAATTATTAGCACGAAAATCTGCTATTGCTGTACCTGTTCCAAAAGTTACTCTGTTTGAACAACGTGCAGACGGATAAACTGTTGCTGGAGTATATAGTTTTAATTTTCCGTATTTAACAATTTTTTGTAAAAAATAAAAATCTTCTCCGGCAGTTTGAGAGTCAAAACCGTCCACTGCTTTATAACTTTTTATAAAACAAGCTATCGCCGACCCAAAAGCAGTAAAAGCATAAGGGCTATTAATACGTAGCATATTAAGCATATGATTTCTTAAATACAATTCATAACGCAACATTGCCCTATCTTGCTCATCGTTTCCTGTCAAATTATGATAATAAGGAATATTTAAGGCTTCTATTTTTGTGTAAGTTTGAAAAGTATTAACAATTGCTGTTACAAAATTAGTGTCAAAAGTTGTATCAGCATCCATATTAATTAAGATATCAGTATCTAATGCTTTTTCTAATATACTATCTACTACAGTCTTACGTGCGACTCCTACCCCACCTTTTTTATCTATCCATCCTTTTCCTTTAGTTGTTTTATCTATAATGTTTATGTTTAAATTTTTATATCCTTTTTGTAGCAAAGACAACAATTCTTGATTGCGATGGCAGATAGCAATTTTCTCATTATACCACCAAGAATCAGGTTGATTAATACATATATACACATATATATTGTTACTACAGTTTTGCGCTGCAATACAATCTAATGTTTTAAACAAATACTCATTTTCGTCTAATACTGGAATAGCAAAGTAAATATCTAACACAGCTTTTTATAAATAAAAATTGTAAAAAAGAATAGCAATAATCTTAATTGAAAATATATTCAATTATTTATCAAAACGTTGATTAATTTCGTCCCAATTAATAATATTCCATAAAGCATGTAAATGGTCTGGTCTTCGGTTTTGATAATCAATATAATATGCGTGTTCCCAAACATCAAAAGTAAGTATAGGTTTTAATCCTTTCGTTAAAGGTGTTCCGGCATTACTTTCTTTTATTATTTCTAAATTACCTCCTTTATCGACTACTAACCAAGCCCATCCGGAACCAAAAAGAGTAGTTGCTGCTGTATTAAATTCTTTTTTAAACTCTTCTATAGTATTCCATTTTTTTTCAATTGCTTTTAGTAAAGCATTAGAAGGAGTGCTTTTCCCATTAGGTGTAAATTGATAAAAATAGAAAGTATGATTCCATACTTGCGCAGCATTGTTAAAAATGCCCCCATCTGAATTTTTAACAATATATTCTAAATCTTTAGTTTCTAAAACCGTTCCTTTGATTAAATTATTTAAATTAGTAACATAAGCCTGATGGTGTTTTCCATAATGAAACTCAATAGTTTTTTGGCTTATAACTGGCTCTAATGCATTAGGTGCGTAAGGTAATTTTGGCAATTCAAATATCATAACTTTATTTTTTTTAGATATAGATGCTTTATAATTATTTAAAAAACAACAAGCAGTAGCATCTAATTTCACTGCTGATGTTTTTTGCAAAAATACAATTTTATTTAAAATAATCAAATAAAGTTTTTTTTTATTATCATTTTTATCTTTCTTATCTAAAAAAGATATATGAAAAATAAGTACTTTTGCAAAATTTTAATATATCTATTATCAATTTGCAATAGATACATTAAGAATAGAAATAAATAAAATTCCAATCACATAATTCTAATACAACGTGGTTTATATAAAAAAAAAGAAAGAAGAAGAAAAATCAACAGATAATAAAAAAAAGAAATCTACCTATAAACGAGAAAATAATCCGTTAAAAAAAGCTATTTCAGATAGCAATACGGATAAACGCAAAGCTCGTAAAGATTTTTTTGATAAAAAATCAGAGAAAAAAAGTTCAAAAAAAGAATATAAAAAAGATTATTCTCCTTCTAATAAAAATAAAAAAGAAGAAAAAAAATCTCATCGAAACGCATCTGATAAATCACTTCGTTTTAACAAAAGAAATGATAAAGAAGCGTTTGAAAAAAAATATTCTATAAAATTAAAAAACACAGAAGCTACATCTCCCAAAACTAAAAAACGCAATATTACAGCCGAATCAGAAATACTTTCAGAGATAGTTCACATGAGACGCAAAGAAGGACGTGTTAGTGCCCGCAGACCTAAAATACTTTCACTCAATTGGAGTGAAGAAAGAGGACCCATACGACTCAATAAATACATTGCTAACGCCGGTATTTGTTCTCGACGAGAAGCCGACACGTTAATTCAAGCAGGTGCTGTTACTGTCAATGGCATTATTGTTATTGAATTAGGCACTAAAGTAATGCCTACTGACGAAGTGCGTTATGAAGACAAAATACTTCAAAGAGAAAAACCTGTATATCTTTTACTCAACAAACCAAAAGATTACATTACTACTACCGAAGATGAACACGATAGAAAACATGTAATGATGCTAATTAAAGATGCTTGCCCTGAAAGAATTTATCCTGTAGGACGTTTAGACCGAAACACTACAGGTTTGTTGCTTTTTACTAACGATGGCGAAATGGCAAAAAAACTAACACACCCACGCTATGGCATACGAAAAATATACCATGTAGAGTTGGATAGAAACCTTGAATTAGTTGATTTTGAAAAAATAGCTAACGGCATTAAACTCTCTGATGGAGTGATTACTCCCGATGAAATTATGTATGTAGGAGAAAATAAAAAAGAAATAGGCATAACTTTACATTCTGGAAAAAATAGAATTGTAAGACGAATATTTGAACATTTAGGCTATAATATAGAAAAACTCGACCGTGTAACTTATGCTAATCTTACCAAAAAAGACCTCCCACGTGGACATTGGCGTTTTTTAAAACAAGAAGAAATAAATATGTTAAAAATGAGTATTTAAATCAATATGTTAGACTTTTACAAATACCATGGTGCAGGCAATGATTTTATTCTAATACACGATCCTAATAAGAAATTTGATACAACTCCAATTTACATTAACAAATTATGTCATCGCCGTTTAGGTATTGGTGCCGATGGATTAATTTTACTACATTCTAGCCATCAACCAAAGTGTGATTTCGAAATGCGTTATTTCAATGCTGACGGTAACGAAGGCACTATGTGCGGCAATGGAGGAAGATGTGCAATTTCTTTTGCAAAAAAAATAAAAATTATTGATAATGAAACTATTTTCATAGGAATAGACGGCTTGCATTATGGAAAAATCATTTCTGAAAAAGAAAATATTGCTACTGTTTCTCTACAAATGAAAAATGTGGAAGATATTTTAAGTTTTGAAGATGGTTATTTCCTTGATACAGGCTCTCCACATGTCGTTAAATTTGTTGAAAACATAAAAAATATAGCTATTATTTCTGAAGGGAAACGTATACGACACCATCAATACTTCCCAAAAGGAACAAATGTTAATTTTGTAGAAATCAACAGCAATTATCTTTTTGTTCGTACCTTTGAACGAGGAGTAGAAGATGAAACCCTTTCGTGTGGAACTGGAGTAACAGCCGCCTCTATCGCCTATTCTCTGCAACATTCAACAAACAAAGTGCATATAAAAACATTAGGGGGTGAATTTAACGTTAGTTTTCAAAAAGAAAACAATTATTTTAAAGATATTTATTTAGAAGGTCCTACTTGTTTTATTTTCAAGGGATTTTTAGAATAAATAAGCGTCAAAACAGCAAGCGTAAAATACATTTAATCAACAGGAGGTTTAAAATCTCCACGTGTTACCACTACTTCATAACCAATTTTCTTCATTTGTTCTTTAAGTAAATCGAGGTATTCTGCCGCTTCTACACCCGTTGAAATTTTATTATCATAAATCATGTATTTTTCTCTTACTTCTAAGGGAGATAAATTGGGCATTACCACATTAGCACCTGCCATAATGCCATGTACTCTTCCATCATCGTTAATGCTTCCTAATGCTGTTGTAGAAGGTAGTAATGAACCAGGTAACATAATTCTTAATATAGCTAACATATAAAGCGTCAATTCCATAGTGCCATTTTTTTTGTCAGAAAAAGGAGTTTCATGGTGGGATATAAAAGGACCTATTCCTATCATTTGAGGCTGTAAATCAGCAATAAACAATAAATCTTCAGCTAAATTTTCGATAGTTTGATAAGGCGAACCCACCATAAAACCTGTCCCTACTTGATAGCCTATCTCTTTCAAATCATACAAACATCTTTTTCTTTCTTTACTCTTCATTTTCTGAGGATGCAATAATCCATAATGTGTCTCATTAGCAGTTTCATGACGCAATAAATACCTATCGGCTCCTGCTTGAAAATACGCTAAATATGTTTCTTTACTTTTTTCTCCTAAAGATAAAGTGATGGCAGTATCTGGATATGTTTTTTTTATAGTAGCTATAATATCAACCATTATATCGTCATAGTAAACATCTTCCCCTCCTTGTAGCACAAAAGTACGAAAACCCAATTTATGCCCTCTTTCACAACATTCAAGTATTGTTTCTTTACTTAATCTATACCTGCTAACATTCGTATTGCTTCTACGAATGCCACAATAATAACAATCGTTTTTACAGTAGTTCGACAGTTCGATGAGACCTCTAATATACACATCTTTTCCATAATTTTTTTCTCTTACTTGACGTGCTTTAGAAAATAAATATTCGGTTAATTTAACATTTCTATTTTTTATTAATGCAATAAATTCTTCTTTCAACAGAAGTCTTTTATCCACCAATTTATCAATTATTTTTTGCATAAACCATATATTTTTATTATATTAACTGATTTAGTAATAATATATTTTAAATTGTTTTAAATATTATTTTTTTGGATTGTCTCTTTGAAAAGCACGCACTTCAAAATAATTTAATATTGACAATATATGGTCAAAAATGTCTGATTGAATATTTTCGTATTCAAGCCAATCAATAGTAGCAGCAAAACAATAAATTTCAAGAGGCAAACCGTATTCATTAGGAGGCAATTGACGTACCATAATCATAGCATCTTTATTAAGCCATTTGTTCGATTTTAAATATTCTTGTATATAAATACGCAAAACTCCTATATTTGTAAGATGTCTTCCATTAGGTCCATATAAAATAGCATTTTTCGACTGATTTTCAATTGCTATTTCTTTTTCTTTCTCTTCTATATATGCTTTTAATAAATCAATTTGTTTAAATTTTTCAAGCATTTCGGCGTTACATTGTTTAATCGTTGTAACGTCAATATTAATAGAACGCATAATTCTTCTCATTTCCTTTTCTTGCATTCCTCGCCAATTTTGCACTGAATTGTTTAACAAATTCTTAACAGGTATAGTCGAAATGGTATTATCAAAATTTCTTATTTTAACCGAAACTAAATTAACTTCTTCTACCGTCCCACTTACTTTAAAACTATCAATAGTAATCCAATCGCCATTACGAATAATATCGTTAGAAGATAGTTGAATACTATTGACAAAGCCTGTAATGGTATCTTGAAAAATCAACAACAAAACAGCTGAAAACGCTCCTAATCCAGCCAAAAGCCCGACAGGCGATTTATTGATAATAATAGCAACAATTAATATAAGAGAAATTATCCAAAAAACAATAGATATAATTTGCACGTAACTTTTGATAGGCTTATCTTTTGTGCTATCACGTTGCAATAAAACAGTAGTTACAGCATTCAAAAAACACATTATAATCAAAGTGCAATTAATAATAATGTATATATTAATAAGTGCCGTTAAAAACAATTCGGAAGAACTGCCGAGAATAAAAAACTCTCCTATTATTTTTTTTATAAAAATAGCTGGTAAGAAAATGGATACCTGATTAAAAAATTTTGCTTCATACAAAGCTCGCTTCCATTCCGATTTATCTATATTAATACGCACAATTTGCAACATAAAAAATCGCAAAATATAATATAAAATAAGCCCAAACAATAACAATCCACTTATTATTATCAGTAGCGTTATTGTTTTTGCATAAAATTGATTAAAACTTAGAGAGTAAAAAAAATCGATAAAAAAATTTTTAATCCAATGAAACATAAATACTTTCTTTTTTAAAATGATAATTTACAAAAATAGGCATTTTTTTCGAATTCTACTATAAAAAAAAACATTATATATATTTTTTTTAAAAATGATAAAATAAATATTTCTTTATTGTTTTTTTTATATCTTTGCATCAAAATATCAAGATTCCTTATTAAGAATTATGTTAGAAATATCATCAAAAGAGCTGCATCAACATCTTAAAGAAATTTTCGGTTACGACCGATTTAAAGAAAACCAAGAAGAAGTTATACATTCTATCTTAAAAGGGAAAGATATCTTGGTAATTATGCCTACAGGTGGCGGAAAATCAATGTGCTACCAACTTCCAGGGATTCTAATGGAAGGCACCGCTATTATCGTATCGCCTTTAATTGCTTTAATGAAAAATCAAGTCGATTCCTTACGTAATTTTAGTTTAAACAAAAGCATAGCACATGTTTACAATTCATCTTTAAGTAAAAGCGAGCAAGATAAAGTAAAAAAAGACCTTTTTAGTGGAAAAACTAAACTCTTATATGTTTCTCCCGAATTTTTAGCAAAAGAAGAAAACAGATTAATGCTAAAAAACATAAAAATTTCATTTTTTGCTATTGACGAAGCACATTGTATTTCAGAATGGGGGCATGATTTTCGTCCAGAATATCGAGAAATTAAAACCATGGTAGATATGATAGAAAAAAAAATACCTATCATGACTCTAACAGCGACGGCAACTCCAAAAGTACGTCATGACATACAAAAAAATCTTAAAATGTTAGATGTCGATCCGTTTATATCTTCTTTTAACCGCCCAAATATCTATTACGAAATTAGAGAAAAAACAAAAGATATTGATAAAGAAATTATTAAATTCATTCATAACCATCCTGAAGATTCGGGCATTATTTATTGTCTAAGCAGAAAAAAAGTTGAAGAATTTTGTGAAAAACTTACTGTTAATAAAATCAAAGCATTACCCTACCATGCTGGTTTAGATAAAAATAAACGTTCCGAAAACCAAGATAAATTTTTGATGGAAGACGTAAATGTTATTGTTGCAACAATAGCTTTTGGCATGGGAATTGATAAACCAAATGTACGTTATATCATACATTATAATATGCCAAAAAGTTTAGAAGGCTATTATCAAGAAACAGGACGAGCTGGACGAGACGGAGGAGAAGCTACTTGTGTCGCTTTCTATTCATATGATGACATTTTGCACTTAGAAAAATTAATGAGAAACAAACCTTTTTCAGAACAAGAAATATCAAGACAACTATTAGCAGAAACAACAGCTTATGCAGAAACAAATATTTGCCGAAGAAAACACTTGTTGTTTTATTTTGGAGAAACATATGAAAACGAAAATTGCAGTTGTTGCGACAACTGTTTACACCCTAAACTAAAAATGGAAGGAAAAGAATACGTTCAAATTTTACTGTCAGCAATTCAAGAATTGAAACAACAGTTTAAAGATAAATACATTATTAATGTAATTATCGGAAATTTATCACCTGATATAAAAAAATTCAAACACAATCAGTTAAAGTGTTTCGGAGAAGGTCAAGATAAAAGTGAAAAATTCTGGGCATACTTGATACGGCAAGTTTTACTAGAAAAATTATTAATAAAAGATATTGAAAATTACGGCATTATTAAGATAACTCCTGCAGGTGAAAAGTTTCTTAAAAAACCTTATTCAATACAAATAATTAAAACAGACGAAAAAGAAGATGATGACGAAGATCAAGAAATTGATACTGCCATTCCTATACAAAAAGAAGGAGTAATCGACAAAGCACTTTATAAAATGTTGAAAGACCTTTTAAAAAACATTGCTAAAAAAGAAAATCTCCCACCCTATGTCATTTTTCAAGACATTTCATTAGAAGATATGTGCGTGCAATATCCTACTAATATGAATGAAATGACACAAATAACAGGAGTTGGTATAGGAAAAGCTCAAAAATACGGACAGCCATTTATTGATTTAATAAAAAAATATATCGATGACAACGAAATAGAACGACCTCAAGATCTTGTGGTTAAATCTGTTATCAATAAATCTGGATTAAAAGTATATATTATTCAAAACATTGATGCTAAAATTAGTTTCGAAGATATTGCTATTGCCAAAAATATCACCAAAGACGAACTATTAACTGAAATAGAAAGCATTGTTATGTCAGGAACTAAGTTAGATATAAACTATTATATTGACGAAACTATCGACATTTATCATCAAGAAGAAATAATTGATTATCTTATGAACACTGAAGTAGATTCACTCGATAATGCACTAAAAGAACTAGGCGAAGATGAATATACATTAGAAAAAATACGAATAATGAGAATTAAATTTTTATCTGATATAGGCAATTAAATATAAAAACAAAATGGACGAAAATAATATTGAATTAGAAAATACTATAGAAAACAATGAGAATAAAATAAATGAGAATCATTTTGCTGAAATTCAAGAAAACAATGACATTCTCCCGCCTTCAACTGTAAAATGTAAAATCAACCCACAATGTTTATTGAAAACATTGCTATATATTATACTTATTACATCTGTTATTATATTGTACTTTCTTCATTTTACTACAAACAAAAAAGATGTAGATAAACTGAGCAATATTATCGCTAAAAGTAGCAATACTATTATGCTAACCATAAACAACGACTCTATTATTGCACATTTTACACTTGCTCAATTACTCAAAACCGATTTGGAAACAGAAGCCAGCAAATATCAACAAGAATTAACTTCCAAAAAATCAGCTCTTGAAGAAAAATATAAAAATTTTCAAATAAATATCAAAAACAATGTTTTGACTCAAACTCAAATTCAAAATGCAGAAAACCAACTTCAACAAGAAGCTGCTAATTTTCAATCTTTACAAGAGCAATACAGCTACACACTTGCAATGAAAGAAGAATCGGTACATAAAGAAATCACCGACTCAATCATTAACGCCGCAAATAGAGTCAACAATAACAAATACAAAGCAGATTATGTTTTAGCTACCTCTACAGGCTCAGCTATTTTATATGCTAATAAAATTTATGATATAACAGATGACGTAATCAAAGAACTAAACGATACTTATCGAAAAACATCTAAATAAATCAATAAACATGAAAATAGTCCATCTTTTCACTTTTCATATTCTTATTCTTTTATTTACAACTTGCGCTCACTCAAACAAAGAAATTGTTGTCGATGAAACTTGGGCAAACGGGAACCCCAAAGAAACCACAGAATACATCACAACAAAAGAGGGAAAAAAGCAAATTTATAAAAAAACAATGTACTATGAAAACGAAAAAAAATTTATAGAAGGAACTTATAGTGAAAGCCAAGAAAGGAATGGAAAGTGGACTTCTTGGTTTAATGATGGTAAAAAAAACAGCGAAGGAACTTATGTAAATGGAAAAGAAGAAGGAAAATATACAGTTTGGTATCCTAATGGAAAAATACGTTATATAGGATACTATAAAAATGGAATAAAAAGCGGAAAATGGAAATTTTACGATGAAAATGAAAAAATAATAAACGAAATTAATTATTAATTTTTTCAAAATAATAACACAAGAAAATCAATTAAATATTTAAGAATAAAATATATAAATATTATGCAAAAATTATTATTAGGAGATGAAGCCATTGCACAAGCTGCATTAGATTCAGGTATATCAGGCATCTATGCATATCCAGGAACTCCATCTACCGAAATTATGGAGTACATACAAGCATCTAAACAAGCAGCCGAAGATAATGTGCATCGACAATGGTCTGTCAATGAAAAAACAGCCTTAGAAGCTGGAATAGGAATGTCATACGCTGGCAAACGTGCCATTGTATGTATGAAACATGTCGGATTAAATGTTGCTGCCGATGCTTTTATGAATGTTGCCATCACTAGTGCTAATGGAGCACTTGTAGTAGTTGCTGCTGATGACCCAAGCATGCACTCGTCGCAAAACGAACAAGACTCAAGATATTACGGACAATTTGCTTTTATTCCTATATTCGAACCGTCCAATCAACAAGAAGCTTATGACATGACCGTAGCAGCTTTTGACTTTTCGGAAAAACATAAAATACCAGTATTATTACGCATCACTACACGCTTAGCTCATTCGCGTGCTGGCGTAAAATGTCATTATAAAAGAAAACAAAACGAATTAAAATTACCCGAAAATCCAAAACAATTTATTTTACTGCCCGCTATTGCTCGTAAACAATACAACGAATTACTTGATAAACAAGAAATTATAAGAAAAGATATCGAAAAATCTACTTTCAATCTATATATTGAAGGAAAAGATAAAACAATGGGCATTATTACCTCAGGTATCGCTTTTAACTACCTAATGGAAAACTATCAAGACACAAAATGCCCTTATCCTATAGTTAAAATAACACAATATCCCCTACCCCTTAACTATATCAACAAATTAGCAGACGAATGTGATTCTCTAATATTGATGGAAGAAGGTTATCCTTTGATAGAAGAACAATTGCGTGGATTGCTAAATCGTTGCCTCAAAATCAAAGGACGTTTAGATGGCACTTTACCACGAGTAGGAGAATTAAATGCCAACCATATAGCAAAAGCATTGGGTTTGCCTGATACACAAGGCGAAGCCATTCCAGATATCGTAATGCCTCGCCCACCTGCTTTATGCTTGGGTTGTCCTCATATCGACACCTATAAAGCATTAAATGAAGCTATTGAACCTTACGGAAAAGGAAGAGTATTTGCCGATATAGGCTGTTACACTTTAGGAGCATTACCTCCATACAATGCTATTTTTTCTTGCGTCGATATGGGAGCATCTATTACTATGGCAAAGGGCGCTTCTGATGCTGGATTAAATCAAGCAGTAGCTGTAATTGGAGATTCTACATTCTGTCATTCAGGAATTTCCTCTTTATTTGATTGCGTTATAGAAAACACACCTATTACCGTTTTCATACTCGATAATTCAACAACCGCTATGACTGGCGGACAAAAATCGCATGCCTACGGAAGAATTGAAAATATTTGTTTAGGATTAGGTATAGAAAAAGAACATATTCATGTGATTAAACCATTGCCAAAAGAGCATCAAAAAAATGTTGAAATAATAAAAAAAGAGTTAAAATATCAAGGAATTTCAGTAATTATACCTGAACGTGAATGCGTACAGACTTTGAAACGCAGATTGAGAGCTCAAAGATAAAAAAATATTAATCGTAAAATTTTAAAATAATGAATATAAATATAATATTAGCAGGTGTGGGTGGACAAGGAATATTATCTATTGCCACTATTATTGGCAATACAGCCGTAAAACAAGGGTTGCATTTAAAACAAGCAGAAGTACATGGCATGAGTCAAAGAGGTGGAGATGTGCAATCACACTTACGCCTATCAGACAAAGAAATTGCCGCCGACCTCATTCCCTTAGGAAAAGCAGATATTATTATCTCTGTTGAACCCATGGAATCGTTACGCTATTTACCTATGTTAAAACCTGATGGATGGGTAGTTACTAACACAAATCCTTTCATTAACATTCCTAATTATCCCGAAAAAGATGCCTTATTAGAACGTATCAGTAAATTAAAAAATAAAATTGCTATTGATGCCGACGAAATTGCTAAAAACTTAGGTTCTGCTCGTTCGTCTAACATGATTATTCTCGGGGCTGCTTCACCTTTTTTACAATTAAAAATTGAAGATATTCAACAAACGATAAAAGACACTTTTATTCGTAAAGGACAAGATGTAGTAGATATAAATATTGCTTGCTTAGAAGCAGGTAGAAATTTTGCTACTCAAAAATAATTAAAATCCAGATAAGAGGATGTATTGTTGCATCCTCTTATATTTATTAAAATAAAATGAGGAAATATGAAAACAGCTATTATTTTCAGTTCAAAACACGGAACTACTGCTAAAGTGGCATTAATGCTTGCCGAAAAATTGGGAAGAGAAAATATAACCCTTATCAATCTAATAAAAGAAAAGTGCAATAATCTCAATAGTTATGATGCAATAATTTTAGGCACATCTATATACGCAGGAAGACCTATTAGAAAAACAAAAAAATTTGCTAAGAAAAATTTAAAAATTCTTAAAACAAAAAAAATAGGTTTATTTATATGCGGAATGGACCCTGGTGAAGATAAGCATATAGAGAAAATGAAAACTGCTTATTCGCAAGAACTCATCAACCACTCAATTGCCAAATATTATCTTGGAGGAGAGTTTATTATCGAAGATATGACTTTTTTTGAACGCATGATTATTAAAAAAATAGCCCATGTCAAAAAAAGCATATCGCTTCTTCATCACGAAAATATTCAGAAGTTTGTAGAAGAATTTAACGAAGAAACAGAAAAATAAATCGGAGATTTTATATCATTTATTATTACTATTCAAACTTCCATGCTTTTCCTAAATGTGCAATGATATCAGATGCAATTAAGCTTTCGTTACTTTCTTTCTCTAATGCTATATCGCCTGCTCTACCATGTAAATAAACACCAATAAGTGCTGCTTCAATAGGCGTATATTTTTGAGATAACAAGCCTAATATAATACCTGTCAACACATCTCCACTGCCAGCCGTTGCCATACCTGGATTGCCTGTAGTATTAAAAAATACATTTCCATTTGGCAAACTAACACTTGTATGCGCTCCTTTTAACACAACAATACATTGATATTTATTCGAAAACTCTCTTTGTAATTGCAAACGCTCGTAAGAATTATTTGCTTTACCTACCAAACGCTCAAATTCTTTTAAATGAGGAGTGAAAATACTATTAGCAGGTATAAATTCTAGATATGTTTTATTTTCTGCCATAATATTAATAGCATCAGCATCAAAAACAATAGGAATTGAAGTGTTATAAATAATATTTTTTAATCCATTAACTGTTTCAGGAGCTTTGCCTATACCAGAACCAATGGCTATGGCATTAATATTAATAAATGTTTCAAACGGAATATGTGTAATATACTCTTCATGATTATCAATAGAACATATCGCTTCTGGCACAAAAGATTGTAAAATATGATAACCTATTTTTGGGATATGTACTTCTACTATGCCAGCACCAGCACGTAAACAAGCTTTTGCAGCCAAAACAGCAGCTCCCATCATGCACTTACTTCCAGCAATTAACAATGCACGTCCATAAGTTCCTTTATGCGAAAATTTACCTCTTGGATGAATAAATGCTTGTATGTCTTTTGCTTCTAATAAATAAAAAGGTGTTTCTATCGCATTGATAAATGAAGGATGCAAATTTATATCGCCTATCTCCCACTCTCCTACAAAAGGATAATATTCAGGAAATAAAAATGATAATTTCGGAAATTGAAAACTAAAAACAAAGTCAGCTTTCACCATATAAGACGCTAAATCAATAGGTTTATCCGCAAATAAACCCGAAGGAATGTCAATAGAAAAAACAAAAGCCGATGATTGATTAATGCGTTTAAATAAACTAATTAACAAATTATCAGACACTATCTTACTTAAACCACTTCCCAATATGGCATCTATAATCACATCATCATTTAAAGAAGGAATATCTTCTGTATGCTCTATCGTTTTTATAAGATGAGCATATTTTTTTTGCAAACGTCCAAGATTAATAGCACAATCTTGCGAATAAGTATGCCTGTGCTTAACAATAACAACACGACATTGATAATTGTTTTCTAATAACATACGAGCAACAGCTAATCCATCGCCTCCATTATTTCCCATTCCGCATAACAACACTATATTTGCCTGTTTATCAAAGATATTAACTATTTTATTGTAAACAAGCCTTGCAGCTCTTTCCATTAAATCAATTGAAGCAATAGGTTCATGCTGAATAGTATAGGTATCTGCCTCGCGAATTTGTTCTATTGTAGGTATTTTCATGCCATATCACGTTTAATATTAAGAAAAGCAAAATTACATTTTTTTATTATATAATAAATTATCTAAACAACATCTTTTTCAAACACTTAATCCTTAATGTAATATTGTACCCCATTTTTTTAGAGTAAATAAATTAGTGGTTTTTATAAAATAATTCTTGTTTATTAACGTTTGTAAACATAAAAACAGTACTTTTGCACATTAAAATAATTCACACTGAATAGCTTCTGTAAATATATGAAAAAAATATTGGTTATAACCATTTTAGCAATTACCCCTTTCTTATCCAAAGCAATAACTACTGATACAACATCAAAAAAAGCTATTAATAATTTTAATTACGCCGACCTTATTATCAAAGATAGAATTTTTGTTGATGTTTTTTCAAGCCGTTGGATTAATTTCAACAACAATAAATTCAAACAACGTGCTATCAACCAAGGAGTAAATGCAACTTTTATTTTCGATTTCCCAGTAAAAAAAAATAGCCCTTTTAGCTTTGGTGTAGGAATTGGCGTTACCCATCACAACTTGTTTTCAAATGCTTACACATATATTGATACAGGCTATACCACTGCCATGAAACCAATTGATACTACCCTTATTAAATATGATAAAAATGCACTTTCGTTTACCAATCTTAATATCCCCTTAGAATTTCGTTATTTCCATAAATCTGGATTTAAAATAGCATTAGGAATTAGAGTTGGCATAATGGTCGATGTACATACAAAATACTATGGGAGAAATATTAACGGATTAGACAAAAGTGAAAAATTAATAGATAAAAAAATCCCTAATGCTACAAAAGTTCCTGTTGAAATAACATTTCGCACTGGCTGGAAATATTTTGCTTTCAATGCTTCTTATATGATTACTAAGTTATTTGAAACAGATAAAGGACCTCAAATGTATCCTCTCAATCTTGGGATAAGTATTTCATTATATTAATACAAAGATATGATTTTTATAGTATTAGGAGCAAATGGACAATTAGGAAGCGAATTAAAAGAAAAAGCAACATACTATTCCAATCATCAATTTTTATTTACAGATATAGAAGAAGTAAATATAGAAAACTCCTCTGATTTTGAAAATTTTATAAAAAATAATCCTTGCGATATAGTGATTAATGCTGCTGCCTACACAGCAGTAGATAAAGCCGAAAGTGAAAAAGAAAAAGCCATTAATATCAATAAAAATGCCGTAGCTACATTGGCACTTTTAGCAAAAAAATATCATTTTTTCCCTATTCACATTTCTACTGATTATGTTTTCGATGGAAACAATTACCGCCCATATAATGAAAATCATACAACACATCCTCTCTCTGTATACGGACAAACAAAATTAGATGGAGAATTGATTTTACAAAAAGAACTTACACGGGCAGCCATTATCCGAACATCATGGCTATATTCTTCTTATGGTAATAATTTTATGAAAACCATATTGCGTTTAAGCAAAGAACATTCAAACATAAAAGTAGTTTTTGATCAAATAGGCACGCCCACTTATGCCGCCGATTTAGCCGAAGCTATTTTAACAATAGGAAACAATCAACATTTAATACAATCGGTCGAAATATACCATTACTCCAACGAAGGAGTAGCATCATGGTATGATTTTGCTTACGAAATATTACATCTCACTAACTCGCAAACTACTATCACTCCTATCGAAAGTAAAGATTTTCCAACACCAGCCCAGCGTCCATTTTACAGTGTATTAAATAAAAGTAAAATAAAAAAAGAATTTAATATCCTGATTCCTCATTGGAAAGAAAGTCTTGCACTATGTTTAAAAAAAGCTAATAAATAAAAATAAGAAAAAAACTATTCCAGCTTTTAAATTCACTAATTCAGTAATTAAGACAAAACAATGAAATATTTTTTATATATTTGCTTTTCAAAATAAGAAAATAATTTTATTTATTAATCAATTAAATACATACACATGAAGAAAATTTTTCTAATCGCATCGGCTTGTTTTTTTATTTTTACACAAAACAAGTTGAGTGCATGTACTAACTTTTTAGTAACAAAAGGAGCATCTAAAGATGGTTCAACTTTCATTTCTTATGCTGCTGACTCTCACACATTATATGGAGAATTGTACCATTGGAAAGCAGGCACTCATCCAGCAGGCTCAATGTTAGATATTTACGAATGGGATAGTGGCAGAAAATTAGGACAAATCAAACAAGAAACTGTAACCTATAATGTAGTAGGAAACATCAACGAACACCAA
The DNA here is from genome assembly GCA_964610025.1 of uncultured Lentimicrobiaceae bacterium. Lineage (GTDB taxonomy): Bacteria > Bacteroidota > Bacteroidia > Bacteroidales > WCHB1-69 > UBA5266. Next base: position 19,659 of record CAZSTX010000038.1, read on the forward strand.
GTAGCTATTTCTGAAACCACTTATGGTGGATTAAGTTATTTGAAAGACAAACGTGGAATAATCGACTATGGTAGTTTAATTTACATCACTCTGCAAAGAGCTAAATCGGCTCGTGATGCAATAAGAATAATTAGCCAATTAGTAGAAGAATACGGCTATTGTAGCGGAGGCGAATCTTTTTCTATTTCTGACGCTAACGAAGTATGGGTATTAGAAATGATAGGAAAAGGAAAACCCATTGTTGATAAAAAAAATGCTGTTAATAACAAAGCTTGGACATTAAGTCCTGTATGGGTTGCATTACGTGTGCCAGATGGTTATATATCAGGGCATGCTAATCAAGCACGCATTACCACTTTTCCTTTAGCAAACGGAAAAACATCGATTACAAGTAAATCAATCAATAAAATATTTAACCCAAATGTCGAAGTAGTCTATACTCCTGATATTATTTCTTATGCAAAAGCTATTGGGTTATACGACGGAAAAGATGAAGATTTTAGTTTTTCCGACAACTATGCACCAGTTGATTTTCATGGAGCTCGATTTTGCGAATCAAGAGTATGGGCTGGATTTATGAAAGCAAACCCAGAAGAAATGGCTAAATATGAAGACTATGCTCGTGGCGACAATTTAAAAAACCGTATGCCTCTATGGATTAAACCTAATAGAAAATTAGACCTAAAAGATGTATTTGCTATGATGCGTGACCATTTTCAAGGAACATCAATGGATATGACAAAAGATATAGGAGCAGGTCCTTTCACATGTCCCTATCGCTGGCGTCCAATGACTTGGGATTATCAAGGAACTAACTATATTCACGAACGCGCTATATCAACCCAACAAACAGGATTTTCATTTATTGCTCAATGCCGTGGCAAATATCCTGCTCCCATTGGTGGCATTTTATGGTTCGGGGTTGACGATAGTTACACAAGTGTATATATGCCTATGTTCTGTGGTATCACTAAAATACCTAATTATATAGCCGTTGGAAATGGAAATATGATTACCTACTCTCCTACTGCTTCTTTTTGGTTGTTTAACCAAGTATCTAATTTTGCTTATACACGCTATAAAGATATGATTAACGACATCTTGCCTATACAAGAAGAATTAGAAAACAATTTCATACAATTAGTTGAACAACAATCAGAAAAATTCTCTAAAGAATATAATACTAATAAAGAAGCCGGCATTAATGCTATCAATAATTTTTCTAATACTGCTGCTGCTACTACCTTTAACCGCTGGAAAGATTTATACCATTTCTTACTTGTTAAATACATTGATGGAAACATAAAGAAAGAAAAAAATGGCAAATTTTTAAACAATGGCAATAATGATGTTATTCCCGCTGACCCAGACCAACCACGCTATCCCGATTGGTATTATAAACTCATTATCGATGACGCAGGCGAAAATATAAAAGATAAACAATAATATTTTTTTCAACAAAGAGGGTTCGGAAAATTATCCGAATCCTCTTTGTTATTTTATAAAACTGATACTAACCCGCTATCAAAAAAAATAAAATAAAAACAAAAAAAACTTAATAAAAACAAAAAAACAACCAAAAAAAAGTATACATTTGCAAAATGAAAAACTACAGCACACACACGGGAAACAC
>CAZSTX010000039.1:0-20788 GCA_964610025.1 uncultured Lentimicrobiaceae bacterium
CTTGGATTTAAAGTTTAGGAAACTTTCGTTCTATCCGTTGAACTATAGGGGCAAAAATGCAAACACTGCGTGCAAAAATACATTTTTTTTGGATACCAATCCGATAAAATTACAAACGAGAACGCATTCAATAAAAATTTTGCTATGAGACTTAATAATACATACTTAAAAAAACGAATAGCAATAAGAAGTAGTAAATTTAATAAGCCTAAAATCTGTATTAATTATTCTCTGTTACAAAGATAATTTGAAATTTTAAGACTACGCATTAGAAAAACATCGAGCTTTTGACATATATATCAAGTTCTTATAATTGTTTTTTTTTAATACATAATATAGAATAAAACGCAAGCAAAGAAGAAAAGATGGCGAATATACGTTTTTTTTTTCTTCTTCGTTACTAAATTACATACTTATATGTTCTTAAATGAAAAAATATCTTCTTTTTCTTTTACTATCAATATACTCCATTTCTAGCTTTGCTCAATATAAATTAATATTACAATACGATAGTCCTACTACCGAAGTAAAAAATTTATTATCAAAAATAAAAATAAAAAAAAACTATTCATCAGTAAATGCAATTGAAAAAGATTTAAGCAAAATGCGTGATTTTTTTTTTCAACATTATTACACTGCGTTTTCTATTGATACCCTTATGCGTGATTCATTTACTTACACAGCTTATTTATTTTTCGGAAATCCTTTTATTATCAACAATATAACAATAGAAGGGCTTGATAAAAACAGTATAAACGGACTAAAACAACCAGCAACACCACTTAACATACAAAATGTATTAAAATATGCCGAAAATATTATTCAGCACTTAGAAAACAATGGCTATCCGTTTTCTGCTGTTACAATTTCTTATGTAGAAGAAGATTCCTCGCATATAAATGCCATTTTAAATGTAGAACAAAACAACCATATTGTATGGGATAGTATTATTATAAAAGGGAATGCTAAACTCTCTAAAAATTTTCTCTATAGCTTTTTCAATATCAAAGCAGGAAAAGATTATGAAGAAAAAACAGCAAGACAAATCCCCGATTTAATTCAAGAATTACCCTATGTTGTAGAAACACATCCTGCAAGTTTTTCTTTTGGAAAAGACAAAGCCGCTTTATACCTTTACCTTGACAAAAAAAATACCAATCAATTTGATGGTTTTATAGGAATAATACCCGTTAACGACAAATCAGGGAAAACGCTGATTACTGGAAATCTCAACCTGCTATTAAACAACACTATGACTTTAGGAGAAAGTATTTCCTTGCAATGGAAAAATCCCGACAAATTATCGCAAGACTTAAATATAGCACTTACTTTTCCTTATTTATTCCGCACTCAATTTGGGTTAAATTTCGATTTTCACTTACAAAAAAAAGATACGAGTTATTTGTATATTAATTTTTCTCCGGCTTTGCAATATTATTTTAAAGGGAGCAATTACCTCGCCTTTTACTACCGCTACAACAACGCCCGCCTAATTGCCACTCAACATTTGCAATATGCCATTGCACTCCCCGAACAGATAGATTTCGATTTACATCTCTATGGATTAGAATTTTTATACCGTAAATTAGATTATATTTTTAATCCTCGCAGAGGCTATTCATTGCTTTCTTCTGTTGCCATCGGGAGACGTAATATCATCGTCAACAATAACATACCAAAAGAGTTATATACAAATATCGCACAAAACACCTTTCACGTCAAAAGCATGGGAAGCGTCTCTTTTTATCTTCCTATAAAAAAGCGTTGGACATGGCTGAATCGTTTAGAAGGTGCTTATATGCATGGAAAAAATTTATTTGAAAATGAATTATTTCGTATTGGAGGATTGAATACTTTACGCGGTTTTATCGAACAATCTATTTACGCATCTTCCTATGCTCTGCTCACAACAGAAATTCGTTTTCTCTTTACTAAAAACTCATTCATCAACGTTTTTCTTGATGCCGGATGGTACGAAAAAAAATACGAAGGTGCTTATTTGCATGACTTTCCTTTCGGATTTGGGTTGGGAACTGCTTTTGATAGCAAAGTTGGTATTTTCTCCATAAATTATGCTTTAGGAAGGCAAATGGACAATCCTATCCGCTTCAAAACAGGCGTACTTAGTTTTGGATATATTGCTGTTTTTTAAAAAAAAGAGGCTGTCTTTTTTTTTAGACAGCCTTCTTTTATTTTATACAAAAAACTCAGTGCTTATTCAAGCTCAAGATTTAAGTCTTTGTCTTCATTTGCAGCCAATGTAAATGTTTTAAAAGCTGAATATTCTTGGTCTTCATCTTCATAAAACGCTGAAATATCATAAGATACTCCCGTAGCTAAATCTGAAAACTCATAATAGCCATCGGCACCAGAATACGTTGTATGTAAAGTCGAAGACTCGCCTTCATAAAATATTTCTACTTCTACTCCCGAAACACCTTCGTCGTCTAAAGTTACATACCCTCCAACACTGCCGTATTCACTACACGAAACAAATAATAACAATAAAAATCCGCTGATAATTAAATTAAGTTTTTTCATAATATCCTTATTAAGTTAATAAATAATAATGTTTACCTTTTGCAAAAGTAGTAAAAAAACACATAACAATCGCATTTTTATTATATTTTTTAGTTTTTTTATTAATTTACTGTTATTGCAAGCTCTTTTGTTTGCCATAAATATAAAGAAAGAAAGCTGATTAAGCATATTTTTACTTAAGAAAACTATCTACAACTACAATTCAACATTAAATAAACATCTATCAATCAACGATTCATCTTTTCTACTGCTTCAGAAGTGGCTTTTAAAATCGGTTCAACAGAAAGTTTACTTCCTACGGCTCTTTGCATCCATGTCTGAGGGATTAATTTGCCCATGGCAAAAATGCGTTCTACTTCTTTGCCTATAATTTTGCCTTTAAAATACTCTTCCAATTGGAATTGAATAAGATGCCCTATTGGATAAGCCGATAAATACAAAGGTGCATCTATCATATGAGAATAAATGGCAAGAATAGGTTCATCTTTTTGTCCGAAAACAGGTGCATAATAAGTATTCCAAACTTCTTTTGCAATAGCAATAACATTAATTTTCAATTCTTCTGCTGTGGCATCGGGATGCTCATACATCCATTGCCATACTTTCATATCGACTAACGATACTCCCATGATTTCGTAACAACCCCAAAATATATCAAGTGTATTCAAATAATGTTCATTATCGTCTCTCTTACCCATACCTAATAGTTCTAAATCACGTTGTTGAAATACAAATGCCAATGCTTCTGTAAAAGCCGTATTTGGCACTCCAGACAAAAAATAATTGGGAACATTGTGTAAAGAAATAGTTTGTTCCACATTATGTCCAAATTCATGTATTCCAATATTATATCCTTTATAATCCATTCCTTTTTCTCCAATGCGTGTACGTAGCATGGCTTTATCACTTTTCATTTTAGATTCCCACGCATGCCCGGCTCCCACAGAAGCATCTACATCGACATGTTGGCAAATAAACTGCGCTTTTTCTTGTGAAAATCCCATTTTTATCAGCATCTGTGGCAAATCAGCAACAAAAGCTTCTTTAGTCGGATATTTAGACATTACTTTTTTGTCTAATTCAACAGGATGAATAGCACTACGATTTTTAAAACCGTCGTACCAAATGTCGTAAGGCTGTAGCTCACGCCCCAATCGTTGTTGAACCAATGCTGCCACTGCTTTAACTTGTGGCGAAGCAACTAAGTCTTTAAACAAAGTTTCGACTTCTTTTTGAGATATTTCAAATTCTTCATCAAACTTACGAGAAATATAAGTTTGAAAATAAGGATAATATGGGTCTGCTTTTTTCATAGCTTTAAAATTATCCAATAAATATTGGTAACGGATGTTTTCTTCTGGATTTATTTTTTGTTCTTTATTGTTTTTATATATTTTATTTAAAAATGGATTCCATGTACAATCTTCTTTATTGATTACTTCTTTTGGTATAGTTTGATAAACAATGTGTTTCATTACTTCATAAATCATTTTTTGTTTTTTCAACCCTTGATTTTTATCAGCATAATTCGACTTCAACTCATCGCGTAAGCCCCAATGAGTAATTAAAATCATTTCTTTTGGGAACAAAAATTTCTTTTGATTATCAATCAGTAGTCCCATATAAATATTATAGTTAGCAATATAATTATCTGAAGCAGCTGTAGCATTGTTAATTCCTTGAAGATAAATTGCGGGGATACGAGCTGTAAAGATATCTCCCAAACGAGCATAGCCCCATTCGTTGTCTGTCCATTTTTCAGAAAAATATGCTTTTTCTTTCAAAGAATAAAAAGGAAAATTTAAAGCGATAATAAAAGCTATTTTATTGATAAACATATCTTCATTAAAATGAGCTAAGCCATCATAAGCTCCAAACAATTCGTCGATATTCATTTTTTCATAACCAACTACATGCAAAGGACGTAGCAACTCAATGCTGATGCGATTATTATGGCCAAAAATTGTTTCGAAATGAGAACAAATACGTTGAAACAATTTTTCTTTTTCTTCTTTATCTTTACAAAAATAAGTCATGCAAAAAGATTGAAAGTCTTTTTCTGCACCATCTTCTTTTTGCCACAAATTGGCAGTCTGTTCTACGCCTTTGACGACTAACTCTTTACTCAAACTTGTCTGTTTAAGAATAGCTGTTATGGTTGCTTCTATAGTCATGGTATCAATGCTTTTTTTTATTTCTATTTGATTTTTTTTTGGAGAACATGCACTTAATGCAATAAGAAAAATAAAAGGGATAAAATGTATTTTCATAATATAAAACGATATGTAAGGATTAATATATTCGTAGTAATACGCTGGGTTTCAATTTGAGCGGAAAACGGGATTCGAACCCGCGACCCTTGGCTTGGGAAGCCAATGCTCTACCAGCTGAGCTATTTCCGCATACCGCAAAAATAATAAAAAAAACAATTATTAACCGACAAAACTTAATTTTTGCCGATATTTCTTTGTTATTTCCTGATGTTTGTATTATTATAAATCTATTTGTTGTTTTCAAAAAACCTCGCCCCTACTTAACTCATATTTCGCATTAGAAAAAATTTTAATTAAAAAAAATCCTAATGCGTAATTTGGAATAACCAAATATTGATTATAAAGGAATTAACTCTGCACTAAGATTAAAGGGTAAAAGTCAGAAGCAATAATGTTAATTTATTAATTTCAGTAATACTATCTAATGAATTTCTAACGTTACTATTTAAGTTTTAATGAGAAAAAGGATATGCTAAAAATAATAAACGACCAATACAATGGAGTAATCATTGACAATTCCACACTTCCCAACAATAAAGAAGATTTCCAAAAAAGCATAAAACAGCTTATCGCATCTTTAAATAATAAAAATTTAATTTGGATTAAAATTCCTATCGAAAAATCTGATTTTATTCCAATACTTACCCATCTCAATTTTGAATTTCATCATTGTGACGAAAATAACATTATGTTGATAAAAAAAATAGCAACCTATGCTACTGTTCCTACTAGTAAAAATTACATTGTAGGTGTTGGAGCTATTGTGTTTAACAAATCACAACTTTTAGTGATAAAGGATAGAATTTCAAGTTTTTACAAACTGCCAGGTGGGCATATTGAAAAAAAAGAATCATTAAAAAATGCTATTAAAAGAGAAGTACATGAAGAAACAGGAATCCCCATCGAATTATCTTCTATTGTTGCTATTGGTCATTTTCAACACGGTCAGTTTGGAGAAGCTAGTCTGCATATAGTATGCACTGCTCAAGCATTATCACACACTATTAAAATCAATGACACATTGGAAATAATAGAAGCAAAATGGATGGAAATTTCCGATTTTCTAAACTCCAAAGATGTAAGTGATTACAATAAAAGCATTGTTAGTTCAACTATTAATAATAAAGACTTAAAGCTACAAGAACAACAAGTTAAATTAAGATTTGCAGGAAGTGAAGTGTTTTTTTAATTTTTTATATATTTTTGCAAAAAAATAACATATGAAAATAGCAATAATTGGTGTTACAGGTTTAGTAGGAGGTGTTATATTAAAAGTATTAGAAGAATACAACATGACCAATTGTTCTTTACTTCCAGTAGCTTCAGCACGTTCGGTAGGTAAAAACATCGTTTTCAACAATCGTTCATACAACATTATATCTATAGAAGAAGCATTAGCGGCAAATCCTTCTATTGCCATTTTCTCTGCTGGCAGCAGTATATCGTTAAGCTATGCCCCTTTATTTGCTAAAAAAGGCACATATGTTATTGATAATTCATCGGCATGGCGCATGCATGCTGACATTCCATTAATAGTTCCCGAAATAAACGCTTCTCTCTTAAAATCTTCTAATAAAATTATTGCTAATCCTAACTGTTCGACTATTCAACTTGTAATGGCATTACATCCTTTACATCAATTATTTACTATCAAACGTGTGGTGGTTTCAACTTATCAATCGGTAACTGGAACAGGCATGAGAGCAGTAGAACAATTAATGCATGAACGCAAACAAATAAATTATGATAAAGTATATCCCTACCCTATCGATTTAAATGTTTTACCTCATGGAGGAGTTTTTGAAGAAAATGGTTACACTTCAGAAGAAATGAAATTACTCAACGAAACACGCAAAATACTGTCAGACGACACTATAGAATTGACTGCAACTGTTGTACGTGTGCCTATTAAAGGAGGGCATTGTGAGTCGGTGAATATTGAGTTTGAAAAATATTTTAATTTGACTGATATTTACGATGCTTTAGAAAAAATGCCAGGCGTTAGCATTATCGACAATCCATATGCAAACCAATACCCTATGCCTTTATATGCAGAAGGGAAAAACGAAGTATTTGTTGGGCGTATTCGTCGTGATTTTTCGAGAGAAAATAGTTTAAATATTTGGATAGTAGCCGATAATTTACGAAAAGGAGCAGCTGCCAATGCTATTCAAATAGCACATTATTTGATTGAAAAGAATTGGGTAAAATAAAATTTACTTTCTCATTCTAGCAACTGGAATTCCCAATTGTTCTCGGTATTTAGCAACAGTTCTTCGGGCTATATTATATCCTTTTTCATTCAATATTTTACACAACATTTCATCGGTATACGGTTTTAATTTATCTTCATTATTGATAGCATCTGTTAGTATTTTTTTTATTTCTCGCGAAGAGACCTCAGCGCCATCATTAGTTTGCATCGATTCGGAAAAGAAAAATTTCAAAGGATATAAACCATAAGCAGTTAAAACATATTTGCTATTTACCACTCGCGATATTGTCGAAATATCCATTTCAATCTTATCTGCTATATCTTTCAATATCATGGGTTTAATATTAACTTCATCGCCTGTTTTAAAAAAATCTATTTGATAGTCCATAATGGTTTTCATTGCACGGTATAGCGTTGCTTCGCGTTGAGAGATAGAATCAATAAACCATTCAGCAGAAATAACTTTTTGTTTTACAAAATCTAAAGCTGCTCTTTTTTCTTCTTGAGTCATTGTTTTTTTGTCTTTTATTTCATTATACAATCCCGCATAAGCTTTTCTTACTTTTAATTCTGGGATATTATAATTAGGAAGAGTTAAATTTAAAGAGCCATCTTTTTCATTAATATATACAACAAAATCGGGAGCTATATAAGCTGCTCCTCGCTGAATATCATTAGAAGTAACGCCCGGTTTGGGGTCTAATTTTAATAATACTGCTAATGCTTCATCTAATTCTTCTTGTGTACAACGTAAGCGTTGTATGATTTTATCGTAATGTTTTTTGGTAAATTCATTGAAATAATTTTTAATTATTTTCCTACTAATCACAACTGTAGGCGTATCTTTCATACGTTTTAGTTGTAGAAGAAGGCACTCTTGCAAAGTCAAAGCCCCTACTCCCGGAGGGTCTAAAGAATGAATAACATTATTGATAATTTCTTGTATTTTTTCTTGTGTGGTTACAATTTGCAAATTAAAAAGCAATTCATTAACCATCTCTTTAGCTGTACGTTGTAAATATCCTGTTTCATCAATATTGCCTATAATATATTCGGCAATTTTTACATCTTCAGGCGACAAATGATACATCCCGATTTGATACAACAAACTCTCTTGAAAGCTTTCACCAAAAGCATATGGAATTTCTTTCATATTATCGTCAGTATCGCCCTTCCCTACATTGCCTCTGTAGCCCAGCATTCCCTCGTATTCGTCTTCGTAAAAATATTCATCTAAATCGCGTACGGTATCGTATAATGCTTCATCTCCTTCACTTACAGGACTATCTTCGCTACCATATTCCTCTACATTATCATTTATTTCTTGATTAGAAGCATCATCCATCTCTTCAATTTCTAATGCGGGATTATCTTCTAATTCCTGTTTTATTCGTTGTTCTAACGAAACTGTTGGTATTTGCAATAGTTTCATTAATAAAATTTGTCTTGGAGATAATTTCTGAGTTAATCTTAATTCTTGCTTTTGTGATAACATATCCTCTTTAGTTTATTTAAAAAGTTTTACCTATCTATCATATCTTTTGTATCCAATCCAAAAATTTCTTCCATTTGAATACCTAAGGTTAACAGATTATCTAATATCGTATTGTAAATTTCTGGTAATATAGGACGGTACACACCTTTTAATTGTAATTGATTGTTGGCTAACATATCAACTGCAATGGCTAAGGGTAACGATACTGTTCTAGCTATTGAAGTATCGCCATTAGGAATGCCATAATCCAACAAACGTGATACTATCATTTCTGATTTTCCATTAGGATATGTTGCAATAAAATTATGTTGCATTACAGTCATATCTCTTTCGTGTGGGGCTTGCATCATACGTTCTATCATTGCATCGGAAGTAATTTCGTAGGCAGAATCTATTGTGCGATTCATTGACTCATTAGATAAAAATCCTAAATATTCTATTGCTTTTATAGCCCTTGCATTAGTATCTAAATTAAGATAATGAGCAAGTTTTTGTTTTAAATCGTCTGTTTTTGAAGCGTTTATTTTAGAGGCAAGGTATTGACGATAGCTTAAGCCTGTCATATCTTCTTTGACAGGAAGGGTTAAATTTAATTGCTTTAAAGCATCAAGACTTTCGCACCATCCTTTGTATCTTAATGTACCTCTGAACATAGTTTTTGTTTCAGGAATATTATAGATATCGATATATGATAATGAATCGCGATTGGGATAAACATCTAAAGTTTCTAATGAGGGAAAATCGATGGTAAATGTATCTTTAAAAAGATTCTCTGTAGAAGTTGTTATTATTTTATCTTGTTTTTTATATACAGCACTGTTATTAGATGCTAATACTACTCCTTTGGGACTCCAAGAGAATTTATATCGCAAAGGATTATCATGCGAACTTTCTGGAGCGATTAATGCTCCACACAATGAATAAAATTCTTCTATTTTTCCATCTTTCGCATGAACATGGTCAATAATACGCATTGCCGACATATGGTCAATACCAGGGTCTAAACCTAATTCATTCAATATAAGTATGCCATTTTCTTTTGCTTCTTTATCTAAATCTTGCATTTCGGGAGAGATATAAGAAGCCGTTAGCATATTTTTTTTATAAGCGATACATTTTTTAGCTACAGCAGTGTGAAACACATAAGGTAATAGACTGACAATAATGTCATTTGTTTTTACTAATTCGACCAAATGTGCTTCATCGTTGATATCGAAAGTTATTAAATGGGCATTGGTGTAATTACGAACTTCTTTTTCTACCCTTGACAAGTCATTACTCGCAATAATAAGTTCGTATTTTTTCTCTAATAAAAATCTAATAATTGGCATGGACACCATTCCTGCACCTAAAATACATACTTTTTTCATTTCATTCATATTTATAATACAAAGCTGTTTATCAATGCTTTAACATATTTTATAAACTTTTTGATTTGTTTCTAATGATAAAACAAAGATATTAAATTTCTCTATATGAAGTTTATTTTATTTACAAAAAAAACGATACGCTTATTTTTACATATAAACATTTGATAATAAAACTATTCTAAATAATTTATTTTTATTTTTCCAAACGCGCATATTCTTTAATTATATTAATAATTACTTCTGTAGCTTTTACCATAGATTCTAAAACGACATATTCATTTTTGCCATGAAAATTATGTCCACCTGCAAAGATATTAGGACAAGGCAAACCCATATAAGAAAGTCTTGCGCCGTCTGTACCTCCACGAATAGGAACTATTAAAGGCTCAACATCAGAAGCTATCATCGCTTTTTTAGCAATATCAACAACAAACATAACTTCTTCTATTTTTTCTCTCATATTATAGTATTGATCTTTGACAACACATTCTATTGTATTTTCGCCATATTTTTTATTTAAAAACTGACAAATATGATTAATGAGTTGTTTTTTATTTTCAAACTTTTCTCTATCATGGTCTCTAATAATATATTGAATAGCAGTCTCTTCGATAGTTCCTGAAAATTTTATCAACAAGAAAAATCCTTCGTAATTTTCTGTGTATTCAGGTCTTTGATCACAAGGAAGCAAAGAGTGAAGTTCCATAGCTATTAATTGCGAATTGATCATTTTATTTTTAGAATATCCTGGGTGTAAATTTCTACCATGTATTGTTATTTTAGCTTCTGCGGCATTAAAATTTTCATATTCTAACTCTCCTATTTTTCCTCCATCAATGGTATAAGCATAGTTGGCACCAAATTTTTTAACATCAAAATAATCTACTCCGCATCCTATTTCTTCGTCGGGAGTGAATCCTATGGCTATTTTTCCATGCTCTATTTCGGGATGTTGCATAATGTATTTCATTGCTGTCATTATTTCGGCTATTCCTGCTTTATCGTCGGCTCCTAACAAGGTTGAACCATCGGTGCAAATAATAGTTTTTCCTTTATAATCTAATAATTCGGGAAAAATAGCAGGACGCAACATAATATTTTTCGAAGCATTTAAGACGATATCTTTCCCATCATAATTTTCTACAATTTGTGGGTGCAAACACGCCCCGTCTGCATCGGGAGCGGTATCGACATGTGCTATAAATCCAACAGTAGGAATTGGTTTTGTTGTATTAGCAGGTATGCTTGCCATCACATAACCATGTTCGTCTAATACCGCATTGCTTATTCCCATAGCTTTTAACTCTTCGACAAGCAATAAAGACAAGGTTTTTTGTTTTGCTGTACTTGGATAGGTTTTCGAATCTGGATTTGATTGCGTATCTATAGCTATATACCTTAAAAACAAATCTTTAAGTTTATTTTTATCTATCATAATATTATTATTTTATATTTTTATTTTTTCATTATCATCTTCAAATCCCAATGTAAATCGGTGTTCGTAATAATTGTTGTTTGGTAAAATAGTGGAAATTTTAAAAAAATTAGTAGCTATTTCTAAATATCCCGATATGTTAAAAAGAGCCAATACCGTATTTGACTTGTTTACGTCGCTATAGGCATTTACAAATCGCACTTTAATATTATCGCCAAATCCTTTATAATAAATCCAAATATTTTTTTTATCTTTAGCTATTTTGTCAAATACTTCTTTGTGTAAATTGGTAACTATATTTCCGTAATTATCAATATATTTTACTCCAAATTCAATCGTATTTCCTCTTTCTTTCGATTGTTTAGTCAAAGGTTTTATCGTTTTCAATGTTTCTATTTTTTCCAACTCATAAGGTTTTCCTATTTCTTTTAATGCTGTTGCTTTTGACAAAGCAATGGCAGGTTGTAATAAAAAAGAAAGATGGTCGAATGTTTTTATATGTAACAAATCTTTTGACTTTTCTAATTTTACAACTTCTTCTATTTCTGATAAATCCTCACATAAAAGCGAAAAAAAGCCATTGTTGCGAGCAAGGAAATAATGACCTTTGTATTTAACAGCAAGATAATGATTAAAAGAAAATGCTTCTTTAGAAAGATTTTTATTGATACGCATTTCAGCTAATTGACTATCATTTAGAAAATCTACACAAAAGACATGTATTGTTTCTTTATTAAAAAACGGGAAAGTAGCTGTTAACAAATAAGCGCCCATCTCTATATTAAAGGCTTCTACTCCATGAGAAATATCAACTATATGCGCATTTGGAACTTCTTTAAACAAATGAGCTTTGAAAATAGCAGTATAATTATCTGCAAATCCCCAATCTGTTGTAAGTGTTATGATATTATTCATCTGGCTATGATATGATTTATTTTTTTAATATCCAACCATTTATATTATTTTCTTTTAAATATTGTTGTGCTTCTTTCATTTCATAAGGACCTATTGCTATCAGCCACATATGAGAAGTTTTTCCTTGACCCAACGAAACAACATTATGATATATGGTTTGTTTTTGTTGTAAAAATGCAATTGCATTTTCTTCTTGCTTAAAACTGCCTATAACAATATAAGCACCTTCTTTTGCTTCATAGTCTTGCGTTTCTGTATAGCTATCATTTTCTATTAAAATACTTTCGGTATAAGTTGATGTGTCTGAAATAACAACAGTTGTCCTTTCGGTTGTTATCACCTGCTCTTTTATGTTATTGCTATCACTTAAAGCTGTTGCTGAAAATTGAATATCATCAGATTTATAAAACAATAAATTCATTTCAGCTATCATTTTATTTTTAATTTTAATAAAATCGGCAGGACAGACCAACACGTAAACACCAAATGCAATAATAAGTAATAAAAACCCAATTGTAAAAGCATAAAAAACATTGGCTTTTTTCTTTCTTTTATTTTTATTTATTGGCAATTTTACTGGCATTTCGTTATTTTCAAGTTGTGTTTTTTTATTGATAGAATCGGGCATCAACGTGAAATTTTCTAATCCGTAAGAAGAAGGCGATATGTCATAATCTAAACTCGGGTGAAAAGTTAAATTTCCTACAGCATCGAATGTGAAATTTCCTAAACTACCTAAACAATATTGTTTTTCTTTTTTTAATGATTCTTTAAGTTGCGATAACCAATCATTTATTTTTTGGCTTGCTTCTTCTTTAGATATTTTGCTATTATTGGTTATAAAAGCGATAAAATCGTCAGAAGATACTTTTTCATTTTTTTCAAATAGTACATATTCGCCCGATGGAGTAAATGTATGTAATATAGGATGTATTTCTGCTGGTTGATATAAGACTTCAAAAACTCCCAATCCTCCGATTGTTAATTTTTTATTTTTAATCAAATAGTTTTTTATTATCAAGTTCATTGTTATGTTTTTAATTGTTTAAGGTATTCTTTCGCTTTTTCTGCATCTTCAATTGTATCAATGGATATTGTAGATTCATAATTCGTAATATATGTTTTTATTATATAATCATTTTCTAACCACCGCAATTGTTCTAAATCTTCTGCTATTTCTAATGATGAGGGTGATAATTTTACAATCGCCAAAAGCACATCTCCTTTATACGCATATAATCCTATATGTTTATAAAAATCATGACGTAAATCCGTTTTGTTTGAACTATAAGGTATAGGTAAACGACTAAAATACAAGGCTTTTTTTGATAATGACATTGCTACTTTCACCACATTAGGATTTGTCAATAAAGTTGTATCGTGTATTTTTTGAACAAGTGTCGCTATTTGCGTTGCCGAATCGTTAAAACTCAACAACAGTTCTTCTATTTGTTGTGGATCAATAAAAGGCTCATCTCCTTGTATATTAACAACAATTGTGTCTCTTGCTGGATATTTATCGAGTAAATAACTATAGGCTTCAGCGCATCTATCTGTTCCCGAACGATGCAAAGAAGTAGTCATAATGGCTTTTCCTCCAAAATCATTAACGCAACGAAAAATACGGTCATCATCGGTAGCTACTATTATTTCAGAAAAAGCTCTTACCTTAGAGGCTTGTTCATACACACGCTGTATCATTGGTTTATCTCCAATAATATGCAGAGGCTTGCCTTGAAAGCGTGTAGAGTGATATCTTGCTGGAATAATAGCTAAAAACTTCATTATTATCGTTTATTTTTAACTGTTTTTTCTTCTTCTTTAAATAAACCAAATAAATTTGCATTTACTTTATCTATCACAACACCAAGGTCATCTTTGTTTTCAGAAAAATTAAGCTGGTCTACATCTATTGTCAGCATTTTTCCTTGCTCATAGGTTTCTGCCCATTTATTATAACGGTCATTCAGGTTTTTAAGATAATCTAAACGTATCATATCTTCATAAGGACGCCCTCTTTTTTGTATTTGCGAAACCAAAGTAGGAACATCTGCTTTTAAATAAATCAAAAGGTCGGGAGGTTGTATTAATGAATTAATAAGCTCAAAAAGTGTTATATAATTATTATAATCACGATTCGCCATCAAACCCATATCATGAAGATTGGGAGCAAAAATATAAGCATCTTCATAAATGGAGCGGTCTTGAATAACTGTTTTTCTTCTTTTATTTCTTATATCTACAATGTGTTGAAAACGAGTATTAAGAAAAAACACTTGCAAGTTAAATGACCAGCGTTGCATGTCTTCATAAAAACTTGCTAAATACGGATTGGTATCTACATCTTCGTATTGTGCTATCCAATTGAAATGTTTTGCTAATAATTTCGTCAATGTTGTTTTACCTGAACCTATATTCCCTGCTATTGTTATGTGCATTACAATTGATTTTTTATTGTTTTTTTGATAATACAAAAATACAAATTTTAATCGCACTATTTAGCGAAAAATAACATTCCTTAATAATAAAATTATTAATAGCCACCGCTCCACTTCCTAAAAAACCATTCTACACTGAGTAGCAACAATAATATTGAAAGTATTAAAAAGCTATTAAGCAACGAATTTTGTTTTTTAATGAAACGTGCAACACTCACTATTTCTTTATTATTTTTTATATCTTTTTCTATATTTTCTAACTGATAGGGAGTGTACATTTTGCCATGATTGATATTGGCAATATTTTTCATTAACTGGTGGTCGGCGACTAAATTTGCAGCTTCGATATTCAGCTTTTTAATATTAAAATATCCTGATTTACTATATTTTTGATTTCCATATTCTACAACAGCATGCCATTGATAAGCACCCACAGGAAGCCGTCCTGCATCTAAATGATAAGAAGAAAAAGTACGCGAAAATGTATATGCAAATGCATTTTCTTTGCTTTTAATCTGAAGACTTATTGCTGGTTCGTTGATTAATTCATAATTTTGATTGTACAATTCGGCATTAAAAATAACAGCTTCGTTTTCGTTAAAAATTGTATTGGTTGTTACACGAAAAAGGCTTTTATCTTCTTTGACCAATAAGAACTGAACCGTTTTTGATAGTATTTCATTAAAAATTTCATGATTTTGTTCCAACATATAGTTGTAGTTCCTCCATCGCCATAGACCTTCGCCTAAAAATACGGCTATTTTTTGATTTTCTGTTTGATTATAAAACATAAGTGGATAAGTTGTTTGCACACTCCCTATTGTTTGATAAAACAACACATTAACCGAAGGCGACAATTTATAGTTGGCAAAAGGAACGGGTATAGGAGGCATTTCTTTTATAAAATCAGGCAGAATACTGGAAGTAGTAAAAGCAGTAAAACTTTGATTGTATAAAGGATAGGCATCATTAAACAACTCCCTCGTCAATTGCAATTGTACACCCAAATTTAACCCATTTAGATAAACATAATTAGTCTGTTTACCAAATATATAAAAAGTTGAAATACCCACTTTTTGTATGGATTCTAACAATTGTTTTGCCTGATGAATACGCGAAGGTAATTGATGCAACACTATCATATCATAATCATTGACAGATGTATTAAACTTATCGACCGAAAATGTTTCTACTTGATAATTGTCATTGTATTGCAACGACTGGGCAACAGCACTTATATCAGGATGAGGAACACTATAAATAATTGCTATTTTTTTCCTCTCATCAATTGTTTCTATAAACACCTCTGTTTTATTGTTTTCTACAGTAACTTCTTCATCTATAGGCAGTAATTCTATTTTATAAGCGTGTACTCCCGACTCTTTTGCTTCTAAATTTAATCGTACCCACTCCGAAAAAGCATTGGTTTTTACCAGTATATCTTTTTCAAATACAGTATTTTCTTTTTCTGAAACAATGAGTTTCGTTTTGGTATTTGCTAATTTATTAGCTTGTACTAATATTTCTAAAGAAAAAAAATTATTTTTAAAAACTGTTTTATTATAATTAACTTTTGCTATTAATGCATCTTTCCGTATAGTAGTATCACCCATAGCAATGGTGTAAATAGGACAAGACAATTCACTGGCAACATAAAAGGGATTTGTCCCTGCATTGAATATGCCATCTGATGCAAAAACAACAGCTCCTATATTTTGATTAATGTATTTTGCTTGTATAAACTGAAAAAAATCAGACAAATTACTTTCTTTATCTTTAAAAGACAACTGATTGTCATATCTTAAAGTATCGCCTACAAGCATGGTTTCTACTCGATACTTTTTTTTAAGCCTATCGACAACAGCTTGTAATTGTTGTTGAAAATCATTTTTATAATAAGCAGAATCTTTTGTATAAAGCATGGATTCAGAATTATCGACACCAACAATAAGCAGTGGTCTTTCGCTTTCTTTATGCACCGACAATATAAGGGGATTTAACAATAAAAAAGTCAAAGTCGAGACTACTAAAGCTCTCGTTACAAAAGCAATGCGTTTTACCCATAAAGACAACTCTGGTTTTTTAGCTTTGCAATACAAAATAAGTGCATAAGCAATGCCAATAACCAAACATAAAGGTAAAAACCATAACGAGTGCTCTGTTGTAATCATATCCGTTATTTAAACTTCTTGTTTTTAAACGTATCTTATTGCTTTTATTGTATATCGAAACTTAAAGTATTTTGTTAAAATTACTTTTGATGTCGTCCTAAAAAAGTTTACAATAAAACATTCAAATCTTATTGTTAAGTTTATAGATTATTTTTTGCTTTTTTTATATTCAACATTGTATCTACTGATATTCATTGGTTTACATTAGTGCTATTGAAGAACAAAAAACAAATTTCATACTTAGGTTAATAGGAAGACGTTTCAAACTGCTTGTTAAAGACAAGGTAACACTAAAAAATTAGAAAACAAACAGCCATCAAGCCGGTAAGGTGTCTCTATTATTTTCTTTATTCTATTTTTAAAAATGTTAATGTTTTTTAGAAAAACATATGTGTTATAAAAAAATGTTGTACTTTTGCGTATAATTATAAGTTGCGGTTATGCTTCCGAACCGGAGTACAAATTTCAACTTTTTAACATTGAAAACCGAAATTTCAAAATATATAGCTATTTTTGTAGAATTGGAATATTTGAAAATAAATGGAAAATATTATATCTAAAGAAGCAATTAAAAGGCGTAGTTACTGGATTGAAGAAATCCGAAAATTTAGTGGAAATTTTGTCAATGATACAGACAAATTAGAAAAAGAACTTGGAGTAGAAATAAAGAAAAATGGAATTACTTCACTGATTGACCATTTACGCCTATGTGGGAATATTCCTGAAAGTTATGGACACGACACCAGTGAAGAAAAGTTATATTCTAAATACACTGATAATCTTCTTTCATTTGCTTATTCGGCTTTAGGCTTAAAAAGCATTGTATTAAAAGAGAGAGCAGATGCAGCAGATGTTGAAGCATTTGCAAAAGATTACAGTTTTGTAGCAGATGCAAAAGCATTTAGATTAAGCCGAACCGCTAAAAATCAAAAAGATTTTAAGGTACAAGCTATGCACGGCTGGAAGCGTGGTAAACCTTATGCAATGGTTGTTTGTCCGATTTATCAACTTCCAACATCGTCAAGCCAAATTTACCAACAAGCTACAACTCAAAATGTTTGTATTTTCACCTACTCTCATTTAGCTTTATTGCTCACATACTCAGAAGTTGAAGGAAAGGCAAAGGCAGAACAACTTTTGAAAAAGATTTTTGAAACAATTAAGGCTCTCAATCCATCTAAAAATGCTACTGATTATTGGATTGCCGTAAATAAAACCATTCTTTCACACTCTAAAAAAATAGAAAAACTTTGGGAGATTGAAAAAGGCGTGGCAACAGAAAGTATTTCCGTTGCCAAAGAAGAAGCATTGACTTTTCTTGCTCAAGAGCGTGAAAATATTATGAGAATGAGCCACAAGGAAGCCCTTAAAGAACTCATCAAAGTTCACAAAATAGATAGTAGAATAAAAACAATCAATTCCATTTCAGACAATGGATTGTTTACCCTAAAATAATTGAAAATGGAGAAGTATTTAAATTCAATAATTGAAGGAAATTGTGTAGAAATAATGAAATCATTTGATGATGATGTTATTGATTTAACTGTAACATCACCACCTTATGATGATTTACGAAACTACAAAGGTTACACGTTTCCTTTTGAAGATATTGCAAAAGAATTATACAGAATAACTAAGCCAGGCGGGGTTGTCGTTTGGGTAGTTGCAGATGCAACCATAGATGCAACCGAAACAAGTACAAGTTTTAAACAAGCTCTTTTTTTTAAAGAAATTGGGTTCAACCTACATGACACTATGATTTTTCGCAAGAGAAATCCTATTCCACAAATTTATAGAAAACGATATAACAATGAATTTGAGTATATGTTTGTTTTTAGCAAGGGAGTGGTAAAAACCCATAATCCAATTATGGTTGATTGTATGCACGCAGGCTTGGAACTCAACGGAACGACTTACAAAAATTACTCTAAAAACGAACAAACAAGAGAAAAACTGGCAAAGCCAGTTAAAGATAAAAAGATTAAAGGGAATATTTGGGAATATGTAGTGGGTAAAAGACAAGAAGACCAAGAAGCCAAAGGACATCCTGCTCCCTTTCCTTGTGAACTTGTTAGAGACCATATAAAATCGTGGACAAATCAAGGAGATACTGTTTTTGACCCTATGAGTGGAAGTGGAACTACCGCCAGAGTAGCCGTTGAAATGGGTAGAAACTACATTGGGATTGACATTAGCCATGAGTATTGTGAACTTGCAAGAGAACGGATTAGACTTATTGAGATGCAACCTGCATTATTTATGGTTGAAGAAGAACAAGAAGAATATAACGAAAAATAACAACACAACCTATACAAAAAAATTGGCAAGAGTGCAAGGAAAGTGTCTCTATTTTCTTTATTCTATTTTTAAAAATGTTAATGTTTTTCAGAAAATATGTGGTAGATTGAAAATAAAATAATTACTTTTGTAAAAAAAGACTTAATGGACAAAAATAATGGTAAAAATCTCATAAAAGTTTGCTATTGTTGCATTTAAAATAAGTCAAAGGTTATGAATAAAAAAAATGCTTTTATTGTAAATCAATAATTGTCCGTAAATATGGTTTTGTAAAAGATGCTCAACGATATAAATGCTATGCTTGTGACAAACAATTTTTAGGAGGTATTCGTCTTGATAATTCTCAACTTTGGGAAGAATACAGCATAGAAGTTTATTAATGGTTTTTTAAAAGCATAATGTACTCTGAAAGTAAAGGGTTGTTCTAAACAACCCTTTTAACTTTAACTTTCGTTGTACAGCTGTGTTATCCCTGATAGGTTCCTCCCCAGCAAAGCCTATTTCCGTTTACACAGATTTTGCAAAAATAATGTATTTGTTTTTAGTTTAGTAAATACAGAGAAAAAAACACCATTAAAAATGTCCATTACTCCTAAATTTTTGGTATAATCAGCATAATTCTTTCCATCCTTTAAACTTCGGAAAATATAAACATAAAAAAAACACCCATAAAATTTAAAATTATTTCACAGGCTTAATCCCTCAAACAACGCACGGAAAAACCATTCTCCTTGTTAATGTTATCTCTATCCTCACCGCCATAATCATTGTACATACACGATACAAATGCATTATTGATATTGAACTCGGTAGAACTCCACCAAAGGCCACCGCCTCCAACGGCAAAGAATGTACCATTGTGGTAATAACGGTAGCCACCCGGAAGAGCAGTAAAACCACTAGAATTTGTAGCACCTATATTGGGACTATTCCAATGAGTTGTAGCTTTCAATTTACCACCTGCAATATCTTCTCCTCCAAGATAATCAGTCAACTGTGTCCATTCAGCATCGCTTGGCAAGTGCCAGCCGCAGGGGCATACACCCTGTACACCGCTGGGATTGGCGGCGCTGCTTGCCGAATCCGCCATGGCTGCGGACCAGTTATATAATACGCCATAAGTAGCATAATTAGCTGTGGCTTTAGCACTATCCACATCCGTGCCATTATAATCATACACATAATAACAGGGAATTGTATTGGAACCTGTTGTTGGTCCTACCACATTTGGTAAGTATTTAAGATTTTCTGCCATCCATATCTGGTTGCCTATTTTTACTGCCTTGTAATGATTGCCATCTCTATCATCAGTAAAACCGTTTGCTAAAAGAATAGATTCTGAATTTTCTAATGCTTCTATTCTTGCCAATAAAGCATCCACATAAGCCTTAGTAGCGGCATCTTGGTCATCGGTGGGGTCGGTAACATTTTTAATTTGAGCGTTTGCTAAATTATCAATTGCAATAACATCAGCAAGAGTTTGACTTTCGGTAATTGTACCTGTAAATATTTCTGCTGTTTTTGCATGCAAAGCATAAGGTACACTTAATAGCTGACTTGTGCCGGTAATGGTATAATTGGCTCCACCAGCAGGGTCGGTTTCGGTTTTAATATAGTAAGGACCATCTGTCCAATCA
>CAZSTX010000040.1:0-20716 GCA_964610025.1 uncultured Lentimicrobiaceae bacterium
ATTATTTTAATGATATTCAATAAATTAAAATGTTTTTAAGGGTCGACTAATTACTCCTCCTTGTTTTGTAATACGAAATAATTCTTTTGCAATTTTTTCAAACTCGAATTTATACCCATTATAATTTCTTATATCGTCATAAGGTGGTGATGTGATTACAAGGTCAACATAATTGTCAGACATATTTTTCATTGTAATCAAACAATTCTCATTATATATTTTCTCCCATTCCATATTGCAAATATAAACAATTTTCTTATTTCTTTATAAATGCAAAATTATACAAATATTTTAACAAAACAACATTAAAAAAAAAATATTTCACAAGTATATATCAATCCGTTAGGTTTTGCTGTTTTGAAAATTTAATGATTTTTTCGGCTTGTATTTAGTAAAAGTCTCACGATAATCACGTAGAATTGAAGATGTTTTCTATGTTTAGTGATAATGGGTTAGAATTGGCGTGGTGCGGGGAAGGACGCCACTTGTGGCAAAGCGCTTGTTGGCAGCTGTTTATTATTTTCATCATTTGTTGAAATCAGGATAAAAATAATTTATCATTTGTGCGTAATTATCTTGAGCCGAAAGACAAGTGTCTATTAGAAATCCTTTTATTGTTGGATATTCTGACAAACCTCTGTAATAGAAAAATTTATGCACATCTTCAATTATAAAAGGAATAATATTGTGAGCTAAACATTCTTTAAAAATAATTAATCTTCCGACACGTCCATTCCCATCTTGAAATGGGTGTATTTTTTCAAATTGAAAATGAAAGTCAATGATGTCTTCAACTGTAATATTATTTTTTTTATGATACGAATCCAGAAGTTTTTTCATATCGGACGAAACATCTTTCGGCAAAGAAGTTTCAATTCCTCCAATAATATTAGGTTTCGACTTATAGTCGCCAAGTTTAAACCATGTTTTTTTAGTATCAGAAGTATTGATTTTTAGCAAGTAATGGAGTTTTTTTATTATTTCTTCGGATAATGTTTCATTTGCGATATTAAGCATATAGTCAAAACAAGAGAAGTGATTAAGGGTTTCTACAATATCATCAACATTAGCTGTTGTATCTCCATTCTCAACAAAGATTGTGTTTGTTTCATAAATATATCGTGTCTGTTCTTCGGATAATTTACTGCCTTCTATTCGATTTGTATTATATGCAAGTTTAATCTGCGTTTTGTGATACAAACCGCCCTTTAATCCAGAAGACTTTTCTTCTTGTAATTCTTTTAAAAGATTCATCGTATTTTTCTATTTATTAAGTCCAAAAATAAACAAATTTTCAGTTTAATTCTATCGATTCAAAATTTTGCATATAAATTGTCGATAACTTAATTTACACCTCTCACTAACTCCCGCTTATGCAACATAATGGTTGGCTTGGCGTAGTGCATTTGTATTTGTAAATATATAAAAATTTTTGTTCAATATAAAAGTTATTTTTAATTGCAAAAATAAACTTTTTTTAAATACTATACGCATTTAAAAAAAATCAATGGATTTTTTCGGCTTGTATTTAGTAGAAGTATCACGATAATCATGTAGAATTGACGATGTTTTCTATGTTTAGCGATAATGGGTTAGAATTGGTGTGGTGCGGGGAAGGCCGCCACTTGTGGCAAAGTGCTGTTGTAGGTAGCTCATTACCTTTTGTTAAATTTATCAAAATAGCCGTCTATTTCGGGTCTCAACTCTATTCCTACTTGTTCAAAAACCTCTAACAGTTGTTTATAAGTGTTTTCTCCACCAAGGAAATCCCAAAACTCTTCCGCCACTTTTAATTCTTGCTCTAAATCAAGCATTCCTGCCATTGTCCAGCGAGAATATGGTTTTGGGGCGTAAGGATTGTAAGGAATTGCAATAAGTGTATTAATAGATTTTTCGGAATTTTCAGCTAGAACGCAAGCCGTCCATTCAAGTAATGTTCTTTTAAATTCTTTGAAACTACCCTTATTTGGTTTTGCCGTTTTTATATCGAATAAAAATAAGTCTCCATTTTCAGCTTCCAACCAAACATCAACCTTAGTCGGTTTTACAGTTCGAAAATTACCTTCCTGACAAACTTTTTTTATTCTATTGATTTCTTCAATCTTGTTTGGGCGAGAATTTCCTGCCGTCAAATCATCCATAATATCTTGAATAACACGTTGGGCAGATTCGCTTATTTGTGTGCCAGCAATAGCTTGTGATTTGGCAATTTTGAATTTTGTAGAAGCAATCGCTAAAGCAACCGGTTCAAAAATACTTGTTCCAAAATTTGTATTCAACGAATGAATAAAGGAAAATAAAGCCATTCTGTCTTTTCCTAACAACCTCGTATGAAAAGGCATGACTGCAGGTTCCGGATTATAATTTTGAAACTTATGCCTGATACTATTTTTCAGAACGCCTTCCACTTGTTTAATGTGGCTGTTAGTTAATGCCATTTTTTATTTTTTCTTTAAATGAAATATTGTTTCAGAATATGCTGTTTTATCTTTTTCTGTTCGATTTAAGACAGGACGTTTAAATTGATTGACGATTTTCATTCCTGCATTTTCTGCAATTGTTGGATACATATTGTATTTGTCGTTTGCCACTAAAAAAACATCATAATTGTCTGCAAGGTATTTTTTGCAGTTATTCAAAACATCTGAAATTCCTTGAATATAACTCAATTGCGCTTCTTTTCTTTTTCCCTTGAAAAGCGGACCTATTTCTAATTCGTCTTTTCTTTCAAATCCAAATAAATCGTAAGCATAAGCGTGTTGTTCGTGATAATCAATCAATCCAACATAAGGAGGAGACGAAAAAATTCCTTTTATTTTCTGCTTTTCAAGCAAATTTCCAAATTCGGGATTTTTTTTCTTCACATACTCAAAAATATTTATTTCACGACTATCTCCAGTCAAACAGAGTTGATCTGTATCGCTTCGTAACTTATCAAACTCTACCAAGCGTTTAATAGTATCTCTCGAATAACTCTCCCACCATTTTAAGATAGAAAATAACGGTTTACAAATTTTTCCATGTTTTCCACAATAATAAGTCGTTGTAACCGGTTCTAAAAGAGTTGCTAAATCGGCATGAGTTGTAGCCCGACAACTTCTGATGGTGCGACTAAGAATTATGCTGACTATTTTTTTTGTCTGATTATTTTGAATTTCTTTTATTCGGCCAAAAACGAACTCAATTTCTTCCCTGATATGTTGAGAATACCATTTATCAAGAAAAGTTTCTTTTTGTTCTTGTTCTAATTTGATATTGTACTGTTTCACTAATCGTAGAAAAATCGGCAAAAATTCTTGTTCTTTTTCTTCACCGTATTTTTTCTCGTCAATTAGCTTGTTATGCACTTGATATTTGTATTCAGGAACAGGAAAATATTTATTGTTAAATACGCTTAGTTCCTGCAATAACTTTTCTTCAAATTCGACAGCATTAGAATCCTTAATAAAGTTTTTCAGAGAGCCTGTTATCTGCTTTAGTTCATTTTGTATATCTGAAATATCATATCTACCGATTTTACAATTGCCAATTAATGTGTTAAATACAGAAATATCAACACCAATAGCGTGCATTCCCAACTCCGAAGACTGAACCAGAGTTGTTCCACTACCCGAAAAAGGATCGAGGACAATATCTCCCTTTTGAAAGTATGCTTCAGTTTTAAATTTGTCGGTGTGATTATCTAAAAAATACTCAACTAATTGAGGAATAAATTTGCCTTTGTAGGGGTGTAATCTATGAACATGTTTTGTGGTTTCAGACTCCTTATATTGGTCAAAAGAGAGAGCCCAATTCAAATCTTCTCCTAATTTTTCTTTAAATACAGTTTCTCTTGATTGATTATATGAATTGTAATAATTTAAAAGTTCTTTTTCTAAAACTTGAATAGCCCCATTTTCTCCGACTTTCTTAATTCTTCCATATTGAATGAGATACGAAATGTTTGACGTTGTAACACTTCGTCCAACGAAATTTGTTGCCCATTCGCTCGCTTCTTTAATTGATAATAATCTATCGTCTGAAATCATATTCTCTTTTTTTTCTTTACAAAAATAGTCAAATTAAATGTTGTCTGAAATCATTGTTTCAAATTTTGTTAGAATCTTCTTCTGGATTACCACAACTTACTTATGCTCTCCCCACTAACTCCCGCTTATGCAACATAATGGTTGGCTTGGCGTAGTGCATTTGTATTTGTAAATATATAAAAATTTTTGTTCAATATAAAAGTTATTTTTAATTGCAAAAATAAACTTTTTTTAAATACTATACGCATAAAAAAAAAATCAATGGATTTTTTCGGCTTGTATTCAACAATCATTTCTGTATTTTGTCATTTTTTTGCATATTATTTGGCAATTTTTCTATATGTTTTTACAAAAACATTCTTTTTATTGTTTTCGTTTTTTAACAAACAGATGTTTGTGTCCTTTTTAAGGAGGAAGTAATTTTTGTCTTTTTTATTTGCCCCTAAGAAAAAACAGGAATTACCGCAGGGCTAAAGCTGTGGGTAGAAACATATAATAAAATAAAAAAATACCTGAGCCAACAAACCGGTATCCTCGACAGCAATATTATTTCGTTGATAAAAAAATAGTTTTTGCAATAAATTGCTATTATCTATTATTGGAAAGATTTCAAATAAAAACAAGCAATTAGTCCACTTAAACTAATTGCTTGTTTTTGCTCCCCCTGCTGGACTTGAACCAGCGACCCTCTGATTAACAGTCAGATGCTCTAACCAACTGAGCTAAGGAGGAAGATGCGTAAGTAGTATAATGTAACGTTGTTTTTAGTTTTGCAAAAATAGCTATTTTTTGTATATAAATATTATTTTCTAATTATTTTTTAAAAAATAATTTACATTCTGAAAATCAATTTATTATTTAATATAGCAGTTTTATTCTACCACAAAACAAATTGTTAATAAGATTGTTTTAGAATTTTTTTCGCCATTTTTTGTAAGGAATTAGTAATTACAAACAAATACATCCCGTTTGCTAAAGAACTTATATCTATTAATTTAGTATTAGTATCTATAGAAATGCTTTGTAGAAATTTGCCTGTATAATCGTAAATAAAGAGCCGACTATCAGCCATGACACCTTTTATACAAACTTGATTATCTGAAGGATTAGGATACAATTGAATTTCTAAGGTATTTTTATTTTTAATAATATCTACTGTTTCAACACACACATAACTAATAAAATAGTTGCACCCTATCACGTTTGCTTCAAAACTCGACTGCATATTGTTATAGTAAACGTCAACCTCTTCGGTAGTAGAAGGCAGCCATGTCTGGCTATTGCTATCCCAAACATGCACACGCACATGCACCGCATTATCATTTTCATAAGTCCATTCTAATTTAGGTTTCCAACTATCGAATTGCCATTCTTGTAAATGATAATTATAGATTTCTCTTACATATGAAATACGATTATTATTATCATCATAAGTGTAAGTTGCTCTTCCATCCCACGAAGGATGGATATAGGCTGCCGAATCGTCGTTCCAGATTTTCGTCTCCCGTTTTATCAAATTATAATGAGCATCGTATAGATAAGTAATAGAATCGTAATTAAACCACTCGCCTGAACAAGAAGTGTAAGCAAACTTTTCCGAAATTTTATAACCATTACTATCATACGCATATTGATACATGCTTGTATCAGAGCCAAGACTGCTTGTTATAATTTGCAATAGTATATTAAAATTAGCATCATAGCTATAGGCATAGTTATAATAATATTTTTCTGTCCATTCTTCTGCCGATAAATCCCATAAATAATACGTCATTTTTATAATGCTATTGTATTTATCATAAACATAAAGTGTTTGACTATTTTTTTCAAACATATTATTTTCTAAATTCCAAACGCTATTGCTTTCTCTCACTAAATTGTTAGCTACATACTCAAACTCGTCTTGATACGAATTTATCCATTTATTGTTATCGCTATCCCAATATTGTTCTACCTTTCTCTCTAATTGACAATCATCATTGTAAGAATAGATATTGTAATTATTTTTCACTAAATCATTATCTTTCTTATTCCATATTAATTTCATTTCGCTTGTCTTCAATCCTAATTTATTATAAGTATAAATCACTTTATCAGTAAGTTCACCCTCTTTTGAAAAAACAGAAATAGTGTCGGGTTCGTAGCATTTTATTTTCTCTTTTTCAAATTGCGAATAAGCCCCTATAGCTATTGATAATAATAGTGTTAAAATATAAAAACTCTTTTTCATTACTTTGCTTCTTATTTATATTAATTACTAATGTATTCTAAAATGCAAAAATTATAAAGCTAAATAAATCAACATAATTTATTGTATTTTTAGATGTATATTTCAAAATGCAAATGTATTTGTTTTATTCTAAAAAACAAAGAAAATGATTCATCTTTTTCTTTTCATTTTATCTAAAATGTAACTAAATTTGATGTACTTTTGCATTTTAAATAACTTTTTTTAATTTAAAAACGTGCATTATTTTCAACTTCAATCCATTCAACACTATTTAAAAGCTTCGAAAAAAAAAGAGCTTTTAACGCAGAAACACATTCCTATATTTAGTCAAGTTTCAAAAGTATGTATTTTATGCATTTACGAAAATGACTCTCAAATTAGAGAGATTATCGAGACCATTGATCGTTACGAAAATAGGCAAAAAAAAATACATTTATTCGTTTATGTCCCTCTAAAAAAGACACCATCTATTTTACAAAAAAGTTTATTTATTGATAGTATATTAAAAAGTGATATTACTTTTTGGGGAAAAGTGAATAGCAAAATCAAACAAAAGCTATGGTCGCAACGCTATGATATTTTAATCAATGCTAATTTTCAATCGCACAAACCGATAACTCATCTATTATCATTACTTACAAAAGCCGACTTTAAAATTACCAACAGCGAAGATTACGCACACATCTACCATTTAAGACTACAAATGAAAACAGACGATAGCTTATCGTACTATATTGATACAATAGAAAAATACACAAAAAAACTCAACGGAAAATAATTTCAAACAATAGTTAATTGAATAAAAATATTTTATACCTTTGTCCACTTAAAATTTAAATTTATATTGAATCAGATAACCTTCATAATTTAATTATTAATTCTATAAAAATCAAATACATGAAAGACAATCTTGACGTTAATTCTGCTGAAAATGTCCAAACAGAAAACACCCATCCTACTGAAAATATTACCAACGACACTTTACTTTCAGAGGAAATAAGCAATCAAAATCCTATCGACTCCCCTATTGAAGAAGAAAAAACACATGAAATCAATAAGGAAGAAGTACACTTACACACAGAAAAAATAGAAGAAAACAACACTCCCGACACCGACCAATCAGCTGAATTAATCAACGAAACCAACACCAAAGACAACGAAGAACCCGACTTAACTAATAGTGAAGAAGAAGAAGAAGAGGAAGAGGAAGAAACAGAAATAGCTAGCGATGCTTACGATTTATTTACATTAGAAGAAGTCGTTGCTACATTAGAAGAAGTCGTTAAAGATAAAGATGTCAATAAAATAAAAAAACAAGTTTCTTTATTAAAGATTAGATTTTTATCGATTATAAAAGAAGAAAAAGAAAAGAAAGCAGCTGAAAATCTTTCAGCAGAAATAAAAGAAGAACTCAAAGATACAACACAAGAAGCAAGTGACAACAAAAAATTAGAAAATCGCTTCAACAAAGCCTTTAATCAATATAAAGACAATAAGCAAGCTTATATAAATTTACAAGAACAACAAAAACAAATTAATTTAGAAGAGAAAAAACAGCTATTAGAGCAACTCAAACTATTACTTGACTCTAACGAGTCGTTAAAAAACATTTACGATAAGTTTAAAGCAATACAAGAACAATGGAAATCGATAGGACCTGTACCACAAAACGAAACCAATGATTTGTGGCAAAATTATCATTTTTATGTCGAAAAATTTTTCGATAAAGTGAAAATAAATAAAGAGTTAAGAGAACTTGATTTAAAAAAGAATTTAGAGCTTAAATTAGCCTTATGCGAAAAAACCGAAGCTTTACTATTAGAACCTTCTGTTTATAAATCCTTTAACACATTGCAGCAATACCATAATGAATGGAAAGAAATTGGTGCCATTGCCGAAGATAAAACAGAAGAAATATGGTTGCGTTTCAAAAACGCTTCAGACCTCATCAATCAGAAACGCAAAGACTATTATGAAAACAAATTAAAAGAGCAAGAAAGCAACTACCATGCAAAATTAGCATTATGCAATAAAGTTCAAGAAATTGCAAATATTGACTTTACATCATTCAAGCAAGTCAATGAAGTAAGCAAAACCATAGTCGAAATATTAAACACATGGAAAACAATTGGTCCAGCTCCTAAACAACATAATGACGAGATTTGGAGTCGCTTTAAAGGAATTTTAGATAATTTTTATGAAACAAAAAAACAATACTTAGATAAAATAAAATCAGAACAGCTTGATAATTATAATAAAAAAATCAATTTGTGTATAGAAGCTGAAGCAATAGCCCTTAGACAGGATTGGAAAAAAGCCACTAATGACTTATTAAAACTTCAAAAAGAATGGAAAGAAATAGGACCTATTTCTAAAAAACAATCCGATATTTTATATAAACGTTTTCGTAAAGCTTGCGATAATTTTTTCTTTGCTAAAGAAGAATATTTTAAAAACATTGATCAGATAGAACAAGACAACCTTTCTAAAAAAGAAGCCTTGATACAAAGAGTAAAAGATACACCTTTTGTCGAATCGAAAGAAGAAAATTTAAAAATAATCAAAAACTTCCAACGCGAATGGACAGCAATTGGCTACACTCCACTGAAAGACAAAGAACGTTTATGGAAAGATTTTCGCACTGCTATCGACAAGCGTTTTGAAGAACTCAATATTAAAAAAGAAGACATTCAAAAAATCCATTACCAAGAACACATCAAAAACATATTAGAAGACGATAATTCTATGCAAGCTTTGCAAAAAGAAAAACGGTATCTACAAAACAAAATATCCCAATTAAAAGAAGACATTACATTGTGGGAAAATAATATTGGTTTTTTTGCCGAATCGAAAAATAGAGACTTATTAAAAGCTGAATTTGACAAAAAAATCAGCAAAGCAAAGCAAGAAATCCAACAATACGAATCAAAGTTAAAATTATTAAAAGAAATAAAATAATACTTATCTAAAAAAAATCAAAAATTATGTCGAATACAAAAGATGAAATAATCAAAGGATTACCCGATAATGCATATAAAGAATTAAAACAAGGCGAAAGTTATCGCCCCATTTTATCTCCTGACAAACAATATCCAGAAATCAACGCTTGGACTGTTTTTTGGGGAATTATAACTGCCATTATTTTTTCGGCAGCCACTGCTTATTCAGGCTTACGTTTCGGACAAGTCTTTGAAGCTGCTATTCCTATTGCTATTATAGCAGTAGGCGTATCGACTGTTGCTAAAAGAAAAAGTGCCTTATCAGAAAATGTGATTATACAATCTATTGGAGCAAGTTCTGGGGTAATAGTAGCAGGTGCTATTTTCACTTTACCAGCTATTTATATTTTAAAAGAAAGCAACCCAGAAATGCACATCGAAGTTAATTTTATACAAATATTTCTCGCTTCGCTCTTTGGTGGATTTTTAGGAATATTGTTTTTAATTCCTTTTCGCAAATATTTTGTATCAGATATGCACGGCAAATATCCTTTCCCTGAAGCGACAGCTACTACCGAAATATTAGTATCTGGTGCCAAAGGCGGTTCGCAAGCTAAATTGCTATTAATAAGCGGACTTATCGGAGGAGCTTACGATTTTCTCATGACCACTTTTCAGTTTTGGGCAGAAAACATCTCTTCGCGCATGTCGGCAATTGGAACAAAATTAGCTACCGATTTTAAAGTAGTTTTTCACATGAATAGCAGTTCTATTTTGCTTGGAACAGGTTTTCTTATAGGCTTGCGTTATGCTACCATTATTTGTGCAGGTTCCTTTTTATCGTGGTGGTTTATTGTTCCTTTATTAGGTCAATTTGGAATTACTCAAGACGGCATACTAATGAGTACATTAGACCCAGAAATTATCTTTAAAGACTTCGTTCGTTATATCGGTATCGGAGGCATAGCCATGGCAGGTATTATCGGTGTTATCAAATCAGCAGGAGTTATAAAAACATCGTTTGGAATGGCTTTTAAAACAGAAAAAAATAAAGAAAATACTACAAGTAACAAAGTAGCACGCACACGTAGAGACATTTCAATGAAAATCATTTTATTTGGATTTCTGATAGTTGCTGTGCTGATGCTGATTTTTTTCCTTTGGGGAGGTATGAAAATGAATATACTACAAGTAATAGTAGGTATTTTAATCGTTTTTATTTTTGCATTCTTATTTACAACCGTAGCTGCAACGGCTATTGCTACCGTAGGCACTAATCCCGTTTCGGGAATGACAATGATGACTTTAATACTATCATCTTTTATATTATCGGCTGTTGGCTTGCAAGGCTCTACTGGTATTGTTACTGCTTTAGTCGTTGGCGGTATTGTTTGCTCGGCATTAGCTATGGCAGGCGGTTTTATCACCGACCTTAAAATCGGTTATTGGATAGGCTCCTCCCCTTTTAAACAACAAAGTTTAAAATTTATTGGCACCTTAGTTTCAGCTTTAACAGTAGGCGCCGTAATTATGATTTTATCTGAAACCTACGGCTATGGAGGAGAAACTGGCTTAGTTGCACCACAAGCAAATGCCATGGCAGCCATTATAAAACCCTTAATGTTTGGCGGAAATACCCCTTGGCTATTATACATCATTGGAGCAATATTAGCCATATTACTCGATAGAATTGGTATACCAGCACTTGCTTTTGCTTTAGGAATGTTTATTCCATTAGCACTCAACGTACCGCTATTAGTAGGTGGATTTATCGCTTGGTTAGTTAGTACAAGAGTAAAAGACGAAAAAATAAATAAAGTAAGAAAAGATAAAGGCACATTATTAGCTTCTGGTTTAATGGCAGGAGGTGCCATTATGGGAATAGTGAGTGCCATTATAAAATATTTAGGCATTGATTGGGCAATGGGTGATACATATATTGGCTCATCTATTTATAATATTTTAGCAATTGTAATGTTTTTAGGCTTATGTATCTATTTAATAACAAGCTCTATAAGAACTAAACCAAGTGTTGATTAAATGATGGATTGCTGCACTTATAAGACAATTAAAGAAAAGTCAGAAAGTGTATTCAAAGATAAAGGTAGTCGTTTTTTAGGATTAATATACCCTATAACTTCCGAAGAAGAAGTAAAACAACTATTAGTTGCTATCAAAAAAACGTATCACAGTGCTACCCATCATTGTTATGCCTATATAATTGGACACACAACACATCCTATTTATCGTATCAACGACGATGGCGAACCAAGCAACTCTGCCGGGCGACCTATATATGGACAATTGTTATCTTACGAATTAACAAACATACTTGCAGTAGTTGTTAGATATTTTGGAAGCACTAAATTAGGTGTACCAGGATTGATTAATGCTTATAAAACAGCAACAAGTATCGCTATTGAAAATGCAACTATCATCGAGAAAACGGTAAAAGATAAATATAAAATCATTTTCGACTACGATACACTCAACGAAATAATGCGTATTTTGAAAAAGGAATTTATTAATATATACACTATGGATTTTAAAAACGATAAATACAGTATTATTTTTGATGTAAATCGTTCAAAAAGAGAAGAAATAATTAATTTAATAAAAAGCATTAACAATGCTCAACTTTTATTTTTAGAAACACTATAAATTTTAAGCAAAACAACTATTTTTTTTTCTGAAAAAACAAAGCACTTAAAGTTTATTTATTTGTTTTATTGTCTATTAAACAAAATACCATCTATAACATAAAACATAAAATGATGATACTATTATCCTTACACTACTCTACAGCGAAAAATGTAACTATCTGAAAACTCTTTTTTATACATTTTAATTTTTATAAAACAACCTAAATAGATAAGTTTTTTACACTTTTTATTGTTAATTTTGCACCAATTATATAGCTAATAATAAAAAAAACAAAATACTTCATTAACAATATATTATTACATTAACACACACTTCAATTATTAATTGAGTTAAAAATGAAACAAAAAACACTATTTTAAAACACTAAATGGAAGAAAAAATAGACGATTATCATATAATTTGGAATGAATGCCTTAAAATTATTAAGGAAAATGTTTCTGCTCAAAGTTTTGAAACATGGTTTGCACCTATCAAACCTATAGGAGTAAGCAATCATGTATTAACTATAGAAGTACCCTCTATGTTCTACCATGAATTTATAGAAGGTAATTTTTGGGAACTTCTAAAAACTGCCATTAAAAAAGTAATGGGAATACATGGAAAATTAGAATACAAGATTCCAATATCAACCACAAATGGAGATAGAAAATCAATTATGACCTTGCCTACATCTACTATCAATAGCATCGAATCGCAAAGTAAAAATCCTATTTTAATTCAAGATGAAAAAGAATTAAGACAAATTCCAAATCCTTTTGTATTACCAGGAATAAAAAAATTAAACATAAAATCACAACTCAATAAAAATCTTAACTTCGACAATTTTATAGAAGGTGATTGCAATCGTTTAGCACGCTCTGCTGGATACGCCATAGCTAAAAATCCGGGAAAAACTGCATTTAATCCGCTTTTTATTTACTCAAGTGTAGGTTTAGGAAAAACCCATCTCGCACACGCTATTGGATTAGAAACAAAAGCTCAATTCCCTGATTTAACAGTACTTTATATTAATGCAGAAACCTTTATACAACAATATATGGATGCTGCTATATCAAAGAACATCAACGATTTTGTGCATTTTTATCAGCTGTTAGACGTGTTAATTATTGATGATATTGAGTTTTTAACTGCTAAACCAAAAACACAAGAAGTATTTTTTCATATTTTCAACTTCTATCACCAAAAAAACAAACAACTCATCATTACCTCCGACAAACCACCTATCGAAATTACTGGATTCGAAAAACGTCTGTTATCTCGTTTCAAATGGGGCTTATCGACCGACTTGCAAATTCCCGACAAAGACACGAGAATGAAAATTATCCGTAGCAAAATATACAACAACGGCATAAAAGACATAGACGAAGAAGTAATAGAATATTTGGCTTACCGCATCGTAACCAATGTTCGCGAAATCGAAGGTGCAATTATCTCTATTTTAGCCCAATCTTCCTTAAACAAAAAACAAATCACAGTCGACTTAGCAAAGCAAATGATTGATAAATTTGTCCAAAATACGGCACACGAAATATCGGTAGATTACATTCAAAAAGTAGTCTGCGATTATTACAATATACCTATTAATCTTTTATTTTCTTCTTCTCGCAAAAGAGATATTGTCCACGTACGACATTCTTCGATGTATTTTTCAAAAAAATACACCGATTTATCTTTAGCACAAATAGGAGCTAAATGCGGAAAAAAAGACCATGCAACTGTTTTACACGCCTGTAGGTCAATAGAAAATCTTATTGCTACAAATAAAAAAATAAAAGAAGACTTACATAATATTGATAAAATATTAAAAAAATCATAACGATTAATATACAATATTTTTGCTTTTTAAAAGTTATTTCTTAAAGTTGTTTTTTTTATAAAAAAGTCAAAGTAATGAAAAAAATATTAAGTATCATTTTATTAGCTATTGTAAGCATATCTCTCAACGCTCAAAGTATTAAATTTAACGAAACCTCCTACGAATTTTACCATATTCAAGAAGCAGGCGGAACAGTAAGTTGTCAATTTCTTTACACCAACATTTCACAAACCAATGTAAAAATAAAATCGGTACAAACCACCTCTTGCCCTTGTCTATCATTCGAATGGGACACTAATCAATTAAAAACCAACGAGAAAGGAATTATTATCGTTCACATGAACCCACTCAATCGAAAAGGAATGTTTGCCTATCCGCTTTCGGTAACAGTGATAGAAAACAACACAGAAATCAATTACAACTTAATGGTAAAAGGCTATATTGTCCCTATTCCAAAAACAAAAGAAGAAGAATACAGCATGATGGAAGGGCATTTACGCTATAAAACAAATCAAAAAAAATACGCCATGCACCGCGAACAAGTAATTAGCGACACCTTTCATTTTTATAATGTTATGGATTCTGTTATGACTTTCACAACAGGAAATTTACCCCCTAGTATTAAAGTATTATATTTAACCAAATCGTTAAAGCCAAAAGAAGAAGGAATAGTTGTTTTTTCTTTTGATGCAAAAGTAAAAAACGATTGGGGAAATGTATACGATAGATTATTTGTTGTTACCAACGACCCCGAAAGAGCACAAAAAACATTTTATATTATCGCCGAAATTTTTGACGATTTTGATGCTTGGACCGATGAAGAAAAAGAAAACGCACCTCATATATTTACCGAATCAGACTCTTACGATTTTGGTACCGACACCACAGGAAATAAAATAACCCATACATTTACTATAAAAAATGTTGGAAAAAGCCCACTCTTAATACATAAAGTAAAAACTTCGTGTGGATGTACTACTTTAAAACAAATACAAAACGAAATAAAACCCGGCGAAAGTATTCCTGTCGAAGTTATCTTTAGCACATACGGAAAAACGGGATACCGAATGCAAAATGTCGATTTAATTACCAACGACCCTATTCAACCCAAACTTTCACTGTTTATAAAAGGCAATCTAATAGAAGTGCGCAAATAATCACACAATATGTCTCATTCTCTGCTAATTTACAACACACTAAGTCGTAAAAAAGAAATTTTCACACCCATACATCCACCTTTTGTTAGCATGTATGTCTGCGGTCCTACCGTTTATGGCGAACCACATTTAGGGCATGCTCGCCCAGCTATCGTCTTCGACTTAATATTTCGCTATTTAAAATATTCAAAATTTAAAGTACGCTATGTACGAAACATTACAGACGTAGGACATTTAGAAAACGATGCCGACGAAGGAGAAGATAAAATTATAAAAAAAGCCTATTTAGAAAAAATAGAACCAATGGAAGTTGCGCAAATGTATATTGACCAATACCACTTTGCAATGGATAAACTCAATGTACAACGCCCTTCAATCGAACCTCGTGCTTCGGGACATATCATCGAACAAATCGAAATGATAGATAAAATAATACAAAAAGGCTATGCCTACATTGCCAATGGATCTGTCTATTTCGATGTGTCGAAATTTGATAAAGATTTTGGATATGGCAAATTATCTGGACGTATACTCGAAGAGCTAATCGCCAATTCACGCTCCTTAGATGGGCAATCCGAAAAGCGAAATCCTGCCGATTTTGCCCTTTGGAAAAAAGCAAACCCCGAACACATCATGCAATGGAACTCTCCGTGGAGCAAAGGTTTTCCAGGCTGGCATATCGAATGCACTGCGATGAGTACTAAATATTTAGGCAATCAATTCGACATACACGGAGGCGGAATGGATCTGCTATTTCCACATCACGAATCGGAAATATGCCAAAGCACGACTGCTAATGGAGTAGAATCGGTAAAATATTGGATACACAACAACATGATTACTATAAACGGACAAAAAATGGGAAAATCTTTAGGAAATTTTATCACTTTAAACGATTTTTTCGCAGGAACACATGCCTTGTTAAAACAAGCATTCTCGCCAATGACTATCCGTTTTTTTATTTTACAAGCACACTATCGCAGCACACTCGACTTCTCAAACGAGGCTTTACAAGCTGCTGAAAAAGGATTAAACAAACTATTAGAAGCATACAGAACACTTAGCGAATTAAAAACAACAGATAAAATTACTAACGAAGAAATAAAAAAAGAAACAGAACAACTGTTTGAACAAAGTATTAATGCGTTAAATGACGACTTTAATAGCCCAATAGTGATTGCAAAACTTTTTGATGCCTCACGTATTGTCAATACTATAAAAGCTGAAAATCAAACTATCAGCCAAGAAAACAAACACAATTTATTGCATTTATTCAATACCTTTATGTTTGATATACTTGGGCTAAAAGAATTGGAAGACAACAAAGATAATCATAATATAGCAAACGATTTGATGGATATTATCATTTCGTTACGTAACGAAGCTAAAAAAAGAAAAGATTATAACACTGCCGACAATATACGTAAACTACTAACAGACATAGGAATTACATTAAAAGACACCAAAGAAGGAAGCGAATGGTCGAAATAAATAAAAACTCAATATCATGTTAAATTATATTAATTGGGATGTTAATCCTTTTTTAGTAGAAATAGGAAATTTTCGTATAGGATGGTATGGCTTGCTATTAGCATCAGGTTTTTTTATAGCTTATTTGATTTTTATGAAAATAGTTGTTAGAGAAGGATTTAAGCAAGAAAAAGCTGATAAATTTGCTCTTTACACTGTGCTTTGGACTGTGGTTGGACTGCGTTTAGGACATTGTTTATTTTACGATTGGGCTTATTTTAAACACCATATTTTAGAAATATTTATCCCTTTTAGCCAAACAGCAGAAGGATGGGAATTTACTGGATTTCAAGGATTAGCAAGCCATGGAGCTGCTATTGCTGTCGTATTATTTGTTATATATTACACTTATCGGCATAAAATAAACATTTTATGGCTATTAGACCGTGTAACAATCGCTGTGCCTCTTGCTGCTGCTTTTGTGAGATGTGGCAACTTGATGAATTCGGAAATTATTGGAGTAGTAACCCAACAACCATGGGGATTTATTTTTACCCGTTTAGAAGGAACTAACGAATGTTGCGACCCCAGACATCCAACGCAACTATACGAAGCAAGCGTCTATTTTCTCTTGTTTTTATTTCAATTATGGTATTATTTTAAAAGAACCAAAGGAAAAATTTATGCAGGAAGAACAACAGGTATCTTTTTCTTTGTCATATTTACAGCTCGTTTCTTAATAGAATTTATAAAAAAAGAACAAGTAGATTTCGAAATTGGAATGACACTCAATATGGGACAATGGCTCAGCATTCCATTTATTTTGATAGGGATAGCTTGTTTAATCTATTCGCAAAAAAAGAAAATACTATACAACCCCGCCGAAAATAAGAATACAAAACAATAGCACCTAAACGTGTAAATTTAGAAAAAACAATTAGCATTATCTTAAAACAAACTACAAGCATAATAAAAATGTGCTGCCCTACGGGCAGAATAACGATGGATTATCTTTTTCCACAATCTGTTTGTTTATATATTCCGTTGCGGCTTCTTCGTCTTGCTCAATGGCAATTTCAACTGCACGTTTTGCTGTTTCTAAAATATTTTCAGATTGTTTTTTTAATCTAAAACTTTCTTCAACTAATTCTGCAATTTCTTTCTGTTTGGTATAATCAATAATCGGAACTACAACATTTTCAATCTCTCCAACCCTCCAATGCAAAATAATTGAACCGCCAGCATCACGTTCGGCTTGCATTTGAACCAATTTAGAATTTAACGCAAGAGTTAAATATTCGGGAATAATTTGTTTTTTATCTCTAACAGTTAAATGCAAGATTGCACCCGAAGTAATACCATCTAAATCTTTTCTTAATAAATATGCTGTACCAACGCTACCGTCTTTTGAAAAAAGAATTGTTCCTTGTTTTGGTTTTAGTTTTTCAATTAGGTCTGAATTTTCAGCCACGAAATTATCCTTCAATTCTTTGTCAGGTTTACTTAAACCAAATTTATTATAGTCTGCAACTCTATAAAATGGCAAACCGCTTTCATCAGAATAAGCATCAGAACCTGGTTCAATTGATTTTTTAATTCTAACCAAATTTATTAATGTATCAAATTTCTGTGATTTTATATGCTCAATAACTTCTTCAAACTTTTTTTGATAATATTCAGCATCCAATCTTCCTGTAACTAAAAAGGAATCTTTAAAACTTTTTACATTTATTGGGTCTGTATTAGGCGTGAAATTTTCTAAACCAATAGTATTAAAAAGTATTTTTTCCGCTTCTTGATATTTACACGTTGAATCATTTACATACTTTTCCTTGGTTTTAAAAAGTTCTTTAATTTTTTGTTTAAAATCCTTTGATACTATAGGAATATCATAGTTTCTTATGTCTTCTAATTCAAGTTTTCCTTGCCCTGAAAGCATAATACTTCTTATAATTTGATTTTTTCCAAGATTTGAAAGAAAAAATGCTAAAATAAAAGGTCCGTCAATATCAGGAAATTTAAGTTTTACACCTGCAACATTTTGAGAAAAATTATATTGAGAATAATCAGACGGCAATAATGCAACATCTCCTATGTATGCACCTATTTTAGTGAATACTAAATCATTAGGAAACAATATTGTTTTGTCGTTTTCACTATTTACTTTATTGGATATAAAAACAGTAGAAGTAAAATCAATAGTTGGATTTTTAATTTCACTTGTTCTGATAAGTGGAACACCAAAATTTTGATAATTTGAAGGAGGCAAATCAAAAATTCCTTTTTTGATATATAAACTTAAGTCCTTTAGTTTTACCGTGTTTATTTTATGTATAATCTTTTCATTTTGCAGAAATATTTTCTTATAATATTCACCATCCCATCTATCTTCATTAGTTATGCTGACTGCATTAGATTTAAGTATTTCTGCTACTTCCAGCCCTTCCAACAATGCTTTGTACCGTGCTTCGTTGAAAGGGCTACTTAAAAAAAACTTAATCGTTCCTTTTTAGCAAATTCGGCAAATGCTTCCGCAATTCCATCTTTTGTTAGTCCATCGTGATTAAAAAGGTCGTGTTTTACAATCAGGTGTTGGTGTGTGTCTAATAAATAATCATCTAAATCTTTTGGTGTTGCTTTATAATGGTCTTGAACTTCCTGAACTTCATATTCTGCGAGATTTTCTTTTTTGTCTGCTGTCGCATGTGTATCTGCTTTAAGAAAATCTTTTTTGCGTACAAATATTTTTTCTCCGCTATTGTCTTTGCTTGGCTCTTGCATGGTAGCAAAGAAAATGGGGTAATCTTCTACTTTTGGGCAGAGTTTGTCGTCCCATTTTTGTACAAATAAAACACTTGTCTTTGTTCCTGTATGTGGTTTAAACACATTGCCATGTAAGCCTACCACTGCCAAAATACGGCAACGTTCAGCAATAAATTCTCTTATTCGTTTGTCGCTACTGTTGTTGAACCTGCCTTGTGGCAAAACGATTGCCATTCGTCCTCCTGGTTTCAAAAAGTCCAAATTACGTTCTATAAACAAAATATCTCTGCCTACGGCAGTTTGATATTTTCCCTTTTCATTTTTACCTAATTCGTATTTAGCTAAAATACGACTTTCTTTAATATCGCCTGCAAATGGCGGGTTTGCCATGAGAATATCAAATCCAAAATCTTGGTTGTTATCTTTGTCTAACCTTAATCGTTTCAGTTTTTTCCACCCTTCGTTATACACATCAAGCCAATCTTCGTCTTCTCTGGTTTTCTCGTCCCAGCGTTCCCAATCAAGCGTATTTAGGTGTAAAACATTCGTTTGTCCGTCGCCAGCAATCAGGTTTAAGGTACGGCCAACCCTAACCGCTTTTTCGTCGAAGTCGATAGCAAACACTTTATCTTGCACATAGTCAATACAGCGAGACGGTTTGGTTTCGAGCGTGAATAAGTGGCTTTTGTCTAAACCTTCTTCTCTCATTATCTGTTCCCAAACATGAAAAATGGTGTGCACAGGAAAACCGCAACTGCCTGCAGCTGTATCAATCATTGTTTCTGATGGTTTAGGATTAAGCATTTTAACTGCCATATCGATTACATAGCGAGGTGTAAAATATTGTCCTTTTTCTCCTTTACTGCTTTTATTGATTAAATACTCAAAAGCTTCATCTACCACATCAAGATTGGAGTTAAATAATTTTACATCTTGTAAACTCGAAATACAAACTGATAAATGCGAGGGTGTAAGCATCAGTTTTGCATCTTCTGTAAAAACGCCTTCCCATTTCTGTTTGGCTTTGTCAAAAAGGTTTTGAATTTTGTTTTTCAGTTCTGTTTCGGTGTCGCCATAATTACGAAATTCCAAATGTCGTGAGCGATTTCTGCCACTCTGCATTTCATCAAATAATTTGGTAAAAATGAGTTTAAATAATTCTTCAAATACATCTACTCCCGCATTCACCAAAACTTCGTCTTCCATTTCAAGAATCAAATCTTTAAGCGATTTTTTTTCTGTTAATAATTTATCTTTAGTAATTAAATCTTCAATGGTCCAACGCTCTTCTAAAATGTCTGAAAGTTTTTGGTCGGCTCTTGGAATATTTGGTATATCTTCAAAATAATTCGGGTCTTTTCGGTGGTAATAAGAAATGGAATCACCGTTGCTTCAAATGCCTATTGGTGCGCCAGTTGCATTGCAATATGATTTCAACTGTTCTTTTCCGTCTTTTAGCTTTGGTTTTTTAAGCTCAACCATTATAAAAGGCGTTGTAGTTTGATCTTTATCGAAAACTACAATGTCAGCTCGCTTTTTCTCACGACCAAAAGTAACAGCATATTCAAGCTCCATTCTTATAACAGGATACCCAAAATCTTGAGTTAATACCATTACATAAAGCTGACGAACAATTTCTTCGGGTGTAA
>CAZSTX010000041.1:0-20543 GCA_964610025.1 uncultured Lentimicrobiaceae bacterium
AATCATTTAAAAGCCTATGGAATAGCTTATTGGACTTTAACAAAAGATAAAGATGTAAGTTGGTTATTAAATTATCGAGGAGGCAGTTTCCTTTGTTTATACAACAAAGATATTGAAACCGAATGTATTATAAGAGGTGTAACTTATAATACAATAGCCGATGTTCAAGCAAATGCAATTCTATCAGAAATTGCACAAGCAGACGCAAATATGAATGAAATTAAACTAACTAAGGCACCAAAAATAGCTGTTTATTCTCCCAAAAGCAAACTCCCTTGGGACGATGCCGTAACATTGGTACTTACTTATGCCGAAATTCCTTATGATGTTGTTTACGACGAAGAAATTATGAGTGGCGTACTTCCTCTTTACGATTGGTTGCATTTGCATCATGAAGATTTCACAGGGCAATACGGAAAATTTTGGGCAGCTTATCGCAATGCACAATGGTATATCAACGATGTTAAAGAAAATGAAACTGTAGCTCGAAAATTAGGATTTAATAAAGTCTCTCAATTAAAATTAGCTGTAGTAAAAAAAATCAGAGACTTTGTAGCAGGCGGAGGATATATGTTTGCAATGTGCTCAGCTCCTGACAGTTTCGACATAGCTCTTGCTGCCGATGGCGTCGATATTTGTGATGTCCCATTCGATGGCGACCCTATAGATCCCGCAGCACAAAGAAAATTAAACTTTGATAATACATTTGCATTTCACAATTTTAACATCACTATTAATCCTTACGAATACCGCATTTCAGATATTGATATTGACCCTACCACACATTTAATGAATAGAGAAAATGATTTTTTTACTTTGTTTGAATTTTCTGCCAAATGGGACCCCGTGCCAACAATGCTTTGTCAAAATCATTCGCAAGTAATCAGAGGCTTTATGGGACAAACAACTGCCTTTAGAAAAGAAACCGTTAAAAAAAATATAATTATTATGGGAGAGTCTAAAATGTTTAACGATGTGCGTTATATCCATGGGGAATATGGTAAAGGCACTTTTACTTTTTATAGCGGACACGATCCTGAAGATTATCAGCATTTTGTTGGAGACCCTCCTACTGATTTAAATTTACATCCTAATTCAGAAGGATATAGACTTATTTTAAACAACATTTTGTTTCCTGCTGCTAAAAAAGAAAAACAAAAGACATAAAAAAACTTGCATTTTAAAATATTAGCAATGCAAGTTTCCCATTTTTTGAATGAAGATATAATTTAAATGGTTAAATATTTAATTTTTCTTTATCGATCAAAGCGAAAGATAAATTACCTTTGCTACACAACTCTCCTTTCACTTTTGCAATTGTTTCTACAACAAAAAACAATGCTTTTCGATTAATAATTTTAGCTGTTACCTCAATAGTATCTTTTGGTTTTACTTGCTTTTTAAATTTCACATTATCAATTCCTGCATAAAAAGGAATTCTGTTTTTTAAAACATCTTGAATTAACAAACAACACGATTGTGCCATTATTTCACATAAGATCACACCTGGCACTACCGGATTTCCGGGAAAATGTCCTTGTAAAAAAAACTCATCTCCAGTAACATAATAAGTAGCATGTGCAATATTATTTTCATCAATATTAATTTCATCGACTAATAACATAGGCTCACGATGCGGAATAAGTTTTTTAATTTCTTCTCTTTTCACGCCAATATTTATTTAAGCAATAAATTTAAAATAAATTTATTTTATAAACTTACGTATAGCTATTGTAGCATTATGTCCTCCAAATCCCAATGAG
Source organism: uncultured Lentimicrobiaceae bacterium (assembly GCA_964610025.1). GTDB lineage: Bacteria > Bacteroidota > Bacteroidia > Bacteroidales > WCHB1-69 > UBA5266. The sequence continues at coordinate 1,764 of CAZSTX010000041.1, forward strand.
TTAGAAATGGCAATATTAATAGCTACTTTACGTGCTTTTAAAGGCACATAATCTAAATCGCATTCTGGGTCGGGTTCTAACAGCCCAATAGTAGGGTGTACAATTCCTTCATTCAACGACATTATCGTTGCTATCAATTCGGCTCCACCAGCCGCACCCAACATATGCCCTGTCATCGATTTTGTAGAGCTTATTGGTACTTTTCTTGCATTTTCTTCTCCTAATGCAAGTTTAATAGCAAGCGTTTCTGTTTTGTCGTTAAGTGGTGTGCTTGTGCCATGAGCATTAATATATAAATTGTCATTTTCATTATAGTTTGCTTCTTTCAACGCTATTTTCATGGCTTGTGCTGCTGTGCTTGCATCTGGTTTTGGAGCAGTATAATGATAAGCATCACACGTATTGCCATATCCACACATTTCTGCATAAATAGTAGCATTTCTTTTTATAGCATGTTCATATTCTTCTAATATTACTATTCCGGCACCTTCACCTAATACAAATCCTTGTCTACGAATATCGAAAGGAATAGATGCACTTAAAGGGTCTCCACTTCTTGATAAAGCTTTAGCATTAGCAAAACCTCCAATAGCTATTGGTGTAACAGCAGCTTCTGTGCCTCCTGCTATAATTGCATCTGCATAGCCATGTTTTATTGCTCGATAAGCTTCTCCTATTGAGTGTGTGCCTGTAGCACATGCAGTAACTATAGGCAAACAAGGACCTTCAGCTTTATGAGTAATTGCTATATTTCCTGCTGCTATATTAGATATAATTTTAGGTATAAATAAAGGAGATACCCATCCCATACCATTTTCCATTAACTTTTTGCTCTCAGACAAAAAAGCGTGAATTCCTCCTACTCCAGAACCAACATAGACACCCAAACGTTCTGATGCTATTTCTAATTTGCTATTTTCCATTGCTTGTTTGGCAGCAACTAAGGCAAAATGAGTAAATCTATCAGCCCTACGCACTAATGCTTTATCAATTCCATAATCTTCTGGATTAAAATCTTTTACTTCTGCTGCTAATTTTACAACAAAATCTTCAATAGGGAATGAAGTAATAGGACTTATTCCACAAACACCTTCTTTTATGTTTTTCCAAAATGTATTTACATCACTTCCTATCGGAGAAACAATCCCCATACCTGTTACAACAACTCTTCTCATAATCTATTTATATATTTAATTTATTTCTAAATTCCTGACCAATGCAATACACAAGCACCTGTAGTAAATCCAGCGCCAAAGGCACTCAATACCAATATATCTCCTTTTTCTAATTTATTAGCTCTATTTAATTCATCTAATAAAATTGGAATAGTAGCCGAAGCCGTATTCCCATAATGTTCTAAATTATGTGGAAATTTTTCTTCTGGCTCGCCTAAATTTTGTCTAATGGCTTCTATAATACGCATATTAGCTTGATGTAATAAATAAAATTTAACATCACTTTTCTTAATTCCTACTGTATCTAACACTCGATTAATGTCAGCAATAGAATTTAAAACAGCCAATCTATAAATCTCCCTTCCATTCATAACCAATGGTCGTCCATATTCTTTTCTTTTTAGGAAAGGATTAAATTCCAATTTTCTTTGATAATACAATGCGTCAATATTAGAAGTAGTTGATAAATAAATAGCACGCATATCATCTCCCGGAGTTACAATAGCCGCAGCAGCTCCATCTCCAAATAAAATACTTGCATCGCGTTCTGTCCAATCAACTATTCTTGAAGGCTCTTCTGCACAAACTATTAAAGCAGTTTTTACTTTTCCTGTTTTTAAAAAAGCATCTGCTATATCAAGAGAATAAATAAAACCTGCACAAGCTGTATTGATATCAAGACATGGGCAGTTAGCTCCTATTCTACCTTGAATAATACTACTGAAAGAAGGCGTAGCATATATATTTACTAAATTTGAACAAATAATATAATCTATATCTGTTGCTGTTAATTTAGCTTGCGCTAAAGCTTGTTCAACAGCTATAGCTACTAAATCTAATAACGTTTCTGTTGACAATATTCTTCTATGTTTCACTCCCGTACGAGTAGATATCCACTCATCGCTTGTGTCTAAAAATGTTGCCAACATATCGTTACTTACAGATAACGATGGCAATGCACTGCCGGTTCCTACAATTTTCATATTATATAAATTTTAAGTTTTTTTATATTAATCAATAGCATAAAAAAAACATTGCAAAGAAAAATATTTTTTTAGTCTTATTAAAAAAAATGGTATCATTCTAATTAAAATGGGATAAAACTATATTTAAAGGGATAAAATCATATATAAGGGGATAATTTACGAAAAAATTCAAATCTTATTGTTTTTTTTTATACTTTTGCCTTAGTTTTATATAATAAAAATGGAGAAAAAAACACCTGCTTTTCTAACTGAAAAGATAAATATAGTCAAGTTTTTAATTTTCGTTACTATTTTTGCTTCGGCTTTTATTCTCATTTATGAGCCTTTTGGTGGAGAAAAACTTTGGGAAAAACTCATAGGCAAAGGCTATCCTTTATTATACATGAGTTTTTTAATTATAATAGGACTTATTCTATTAATTATTAGTCGTTTAATTTTATATAGAACTCAAAAAAAATTTACTGTTAGTTATGTTTTTTACACTTTCTGGATGATAACAGAAATAGGGCTTATCACATTAACATGCACGCTGATAGCTTGGAGTATTAATGAAAAAAACTCTTATTTTTTATCTATATTACCTCGCACATTTTATTATACTATATCTATATTATTGCTTCCTTACACTATTTTTTGGCTCTATTTTTCACTTAAAGAAAATGAAAAAATATTAAGTAGAATAAAAAAAGAAGAAAGTCAAAACTCTGATACGCTTCCCAATACTAAAGATTTAATCAATTTAACAGATGAAAAAGGAAACCTGCGATTATCTATAAAATTAGAACATCTTTATTATATGGAATCAGCTAATAATTATATATATGTATATTATGAAAATAGCAAAAAAGAACTTACAAAATCTACACTCAGAAGTTCATTAAAAACTATAGAAGACAACTTTCCTGACATTGGATTGGTACGCTGTCATCGTTCCTATATTATTAATTTCAAAAAAATAAAAGTTTTACGAAAAGATAAAGATGGATTAATGATAGAATTAGACCATGACGACATAGCAGATATTCCTATATCTAAAACTTATGTAGACGAAATTGTTAAACTATTATCTAAGCATTCTATATAGGATTTTCCATCTCTATTATTATTAGTTATTTTAAAATCATAAATAAAAATTATAAAACTATCTATTGCTGTTTTTACTTTTTTTTGTACTTTTGTAAGTTTTAAAAGATATAATAATACGTATGAATTCATTATTGAATAAGTTAGAAGCCATTCATTCTCGTTGGGTCGAAATTAGCGATTTAATATCTCAACCTGATATTATTGCCGACATGAAACGCTTTGTAAAATTAACAAAAGACTATAAAGATCTTCAAGCAATTGTAGAAGCTTATAAAGATTATAAAAATGTATTAAGCAATATTAAGAATGCAAAAGACATCATTAATAATGAAAAAGATGAAGAGTTTCGTGCTATGGCTAAAGAAGAATTAAACACGCTTAACGAACACTGTGAACAATTAGAACATAACATACGTCTTCTTCTAATACCTACAGATCCACAAGACGATAAAAATGCAATTGTAGAAATACGTGCAGGTACAGGAGGTGACGAAGCTAGTATTTTTGCCGGCGACTTATTTAGAATGTATACACATTACTGTGAAAATAAAAATTGGAAATTAGACTTAGTATCTATTACAGAAGGAACTGTTGGAGGATTTAAAGAAATAGTTTTTAATGTTATAGGAGAAGGTGTATATGGTTTGTTGAAATACGAATCGGGAGTACACCGAGTGCAGCGTGTACCTCAAACAGAAGCACAAGGAAGAGTGCATACTTCGGCAGCATCTGTTGTTGTTTTACCCGAAGCAGATGAGTTTGATGTTGTTTTGAAAGAAAAAGACATACGCAAAGACACCTATTGCTCATCAGGACCAGGCGGGCAATCTGTCAATACAACTTATTCTGCTATTCGGCTAACACACATTCCTACAGGAATTGTTGTAGCTATTCAAGATGAAAAATCACAAATTAAAAACTATGAAAAGGCACTAAAAATTCTGCGAACTCGTATCTATGAAATGGAATATCAAAAATATTTAGACGACATCTCAAGCAAACGCAAAACAATGGTATCTACAGGAGATCGTTCGGCTAAAATACGCACCTATAATTATCCACAAAATAGGGTTACAGACCATCGTATAAATTTAACAATGTATAACTTGACAAATTTTGTTAATGGAGATATACAAGAAACTATCGAAGCACTGCAAGTAGCAGAAAATGCAGAAAGATTAAAAGCATCTATGGATATTTAAAATAAACAACTATGAAATTAGCTATTTTTCCAGGCTCATTCGACCCTATCACTAAGGGACATCAAGATATTGCTATTAAAGCATCTTTGTTATTTGACAAACTATATGTAGCTATCGGAGAAAACTCAGAAAAAAACAATATGTTTTCAAAAGAACAACGTTTGTCTTGGATTAAAACAACTTTTGCAGCTTACAATAATATAGAATGCGTTATTTATTCAGGTCTCACTATCGATTTTTGCAAAAAACATAAAATAAAATACATAATAAGAGGATTAAGGTCGGCAAATGATTATGAAAATGAAAAAAGTATTGCTTATACCAATAAATTATTATACCCTGACATTGAAACTATTTTCTTACTTTGCAATAATTCTTTTGCACATATCTCCTCTTCTATTGTTAAGGAAATTATAAAACACAATGGATGTGTAAAAAACTTTATTCCTGAAGAAATTACTATTATATAATAAAAATGAAAATACTTTTAAAAAACATATTGATTCTTTTTTTTATTTTTTTTATTAGTATTACATATGCTATTAACCCTGTAATAATCAATGGAGAAGCAGCTTTTGCAAAATCTAAAGAAATACGATTTTATTACTATGATGATTTATTAACGAAAAACAAAATATTTTTATGCAATGCTATCATTGATGACAGCGGCTTTTTTAGTGTTAAAATACCCGCATTAGAAACACAAGAGCTAATTTTGAATATTAACACAACAGAAGGAAGTTTTTTTATAGAACCCGAAAAAAACTATCAATTAACATTGTATACTAATGAAGATTTAATTAACACCCTCAGTGCTAAATTATTAAACAACAATATTACGATAAAAATAGCAGGACATGACACTGATGAATTAAATTGGAAAATCAACTATTTCAATCAATATTATAATTATTTTCTATACAAACACTCGCCTGCTATTATCAATTTGGTTAATCAATCAATATACGATAGCCTTATAAATATCATTACTGATAAATTTCCTATTTCTAATAATCCTAACGACTTTTACTCAGTATATGTAAAATTTCGTTTAGCAGCAATAGATAGAATTTATTATAAAAAAAGTCCTTATAAATTATATTCCAAATATTTAGATGATAAATATATCTATTATAACAATCCTGCTTATATGGATTTTTTCACTTCTTTCTTTGACAATTTTTTATACAACAACACAAAGTATATCACTAAAAAAACACTGTATCATAGTATTAACGATTTAAACAATTATTTCCGTTTACTCGATGAGTTAGGAAAAGACCCTATGCTTGTCAATGAGGCAATTAGAGAAATGGTATTAATACTAAATTTAAAAAGTTTATTTTCTCAAAAAGATGAATTTAATTTAGTGAACATTCTCTCATTATTAAAGTCTGTGGGTGAAAACACAAAATTTTCCGAACATAAAAAAATGGCAAAAAATACAATCGAACAACTTAGCAACTTACAACATGGAACAATAGCACCTCATTTCACTTTAAAAAACATTCATAACGAGACCATACAGCTATCAGATTTTAAAGGGAAATACGTATATCTTCATTTTTTTACAACTGACTGTCAAGAATGTATACGAGAGATGTTGATTATAAAAGATTTATACGAAACCTATCATCAAAAAGTTGAATTTATAAGTATCTTACTTGATTTTGAGACTACCCGATTGTATCACTTTGTCAATTCGCATCCCGAATTTAAATGGACATTTGCACATTTTAACAATGATTTCTCTTTTATTAATAATTATAAAATATATGCTCTTCCTTTAGCAATTATTATCAATAAAGAAGGAAATATCGAATCTTTTCCAGCACCAAACACACAAGAAATAACTAATTATTTCCTTTCTTTATTCAGTATAATAAACCCAAAATGATTTATAAATATATCATAAAAATATATTTACAAATCATTGCTTATTTGCTAAAATAGTATTACCTTTGCACAAAAATTCCTATGGTATAGGAAAAAACATAAACTAAATAAGTTCAAATAATTAAAAAAAACATTTTGTTATGGATTTAAAAAAGATACTTGCCGATTTAGAGGCTCAAAACCCAGCTCAACCTTTATATTTACAAGCTGCGAAAGAAGTGCTTGAAACAATTGAAGAATTTGTAAACAAAAATCCAAAATACGATAAGTACGCTATCGTAGAAAGAATTTTAGAACCCGAAAGAATCATTCAATTTAAAATAACATGGGTTGACGATAATGGTAAAATTCATGTAAATCGTGGATACCGTGTACAACATAATATGGCTATAGGACCTTATAAAGGAGGAATTCGTTTCCACCCATCTGTTAATGTAGATTCTATCAAATTCTTAGCTTTTGAACAAACTTTCAAAAACTCATTAACAACCCTTCCAATGGGAGGCGGTAAAGGTGGCTCTGATTTTAATCCACAAGGAAAATCAGAAAATGAAATGATGCGTTTTTGTCAATCTTTTATGACTGAATTGCAAAAGTATATAGGACCAGAAACAGACGTTCCTGCCGGCGATATAGGAGTTGGTGCTCGTGAAGTTGGTTTTATGTATGGACAATACAAACGTATTCGCGATGAGCATGTTGGTGTTCTTACAGGGAAAAGTTTGAATTGGGGCGGTTCATTAATTCGTCCAGAAGCTACTGGCTTTGGGTCTGTTTATTTTCTACAAGGCATGTTAGCCGCTAAAAATGACACCATTCAAGGTAAAACCGTAGCAGTTTCTGGATTTGGAAACGTAGCTTGGGGTGCTGTGTTAAAATTAGAAGAAATTGGAGGTAAAGTAATTGCTATATCAGGACCAGACGGTTATATCTTAGATGAAGATGGTATCACTGGTGATAAAGTAGAATACATGAGAGAATTACTTGCAACAAGAAACAACGTAGTAGCGCCTTATGCAACTAAATATCCTAAAGCTAAATTTATTGCAGGCAAAAAACCTTGGGAATTAAAAGTCGATATTGCTATGCCATGTGCTATCCAAAATGAATTAAACTTAGAAGATGCTAAACAATTAGTTGCTAATGGATGTCAATATGTTGTTGAAACTTCCAATATGGGATGTACTGCTGATGCTATTCCATTCCTACAATCACAAAAAGTATCTTTTGCTCCTGGAAAAGCTGCTAACGCCGGCGGTGTTGCAACTTCGGGATTAGAAATGACTCAAAACTCCATGAAATTATCTTGGACAAAAGAAGAAGTTGACGAAAAATTACATCAAATAATGGCTAGCATACACGAAAACTGCTTAAAATATGGCACTGAAAAAGACGGATATATCAACTACGTTAAAGGAGCAAATATAGCAGGATTTATTAAAGTTGCTGATGCTATGATTGAACAAGGAGTCGCTTACTAAAATTTTATTTTCAATATATTACTATGAAAAAGAGGATGTAAAAACACATCCTCTTTTTTTTATATATCTATTATATACAATGCTATTATAAATTTTTTAGAATAAAATCAGTAAGTTTAATATATAAATGCAAACGAGTATTTCCTCCCATAATAAAGTGATTTTTATTAGGATAAAAAAATTGCTCATACTGTACTCCTTCTTTATTTAAAGCATTTACCATATCCATTGCATTTTGAAAATGAACATTATCATCTGCTGTCCCGTGTACAATAAGATAATTTCCTTTTAATTTAGCAGCGTGTGTAATAGGAGAATTATCGTCATAGCCTTGAGGGTTTTCTTTCGGTGTTTGCAAAAATCGTTCTGTATAAATATTATCATAATAACGCCAATTGGTTACTGGTGCAACTGCCATTGCCATTTTAAACACTCCATCTCCTTTCAATAAACTTAAAGTCGAAAGATAGCCTCCAAAACTCCACCCCCATATACCTATGCGTTCTGCATCTACATAAGAGATTGTCTTCAAATAATTAGCTGCTGAAATTTGGTCTTCCGATTCTAATTTTCCCATTTGCTTGTATATACATTTTTTAAAAGCATCGCCTCGTCCGGCAGTTCCTCTATTATCAACACACACTACTATATAACCTTTTTGAGCTAATAACTGATACCATGCAAAATCCATACTTCTTGAAAAAGAATTACTTACTTCTTGAGAACCTGGACCTCCATACACATACATTAATACAGGATATTTTTTAGAACTATCAAAATTTTTAGGTTTAATCATCCAAGCATTCAATTGAATGCCCTCTTTGATAGGTAGAGTAAATAATTCTTTTTCCGAAAATCCATATTCCTGCATACGCTGTTTCAATGTTAGATTATCTTGCAATACACGCAGCTGTTTTCCTCTATAGTCATGAAGAGTATAAACAGGAACACTATTAGCATCAGAATAAATATTATAATAATAAGTTGCATTTGGATTAAAAGTGGGGGTATTCCATCCTTTCCCATTGCTAATCATCTTTTTATTTTTTCCATTAAAATCAATGCAATATAAATCTCTCTGCAACGCATTTGATTCATTAGAAAGATAATAAATAGACTGTTTCTTTTCATCAATAGCACAAATACTTGCAACTTCCCATTCTCCAGATGTTAAAGCTTGAATTTTACCTCCAATATTCACTTTGTAAATATGATTAAATCCATTACGTTCAGAGGTAACAATCATTGTTTTATTATCTTTTAAAAAATAATATTCATCAGTAATTTCTAACCACGATTCATTCAAATCGGTATATATAAGAGTTTTTGTTTTTTTATTTAAATTATAATCATAAAATTCCAATTGATTTTGATGTCTATTCATTTTTAAGACAATTAAATCTTTTGCATTGGGGAGCCAATAGATCCTAGGAATATAACTATTACTATTATCGCCCATATCTATTTTTGTACTTGTAGCAGACGCTATATTATAGACATATACTTCTACTAAAGAATTATCTTCGCCTGCTTTGGGATATTTATAACGATATTCTTCGGGGTATAAATCACCCCACATTGTCATAGAAAATTCTTTTACTCTCGATTCGTTGAAACGTAAAAAAGCAATATTTTTCCCATCGGGTGCCCATGAAAAAGCCTGCGACATATGCAATTCTTCTTCGTATACCCAATCAGCCATAGCGTTGATAATAAAATTATATTTACCATCTGTAGTAATCGCAGTTTCAACATTATTGTTTATGTCTGTTACAAATAAATTATTATCTCTTACAAAAGCTATTTTACTCCCATCGAAAGAAAAATCGGCAAAACTCTGTTTTCCTTTTGTTGTATCGGAAAGAGGAAAGATTTTTTTATTTTTTAAATCATAAATATAATAAAATGCTTTAAAAGACCGACGATAAATGCTTGCTGTTTTAGTTCCAATAAGCAAATATTTTTCATTATTATCTAACTTATATATTTGTATATCTTTTAATTCTATAGCATTATTAGAAGATGTCTTTATATCATTATTCGATACTATTTGTTTGTGTTTTTCTCCTGTTTGAAAACTATAAGAAGCTATCTCATCTTTTGTTTTTACTGTATAATAATCTCCTTGTGGCATAGGTTTAAAACCCGGTACATTAACAGGATAAAACAAATATTTAGTCCAAATATCTTCTAATGTAATTTCTTTCGATTGAGAAAAATTATTCGTAAGAATAAAAACGATGCTAAAACTTATTAGCAAAAATTGTTTTTTCATATCTATTCTATTTTAATTAATAAGTTATTATTAAATGACTAATTGTTTACGAAAATCACAATTGCTCATAATATTCGCAAACAATTAGTTATAAATAACATGCCGCTATATTTATTCAAACACACAACAAATTAAATTTCTATCTCCGTAAGCATCATCGACTTTTGATACTGCTGGCCAGTATTTATCATCGTGAGGAAGTGGGAATGCTGCTTGTTGACGTGTGTAAGGTCTATTCCATTCATTAGCACAGACTACATCCATAGTGTGAGGCGCATTTTTGATTACATTATTTTCTTTATCTGCCTTGCCGTTTTCAATATCGGCTATCTCTTTACGAATTTGAATTAAGGCATCACACAATCTATCGATTTCACTAACAGGCTCACTTTCTGTTGGCTCTACCATTAGAGTTCCGTGTACAGGAAAAGCTACCGTTGGAGCATGGAAGCCGTAATCCATTAATCGTTTTGCTACTTCTCCTACTTGCGCAATCATACTAAATGAATTACAATCTAATATCATTTCATGTGCTACACGTCCTTTTGAGCCTGTATACAGAATTTTATAACTATCTTTTAAACGCGACATCATATAATTAGCGTTTAAAATAGCATATTTGGTAGCTTCGGTCAATCCTTCGGTTCCTAACATTTTAATATAACCGTAAGTAATAGGTAATAACAATGAATAACCATAAGGAGAACCAGAAATAACACCACCTTTTTCTCCTCCTACTTTCACTAAAGGATGTGTTGGCAAATAATCTAATAGTTCTTTTGTAACACAAATAGGACCTGCTCCAGGACCTCCTCCTCCATGAGGCATTGCAAAAGTTTTATGCAAGTTTAAATGACATACATCGGCACCTATATATCCTGGACTCGTTAGACCTACTTGTGCATTCATATTAGCACCATCCATATAAACCAATCCATTATTTTTATGAATAATATCTATTATTGATAAAATTTCATCTTCAAAAACTCCATGAGTAGAAGGGTATGTTATCATTAAACATGCTAAATTTTCTTTATTTTCTTCTGCTTTAGCTTTTAAATCTACTACGTCTACTTCTCCTTTTTCTGTTGCTTTCACTATCACTATTTTCATTCCTGCCATAGCAGCAGAAGCGGGATTAGTGCCATGAGCTGAAGATGGAATTAAACAAACATTTCGATGTGCTTGCCCTTTGTCTTTAAAATAATTACGTATCACTATCAATCCAGCATATTCGCCCGAAGCTCCCGATTGAGGTTGCAAAGAAGTACCAGCAAAACCTGTAATGTCGGCTAAATCGCTTTCTAATTCTCGTATCATTTCTAAATAGCCTTCTACTTGATCAACAGGGACAAAAGGATGTATTCCTCCAAATTTACTCCATGAAAGTGGCAACATTTCAGAAGCTGCATTTAATTTCATAGTGCAAGAGCCTAATGGTATCATTGCTCTATTTAATGATAAATCTTTTATTTCAAGTTTTTTCATATAACGCATCATTTCTGTTTCAGAATGATATGTATTGAAAACAGATTGAGTTAAATAGGGTGTTTTTCTTTGTATATTTTTTGGTATATGTAAACTTTTATTAGCAGCTGTTAAATCTATTTTTTTGAAAGATTTACTAACAGCTTTAGCTAATACATTTAGTATGGAATTAATATCGTCAACATCAGTTGTTTCGTCAATACTTATAGCAAAACAATCTTCGCAAATATATCTAAAATTAATTTCATTTTCTAAGGCAATTTTTTGAATAATTTCTGTTTTCACAGGACTTTGTATACACAAAGTGTCAAAAAAACTTTCATTAAACTGCTTGTATCCTAATTTTTGTATTTCTTCGTTAAGAATAACTGTTAATTGATGAATACGATTAGCAATATTTGCTATTCCTTTTTGACCATGATACACAGCATACATTCCTGACATAATAGCCATTAAAGCAGATGCTGTACAAATATTAGAAGTTGCTTTTTCGCGTTTAATGTGCTGTTCGCGTGTTTGCAAAGCCATACGCAAAGCTCTTTTACCTTGAGCATCAATTGTTACGCCTATAATACGTCCGGGTATTAATCGTTTAAAATCTTCTTTACAAGCAAAAAATCCTGCTGTAGGACCACCAAAGCCTATTGGTAAGCCAAAACGCTGTGATGAGCCTACTACACAATCAGCTCCCCATTCTCCTGGAGGCGTTAATAAGGCTAAAGCCATTAAATCAGATGCAACAAGTACCATACTCCCATTAGCTTTCGCTTTTTCAACAAAAGCACTATGGTCTTTTACCTCACCCCATTGATTAGGATACTGTATCATAGCTCCATAAACCATAGGTGTAAATTCAAAATCGTTATTATTACCTACTATAATTTCAATATTTAATGCTTCAGCTCTTGTCTTGATTACCTCTAAAGTATGAGGAAACACATCGTCTGAAACAAAAAATTGATTGGCAGAGTTTTTCTGCATTTCACGACTTCTTGCATTATAAAACATTATCATTGCTTCGGCTGCTGCTGTTGACTCGTCTAACAAAGATGCGTTGGTAAGAGGCATTTTTGTCATTTCGGCTATAGTAGTTTGAAAATTTAATAAGGCTTCTAATCGTCCTTGCGATATTTCGGCTTGATAGGGAGTATAAGCAGTATACCAACCCGGATTTTCTAATATATTACGTTGAATAACAGATGGCATTATCGTATTATAATAACCCATCCCTATATAAGTCTTATATACTTTATTTTTTCTTGCCAATTCTCTCATATGATTCAAAAAATCATATTCACTCATAGGTTTTCCTATTGATAAGGCTTTTTTTAACCTAATTTTTTCAGGTATAGTTTGCTCTATTAGTGCATCAATGGTAGATACACCGATTGTTTCTAACATTTTTTTTGTTTCTTCTGGTCTAGGACCAACATGTCTTGATAAAAAACTATTGATTTCCATTATATTTATATTTTTATTTTTTAATTATCAGGATTTATTCTAATATAGCAAAAATACAAATTTTATTGATTTAAAATATGTATTTTTCAATAAATAAAGTAAAATAACAATTATTGTTCTTTTAACTATCCTTTTTTCTATTCCATTTAAAAATAATTTGCAATAAAAAAAAATGTATTTTTGCATAAAATATTTAAATAGTTATTACATTATGTAAGTGTCCTATTTTTCGTACAATTTAATAAAACCAATCTTAATCATGGCAGAAGAAGCAACAAGAGATGTTTGTAGTCAATTAAATAGCAAAAGTTTAACAAAAATAAGTGTTTATAAAAATGCAGAAGCCGCTTTTCGTTTTTTTAAGCAACATGCAGAAAATTTTGTTCATATTTACGAAGATTCTTTTCCAAACTCTAGAGTAGATGTAATATATGAAAACAAGCAACCTCAAAGTTTTCATCTCCAATTTGGGAGCGATATTTTACTTTTTCTATTACATAGCAATGTCTTTGCTTTTAATAGAGACCATGAAGTAATGCGTACTTCTTATATCAAAGAAGATAAAAATCGCGCCTATTGTGGACTGATTAGTATTTATAATTTTTTAACAGATTCATTATTATACAATCGTCATAATGATTTAGGATATTTAATAGGACGATTATTTATCAATTCCGACAACCATTATTATATAGATGGGAAACGCGAAATAGGACAAATATATAATAATTTTGAAACTAATATTATTAATGAGGAGGCAGTAAAAACCATTTTAATATCTGCAATGCGCTATACTATTAATTTCGATTTATTAGTTCCACCTTACGAAGAAGTGAAAGAAATGAGGGTTTACGACATGGTAGAAATCAATAATCAGCGTACTCCTATACGTACTGCGAAGCGTTTAGGGTTTCGTTTTCAAGCAGATACAGGGTCTTAAAAAAAAGATACACAAAATGAATAAACATATCATTTTTTTTTTTACTTTTGCACCGTGTTTTTTCAACCACTTTGGTCAGTTCGTCTAGGGGTTAGGACACAAGGTTTTCATCCTTGCAACAGGGGTTCGATTCCCCTACTGACTACAAACAAAAGGTTTGTAAATTTGATTACAAACCTTTTTTATTTAAAACATAAATGAAAGAAAAAAATAAAATACCAGTATTATATAAGATATTAAAAATCTGGGCTAACATTTTTCATAATAAACTATACTACAAAAAAGTATATTATCTTAACACAGAAAACATTCCATCTGATGGCACTCCTTTGGTAATTGTTAGCAATCATCAAAATTCGTTAAACGACGCAATGGGCATTGTAATTTCTTTGGACTTAAGACGCCCTCGATTTTTAGCACGTGCCGATATTTTTAAAAAACCTTTAATAGCCAAATTTTTACGTTTCTTTGGGTTATTACCTGTTTATCGTCAACGCGATGGAATGTCCAATGTAAAAAACAATTTAGAAGTTTTTGATAGTATTATCGATTTTATTGATAAAGGGTATACAATAGCTCTTTATCCAGAGGCAGGACATCAAGACAAACACTTTTTAGGTAAGTTCTTTTTGTCTTACACACGCCTCGCTTTTAAAGCTGCTGAACGTAGTAATTTTGAAAAAGAAGTATTTATATTGCCTTGTGCAAATCATTATAGCGATTATTTCGGCTGGCGCGAAGAAATGATGATGATTTATGGGAAGCCTTTATCAATCAAACCTTATTACGAATTATATAAAACACAAGCACGAAAAGTACAAGAAAAAGTAAATGAAATTATCCGAGAGCAAATAGAAAGTATGCTGCTTAACATAACAGATGTAGAAAACTATGAAGCTATTTATTTTTTACTTTCTACCTACGGAAAAAAATTTGCTATAAAAAACAACTTAAATCCAAATAAATTACCTCAAAAACTTACAGCAGATAAAAAATTAGTAGCTCTTCTTCAAACGGCTGCTAATAATAACCGCGAACAAACGAACCAACTCTATGCTTTAACAACGGAGTATATAAACGAATTAAAAGAAATAAAGTTAAGCGATAATGTTTTTGATAAACCTCTTAATTTTAGTTCTTTATTTGGATTAACAACATTATATATTCTCGGATTTCCTTTCTTTTTATATGGGTTAATACATCATATTATTCAATATATTATTCCTATTATAATTATAAAAAAAATGGTAACAGATATAATGATGCATTCATCTATTAAACTTGGCGTTAGCTTTTTCATAATGCCTCTTTTTTATATTCTATTTTTTATTATAAGCTTGTTTTTCGTACATCCTTTATTAAGTCTGTTATACTTATTTACTTTGCCTTTTTTTGGCATATTTGCTTGGAATTATAGAAAATCATTTTTGAATTTCAGAAAAAGATATCGGTTTTACAAATTAGTTATCTCTAAAAGTAAAAAATTAGAACATCTTTTAAGTATACGTGAAAAACTATACGAAACGACGAATAAAATTATTGAATAATTTATTTTATTTTAAATTTCATTGTTTTTTCTCCTTCTAAATACACTTCAACTATATCATTAATAGTAACTGGTATGGGAGAAATTGGAGAAGCTAAAAATAACATATCCCCTATTTTCATTGTAAAATATTGTGAGATATAACTAATCAGTTGTTCTGCAGTATAAGTTTGAGCAGAAGTATTTCCCCAAAATATTTCAGTATTATTTTTTACTAATTTTAAATTAATATTATTTAAAGATTTCAATTTATCTTTATCATAAAAAGAACTAATTGCTGCTGAATTTTCAAATACTAAGCTATTTTCCCATGGCATTCCCTTTTGTATGGCTTTATCCAATTTTTTTTTATCGAAAAAATTAACACCAGTTGCTATCTTTTTAAAATAAGTAGCAGCAAAATCTTCTTGTATGTATTTCCCAAGTTTATCAATACGTATTAGTAATTCTACTTGACAATAAAGCTGTTCGACAAATTCAGGGATATAAAATGGTCTATTATTGGTGAGAACAGAAGTCTCAGGTTTCATATAAAACAAAGGCTCTTTGACATCATAAAATGGCGAGGCAATATGAGGATAATTATTATAAAAACAAATAATTTTCATTTTTTAATTCAACATATTTTGCGCTGTATGCAAAGCTTTTATAAAAAAATCTATTTCTCTTTTTGTATTATAAACCGCAAAAGACGCTCTTACAGTCCCCGGAATACCTAAATAATGCATTAAAGGCTGTGTGCAATGATGCCCTGTTCGCACAGCAATTCCCATAAAATCAATAAGCGTTCCTGTATCTGTAGGATGATGATTGCCTAATAAAAAAGAAATGACAGCACTTTTTTCTTTTGCCGTGCCTATAAAATGAATATTTTCAATAGTTTGCATTTGTTTTACAGCATAGTATAATAATTCTTTTTCATAATCTATCATTCTCTGATGCCCCACCTCTTCGACAAATAGCAAAGCATGTTGTAATCCAATAGCTCCCGCAACATTAGGAGTACCTGCTTCAAATTTAAAAGGTAAATTATTAAATGTAGTTTTTTCAAAACTAACATGTGCTATCATTTCGCCTCCGCCTTGATAGGGTGGCAATTGTTCTAACCAATATTCTTTTCCATATAATACACCTATGCCCATGGGAGCATAGATTTTATGTCCTGAAAAACAATAAAAATCGCAATCTATATCTTGCACATCAACTCCACACGATTTTATTCCTTGCGCTCCATCAATTAATACTGGCACTTGGTGTTGATGGGCTATATCAACAATTTTTTTTATGGGATTAATTGTTCCTAATGAATTAGAAGTGTGTGTAATGGCTACAATTTTTGTTTTTTCTGTAAAAAGCTGTTGATAATTATCTAACAGTAAGTCTCCATTTTCGTCTATATCAACTACTTTTAAAATAGCTCTTTTTTTTTCACAAGCCAACTGCCATGGGACAATATTAGAATGATGTTCCATTCTGCTCACAATTATTTCATCGCCTGCTTTTAATATCTGCTGAGCAAAAGTAGCAGCTACTAAGTTAATTGATTCGGTTGTGCCACGCGTGAAAATAATTTCATGCGAATGTTTTGCATTAATAAATTTTTGCACTTGCAGCCTAGCTTGTTCATATGCTTCTGTTGCTAACATACTTAGATGATGCGCCCCACGATGAACATTACTATTTATTGTTTTATAATAATTACTGATAGCATCGATAACAGTAATCGGTTTTTGTGTTGTAGCTGCATTATCAAAATATACCAAAGGTTTACCATGTACTTGCTGAGACAGTAGTGGAAATAAAGGATATATTTCTTCGGCTATATTTATTATTTCATCCATTTTAAATAACGTGTATATAACAATATAAACAATAAAGGAAGGAATATGTTGCCTATTTTAAATTCAGAATGCAATATTAGTAATGGCAATGCTAATAATAACAACTGACTTATAATATAAATATGAAAACCTATTTTTCTTTGTATAAACATATAAACAGCTCCGATAATAGCTAAAATATAAACAGCCATTAAGACTATGAAATAATAGCGAGGAATGGTAGCGAAAATTTCTCCCATTTCACTATATGCACTTTCTAATTGACCTCCCATTATAGATGCCATTTGTTCAAAAAGAAGAGGTATTTTATCATAATAAATATAAGAAAACAATTGTGATAATGTAGAAAATCCGCTTCCAACAAAAGTCAATATGCACAAAAAAGTTAAAAAACCAGGGCGTTTTTCTGGTATCGGATTTATTTCATTAAAATGTAAGTTGTTTTGATTGTAATCATTCATAATCATTAAATATAAATTAAAAAAAACTTAATAATTAAGCTGTTGCTTCTTCTTTTAAAATTGACAAAATAGCTCCTGTTGGACAAACACCAACACATTTCATGCAAGCTGTACATTTGGTTGAATCGATAAAAGCTAAATTATCTTCAACTGTAATAGCATTAAATTCGCATGCTTTCTCGCATTTTCGGCAAGCTATACAAGCTACTTTACAATTTTTCTTAGCTTCGCCACCTTTTTCTTTATTCCTACATGAAACCCAAATAGAACTATCATCAATAATATTTCGAATTTCAATAATATCTCTTGGACATGCTTTTACACAAGCTCCACACAAAACACAAGTATCGTAATTTACTGAAGGCAAGCCTGTTTTAGGATCTATTTTTATGCTATCAAAATTACATGCTTTCACACAATCGCCTAATCCTAAACAGCCATAAGCACAAGCACTTTCGCCAGCGCCTAAGGTATTAGCATAAGCACAAGAGATAATAGAATCGTAACTATATTTATGAGGTGCATTTTCGAACGTGCCATTACATCTTATAATTACTCGCTGTGGAACAGTATCTTCGGCAACTTCTCCCATAGCTTCTGCTATTTGATTTTTAACATCATCGCCCCCAACAGGACATACTATTCCTTCGGTAGTTCCACTTTTTACAATAGCTTCGGCAAGTGCCTGACAGCCAGCATATCCACATCCTCCACAATTAGCTCCTGGCAATATTCCTGCTATAATGGCTATTTTGGGATCTTCGTAAACTTTAAATTTTTGTGAAACAAAATACAAAACTATTGCTGAAATTGCTCCAATGCTTCCAAGTATAACTACTGATAATACAATTACTTGAGTCATTTTTTATACATTTAATTAGTCATTTAATTCCATGAGCAAATGTACATAAAATTATTAAATGATATGCAAAAAAATGAAAT
>CAZSTX010000042.1:0-20042 GCA_964610025.1 uncultured Lentimicrobiaceae bacterium
CATTGCAGGATATTTCCGATTTAAAAACAGGTATATACGTGATTAAAGTAGAAACAGAAGAGGAAATACATATACGTAAAATACAGATAATAAGATAAATATCATTTAAAGGCTGTTTTATAGCAACCTTTTTTATTGAAAAACTATTTTTTATTATAAAAAAAGTGTAATTTTGCATTGTAAAATATAAACCTAAAAATACAATGAGTCTGTTAGCTAATTGTTTGTTTGTTTCTATAATACTGCCACATCATTTGATAAAAGCCAATTGATTTTTTAAGGCTTTTTTCTATCACAAAAAAAAAAACTTACAAGCATCGCCAACTAAAAAACTGGAGTAGTTTATATTACAATTAAAAACGATGCTTTATTGCAGAATATATTATTCCGTTTCTTCGATACTGATAGGACGTGCATCTTTAGCTTTGAGTGTCAATTTCCACCGAGGGTCATATATTTCATCTCTGGCTGTAGAGTGAATCAATTCGTAGAGATTGGTTACCAAGTCGCGACTGTAGAAGATAAAATACACATTATTTTGATTAGCAGTAGCATAATAATACCATATTTCGTAAGGATAATATTCTTGTGTAAAAGGATATTTTTCTATTTCACTTGGAGAACCATATTTAAGAAAAACATAGCCTTTATCAGTGCGATAGCCTTTGATGGTATTAGAAGAGTAAGAATTATTGACTATCATCACATTTTTATAATAATCATACCATGCTTGAAGAGGATTATCGGAACGCCTTTTAGTCCAGAAAACAGCAAAAAAAGCATCTAACTCATCATAAGTATATTTTTTAGCATTGCGTATCAATTCTTTTTCTTTATCATCAGCGATTACGTAAATATAATCCAAATATAATAAAAGTGTATCTAAAGATACTTTTTCTGTATTTAACACCAATTCATTTCTTTCTGTATCCATATCAGGATTGCTACGCTGAAAAAAGAGATTTTTTGAAGTTAGTAATGAATCATTGGAAGAAAAAATATCAATGTTAAGATTATAATTTCCCGATGGTAAACTGTCGATATCAAAAGTATGCAATATGACATAGAGGTCTGTTTTTTTACATTTTCTTTCACGTAGATATTTATTAGACAAAGGACTAATATTTTCAGCATTCGAAATATAACAACGATAAACAAACGAATCTTGCGCACATTTAAAATAATCAGTATTATAAATTTCTGTCATAAAAATAAGTTTACTAATATTTTCAGGATAAAAAAATGAAAAATAAGGAATAAAATCGATATTATGCTTAGTAAACACACTATTATTATCGGCAAAAGTAAGATTACTTATAAGTTGAATATCAGATATAGACACTGTGTTTTCTTGATAATCGATGATGAGTTTTTGCTCGTATATTAAAGGAGTAGATGCAGTATTATTAGAATCAATAATAGTTATTTTCATTGTATATTCTCCATTAGCAATAGGAATACGTAATAGATTATAAATATTATCTTTTGTAGCCGAAATACTATCTGGATACACATTGGTAATAAACGAATATCTTCTCTCAATAAACTGCTCTTCCATTTCTGTCGAAGACAATGCTATCGTTAAATTAACTCGTCCTTGATAAGACAAATCATTTACAGGCACATATCGGATGCTATTGCCTATTATCAAACATTGCAATTCGATATAATTTGTTTCTTTTGGGACAGAAAACAACAAATAATTAATCGTAGCTTTTATATCTTGTGCAAATAATGAAGATAATGAAGATAAGAATATAAAAATAAAAATAATAGTTCTTCGCATACTTTTGACAATACTTTAAATATAATAATATTAACAAAAAAAATAAATTATTATTATATAAAAATTTATTTTTAGCAATTTCAACACACAAATACAGCAATTGCTATTACGACAAAATAGCAGAGGCACACATAGCACTTTCTCAGTAAAACAGACAACTATTTCTATGGCGTAATGCTTAAGCGATTGGTTTTTTTTAAGAGAAATTCCGAAAAATACTGTTATAATGTTTAAACATAAAATGAATAGCTGACATATAGCAATATTTTCATAAAAAAAACAACAATTGCGCTTAAAAATTTAGTATTTTTGTTAATTAAAAAAAATAATATTATATATTTATAAATAGCTGAAATAAAATAACATGGCAAATTGGTTGCGAAAATTATTTGGAACAAAATCCGAAAAAGACATTAAACTATTAACTCCTTATATTAATAAAATACAAGAAGTTTATCCTGAGATAGAAAAATTATCAAACGACGAATTAAGAGCTAAAACACTACAATTCAAACAAAACATCTATGAAGAAACAAAAGAGAATAAACTACGAATACAAGAGATTAAAGAAACATTAGAACATCAATTTGATATAGAAATTCAAGAAAAAGAAAAACTTTATACCGAGATAGAAAATTTAGAAGATACTATCTACGAAGATACAAATAACATTCTAAACGAAATACTTCCAGAAGCTTTTTCGGTAATGAAAGAAACAGCACGACGATTTAAAGAAAACAAAGAAATAGAAGTTACAGCCACCGATTTTGACCGAGATTTAGCCACAACACTCGATTGCATTAATATAAAAGACGACAAAGCTATTTATCAAAACTCTTGGATGGCAGGAGGCAATGAAATTGTTTGGGATATGTGCCATTATGATGTGCAATTAATAGGAGGTATTGTATTGCATCAAGGAAAAATTGCAGAAATGGCTACAGGAGAAGGAAAAACGTTAGTTGCTACCCTCCCCGTTTATTTAAACGCTTTAACAGGCGAAGGAGTACATTTAGTTACAGTAAACGACTATTTGGCTAAACGTGACTCTGAATGGATGGGAATGCTCTATCAGTTTCATGGATTAAAAGTAGATTGCATTGACAAACACGAACCTAACTCTGACGAAAGACGAAAAGCCTATTTAGCCGATATTACTTTTGGGACCAATAACGAATTTGGATTCGACTATTTAAGAGACAACATGGCACGTAATGTTACAGAATTAGTACAAAGACGACACAATTATGCCATTGTCGACGAAGTAGACTCTGTATTAATCGATGATGCTCGAACACCCTTAATTATTTCAGGTCCAACACCACGTGGCGAACAACAAGATTTCGACAAATACAAACCCATAGTAGACAAGCTATACAATGCACAACGACAATTAGTAAACAACCTACTTTCTGAATCAAGACGCTTGCTCAACGACAATAGCAACCCTAAAAATGAAGAAGAAGGAGCTAAATTGTTATTACGCGCACACAGAGGAATGCCCAAAAACAAGGCACTTATTAAAATGCTGAGCGAACCGGGAATGAAACAACTTCTTTTAAAAACAGAAAGTTTTTATATGGCAGAACAAAATAAAAACATGCCTATTATTGACGATGAATTATATTTTGTAATAGAAGAAAAATTAAACTCTGTCGATATTAAAGATAAAGGAATTGATTTAGTTGCAAGTAATACTGAAGAAGCCAAATTTTTTATTATTCCTGACATTGGAAGTGAAATGGCAGAATTAGAGAAGTCGCACCTATCATCAGAAGAAAAAATAGAGAAAAAAAATGAAATATACCGTAATTTCTCTATTGCCTCAGAACGCATCCATACTATTCAACAACTTTTAAAAGCATACACCATGTTTGAAAAAGATGTAGAATACGTAGTCTTAGATAATAAAATCAAAATTGTCGACGAGCAAACAGGACGTATTATGGAAGGACGCCGCTACAGCGACGGATTACACCAAGCAATAGAAGCAAAAGAAAATGTAAAAGTAGAAGCAGCTACCCAAACCTATGCAACCATCACTTTACAAAACTATTTCCGTATGTACCGTAAATTAGCTGGTATGACAGGAACTGCTGAAACAGAAGCCGGAGAATTTTGGAATATCTATAAATTAGATGTCGTTACCATTCCAACCAACCGTCCTATTATAAGAGAAGATAGAGAAGACCTCGTTTATAAAACAAAACGAGAAAAATATGCTGCTATTGTTAATGAAATAATAGACTTACATGAGCAAGGAAGACCTATATTGGTGGGAACCACTTCAGTAGAAACTTCTGAACTTTTATCTAAAATATTAACAACTCGAAAAATAAAACACAATGTTTTAAATGCGAAACTACATAAAAAAGAAGCTGATATAGTTGCCGAAGCAGGACAGTCGGGAGGGGTAACCATAGCAACTAATATGGCAGGACGTGGAACAGATATAAAACTAACTCCTAAAGTGAAAGAATTAGGAGGTTTAGCCATCATTGGCACCGAACGACATGACTCTCGTCGTGTTGATAGACAGCTACGTGGACGTGCCGGACGACAAGGAGATGTTGGAAGTTCACAATTTTTTGTATCGTTAGAAGATGATTTGATGCGTTTGTTTGCTTCTGATCGTATAGCAAAAGTAATGGACCGACTCGGATTTAAAGAAGGAGAAGTAATTCAACACAATATGATAACCAATTCTATCGAACGAGCACAAAAGAAAGTCGAAGAAAACAATTTTGGAATTCGTAAACGTTTGTTAGAATACGATGACGTAATGAACAAACAAAGAGAGAGCATTTACAAAACAAGAAGAAATGCACTCTATGGCGATCGTTTAGAATTAGATATATCAGAAATGTTTCGCAACATATGCTCCTATATAGCTTCTAATTATCAAGAAGAGCGAAACTTTGAAGGCTTTCAACATGCTACAATTTCTATTTTGGGATGCGAAAGTTCTTTAAGCGATAGTCAATTCTACCAAGAAAAAACAGAAGATATAGCAAGTTTGCTATATGACCAAGCATATTTTAGTTATAAAGAGCGGATTTTAAAAATGTCTGAAAAAGCAATGCCTATTGTACAATCCGTTTTTGAAAAAGAAGGTCATCGTTACGAGAACATCGCCATTCCTATAACAGATGGAAAAAAAACTATGCAAATAATAGCAAACCTACAAAATTGCATAGATAATGGAGCACGTGAGTTAGCATTAACAATTGAAAAAAATCTAACACTTGCTATTATTGACAATGCTTGGAAAGAGCATTTACGCGAAATGGACGACTTAAAACAATCAGTACAAACAGCTTCATATGAACAAAAAGACCCTCTTTTAATTTATAAATTTGAATCCTACGATTTGTTTTCCAATATGTTAACAGAAGTATACAAAGACATTATTTCTTTCTTAAACAATGGCAGAATACCTATTTTAGAATCTCAAAATGTAAAAGAAGCAAAACTACCCGCTAGCGATCAAAATAAACTTAAAACAGGAAGAGAAGAAGTGGCAGCCCAAAGCACTTCGCAACCACAAGTAACACAACCCATTAAAGTTGAGAAAAAAGTAGGCAGAAATGAACTTTGCCCTTGCGGAAGTGGAAAAAAATACAAAAATTGTCATGGCAGAGCCTAATACGCTATGAAAAAAAAAGCAGTTCTTTCGGTAAGCAATGATTTATACACTGACCCAAGAGTAGACAAAGTATGTAACACTTTACTCTCTATGGGTTATGACGTTTTATTAATAGGAAGAAAATACCGTCATTCACCTATTTTAGCTAATAGAAAATACCACACTAAACGACTGCATTTATGCTTTCAAAAAGGAGCTTTTTTTTATGCCGAATTTAATTTACGCTTATTTTTTTATCTGTTATTTATTAAAAGCAACGTGTTAATTGCTAACGATTTAGACACATTACTCCCTAATTTTTTAGTAAGTAAAATAAAGCGAAAGAAAATAGTATACGACAGCCATGAATACTTTTTAGGGTTAGAATCAATAAAAGACAGAGTTTTTGTAAAAAAAACATGGTTTGCAATCGAAAAATATTGCTTTCCTAAGCTAAAACACATCATTACAGTATCTCAATCGATAGCTAATCAATACGAAAAAGAATATAAAATCAAAGTAAATGTAGTAAGAAACGTCCCTTTAGCTTATCAACCAGTCATAACAGAAACGAAACAATCTTTACAACTACCAGAAAATAAAACAATTATTATTTTACAAGGAAATGCCATACATCGCAACAGAGGTGGAGAAGAATTAGTAGAGGCTATGCCATTAATCAAAAATGCAATTCTCGTCATAATTGGCAATGGCGACATTATTCCTTTTTTAAAACAAAGAACAAAAGAATTATCATTAGAACAGAAAATCATTTTTATAGATAGGCAAACTCCAGAAAAATTGTTTCACTATACGTATTTTGCTGATATTGGAATAGCTTTCGATAAAAATTTGAGTCTCAACCATTACTTTAGTCTTCCAAATAAAATATTTGATTATATTAAGGCTGCAACTCCTTATTTATGCAACGACTTACCAGAAAGAAAATATATTACTGAAAAATACAAAGTTGGAATTGTGTTAGACGAAATCAGTCCGAAAACAATCGCCGATAAAATACAATATCTTATAGATAATAAAACCCTCTACAATCAACTAAAAGAAAACTGCAAACAAGCTGCTACTGAATTAGTTTGGGAAAACGAAGAGAATGTTTTAAGGAATATTTATCTTAATTTATAATGCAATAAAACCTAAAATAAACTCTATCAATTATTTATATTAATATGCTTTTGCAAACAGCACTCTTTCTTTAGAAGGCTTTCCTGAAAAGATACACTTTCCTTCTTCTTGTGGGTTATTTAAAGGAATACAACGAATAGTAGCCTTTGTTTTTTCTTTTATAATAGCTTCTGTTTCAGCACTTCCGTCCCAATGTGCAGCGACAAATCCGCCTTTATTTTCAATAATATCAACAAATTCCTCCCAAGTATTTACTTCAGTTGTATTTTCTTCCCTAAAATTTAAAGCTCTATTATACAGATTGTAATGTATAGCTTCTAAAAGAGAAACAACTTCATCGATACTATTATTTTTATCAACTAATATTTTTTCAAACGTATCTCTACGGAAAAGCTCTACTTTATTGTTTTCTAAATCTCTTGGACCTATCGTTATACGAATAGGAACACCTTTTAATTCATATTCATTAAACTTCCATCCTGAACGGTACTCATCTCTGTTATCATATTTTACGCTTATATTACGCATTTTCAAACCTTCTTCAATAGTCTTAGCAACTTCGTTTACTTGCGATAATTGTTCTTCGTTGCGATAAACAGGAATAATAACAACTTGTAGAGGAGCTATTTTAGGCGGCAACACCAATCCTTTATTGTCAGAGTGAGTCATAACTAACGCACCTATTAAGCGAGTAGACACCCCCCAAGAAGTCGCCCAAACATATTCTAATTTGTTTTCCTTATTCAAAAACTGCACATCAAAAGCTTTAGCAAAATTTTGACCTAAAAAATGAGAAGTACCTGCTTGCAAAGCCTTTCCATCTTGCATTAATGCTTCTATACAATAAGTATTTACTGCACCTGCAAAACGTTCTGATAAAGATTTTAACCCAATAACAACAGGGACCGCCATATAATTTTGCACAAAATCAGCATATATATGTATCATTCGTTCGGCTTCTTCTACTGCTTCTGTTTCTGACTGATGGGCTGTATGCCCTTCCTGCCATAAAAATTCGGCTGTACGTAAAAACAAACGTGTCCTCATCTCCCAACGTACAACATTTGCCCATTGATTGATAAGCAATGGCAAGTCGCGATAAGATTGAATCCAATTTTTATACGTATTCCAAATAATCGTTTCTGAAGTTGGACGTATGATTAGCTCTTCTTCTAATTTAGAATCAGGGTCAACAATAAGCTCATCGTTATTATCACCTTGTTTTAAACGATAATGTGTAACAACAGCACATTCTTTGGCAAAACCTTCTACATGATTTGCTTCACGACTTAGAAAAGATTTTGGAATAAAAAGGGGAAAATAAGCATTAACATGCCCACTTTTTTTAAACATACTATCAAGTACATCTCGCATATTTTCCCATAAAGTATACCCATAAGGTTTAATTACCATACAGCCGCGCACTGCTGAGTTTTCAGCTAATCCCGATTTAATTATTAAGTCATTATACCACTGAGAATAATTCTCTTCTTTATTGATTAATTGTTCTGACATTTTTTTTTGGTATAGTTTTTGAATTTATATTAATAAAAAGTATAACTTTGCAAAAAAGAAATAAACATGCAAAAGTATAAAAAATAACAATATAAAATAAAGGAGGAATAAGTCATGAAAAAAATAATAAAAGTCAACTTACTAATAGCGAGTGTCTTTTTATGGTCGTGTACTACCACTTCTACTATAATAGACGACGGATATTACACTTCCGTTGAAAGACAGCAAAAGTTAAACAGCGAAAAAACTACAAAAGAACAAACGCAAGATTCTCAAAATCAAAACTATTATAGTCAACAACAAAATCAAAACGACTATAGTCAACAACAAAACAATCAAAATTATAATAATAATTATTATAATAATGAACAAGAAAATTCTGATTATTCCGAATCGTATACAAAAGACGGAAATACTTATATTACAAATAATTATTATTACGACTCAGATAATTACTACGACTATGAGTATGCTGCTCGTCTTCGTCGTTTTTACAATCCTTATAGCAGTTGGAATTATTACGACCCATATTACACCAATATGTATTGGTACAGTCACAATCCATCGCATTGGGGAGTTAGTGTTTATTTAGGTTATAATTTCTGGTGGGGAAATCCTTATTATCGTCCATATTATTATCATCCTTATTATTCACATTATGGATTTAACTATGGGTGGGGATACAATCCATATTATAATCCGTATTACAATCCCTACTATAACCCTTATTATCAACGCTATCATTACAATCCTTATTATGGCTATTACAAACCACATAAACCAGACTATTATTACTACAATAGTTATGACAAAAATAGAACCTATAACTATACTTATGGACATAGAAGTTCAGCACAAGGTGGTATTACAGGAGTGGCAAATAGTGGAGATAATATAAGAAAATCAACAAATGATGAGCAAAGTAAAAAAGAAAATATCAGAACAACTCCAAACTCTTTTGGCGAAACATATGAAAATGCAATTAACTCAAATTCTCATTATCGCGAAAATCCAAGTACTTCGCGTACCAATAACAATATGCCGCCTTCAACAAATCCTACTAATCAAAATACTTCGACACTACCAACACGTACAGCAACTGATATAAACACGAATGAATCTAACAGAATATATATAGATCCAAATAATAAGGTAAATACAACTGAACAACCTCCTGGCATTCCAGGAAAGGTAACACCCTCGCTACAAGATAACAATTCATTAAGAAATGAGAACGCTAACGACAATAAGCAAGTAGCACCTTTTAACAATAAGGACAACAATCCTGTCAATCAACAAAACATCGAACGCAACACTACTCCTACTCAACCAACAACTCCTGCAAGAGATAATAATTTAAACCAAAATTATAACACTACACCATCTCAACCTAATAGTCAACAAAACATCCAACGCAACACTACTCCTACTCAATCAACAACTCCTGCAAGAGATAATAATTCAAACCAGAATTATAACACTACACCATCTCAACCTAATAGACAACAAAACATCCAACGCAACACTACTCCTACTCAATCAACAACTCCTGCAAGAGATAATAATTCAAACCAGAATTATAACACTACACCATCTCAACCTAATAGACAACAAAACATCCAACGTAACACTACTCCTACTCAATCGACAACTCCTGCAAGAAGTAACAATTCGAATAGAAGTTACAACAGCACACCATCAAACAATAATAGCAGAAGCACTTATAGCGCACCTGCTAATAATAGAAGCAGCTACAGCAGTCCCAGTTCTTCACCAAACAGGTCGTCAAGCAGTAGCCGTTCAACTAACAGTAATATTCAAAGAAGATAAACTAAAACAAACATTTATTTTAATTATTTAAAACAAAAAAAATGAGAAAATTAAATCTAACATTATTAGGCATTTTCACAATATTATTTTCAAATGTGTTTACACAAAATGAATTAGATGCCTTTCGTTATTCGCAATTAAGCCCCACTGGCACAGCTCGATTTTCTTCTTTAGCTGGCTCAATGGGAGGATTTGGAGCTGATTTCTCTTGTGTGAGTTCTAACCCTGCAAGTATTGGCGTATATAAACGCACAGAATTCACATTTTCACCAGCTTTGTATCACAGCAAAGCTACTTCTATTTACAACAAAACAGATGCTTACGATTTTAAATATAATTTTAACGTAGGCAATCTTGCTGCAGTTTTAGTAGTGCCTGTCGGCAAAAATTGGTTAGTCCAATTTGGAACAGGTTTTAATCGCATGAATAATTACCATGATCGTTTCATTATAAAAGGTCCAAACACAGGTGCACAAGCTAATACTACTACATCAATGTCAGATTATTTTGCTACATTAGCGAATAAAACTGCCGATTCTAACCTTACAGGAATACCTTATTGGGCTTATCAAACATGGCTTATTGATCCTAAAATCAGCAGCGAGCCCAATCAATACACAAGTCATATAAAAGGAGTTGACCTAATGCAACGCAAGATAATACAAACAACGGGAGCTGCCAACGAATATGTTTTTTCTTCGGGGGCTAATTACAATGACATGCTATACATAGGAGCAACCTTAGGCGTACCATTTTTCTCTTATACACAAAGCTCTGTATACTCTGAAAAACTAAAAGATCCCAATGATACTACCGATTTTCGTTCATTTCATGTAGACGAAACTTTTTCATCGGAAGCAACGGGAGTTAATTTCAAATTAGGAATGCTCTATCAGCCTTTTAAATTTATACGTTTTGGGTTTTCTTTTCATACACCCACCTTTTATAACAACATAAGAGAAAGGTATAGTGCTGATTACGAAACAGAAGGTTATGATAAAAAATACAATGCGAATGGGAAATTTGATTATTCGCTAACAACACCATTAAAAATTGTAGGAGATTTGGCTTTTATTATTGGAAAATACGGCTTTATTAATCTTCACTACAATTTTACCGATTACTCTACAATGCAAATGCACTCACGCTATTATGATTTTGATATAGAAAACGAAAACATACGTAATTATTTCCAAGCTGTTCATAGTATTGGAATTGGAGCTGAAGCAAATCTTTCGCCTATATCACTACGAATAGGATACGCTTATAACACCAACCCTTATAAACCCACAACGTATATAGATGGAAGTTATCACCTGATAACAGGAGGAATTGGCATACGTACCAATTATTTTTTCACCGACTTCGCCTATGTTCATAAATTATATTATAACAAAACTGTATTTTACAATGCACCTAACAATAATATAATTAATCAACGCATAGTCAATCAACATTTTATATTCACTTTTGGATTTAAAATTTAACACAACTTGACAACAAATAGTTTATTGGAACAAGGAATAATGCTTCCCATTATGGAGGAGTTTTATTCTTTGCAAGGAGAAGGATTTCACACAGGAAAAGCCGCTTATTTTTTACGCATTGGAGGTTGTGATGTTGGTTGTAGTTTTTGTGATATAAAAGAATCGTGGGATGCAAGCATACATCCTTTAGTAAAAGTTGATAAAGTAATTGATAACATATTGTCTTCTTCTGCAACTACAGTTGTCATTACAGGAGGCGAACCTTGCTTATACAACTTATCTTACTTATGTCAACAAATTAAAAAACATACTATTACATTACACCTTGAAACTTCTGGTTCAGAAAAATTAAGTGGCGAATGGGATTGGATTTGCTTTTCTCCAAAAAGAAAAACATTTATTCACCAAGCATTTTATCAAAAAGCTAACGAACTAAAAATCATTATACAAGAACCTGATGATTTGTTATGGGCTGAAGAAAATGCTCGAAAAGTATCAAGCAAATGCGAATTGTTTTTACAGCCAGAATGGAGCCAAAGAAATGTGATACTTCCCTATATTGTCAACTACATATTATCGCACCCAATATGGAAAGTTTCTTTACAAAGTCATAAATACATGCGTATTCCTTAATGAAAAGATAAAAACCGATGACAAAGAAAAAAAAAGAAATATTACTCGAAAATATTGAAATTATCGATGCAGGAACAGAAGGAGTAGCCATTGGCAAACACGAAAACATGGTTATTTTTGTACCTTATGCTGTTCCGGGCGATATAGTAGATATAAAAGCAATAAAAAAAAGAAGTTATTATCACGCTAAAATACTAAAAATCAAAACTCCTTCGCCCAATCGCACCACTCCATTGTGTCAACATTTTGGAGTTTGTGGAGGCTGCAAATGGCAGCAAATGGATTATAAAACTCAATTATATTATAAACAAAAACAAGTTACTGACAATTTTGAGCGCATAGGAAAATTTACATTTCCAACATTGGAACCTATCCTTCCCTCTGCCAATATCTATGAATACCGTAATAAAATAGAATATGCTTTCTCGTCTCGCAGATGGTTAACCGACGAAGAAATATCAAGTGGCAAGGAGCTTGATAGTAGAGCATTAGGATTTCATATGCAAGGAATGTATGACAGAATTTTAGACATAGAAACCTGTCATTTACACCATAACATAGGAAATAGTATTCGCAATACAATCAAACAATACGCTATCGACAACAACTTAACATTTTGGGATGCACGCGAAAACAAAGGATTTATACGTAATCTAATGATGCGTTTTTCATCTATTGGCGATTTAATGTTGATTGTTTCCTTTTATCATTATGATAAATCTGCCGAAAAATTACTCTATTATATAAAAGAAAAATTTCCGGAATTAACATCTATTCTTTATGTTATCAATAAAAAAGTGAATGATATAATAACAGATTTGCCAATAAATGTATTTTCAGGTAAAATGTATATCACAGAAAAAATGAAAGATTTAACTTTCCAAATACATCCTTATGCTTTCTATCAAACCAATTCGGAACAAGCATTTAATTTGTATAATGTTGTAAAAAATTTTGCAGATATACAATCAGAAGATATTGTTTATGACTTATATACAGGAACAGGTACCATTGCTTTATTTTTAGCAAAAGAAGCAAAAAAAATAATAGGTGTAGAATATGTGGAAGAAGCTATTGCCAATGCTAAAAACAATGCTAAAATCAATAATATTACAAATGTTGATTTTATAGTTGGCGATATGGCAAAAATATTTACAAACGACTTTGTAGCTACACACGGGCAGCCGCATATCATTATATCAGACCCGCCAAGATCGGGTATGCACAGCAAGGTAATAGAACAAATAATACAAATAGCACCCGAAAAAATTGTTTATGTAAGTTGTAATCCAGCTACTCAAGCGAGAGATATTGCTTTAATGATAAATAGATATGATGTTGTTAAAGTTCAAGCAGTCGATATGTTTCCTCACACCCAGCATATAGAAAACATTGTATTGCTTCAAAAAAAACAATTCTTATCGTAAATAAAACTTTCGATAGCCAATTGATAGCCTTTTAATCCAAAACCCATAATACTACCTTTGCATACATCTGATATATAGGAATGTTTGCGAAAAGATTCTCGCGACAATATATTGCTGATATGCACCTCAACAACAGGAATATCAATTGCTTTAATGGCATCTCGTAAGGCAATAGAAGTGTGCGTATAAGCTCCAGGATTAATAATTATACCATCACGATGATTACCAGCTTGATGAATGGCTTCAATCATATCTCCTTCTGCGTTAAATTGCTGATAATCTATGTGTATAAAAGAATATTTTGCTATTAGCTTACTCAAATAATCCTCAAAAGGAATACTGCCATAAATAGCACTTTCTCTTTTTCCTATTAAATTAAGATTAGGTCCATTTAAAATCAATACAGACAGGTTTGCATTGTTATTTTTCATTATCGTCTAAATAAATAATTCTAAAAATCTCTTCATTTTCTTTTTTCAAGAAATAATACTCACGCATATAAAGCTCCATGACATCTTTATTTTTATTGATTTCTTGATTTATTTTCTTCATTTGTTCATTTTTATAAAGCAGTTGATGATTGTCTCTCTCTAATTTTTTAATCTCTTTTTTTAATGTAGCACTTAAAAATAAATTATTTTCACTTAACGTTAAATAGCTTATTAGCAACAATACAAGAATTGCATACTTGTATTTTCTTATCCATATTAGTATTTTCATAGCAGTATTATTGATTTTCTATATACTTATTAATTTCATCTATTATTTTAGATGCTAATTGATTAGCATTTTTCTCTGTTTGACTTTCAGCATAAATGCGGATAATTGGTTCTGTGTTTGAGCGGCGTAAATGCACCCATTCTTTGTCAAAATCAATTCGAAGCCCATCGATGTCATTGATAGGATATTTTTCGTATTTATTTTTGACATAAAGAAAAAGAGCATCTAAATCAATATTGTTTTCTAAAAGTATTTTATTTTTAGAAATAAAAAAATCGGGATAGGTTTTTCTTAATTCGGAGCATGTTTTTTTAGTTTTCGACAAATAAGAAAGAAACAAAGCTATTCCTACTAATGCATCTCTACCATAATGTAGTTCGGGATAAATAACACCTCCATTGCCTTCGCCACCTATGACAGCATTTGTTGCTTTCATTTTTTCAACCACATTCACTTCTCCAACTGCTGCTGCCTTATAAGACCCTCCGTGTTTTTCAGTAACAATTTGCAATGCTCTGGTCGAAGATAAATTAGAAACGGTATTGCCTATGCTATGTTGCAAAACATAATCAGCTACGGCTACTAAGGTATATTCTTCGCCAAAAACTGCTCCGTTTTCTTGTACAATAGCCAATCTATCTACATCGGGATCGACAGCAAAACCTATATCAGCATTCGTATTTTTAACTGTAAAACACAATTCTTCTAAATGTTCGGGAAGTGGTTCGGGATTGTGTGCAAACACCCCTGTTGGCTCTCCGTTTATTAGTTGGATATTACTTACTCCTAAAGCCTTTAACAAAAGAGGCAATACGATTCCGCCTGAAGAATTGACACAATCGACAACAATTTTAAATTTCCTTTTACGTATAGATTCCACATCAACCAACGGCAACTGAAGTATTTTTTTTATATGTAAATCAATTGCGTCTTGTTGCTGTATTAATTTTCCTAAATCATTGGCCTCTGAAAACAAAACACCTTTATTTTCGGAAAATATCATTATTTTTTCGCCTTCATCGGCAGACAAAAACTCTCCTTTTTCGTTTAATAATTTTAGGGCGTTCCAATTAAATGGATTATGACTTGCTGTAATGATTATTCCACCCTTAGCATCAGAATGCAAAACTTTCATTGCGACTGTAGGAGTAGTAGTTAGACCAATATCAATAACATTGATGCCCATACTCAACAAAGTGCCGCAAACTATCTGATTAACCATCTCGCCCGAAGTGCGTGCATCTCGCCCAACAACAACATGTAAATTGTTTTTATCTGCATTGTTTTCTTTCAAAAAAACACTATAAGCAATCGTAAATTTAACGACATCATAAGGAGTTAAATTTTCGTCCATCTTCCCTCCTATTGTTCCTCTAATTCCTGATATAGATTTTATTAACGCCATAGCATTGTTTTATTTTTATATATATATTTTGGTCTACAAAAATACGCTATTTAAGCATATCTGTCAAAACTTATTGTAATTATTTTTGAACAAACACTCTCTTCACTCTTTGCGAAATACCTGTTAAGACTTCGTATTCGGTGCGTTGTGATTTATTTGCAAATTGGCTAATAGGCAAATCTTTGCCAAAAACAATTACGTTATCACCTTCTTTTGCAGAGATATTAGAAATATCGACCATGCACATATCCATACAAACATTGCCAACTACTTTAGCTATTTGATTTCCAATCAAAACCACTCCTTTTTCATTTTCTAAAGTACGAGGAAATCCATCTGCATAGCCAATAGGTATTATTGCAAGCATCGTATCTTTGGGTGCTACCCATTTGCGATTATAACCAACAGTATCTCCTTTTTTAACAAGTTTAATTTGTGAAATAATCGTTTTTAATGTAGCCACGTTTTCAAGTTTTTTTTGATTTGCAAATGGATTGATTCCAAACAATCCAATACCAAGTCGCACCATATCGAAATGGTATTCTGGCAAGCGTATAGTAGCGGTAGTATTAGCGATATGTTTAATGGGTGTATAGTCCAAACTTTTACTTATAAAACTGTGACATTCGCTTAACAAATCAGCTTGATTACGTGTAAAATCGTCTTCGTTTGGGTCGTCGGCAGCTGCAAAATGCGAGAAGACACTTTCTACAATTATTCTCGGATTATTTTTTAAGATAGCTAACAAATTATTTAGGTTTTGTTTTTCAAATCCCAAACGGTGCATGCCTGTATCTATTTTTAGGTGTATATGAATAGTAGGAATTTGAGGATTATGCTCTAATGCTTGTTCTAATAAATGGAGAATACGAAAACTATAAATTTCGGGTTGCAGTTGATGTTTAAGTATAGATTCTATGCTGCGTTCATCGGGGTTCATGACCATAATGGGCAAGTGAATATTTTTATTTTTCAATGCAATACCTTCATCTACATAAGCTACTGATAAATAATCGACTTTGTGATATTGCAGTTCGTTAGCAATATCAATATCGCCTATGCCATAGCCAAAAGATTTGACCATTGCCATAATTTTCGTTTCAGGTTTGATGAGTGAGCGAAAATAATTCAAGTTGGCTATCAACGAAGTCAGGCTTACTTCTAATACTGTTTCATGTGTTTTGAGTTCTAAATAATTAGATATACGTTCAAAATTAAATTTTCTCGCTCCTTTGACCAAAATAATTTCGTCTTCAATTTTTGAATAGTCAAAATTCACAAAAAAATCATTGGTTGTTTTGTAAAATTTCTTCTTTATATTAAAACTATTAGTTTGACGGCTAATAGCTTCACCAATACCAATAATTTGATAGACTTCTTTTACCTTTAAAAGGTCAGCTATTTCTTTATAAAGTTCGTATTCAGAACTTCCACTTTGTAAAATATCTGAGAGAATGACTGTTCTTTTTTTATACTGCACTTGATTAGCCATTAGGTTAAGTGCTATCTGCAAAGAATTAATATCGGAATTATAAGTGTCGTTGATAATCATGCAACGGTTAATTCCTTGTTTCATTTCTAAACGCATAGCAATAGGTGTTAATTTGCTAATTTTCTCAACTATAATATCATTAGAATAGCCTAATAGCAAAAGCGTAGCCCAACATTGAATGGTGTTTTCTATTGCTGCATCATCGCTAAATGGAATTTTTATTTTTATTTGTTTTTTTTCATAAACGGCTGTTATATCTGTCGTTTTTAATTGTTTTTCAATTTTATTGATATATAAATCGGAATTTTCTTTTTTTCTACTCCAAGTAAAAAGTTTGATTTTTTTAGTCAATTCGGTTCGCATTAATACTTCTGTAATAATGCCATTATCAATATTATAAATAAGTGTTTCTACATTGCGGAACAAATTGAGTTTTTCGCCAATTTTTTGTTTAATATCCATAAAATACTCATCGTGAGCTGTGCCAATATTTGTAAATATACCTATGCTTGGATTGATAATTTCTTTTAAATTATTCATTTCGCTAGGGTTTGAAATCCCAGCTTCAAAAATTCCCAATTGCGTGTCTTTGTTGATGCCCCAAACAGACAATGGCACTCCTATTTGCGAGTTAAAACTATTAGGCGTATAAGCTATTTTATAATCATCGCAAAGCAATTGATAAAGCCACTCTTTGACTGTTGTTTTTCCATTGCTACCCGTAATGCCAATAACGGGAATAGTAAAAGACCTTCGGTGCTGTTTAGCTAAAGTTTGTAAAGCCTCTAAAGTGTTGTCGACTTGTATAAAATTAGCAGCTGGGTATAAATGCGTATCTTTAAATTTTTTGTTAACGACAAAATTGCGAATATTTTTGCTGTAAAGTTCTTCTATGTATTTATGCCCATCATTTTTAGAAGAGACTAAGGCAAAAAACAACATATTGTTTTCAAATTGTATCTTACGGCTATCGTAAGCTAATTCTTTAATTATATTATCTTCTTTATTATTATAGATAAGTGTTCCTTTAACAATTTCGGCAATAATAGCAATGGTATACGAAGGCATAACGGTATGGTTAAATGTTAATCAACGTTAATAATATTATTTCTATTTCTATAAATATCGCAAGCTAAATTAACGGCGTTAAGAAAAGAGTTAATAGAGGCAATGTCTTTGCCTGCAATGCCCATTGCGCTACCGTGTGCAGGAGATGTTCTAATAATTGGAAGTCCAGCTGTGTAGTTAACTCCTTCGTCAAAAGATAGTAGTTTAAAAGGAATCATGGCTTGGTCGTGATACATTGCTAAGATGGCATCGTATTTATTAAATTCTCCTGACCCAAAAAATCCATCGGCAGGAAAAGGACCAAAAGCATATATTTTCTTATCAAAAGCCTCTTGAATAGCAGGGTTTATTTTTTCTTTTTCTTCTATGCCAAATAAATTATTATCGCCAGCATGTGGATTAAGAGCAAGCACAGCTATGCGGGGTTTGATAATACCAAAATCTTTGATTAAACTTTCGTTTAAGACCGTAATTTTATCGAAAATTAATTTTTTTGTAATCATTTTCGATACATTGGCAAGAGCACAATGGGTGGTTACCGTTCCTATACGAAGTCGTTCGGCTACCATTAGCATTAAAAAATTCTGCCTATTGGTCGATTTAGCCAAATATTCTGTTTGACCGCTATAATCGAATGTAGACGAAAAAACATTTTGTTTATTGATAGGACAAGTAACCAATACATCTATATCGCCCGCATTCGCATCTTTTGCAGCCATTTCGAGCGACAATCGTGCCATATCGCCTGCCGTAGGAGTTATCTGACCTACGTCTATTTTGATTTCATCTTCAACTATATTGATTAAATTAACTCTCTTTAATGCTGCCTGTTTGGCTTCTTTAACAATATTAAATTTGAAATTAGGAGATATAACAGCTGGTAACATTTTCTTGTAAAAAGAGCCTACTTTCGATGAACCATACACAATAGGACAACACAACTCCATAATACGTTGGTCGTTGAAAGTTTTCATAATAATTTCATAACTAATACTGTTCACATCTCCGTGGGTAATCCCAATCACTATCGATTTATTTATCATAAATTTAATTTTTATACTGCAAAGATAGTATAATTAAATAAATGATAGAATGTAAAACTGAAATTCTCTATAAAATTCTTTCATTTTTCTTCCTTCTCTCTTGTCTTTAACTTATATTTTGTTTTTTTTAACAATTGCAGCATTTTCCATTTTTAATTTTTATATTTATATTTTTTTTTTTGTAATTTTGCAATATGGAATACAAATCACAATTATTTTAGTATTTAAAATTAGTAAAAAAAATTATGGCACTATTTGATAATATAGCTTCAGTATATGTTCTTTTTTTTTATTACCAAACGAAATATTTTACTAAAATCATAAACAAAGCCAAAGAAAAATGCGACATCACACATTATAAAAATGTTCTGGATATTGGTTGTGGCACAGGTGCTATGTTGAAAGTACTGTATGAAAAAGGATTAGATGTTAAAGGAATAGACACTTCGCGTGGCATGTTGCAACAGGCTAAAAGAAAACTTAAAAACTTACCCATTGAATTGATACACACTAAAGCAGGGACTAAACTTCCTTTTAACGATAAATCTTTTGATGTCGTTTATACTTCCTATGTCGCACATGGATTAGTTGCAGAGCAAAGAATAAATCTATACGCTGAAATGAAAAGATTAGCAAAAGAAATTGTAATTGTACATGATTACAATGAAAATCGTGAGTTTGTTACTAATCTTATTGAATGGTTTGAGAGAGGAGATTATTTTAATTTTATTAAAGTAGCCGAAAATGAAATGAACAGTGTTTTTTCAAATGTAACAAAAATTAATGTAGGACCCAGAGACGCATGGTATATATGCAAATAATTGTGATTAGCTTTCATTTTTTTGTACTTTTGCTCTTTGAAACAATA
>CAZSTX010000043.1:0-19689 GCA_964610025.1 uncultured Lentimicrobiaceae bacterium
AGTCGCAATCTAAAGGCGAAAATAAAATTAGGAATTTACGTTCTATGAAATTTATGGAGGAAAGTTGCTAATTTATTTTATTATAAAAATAAAAAAGATAAATTTTTATAGTTAGAAATATTTTAAATTAAGGTTACCATTTGTATTTTTTATATAATTTTGTAGCAAATTTAAAAATAAAATAATATGTTAAAAAAGAGAAGTTTAAGTTTAATTTTATTGTTTGTTATTCTTGCCGGCCATTTGTATAGTCAACAAAACTCGAAAGGGATTGATGCTAAAATGCTGAATGAAATAAGAAAAATATATAAAAATACAACTGAAGATAAAGCTATAAGAAATGCAATAGCAAATAATGATATTAACAAATTAGCTACTGATAATGAAGTTGTAAAAACTACAGACACTTATTTTTCTAATAAAGTAAATATTAAAAATATTACTAATCAGAAATCATCGGGTAGATGTTGGATATTTACGGCTTTAAATGTTATGAGGATTAAAGTTTTATCTAAATATAAGATTGATAAATTTGAATTTTCTCAAAATTATATTTTCTTTTGGGATCAATTAGAGAAATCGAATTTGTTTTTACAAGCCATCATTGACACACGCACTAAAGATAAAAATGACAAAACAGTAGAGTGGTTATTTAAAAATCCAATAGGAGATGGAGGACAATTTACAGGCATAAAAGACTTAGTAACAAAATATGGACTTGTTCCTAAAGAAATAATGCCAGAGACAAATAGTAGCGAAAATACAAGGCTTATGACTAATTTATTGTCTTTAAAATTAAGAGAATATGCTTTAGAATTACGCGAAATGGGAATGCAAAAGAACATGAACGAAGCTACATTATTAAAAAGAAAATCTGAAATGCTTGCTACAATTTATAGAATATTGGTTTTAAATTTAGGACTTCCTCCAACAGAGTTTGTATGGACATTGAAAGATAATAATGGCAAGCCAGTTAGCACTAAAGAATATACTCCTTTGTCTTTTTATAAAGAATATGTAAATGAAGATTTGGATACTTACTTAATGTTTATGAATGATCCTACGCGAGAATACTATAAAGTATACGAA
The DNA here is from genome assembly GCA_964610025.1 of uncultured Lentimicrobiaceae bacterium. GTDB lineage: Bacteria > Bacteroidota > Bacteroidia > Bacteroidales > WCHB1-69 > UBA5266. The sequence goes on from CAZSTX010000043.1 coordinate 1,090, forward strand.
ATTGAATATGATCGCCATGTTTACGATGGTGGTAATTGGAAATACCTCAATTTGCCTATGGAAGACATTAAGGAAATGGCAATTACTTCTATTAAAGATAGTACCGCTATGTATTTTTCGTGTGATGTGGGTAAATTTTATTATAGTGGCAATGGAACGCTCGACCTTAATAATTATGATTACACCTCTTTAATGGGAACAACATTTTCTATGAATAAAAAACAACGTATTGAAACATTTGCAAGCAGTTCGGCACACGCTATGAATTTGTGTGGAGTAGATATTGATAAAAATGGCAAGATAGTCAAGTGGTTAATAGAAAATAGTTGGGGAAATGTAGGCTATAATGGTTTTTTGATAATGACAGATGAGTGGTTTGACGAATATATGTTTCGCCTTGTTGTAGAAAAAAAATATGTTAAAAAAGCAATACTCAATTATTTCAATCAAAAACCTATTTTATTACCACCTTGGGACCCTATGTTTGCAGCAGAAGAATAAATGTAATAATAATTGTTTTTTTATTAAAAAAAAATATACTTTTGTAAAAAAAATATCATTATGTACGTATATAAATTTAGATTGTTATTTGATGATGTCGATGATTTCGTGAGAGACTACGAAATATATGCAAAACAAACTTTCAAAGATCTTCATACCGCTATTATAGCTAGTATTAATGGATTGAATAACGAAGAGTTAGCGTCTTTTCATATATGCGATCGCAAATGGAATAAACGCCGTGAAATAACATTGGTAGATATGGTAGACGAAGAGCAGGAAGAGACAGATAATTTAGAATTAGAAGAAGATGAAAATATAATTTCTACACAAGCTACTCTCACGATGGAGCAAGCTGTATTGAGCGATTATATGGACGATCCTCATCAACGGATTATCTATGAATACGATTTTTTAAATCTGAAAGTTTTTTATATAGAATTGTTAAAATCGTATAAAGCAACTCCTAACAAACACTATCCTATATGTACATATAGTATAGGCGAATTGCCACAAAAAAATATCTTGATAACTCATTCAAATGAACTAAATATGGAAATAAATATACCTGCCTTAGAAGAAGATATAGAAGATGATGATAAGGTGTATTTTGATGAAAATGAATTAGATGGTTTTAGTTCCGACTTTGATAATTCTAATTTATAGTTTGTTTGGTGAGTGAAAATAAAACTTTAATTATCATTGCCGGACCTACCGCTTCTGGAAAAACAGATATAAGTATTGCCTTGGCACAACACTATAATACTTCTATTATTTCAGCCGATTCTCGTCAATTTTATAAAGAAATGAAAATAGGAACTGCTGTCCCTTCCGATGAAAATTTAAATAAAGTAAAACATTACTTTATAGGACATTTATCTGTACACGATTATTATAATATTTATAAATTTGAAATAGATGCTTTAAGTGTGCTTAATGAATGCTTTAAGAAAAAAAATATTGTTATAGTTTGTGGTGGAAGTGGTTTGTATATAGACGCTCTTTGTTACGGTGTCGACGATTTTCCAGATCCTGACCCTCGTTTACGAAAAAAATTGATTACTTATATTGAAAATGATAAAATAGATGTATTGCTTCAACAATTATTAGAATTAGACCCTGAATATTATAATATTGTAGATAAAAATAATCCACACCGTATTATAAGAGCCTTGGAAATTTGCTTACAAACAGAAAAAACTTATAGTTCACAACGAAAACAAAACCAGAAAAAACGACAGTTTAATATTAAAAAATATTGTTTGGATTTACCACGCGATATATTGTATCAGCGCATTAATAGCCGTACTGATCAAATGATTGAAAAAGGATTAATTGAAGAGGTAATTAAACTTTATCCATTACGTCATTTGAATGCTCTAAATACAGTGGGGTATAAGGAGGTATTTGATTATTTAGATAAAAAATCTACTTTAGAAGAAAGTGTTAATCAGATAAAAACACATACGCGTCGCTATGCTAAACGTCAAATAACTTGGTTTAAACGTGATACAACTTACCAATGGATAATGCCAGATGATATTTTGAAACATATTTAGTTTATTATTATAGATAAAAAGATTCTTAAAATCTTTTTGTCTTTTCTAAATATGTATGTTATGTATATAAAAAAGATGTATTTTTGCACTCCTTAAAAAAATAGCACATGGAAGTTTCATCAAAATATAATCCTCAGTCAATCGAAGACAAATGGTACCAACATTGGATGAAAAAGGGATATTTTCATTCTCATCCCGACCATCGTCCACCTTATTCTATTGTTATACCACCTCCTAATGTTACAGGCGTTTTGCATATGGGACATATGTTAAATAATACGATACAAGATATTTTGATTCGTAGAGCAAGAATGCAAGGATTTAATGCTTGTTGGGTACCAGGCACTGACCATGCTTCTATTGCAACAGAAGCTAAAGTGGTTGAATGGTTGAAAGAAAAGGGAATAGATAAAAAAAACATTTCACGCGAAGACTTTTTAAACTATGCTTGGCAATGGAAAGAAAAACATGGTGGAATTATTCTTCAACAGTTAAAAAAATTAGGTGCTTCGTGCGATTGGGAACGCACTCGTTTTACTATGGACGAGTCGCTTTCAGAATCGGTAATTACAGTTTTTATAGACTTGTATAATAAAGGATTAATTTATCGCGGTGTGCGTATGATAAATTGGGATACAAAAGCATTAACTGCTATTTCTGACGAAGAAGTGTTGTATCAAGAGGTGAAATCAAAATTGTATTATTTACGATATAAAGTTGAAAATTCTAAAAATGAATATATTACTATAGCAACAACCCGTCCAGAAACTATTTTAGGCGATACTGCTGTTTGTGTACACCCCACAGACGAACGTTACACTCATTTAAAAGGAAAAAGAATATTAATACCTTTAATCAATCGTTCTGTACCTTTGATATTTGATGAATATGTGGACAAAGATTTTGGTTCAGGAGCTTTAAAAATTACACCAGCACACGATATCAACGATTATCAATTAGGAATAAAACATAAATTAGAAACTATTAATATTTTTAACGACAATGGCACTTTAAACGAAGATGCACAACTACTTGTTGGACTTGATCGTTTTAAAGCTCGTGAAGCTATTGTGCCACTTTTAGAAAATGCTGGCAATTTAGTAAAAATAGAAGATTATATCAATAAAGTTGGCTTTTCAGAGCGAACTCAAGAAGTAATTGAACCAAAACTTTCACAACAATGGTTCTGCAATATGAGTGCTTTAGCACAACCTGCATTAGAAGTTGTTGTTAATGATAGAATACAGTTTTTCCCTGAAAAAGTTAAAAACGTTTACAAACACTGGATGGAAAACGTAAAAGATTGGTGTATAAGTCGTCAATTGTGGTGGGGACACCGAATCCCGGTTTATTATTTGCCAAATAATGAATTTGTGGTTGCTCGAACTATAGAAGAAGCTTTTGCGATTGCTCAAAAAAAATATTCAGATTTAAATTTGTCTATCAATGATTTAAAACAAGATGAAGACGTTTTGGATACGTGGTTTTCTTCTTGGTTATGGCCTATTTCTGTTTTTGATGGGATTCGTTATGCTAATAATGAAGATATAAAATATTATTATCCTACAGCAACATTGGTAACGGCTACTGATATAATCTTTTTTTGGGTTGCTAGAATGATAATGGCTGGGTTGGAATATAAGCAAGAGATACCGTTCAAACACGTCTATTTTACAGGTATGGTGCGTGATAAGTTACGCAGAAAAATGTCGAAATCTTTAGGAAACTCACCCGATCCTATTCAATTAATAGATTGCTATGGTGCTGATGGCGTACGCATGGGAATGCTTTTAAGTTCGCCAGCAGGGAATGATTTAATGTTTGATGAAGCACTTTGCGAACAAGGTAGAAACTTCAATAATAAGATATGGAACGCTTTACGCCTCGTTAAATCATGGGAAATAAATGAAAATCTTCCTGCTCCATTGGCTTCACAAATTGCCGCTTCGTGGATGAAAATGCGTTTAAATCAAGTATTAAGTAATATAGAAGACGATTTTTCAAAATATCGTTTATCCGAAGCCTTAATGAATATTTACAAATGTATATGGGACGATTTTTGCTCTACCTATCTCGAAATAATAAAACCTGCTTATAAACAGCCTATTGATAAAACAACTTATCAAATTACAATTGAATTATTTGAAACACTCATGCAAGTCTTACATCCCTTTATGCCTTTTATTACCGAAGAAGTATGGCATGCACTTAACGAAAATAATAAAGGAGATATCATAGTCAGCAATATGCCTGTTGCACAGAAAATTGATGATGTTGTTTTGTTAGATTTTGCTTTTACAATGCAGATAGTAGAACAAGTGCGAAGAATTCGTAATGAGCAGAATATTAGTCAAAAAGAAACTTTACAACTCTTTGTTTTATCTCATGAAAATAAGTCTTTTTACAAGGAAGTATTAATGAAACTTTGCAATTTATCTGAATTAAAACAAGTAAATGCAAAAGTGGAAAAAAGTTTAACTTTTATTCTTCATAACCAAGAGTTTTTTATCCCTTATCAAGTAGAAATTGATAAAATAGAAATAGAGAATAAATTGAAAAATGAAATAGACTATACACAAGGATTTATTAATAGTGTTAATAAAAAACTTAGCAATGAAAACTTTATTAAAAATGCACCTGATAATATTATCGATTTAGAACGTAAAAAATTATCTGATGCTGTAGAGAAAAAACGTTTGTTAGAAGAGAAATTGAAAAATCTATAAAATTACTATACGATAAAAAACAATGAAACGCCTAATACGCTGACAATAGCTCCGATAGATTCAATAGTTGTAATTTTTTGTTTATATAGAAGGATAGCAGGCGGTATGATTAAAATAGGAACAATAGACATTATGGTAGAGGCAATTCCTGTTTTGGTGTATTGAATAGCTAATAAAGAAAATGAAACACCTAAAAAAGGTCCAAAAAATGAACCTAATGCGATGTATTTCATAGCTTTAAAATTACTGACAGCTTCAAATACTAACTTCCACCTTTTCATAAAAGTAATTAAAATTATAAATCCTATTAAACCAGTAATAATACGTATTTGAGTAGCAGCAAATGGATTATAATTATTCGACATGCCTAATTTGCTCAATATTAAACCTCCCGATTGCCCAATAGCACCTATAAAAGCAAATAATACTCCCTTGATTGATAGTTTGATAGTAATGAATTTTTCTTTTTTTTCTCTTTTTAAAATGGCTAAAGCTATTCCAATAATAGTTAATAACATACCCAATAAATTCATTAAAGATAACATTTCCTCCAAAAACAACCATCCAAAGAAAGTGGTAATAGGAGGAACCAAAGTCATGATTAACATTGAATTGCGTGAGCCTATAAGTGCATAAGATTTAAAGAGAAAAAGATCGCCAAATACGAAACCTACTATGCCCGATAAGGCTAACCAAAACCATTGCTCTGATGTAGCATCGGAAGGTAGGGGCATGCCACGCCAAAAAGTAATAAAAATAGTTAAAAATATAAACCCTAAAAAAAGACGGATAATATTTACGTTTACCGAACCTACTTTAATACTTGCCGACTCGAAAGCTAAAGCTGTTATTGTCCAAAAAACAGCCGTTAAAAAGGCAGCTATTTCTCCAAAATTTGTTGCTATCCACATTTAAAGTGTTACTATAATTAATATAAAGTTATTTATTGAAATTCAATGTTAAATAAAACAACTTCAGGTCTATTTCCCAAACGTACACTTGGTCCCCATGTGCCAAATCCAGAGGAAACATAGAAGTGGGTATTATTGATTTTTTGATAACCATAACTAATTTTAAAAAGAAGTTGAGTAACATAATTAATAGGCCAAAGTTGTCCATGATGGGTATGTCCTGATAAATGCAAATCAACACCTGCCTCTACTGCTTCGTTTAAATGGACAGGTTGATGTTTCATTACAATAATGGGACGGTCTAAGTCTACATTTTGTAATAATTCTTCTAAAGAAAGTAATGGAGTATTGTTTTTATTATATTTGCTTTGAATGTCTTTTCTCCCAATTATTTGTATGCCATTTTCTAAAGTAAAAGACTGGTCTTCTAATACTTTTATATCAACACTTTCTAAAAAAGAAATAGCAGTTTTTATATCGCCTATGTATTCGTGATTGCCACTCACTGCAAATACTCCAAGTGGTGCTTTGATTTGTTTTATGTGTTTCCCTAATTTTTTTCTTAATACAGTATGCACGTCTCCATCAATAATATCACCACAAAATAAAACTAAATCAGGTTGTTGTTCTTTTGTTATTGCTAATAGTTTCTTTTCCCATTGTTCGCCAATAATTGCTCCTAAGTGAATGTCAGAAACCATTAAGATACGGATATTATTTTCTCCTTTTACTTTTTTATTTATTTGCAAATCAATTTTATGTATCTTTATCAATTTAGCGTTAATATGACCTATTAGCACTATTAACATTACTGCGACAATAACGATGCTACCTATCATGTTTTTTTTGCAAGGAGATAAAACTGGTAAAAAATGAAAAAAATGATTTGCTAAACGAACTAAATCAATACAAACAACTATTAATAGAAAATATAAAAAGAAACTAAGCCAAGTAGCTCCTAATTTATAAATTATTTCACTTAATAAAGAAGAGTAGGAGTGTTGCAAAAACATGCCAATTATAAATAGGCTTGCAAGGATAAAATAAGCTATACTGATATATTTTTTTACCATCATAGAAAACGAAAATGTTTGTATTGCCCTTATATACAAATAGTAGTGCAATGAAAAACACAGAATGCTTACTATGGAGATAAAAATAAAAAAATACATATTTTTCATAATTAATAATAAAATTATTTTGCTGTTATTTTAACGGCGATAATTTAACGTAAATAATAGATGAATATTTTTTCGTAAATTTATCTTTGTATTTATTCTGAAATTAATAGCTAATTTAGCATTTTACACATTTTTTATAAAAAAAATACTTATTGGTATATGTGGCGTTGGATTTCTTTTATTATGTTCTCAAATTAAGTTTTTTCCTTTGTATTAAAATATAAATAATGGGTAGAATTCCAATAGTATTGATAAAAGCAATACAAATAAACCAAACAAGATGATTATTCCTTCCTGCTTTCCACATTGCAATTGATTTCCAAATAGTTTCCCAGGTAATCAAAATAAAGATGATAGGTGTAAATAATTCTAATGCTAGTAAATTTTGAAGTATTTCCATTTTTTTATGATTGATATTTTTATATTTTTTACAAAAAAACACATTTTTTTAATACTATACGCATATTTTAAATATATTTTTTATAATATATGTATCAATTTGTTACGTTTTATTTTTAAATAAAACACATATTGTAGGTATAAAACAGAGAAGATTATAAGTTTTTTGGATTTAATCTTACAACCTTTCCTTTATCAGAAACTACTAATACAAAATTTCTTTCTTTTTTTGTACGAATTAATTTCGCATGTGTAAGTTCTAATCCTAAAAGAATTTTTTCTCTAATATTGTTGTTCTTTTTTGTCATATCAAGCTAACTTTTTTATTGTATCGTAAGTGATATTGTTTTTAATGTCAATACTTTTATTATAATACCCTTCTGCTATAAATTCTGCTTGTGTTTTGGAGTTGTCAAAAATCATCCAATAATCGCAAATAGGAATATAGAGTGTAAATAAGTTTTTTATTCCTGAATAATATCTGCGTATAATAGTAGTAGAAGGAACGTTATGTCCGCCTTCGGTTACTCTTATTTTTACTCTTTCTAAAGCCAATTCAACAGAATCTAACCAGAAAAAAATTAAGGTAATTTTATATCCAAGTTCTCTAGCTTTTATTATTGTTTTTGTAAACATTTTAGTTGCTAAAGTGGTTTCTATAGCAAAATCTGTTTTGTTTTGTAATAGTTTATCCATTTTTTTTATTATCATGCTTCCTGCATCTATGGCAGCTTTTTCTGGATTTAGAGGAGATAAGCCTCTAGCTATTTCATCTGCATTTAAGAACTCTAAACATGCTAATGTTTCAGGTAATATACTAAAAGAGGCAGTTGTTTTGCCTGCTCCATTACACCCAGAAATAATAAATAAATTTGGCATTTTTTTTATTATTTTTAAAATAAAAAAATAATATTTCCGAAAAAAATGTTTATACATTAACGACAAATTATCAACTTTACAAAAGTATAATTTTTTTTTAACATCACATAGGCTTTTTTGTAAAGTTTTAACATGTAAATGTTAATAAGCAGATTCTCTGATAGAAAAAAAATCAATAAATATTTAATTAACAGGTTGTTAGAGACTTGAGAAAATGGCTTGTTTCTAATCTTAACTGCTTCAAATATGGTAGTTTTATGCTGTTTTTATCGTTTTATAATCAATTTTACTAAATTTTGTTTTTTTTAAAATAGTAAAATTATGGAAGGAAATAATGATTTAAAAAAAAATAGCTATGAAAAAAAATGCTGTTTCATAGCTATTACGTATTATAATTTTATCTTATTTTTCTTATTTCTTCTTTCAAACGATTAATATCTGTTATCCACGATTCTATATCTTCTTCGTGTTCTAATTCATCGTTTAAAATTTTCACTGCCATTTGGTGTGTCGAAAAATCTTTTCCAGCAGTGAAGTCAGCAATTTCTTGATAACGTTGTATTGCACATCGTTCTCCTGCTAAATTTTGTTCAAGAATAACTTCAATATATGGATCGGCAGGTTCTTCATAGTTACAACGTGAAAATTTAGTCCAATCTTTTGGATTAATTACAGGTGTACCACCTAATTGGATAATTCTGTCGGCAACTAATACGGCATGCTCTAACTCTTCGTCGGCATGAACTAATAATTCGGCTTCGACTTCGCTTCGCATAGGACCTTCCATTAAACGTGCACCAATCCAATATTGATAGAATGCTAACCACTCTTCTGATAAAGCGGCGTTTAACATTTTAATTAATTTCTCTACGTCAAGTGACGATACTTTTCTTGCTTCTTTTCCCATAATGATTATGTTTTATTTATTATTAAAATTTAGTTATATTTTTTTTTCTAAAAAAATCATTGCAAAAATATACAATTATTTTATATAAATAAAAAAAAATATTTTTTTTCTATTTTATTATAAATTTATATATTTGTTATACCTTTGCATAAAATATTGTTATATAATATTTATTATAATCAAATTTAACTTTTACATTGAGTATATGATTGATAGATTTTTGTGTAATATAAATAATTTAATAAAATCATCAGACAAAGTATTGCTGGCTGTTAGTGGTGGGATTGATTCTGTGGTAATGTTGCATTTATTTCAGCAAGCATCTTATCAAATAGCTATTGCCCATTGTAATTTTCAGTTGAGAGGAAAAGATGCAGACAATGATGAAGATTTTGTAAAGCAATTAGCTATTCAATATGATATTCCATGTTTTTCTATTCGTTTTGATACGGAGTATTATGCCGAAAAATATAAATTATCAATACAAATGGCAGCTAGAGAATTGAGATACGATTGGTTTAATATGCTCATTCGAGAAAAACAATATGATTATATAGCAACGGCACATCAACGCGATGATGTTTTAGAAACATTTTTTATTAATACGTTTCGTAAAACAGGCATAAAAGGTTTGTGTGGAATAAAAGAAAAAAAAGATAATATTATCCGTCCTATTTTGCATTTTAGCCGTCAAGAGATAATAAATTATGCAAACAATCAACAAATTGCTTACCGAGAAGATAAAACAAATGATTCTGATTATTATATGAGAAATTATATACGACATCATATTTTGCCTAAATTAAAGCAAATGCAAAATAATTATGATGATATCTTATATGAAACAATAACTATATTGCAACAACAAGAAGCTATTTATAGTAAATATATTGAGGAAGTTAAAAAACAAATAATTGAAATAAAAGACAATATTTATATTATTGATATACAAAAATTAAAACAATTAGATAATACTAAAACTTATTTATACGAACTAATAAATTCTTTTGGATTTAATATGGCTCAAGCAGAAAGTATTTTGACAACTTTAGACAATGAGTCAGGAAGAATGTTTTACTCTCCAACTCATTGTTTATTAAAAGATAGATATAGTCTACAAATAAAACGAATTGAGCAGCAGCAGCAAGCTGTTATAATCGAAGATAGATTGATAAACAATAAAATGCAACAACATTATCTGCTATTTGAAAGATTTTCATACCATCAAGATTTTAAAATGCAAAATATAAGCAACATTGCTTATTTCGACGCAGATAAAATTATCTTTCCTTTAATTATTAGAAAATGGAAAGAAGGCGATGTGTTTTATCCTTTTGGAATGAAAGGCAGTAAAAAAATAAGCGATTTTTTTATTGATAATAAAATGTCGTTATTTGAAAAACAACATACCGATATACTTTTTAATGGCAATGGAGATATTCTTTGGGTTCTTGGTAAGCGTTCCGATAATCGTTATCGACTAACAACATTGTCTAAAAATATAATGAAAATTACTTATTCTCAGAAAAATTAACTGTTATTATATATATAAATGATTTATCATGGCAAAATTTGAAATAGAAGGAGGTAATCAATTAAAAGGAGAATTGATACCACAAGGAGCTAAAAACGAAGCATTGCAAGTGCTTTGTGCAGTTTTATTAACAAAAGAAAAAGTTATCATTTCTAATATTCCTAATATATTAGATGTTAACAGACTTATTGGATTGCTAAAAACAATGGGCGTAAAAGTAGAACAGCTTTTAGCTGATACTTACTCTTTTGAAACTACTGACGTTGATTTCAAGTATTTACAAACCGATGATTTTATAAAACAAGCTAATCGTTTACGAGGATCTATTATGATTTTAGGTCCTTTGTTAGCAAGATTTAAGCAAGGAATGGCACCACAGCCTGGTGGAGATAAAATAGGTCGTAGAAAATTAGACATCCACTTCGATGGATTATTAAAATTAGGTGCAAAAATGGAAATATGTGAAGATAAGATGCTATATAAACTAACAACCAATCAATTGAAAGGTTGTTATATGCACCTTGAAGAAGCATCTGTAACTGCTACAGCTAATATTATTATGGCTGCTGTTTTAGCTGAAGGTAAAACAACAATTTTTAATGCTGCGTGTGAACCTTATCTTTATCAATTATGCACTATGCTAAATAATATGGGAGCAAAGATAAATGGAGTGGGTTCTAATTTACTTATAATAGATGGAGTGAGCGAATTGCATGGAACTACTCATCGTTTATTGCCGGATATGATTGAAATAGGAAGTTTTATAGGAATGGCTGCCATTACCCAATCGGAAATTACCATTAAAAATATAGGCTACGAACATTTGGGAATTATACCGAAAGTTTTTCAACGATTGGGTATACATATGGAACGAAAAGGCGAAGACTTATATATTCCTGCACAATCGAGTTATGAAGTTGAAACGTTTATGGATGGTTCTATTATGACTATTGCCGATGCACCTTGGCCAGGTTTTACTCCCGACCTTATTAGTATCGTATTAGTAACTGCTATTCAAGCTAAAGGAAGTGTGTTGATTCATCAAAAAATGTTTGAAAGTCGTTTGTTTTTTGTTGATAAATTAATTGATATGGGAGCTCAAATTATTTTATGTGATCCACACAGAGCGACAGTTATAGGTTTGAATCAGCAATATTCACTAAAAGCTACTACGATGACTTCGCCCGATATTAGAGCAGGAGTAGCCTTGCTTATAGCGGCACTTTCAGCAAAGGGTAAAAGTGTTATTTATAATATAGATCAAATAGATAGAGGTTATCAAAATATTGATATTCGTTTAAAAAACATAGGAGCTAATATTCAACGAATAAGTGAAAACAATTAATCCTTTTATGTAATCTTATTTTCTATTATCAAATAATTCTTTTTATTTTACTATCTTTGCAAACTTTTTTTATAGAATAAGATAAGACATATGGAATATAATTTCAATGATATAGAAAGTAAATGGAGAAAATATTGGGCAGAAAATAAAACTTTTAGTGCAGAAAATTTTTCGCTAAAGCCTAAGTTTTATATTTTAGATATGTTTCCTTATCCATCAGGTTCAGGATTACATGTAGGACATCCATTGGGATATATTGCAAGTGATATTTTTGCCCGCTATAAACGATTAAAAGGCTATAATGTATTGCACCCAATGGGATTTGATGCTTTCGGATTGCCAGCAGAACAATACGCTATAGAAACAGGACAGCACCCTGCTATTACTACAGAAAACAACATTAAACGCTATAAAGAACAATTAAATAAATTAGGTTTATCTTTCGATTGGGATAGAGAATTAAGAACTTCTGATCCCGCTTATTATAAATGGACTCAATGGACTTTTATACAGTTGTTTCATCATTATTATTGCACTCGTACACAAAAAGCACAACCAATAAGTGAACTAATAAAAAAAATGGAACATGCAGGAACAGAAGATATTAATGCTGCAACTGATACAAAACTACAATTAACATCTGATGAGTGGAATGCAAAAAGTGAAGATGAAAAGCAAACTATACTAATGCATTATCGTTTAGCTTATCTTTCTGATTGTGTAGTAAATTGGTGTCCCGAATTAGGTACTGTATTAGCAAACGATGAAGTGGTAAATGGAACATCTGTTAGAGGGGGGTGTCCTGTAGAACAACGTTCAATGCAACAATGGTCGTTGCGAATAACAGCTTATGCTGATAGATTATTAGAAGGATTAGATAGGGTAGAGTGGTCAGATTCATTAAAAGAAATACAACGTAATTGGATAGGAAGAAGCGAAGGTGCTTTCATTCAATTTCCTATTCAACATCAAAAAGTAACATTAGATGTTTTTACTACACGTCCTGATACAATTTTTGGAGTTAGTTTTATGGTTCTTTCTCCAGAGCATCAGCTTGTTAAAAAAATAACTACTTCTCAACAAAAGCAAAATGTAGCAGAATATATAAAAGAAACAAAAAATAAATGTGAACGTGAGCGATTGGCAGAAGTAAAAAAAATAAGCGGTGTATTTACTGGTGCTTATGCAATACATCCTTTTAATAAAACGCTTATTCCGATATGGATATCAGATTATGTATTGAGCGGATATGGAACGGGAGCAATTATGGCAGTTCCAGCTCACGACAGTCGTGATTTTGCTTTTGCTCGGCATTTTAATTTGCCAATTAAACAAGTGATTTTACCTATTGGAGAAAAACAAGAAAATACAGACAATTGGATAGATGCTAAAGAAGCAAAAAATGGCAATTGTATTAATTCTGATTTTATTAATGACTTATCGGTAGAAAAGGCTATGACAATGATAATTGAAAAAGTTGTCGATATGAAAATAGGGTATGGTACAGTAAATTATCGTTTAAGAGATGCTATTTTTAGTCGTCAACGTTATTGGGGAGAACCATTTCCTATTTATTATAAAAATACTATTCCCTACACACTTCCAGAGTCAGAACTCCCTTTACAATTGCCCGAAGTAGATTCCTATTTGCCCACTTCCGAAGGGGAACCACCTTTGGCAAGAGCTAAAAATTGGACTTACGAAGGATATCGTCTTGATTATAATACGATGCCTGGATTTGCTGGCTCTAATGCCTATTATTTACGCTATATGGATCCAAATAATAACCAAGAATATTTTTCTAAAGAAGTTAATGAATACTGGAAAAATGTAGATTTATATATAGGTGGAATTGAACATGCTACAGGTCATTTATTGTATGCTCGATTTTGGAATAAATTTTTATACGATTTAGGCTTAACATCTATGGATGAGCCATTTCAAAAATTAGTAAATCAAGGAATGATACAAGGAAGGTCTAATTTTGTATACCGTATAAAAGGAACAAACACCTTTGTTTCTTATCATTTAAAAGAAAAATACGAAACAGATATTATTCATGTTGATATTAATATAGTAGATAATGATGTTTTAGATATCGATGCTTTTCAAAAATGGCGTTCTGAATATGAAAATGCAGAATTTATATTAGAAGATGGAAAGTATATTTGTGGATATGATATCGAAAAAATGTCAAAATCACTGTATAATGTGCAAAATCCTGATGATATTATTGAAAAATATGGTGCTGATGCCTTGAGAATGTATGAAATGTTTTTAGGGCCAATTGAGCAATCAAAGCCTTGGGATATAAAAGGAATAGAGGGGGTTTATCGTTTTTTAAGAAAATTTTGGAGACTATATCATGACGCTAAAAGTCAATTTTATATTACAGATGAAGAGCCTACAGCCGAAGAGTTAAAGGTTTTACATAAAACAATAAAGAAAATAGAAGAAGATATAAATAAAATGTCATACAATACAGCAGTGAGTGCATTTATGGTTTGTGTTAATGAACTTGCTGATTTAAAATGCAATAAAAAAGATATTTTACAACCTCTTGCTATTCTAATTTCTCCTTTTGCACCTCATATTGCCGAAGAATTATGGGTATTATTAGGAAATGAGAAAAGTATTTGTTTTGCTACATTTCCTATTTTAGAAAATAAATATTTGACAGAATCCAATTATAATTATCCAGTTTCATTCAATGGCAAAATGCGTTTTGTATTATCTTTGCCTATTAATATTACTAAAGAAGAAATAGAACAAGCAGCACTCAATGCCCCTGAAACCAAAAAATGGCTTAAAGAAAATACTCCGAAAAAAGTGATTATTATACCTAAAAAAATCATCAATTTTGTGCTGTAATTTTATTTTTCTTGTTTTTTTTTAGTTTTGAATCTTAAACTCTTAATATATAACTTCTTATTCTAAAATTAAAAAAAAATAAAATTGAGATATAGACTATGTATTTATATCAAAATTTTTTTATACTTTTACACCTCATTTTTTTAAACACTTAATAATAAAAAAAAATAGCGATTATGTTTGTATTTATGATTGTTTTGTTTTTAGTAGGTTATACTATAATAGCGTTAGAACATCCGTTAAAAATTAATAAATCTGCCACAGCATTAGTTTTGGGGGTGTTATTGTGGGTTGCTATTATAATAGGTGGAGAAGGTATTTTGGTCAATACATCTTCATTACGCGATTATATGATTAGCAATCCTAATGGTGGTTTTACAGATTGGTTAGTACATTCAGAACTTATTCATGCACTTGGAGAAGTAGCAGAGATAATATTTTTCTTACTTGGAGCAATGACAATTGTGGAATTAGTTGATACACAGGGTGGATTTCAATTGATTACTAATAAAATTCAGACGACAAAAAAAGTAAAACTACTTTGGATAATATCTATTTTAGCTTTCTTTATGTCGGCAGTTTTAGATAATTTAACAACTTCGATAGTGATGGTTGCTTTGCTGCGTAAGCTAATAGCAGATAAAAAAGATAGATGGTTTTATGCTAGTATGGTCATTATAGCAGCTAATTCAGGAGGAGCGTGGTCGCCTATTGGCGATGTTACTACTATTATGTTGTGGGTAGCAGGAAAAGTATCAACATTGAACATTATCGAAATGACGTTTCTTGCTAGTTTGACTTCTTTAATAGTTCCGCTTGTAGTATTAAGTTTTATAATAAAAGGGAATGTTGCACGCCCTGTTTTAGATACAACAGAGAAATCTGCCGTTCAAACTCCTCAATGGCAAAGTATTATGTTTTTATGTTTAGGTGTTGGAGCATTATTGTTTGTGCCTATATTTAAAACTATTACTCATTTACCTCCTTATTTAGGAATGCTTGGAGGTTTAGGAGTGTTGTGGATAGTATCGGAAATAGTACATCGAAATTCTAATTCGGAAGAAAAAGAAAAATACATAATATCGTCTATATTAACAAAAATAGATATTCCAAGCATTCTATTCTTTTTAGGTATATTGATAGCTGTAAATGCATTAGCTACTGTTGGGCATTTATCTTTACTTTCAAGTAAATTAGAAACCATTAGTTTGCCAGAACCTGAAAAATATTATTTAATTAATATTCTTATTGGTATTTTATCTTCTATATTTGACAACGTACCTTTAGTGGCAGGAGCTATGGGAATGTATTCTTTTGCAATAGACCATTATTTTTGGGAATTTTTGGCTTATTGTGCTGGAACAGGAGGAAGTATATTGATAATAGGTTCTGCTGCTGGAATAGCTGTCATGGGTTTAGAAAAAATAGATTTTATTTGGTATCTTAAAAAAATATCGTGGATAGCCCTCATAGGTTATTTTGCAGGTGCTGGTGTTTTTATTGCAGAAAAATCAATTCGAAGTTATTTTACTACAGAAGAAAAGACTACAAAAACAGAAGTTGATTTTACAAAAGAAGGAATAAAAAAATATTTAATTTCTAACACATTTTATATTGTTCAATCAGACGATGAAAACAAGATAAAAGATAGCACCACTTTGCAGTTTTGTAATTTTAAAGATTATTACGGATTATCAATTTATTCTACACAAACTAAAAATGATATAGTGCATATTTACGATAAAGAATCCAATCTTGCATTAAGCGACTTTATAGTTAATACTAGTTTTTCAGACACTTTAGCAGAAGTGGTTTATGGTAATCAACATTTGTTAGTTAGTAAGTCAGGAATAGTTTATTTTGTTACTAATTCAGGTGCATTTCCTTTAGAAAAATTAAACTAAATAAAAATTAAATAATTAATTTTATTTATATATCTTTAATTATCAACAGTTAGAAAAATAATTATAAAAAGTTGTTTTTTGTAAAATTTATTACAAAAAAATGTATTTTTGTAAAGTTTTTTTAATACAACTTTATAGGGGTTCGAGTTTGTGTTAAAAATAAAAAAATAGAACCCTTTTAATAAATAATTATATTATATGAATACAAAAAAAATTAAATTAGTTTTTATGTACATCACTTGTTTTACTTTACTGATGACAGCCAAAGAAGCAACGGCACAAATCAATTTAAACAAAATAGCTAATAAAGCTAAATCAGTAGTAAAAGATGCAGCAAAAGATGCAGCAAAAGAAATGCTTAAAGATGACGAAAAAAAGGTAGAAGAGAAAACTACTTCTCCAAGTAAACCTACTTCGCCAACCACAAAATCAACTCCAGCTAGTTCGGATAATTCAAAGCCTGCAAGTACTAAAGAGACAGTAAGTCCTCCGGCTAAATCCTCTAGCACATCCTCTAATGTGTCTAGTACTAAAATTCCTGCGGGAACAAAGACACTTTATGTATCTATGACAACAGGTAATAATCGCAATGATGGTTCTAAAGAAGCACCTTATAAAAACTTGCAAAAAGCAATTGACGAAGCACCTGCTGACGCTGTTATTTTAGTTGCAGAAGGTAATTATTTTGGAACGCTAAACAGTGGTAACATAAATATCAAAAAAGCTGTTAAGATATACGGTGGTTTCACAACAGATTTTTCTAAACGTGATATTTTAACCCATTTGACTATGGTGCAGCCAACTCCAGAAAGTAATGGAACGCAAAATGGTCAGGGAACTGTTCAAATTCAAGTAAAAGAAGCTAACACTGAGGTTGTTATCGATGGAATTATATTTGATCGTGGAAACAGCATAGCCTATAATTCAAGAGGCGATGGCAAACCCGAAGGTGTTGAATCGCCAATGATGCAACCCATTGGTGCAGCAGGAATTGGAGGAGAAAAATTTAGCAATCCTCAGGTTTACACAACTCAAACTGCAATTATATATTTAGAAAATCCTCGTTGCGATCTTACGGTAAATAATTGTGCCTTTTTAAATGCTCCTAATTATGGAATTCGTGGAATGTTTGGCGGTAGTAAAGCTACAATTAATAACTGCATTTTTATAAATAATCGTATGGCTGCTTGTGAAATAACTAAGGGTGGTATAGCTGTCGAAGCAACTGAAGTGCATTTTTCAAACAATACTGTACTATTCTCTTGGTCGCGACTAAAAGACTTAGGTGATATGGGCTACGGATACCGCTATATGACAGGTCTTGATAGTTATGTTACAAATAATATTATTGGTTTAAGTACTTTTGCAGGCATAGACCGCACTAGAATTGACAGTGATAAAACAAAAGAGGCTAAGCGAATTACAACAGCCGAAAATAATATTTTCTTTTTTAATAGACAAGCAGACCTAACACTCCCTGGCGGAGGTAAATTTATGCGTATTTGGGTTGCCGATTTTGATGACGTAGACCAATTGGCAAAATCATCAGGAAATAAAACACTAAATGATCCTAAAATTTTTAAAGGCAAAATAAACGAAGCTTATTTGAATGGTTTTCTTTCTGTAGCTTATAAAGAAGATTTTAGTTATGACCCAAACTCTTCTGTTAATACTTTTCGTTCAGCAATGGGAATGAATCAAACAGGAACAATACAATCTTCAGTTAGTATGTATGCCAATAATTATCCATGGAAAGAAGCATTGAATTTTTTCGGCGCTATTGATGGATATGGTGCTCAAATGATAAAATAGATTTTATCTAAAAAAAAATAAAAGTGAGGATATTCATAAGAATTACCCTCACTTTTTTTATGCATTAATTA
>CAZSTX010000044.1:0-18510 GCA_964610025.1 uncultured Lentimicrobiaceae bacterium
CATCAAAGCATTAACACACATCTTCTTCCGTCCTAATATTTATAGGAGGCAGTCTTATAGGTATCAGTTTGCAAAACTACTCGCTATAATGAGTAGTTATTTTATTAACTGTAGTTCTTTTCCTACTTTAATAAAAGCTTTTATTGCTATATCAAGGTGTTCTTTTTCGTGTGCTGCTGAAAGTTGTACACGTATACGAGCTTGATTTTTAGGAACAACAGGGAAACTAAATCCTATTACATAAATTCCTTCTTCTAATAATTTATCAGCAAATTTACTTGCTAAAGCAGCATCGTATAACATAACAGCACAAATTGCCGATTGAGTATCTTTTATATCAAAGCCTGCTTGTTTCATTTTCTCTACAAAATATTCTGTATTGTCATGTAGTTTATCTTGTAGCTCATTGGTTTCGTCCATCATCTCAAACATGCGAGTTCCGGCAGCTGCTACCATAGGGGGAATAGAATTAGAAAACAAATAAGGGCGTGAGCGCTGACGTAGCATTTCTATGATTTCTTTTTTTCCTGTAGTGAACCCTCCTATTGCGCCTCCAAAAGCCTTTCCTAATGTTCCTGTAATAATTTCAACTTTTCCTCGACAATTATAAAGTTCTGTAACACCTCTTCCTGTTTTACCAACTACACCAGCAGAATGACTTTCGTCTACCATGATCATGGCTTCATATTTTTCAGCTAATTTTATTATCTCTGACAAAGGAGCTACGTTCCCATCCATAGAAAATACGCCATCGGTAACTATCAATCGAAAACGGGCTGTTTGAGCGTTTTGCAATTGTTTTTCTAAATCTATCATATCGGCATTATTATAGCGAAAGCGTTGTGCTTTAGACAGTCTTACTCCATCTATAATAGAAGCATGATTTAAAGCATCGGATATAATAGCGTCTTCTTCTGTTAATATGGTTTCGAATAAACCTGTATTAGCATCAAAACATGAGGCATACAATATGGCATCTTCTGTTCCAAAAAAATGGGCTATTTTTTCTTCTAATTTTTTATGCAAATCAGAAGTTCCACAAATAAAACGCACAGAAGCCATTCCATAAGCTCGTTCTTTTAGCGTTTTGATAGCGGCATCAACTAATTGAGAATTATTGGCTAATCCTAAATAATTATTTGCACAAAAATTTAACACTTCTTTTCCTGTATTTACTTTTATTTTTGAATACTGAGGAGAAACCAAAATGCGTTCATTTTTATAGGTTCCAGCTGTTTTAATGTCTTGTATCTGTTTTGTTAAATGCTGTTGAAATTCTTTATACATCTTTATATTTTTTTTTTATAAATGATTGAAATAATATAAATGCAAAATTACATAATTTTTGGGAAAAAGATATAAGAATTATTTTTTTTATAAAACAATAATTACTTAAGTATAGAAAAATAGTTAATGCAATAAGATGACACTATTCCTTAATAAATCGTTTACTCGTAATAAGTTTATCATTAACTACTACATTAATAAAATAACTGCCCGCTGCATATTTAGCTATATTTAATTGATGGCTATTCCCATTTAAGCTATATCTTTCTATTTCTTTTCCCATATAATCGTATACGATGATTAATCCATTGATTGGTTTTTCAAAAGCCATCGTTAAGTTGTCTTTTGCTGGATTAGGCGAAATAATAATGTTGGTTTCTGGCATCATCAATTCTCTCACATTTTGCTCATAACCAAAAGCAACATCATCTATATAGAGTGTGCTTCCGTCTTGTCCTTTGCATTGCATGAGCGTTTCTATATTTGTAAAATCGTAGCCTGCACTAGAGGCAAAAATAACAACTATAGAGTCGGGACTTGCTTGAGAAGTGTAAGTAATCGGGATATTGAATTGTGACCAAGCATTCACATCGCTATATATCATTAACTTTCCTTCTCCTATTTTATTACCTCCTTTTTTTAGGGCAACTTCTATTGCTGCCGAATCTCCTTTAACTAATTGACATTTATACCAACCTATTAAGTGCAAAGGCTTATGAGTAAACGGCTCACCCATTATGCAATCCATTCCAATAAAATCGATATACAAAGTAGCTGCTGCTCCTGGCAAAAACAATTTCTCGCCAAACACCATCGTATTCGATACTAATTTTAGTGCATAATTGCCATCAATAGCATCTTCGCTACGAAAAGCAGTTAAGGGAGCATCGCCTTGGTCTCCACTCAATTCGTGCAATTGATTCAATGTAGATAAAAAATAGTTGTCTTTAAAATCCCAATAATCAGCTTTCCCTTGAGTAGGATTGGTAAAAAACTCCCAATTTTTTTCAAAACTTCCATCAGGAAATGTTTGTGCACATAAACTAAGACTTATACTAGCAATGATAGTAATTAAAATTATTTTTTTCATGACTTTTTTTTATTAAATTTTATACTTTTTTTTAGCTATTTATTTTTCTTTTTGACAAAAAAGGTTCTCCCTCAGTAAATTTATATACTAACTGTAAAGTTGTCATCCGTGGTGGTTCTGGACACATTGGACGCAACGAATATTCTTTATTAAATAAATTATTTACTATAAGAGAAAATTTGATATTTGCGATTTCAATTCCAGCACGCATTCCAAAAACCCATGTGCCTTGATTGTGGTTTTGACGATAGGTCTCTAATCCATCAAATGGAAAAGGATAATGTGAATTTCTTACATTACGCGGTGCAATAGATGAGTAGCGATCAAGTTCGTAGAAGAATTTATCAACATTTTTCATCAAGCTATAAAACTGTGAGGAAAATCCAAACGTAACCATATCATAAATTTTGAAATCAAAATCTACTTTTAAAATATGTTCTATTCTGTATTTCATAATAAATCCTGTCGTATCACTTGAAGTATTCATATAAGTATAAGCTTTTGTATCTGTTTTAGTAAACACAAAACCTGTGTCTAACACTTTTGGATTGGTATACGCATAATTAAACACCAAAATATATTTTATTTTCTGTCCCAATTTTCCTTCTCCTCCAATGTTTAAATCTAAACCTGCAATACGAGCTGGACCTGTATTAAAAAATTTAAATCCGTAGCGTTTAAGTGGATTTAACTCTTGTTCTCTTGTTAGCCAAGGTCCTAGAAAAAACTCCACATAATTATTGTATCGTTGATAATAACCAGCTATATCGATAAATCCATTAAAATTAAATAATTTAAACATTTGTTGTATTCCCAACTCCACATTCCAACTTGTTTCTGATTTCAAATCAGGATTAGGATAAAAACCATAATTTCCGACTTTTGTAGTAAGGTATCTTTCTCCTATACTAGGAAAACGATACCCCATTCCAAAAGAAGTACGAATAAAAGTAAATGTTTTTACGATATTATAGTTTATACCTGCTCTAAACACAGGTTTTCCTTCTACATAGTTTTGCGATACAGTATCTTTTAAGAAGCTACCAAAATTTTCAAATATTTGATAATACTCATAGCGTCCTCCACCTAATAGAATTAAATTCTGTTTTTTCAAAAAACGTTTTTCCATTTGCGCATACACAGCTCCATTTCCCGAATATTTAGGTTTTAACACCTCGCTTGTATCTTTTCTTATTCCAGCAAAAACATTTCCTCTTGATCGTGCAAACTGCCCTACTACACCTGTATACAACTGTAAATTACCTATTTTTTTTAATGTTTTAGCAAATTGATAATCTAAATAATACATTTCAGACTTACTATCTTGATTATTTGTAGCCCAATTATCACTATACATTATGCGAGATTTAAGAGAATGTGAAGAACCATTTTTTGAAAAATATTTAATATAAGGATCTACAAAGAACATAAAATCAATAACATTTGTCAAGGAGTTAGGATAAACTCTGTACATTCCACTATCTGCATCGAGCCAAAAATGAGTCATTGTGTGCTGTGAGTAAAGTAAATTGCCATTTATCCCTGCAAAAAGTCCTTCTTTTTTAAAGTGATAACGTGTTCCAAAATTAAACCGCATACGCTTTTCTTTTATAATTTTTTCGTACAGTTCAGGATTTTTTCGGGTCGAATCTACCGATAATTCCTGTCCTACAAAACCGTCATCATGAGCATATTCAGCACTTAATACTACATCTAATCTATTAATTTTTCTCGCATGAGATATGTTAGCACCATAAGTTAAAGGAGTTTGTCCTTTGGGCCAGCTACAGCGATAATCATCTTTCGGGCGACTATAAAAACCATTGTATGCTACCACTTTTGTTTGAGGTTTATTTTTTGGATACGCAGTGCGCACATTGATAGCTCCTGTAATAGCAGATGAACCGTACAAGACAGAAGCAGCACCTTTAAGTACTTCTATCTGTTCTATATTTTCCATTGGGATAAGATTCCATGCCGGTCTTCCAGCGTCAACACGCAAGACAGGCATTTCGTCCATCATAATCATCACACGACTTCCCATTCCAGAACTAAAGCCACTTCCACCTCGCATTTGCGGTTCATTATCAACTACTATCAACCCTCCTACTTGGTCAAAAGCATTGTTTAAAGTAGTGATGTTATTATCTTCTATTTTTCGTTGTGGAACATAAGCTACAGAAGAGGTCGATTCGTCTTTTTTAATATCATAACGTTTTTGAACAACAGTAACTTCGTTTAATAACGTATTGTCAGGATTTAAATACACATCAAGTGTGATAACTTTAGATCCTTTAAATGACACTGTTTTCATTTGCGTTTGATAACCAACAAACAAAAATTGCACATTACACTCAATAGAATGTAATTCGAGAAAATATTTTCCTTGATTGTCAGATGCTGTACCTTTGCTATTTCCACAATCGGGGACTACGTGTGCTAAAGGCAATGTTAGATTTTTTTCTTCTGCATCATATATCGTACCTTTTAATATATATGTCTGTGCATAAGTAGAAAAAGATAAGAAAACTAAAAAAATAAATCTTAATTTTAGCAATGTATCAGAAAAAAATGAAATCATATAAGCGCCTTTAAAAATTTATATCTATTAATTATTGATTAAAAACACACAATATTTTAGTAATAACATCTTTAACAACCTGCATAAAAATTTTAATTCTTAATAATTTTTACTACATGAGGTGTTTGGCTTTCTAAAACTATTTTTAATACATACATTCCTTTTGGCAAATCGTCAATAGTTATTGTTGTAATAAAATCATTAACAAACTTCGTTTTTAACAATTTTCCATAAATGTCGCACACTTGTACCTTCTCTATTGCACTATTATCGTTTTTTGTTTTAATGTATATTGTATTTTGAGTAGGATTAGGATAAACTATCAGTTGATTGTACTGATTAATTTCTTCAATTGCATTAGCATATACAAAATTAACACGATAAGTTGCATTTGTAATACCATCTTCTGCAAGTACATCAATTTTAGTTTGACCTGGAATAGCAACTGCATCTATTACTTCATAACTTGCATTACTATCTTGAGGTTGAACTGAAACTTGTGGAATTCCTTTGTAATCAACAGACAATTCGTACTTGTAATTTTTAATTTCTGAATCAAAATTAGTGATTATCGTTCCATCAACTTTTATCCATGATAAAAAAGCATTATTGTTTAAAGCAGTAGTAAAAGTAATAATATAGTTAAGAGAATCTATTCCATTAACAGCGACAACCTTAATTTTAGCTGTATCACTAATTGTATTAGCTTGTGTTATTGTAACATTAGCACGGTTGTCTTCGGCTTTAGCTGTAATAGTAGGCATGTTACTACTTCCATATGGTAAAACATAATGATAAGTTAGCATTTCTTTATCAAAATCTTGCAACAACGAATCATCTATTTTTAATTCAGATAAGTAAGCATTGTCTCCTGCTTCAATAGAAAAATGAACTCGATAAGTCATAGTAATAGTAGTGTCGCCTGCTTTTACAAAAACAATAGCTGTAGCTGGGTATTGCGTTATTTGGGTTATTTCTATAACAGCATCAGGTTCTAAGGCTATGGCTTCAACAAATGGCAAGGAAATTTTTCCGTATTCGTATTCTATATAATAATCGAGTGTGTCAGGATGAAAATCTACAACAGAAACACTATCAATCATTAAATCAGCAAGATGAGCATCTGTAGATAATGCCACCGTAAAAATTATTTTATATGTTTTGACTTGCGAACTATCCCATCCTTTTATTATTAAACTAATTTCTCCATTTGGGTTAGTTGCTGCGATTGTATCTACTTTAGAACGACTGTCTATCAATGTATAATTTACAGTCGGAATAGCTGTAGTGGCTATAGGTAATAAAATATTATACATTGTATCGCTCGGATTAAATGTCGGAATAGCATAGGTATTTCCTGCTATATTATAAGACAAAGATTGCAGCATAACATTAGCTCCTTGTAAAAATTGTATGTTATAAGTGCGTGTATGCAGTCCGTCTTCTGCTACTACTTTTATCTGTGCTTGTCCGAAGTAAGTTCCTGATTGAGTTATTTGAAGCGAAGCTAAATTCCACGATGTTATAGCATTAACAACAGGATTTTGATTTGTATTCCAAGGTAATACAAAGGTATATTGTAAACTATCTTTATGAAAAACTGACAAAGGAATGCCATTAACATAAAGTGTATCCAAAAAAGTATTGTCTGAAAGCAAACGATGGAAAATAACTGTATACACATTACTATCAAGCATATTTTCGGCTTTTACATTAATAATAGCTGTATCATTAACATGAAGAGGCGTTCTTACAATCTGAGCATTTGCTCTTGCATCACTTAATGTATAAAAAATAGCATTAGGTATTTGCACTGTTTCTGGTTTTAGATAAACAATATAATTATATTTATTAGCCGCAAACTCTCTAACAAGAGAATCAACGCCTCCCAATTTATAAGTAATAGACTGTAAACTTGCAATTGGAGATAACTGACGCGTAAAATAGATAACATACCGTCGAGCGTGGATGCTATCTTCTGCCAATACATTAATTACAGCCGAATCGTTCACAGTAGCAGCTTGTTTAATTGTAATATGCGCAGCTTCCGACTGAGCATTAGCACCAACAACGGGAGGCTGCAAACTATCGTAATGCAAAGTAATATAATAACTGTTGGTATCTGTATGAAAATTAGATAAATTTATATTATTTACTTTTATTGACGATAAAGCAGCATTATTTGATATTTCTACATGAAAGAAAACATAATATGTTTTAACAATAGAATCGCTTGCCGAAGTAACAGTTATTTTTCCTGTATCATTCGGAGAAAGTGGTTGTTTTACACTTATTTTAGCGCTAGCATCTGCTTTTTGCCAGGTCAATGTAGGAGTATAGGTTGTTAACGAAGGTAATAAAACATGATAAGACAGCGTATCTTTGTGAAATCCTGCTATTAAATAAGATGTATTGTTTAACAAATAACCTATTTCTAACAAATCGGCATTATCTGATAATTTTAAAGTTAAGTAAAGCCGATAGGATTTCGAAAAACTTGTATCTTCAGCTTTAACAGTAACAACAATTACACCTGGAATAGTATTCGGGTAGTTTATCGTTATAGATGCTGCTGTATCAATAGCTTTTGCTGTAATTATAGGCATTACATTTGTATCTAATGCTATATTATAACTTAAAACAGAAGCACTAAATCCATCTACAAGGCTATCATTAAATTTCAACCAAGTTAGACTAGCATTCGTATCAAGGGCTATTTTAAAAACAATTTGATATACCTTAGTATGTATTCCATCTTCTGCCATAACTTTTACAAATGCTGTGTCGTTAAGTTTAACAATTTGTGTGTATGAAATATTCGCGTTTGTATCTTGTGGAAAGGCTATTACAGTAGGAATGGTAATTGTTTTGGGAGGAAATACGATAGTATAAGTATAAATAGTATCTACAAAATCAGTTATCGAATAATTGTTACTATTAATCTTATAAGACAAACTATTAAGTGAAGCATTAGTATTTTTTGCGACAGTAAAATAAACAGTATAAGTTTTCTTAAAATTAGTATCTTCTGCTATTATTTTCACCTGCCCATAGCCTGGTAAAACCGTAGGTTGTGTTATCACTACATGTGCTGTAGTCCAACTTGCTATAGCTGAAAGTGTAACATTAGTTGTTCCATAAGCTAATTCAACATTATATTGCAAACTATCTTGATGAAAATTAGGCAATGTTATACCATTGTATTGAATATTACTTGCTGATGCATTAGTAGATAATGCGACTGTAAAATAGATAGTATATGTTCTTGTCGTAACACCATCTTCGGCAGTAACAGTTACTGTAGCTACTCCAGGAAGAGAAGATGCTTGTATTATCGTAGGTGTCAATCCTACCCATTGTGTCTTAACAGTAACAAAAGGAGTAAGAACAGTTCCAGGATTTAAAACCACATGATAAGACAAACTATCTTGATGAAAATTAGGTACTGTTATCCCATTATATTTCAAACTATCCAACTTTGCATTATCCGATAGTTTTACATTAAAATTAATAATATACAATGTCGTATCTCCGTTTTCGGCTCTCAATTTTATCAATGCTTGTCCGTTAGGATCAACAGGTTGTACTACACTAACAATTCTTGCACCCGTATCTGCAATAGTAGTATAATTAATAAAAGGTATAGCAACAGTTCCTGGAGATAAATCAATATTATATACTTTGGTTGTGTCAACAAAATTAGCTATAAATATGGTATCCAATCCTGTCAAAGTATAACCAACATTGGAAAGCATATTATTAGGTGATTTAAAAATAGAATAATTGATAGTATATGTTTTTTGTGTAATACCATCTTCAGCCAAAATAGTTATAAGAGTACGACCACCGTCTACACCATTGTTTATACCGTTATAATTAATCATTGTATCGCTTACATCATTCACTTCTGTAGTATAAGTGATAGAAGGAAAATTATTTGGATTAGTTCCTCTTGGAAGCTCTATGTTGTAATTAAGTGTGGCTATCGAAAAACTATCAATAGTAGTGTTATTCATCTTTATATCTGTTAGCCAAGCACTATAAATCAATTCTACATCATCTATCGAAAGTGAATCGCCTGCTGCCCCTCCTCCAGGT
The DNA here is from genome assembly GCA_964610025.1 of uncultured Lentimicrobiaceae bacterium. Lineage (GTDB taxonomy): Bacteria > Bacteroidota > Bacteroidia > Bacteroidales > WCHB1-69 > UBA5266. Next base: position 9,057 of record CAZSTX010000044.1, read on the forward strand.
GTTGAATTGTTTGTAAAAGTGAGCAGCATATAATTGCGTGTAGAAGTTCCACTATAATGAAAAGGTATTTTTTGTTGTATCCACTCACAAGTTGAAGCTGTTGTTCCTGTTCTATAAAATTCAGCTTCGGCTTTTGCAGCATATGCCGAAATTGTATTTGCATCGTTAGGATCTTTAAAGTCAGAATCTCCATGAATAACAGCACTAATTCTTGCTTTACTAGTAGCACTTTTTGCCCAATATTTTACCCATACATACAGCGAATCGGGCGAAGCAGTAAATGCTTCGCTAAAAGCTGTATCTGAACGCTTTGTGTGATTGTAATTGCTTGTACTATTAGCTGTTGTGCTTCCAATATAAATTTGCCCTAAAGTCATATTGCCATTGGCTACTATACCTAAAGCAGAAGCAGAATAAATAGTTAAATAATAAGCACCATTACCATTAGGACGTCGTCCTGCAACCTTGTAATGATGTGGGGTTTTTGCAGATGGACAAGCTAGAGATCCCAAAAAGCCTCCTATTGCGCAATTTGCTGTTTCAAATGAATTCCAGTTAACGGGTTCATCATTGTTTTTTGTTCCACTCCATGCTTCAAAATTAGCATTTTGAATCTGATAAGATTGGGAGTGTACTTTTACATTAATAGCACTTGCTATTATAACTGCTGAAATGCAGATTAATACTTTTTTCATTTTTTTGAATATTTATTTTTTTTAAACGATTTGGTAAATGCAAATGTATATTTTTTTTTTATTAAGTATTTCGTTTTTTTTCAAAAAAAAATGCAACTATCTGTTTGTGTGAATAAAAAATTCTATATAACGAATAATTTTAATCCAAATTCCGACTAAAAACATTATTATTTTTAGCATAAAAACCAATAATTTTGCATAAAAAACAAGCTTCTGTATTATTTTTTTAGTTCTAATGCTAATCTTATTATTATTCATTAATATTTTTGTTTTGTGTATATATTTTTTATATATTTGCATTTTTAAAATATAGTCATATTAACAATAAAAAAAGAGGTATAATTTTATGATTGTTGTTCCGATTAAAGATGGTGAAAACGTGGAGAGAGCGTTAAAGAAATTAAAAAGAAAATTTGACAAAACAGGTGTTGTAAAAGAATTACGCAACCGTCAAAAATTCACCAAAAAGTCTGTAAAAAGACGCGAGCAAATTAAAAAAGCAGTTTATATTCAAAAATTGCGAGATAAAATAGACGAATAATTTTTGTCAAAAAAAATAATTGTTTTCATGGAAAAAAGTGTTACTTTTGAAATCGAAAGTAATGCTTTTTTTTTATGGATTGGATTAATAATTTTTTGAATTATATTTCTACAGAAAAACGATTTTCTAAACACACTTCAATAGCATATCAGACTGATTTAAACCAATTTGTTTGTTTTATAAAAAATGAATTAAAATTATCTTCTATCGAAGAAGCCAATTTTCAAGAAATTCGCTCTTGGATATTTTTTCTATTAGAAAATGGAAATACTGCAAGAAGTGTAAACAGAAAAATATCAACTTTAAAAACTTTTTATAAATTTTTGGTAAAAAACGACCTCCTAACATCAAACCCTATGAACAAAATTATAAGCCCCAAACAATCGCAACGTTTACCTTCGTTTGTTGATGAAAATCAAATTAATAATTTATTTTCTATGATCGAATTTCCTGATACATTTGAAGGAATAAGGGATAAAACCATATTAGAAACTTTTTATGCCTTAGGAATACGTCTGAGTGAACTCATAAACATTACATTGCAAAGCATTGATTTTCACAATCAAACTATTAGAATAATTGGCAAAAGAAACAAAGAACGCATTATACCTTTTGGACCACACTTATCAAAATGCTTAAAAGAATATTTAAAAATAGTAGAAAAAACCTTTGGAAGTCCACAACAAAATTCGCCAATTTTTGTTACTAATAAAGGAAAGAAAGTGTACCCTGTTTTAATAAATAGAATTGTAAATAAATATATTGCAATGGTATCATCGATTGAACAAAAAAGTCCACATGTGATTAGACATACATTTGCTACCCATTTACTAAATCAAGGTGCTGATTTAAATGCCATTAAAGAATTATTAGGACATTCTAATTTAGCAGCAACACAAGTTTACACCCATACTTCTATAGGAAAATTAAAAAAAATTTATAAACACGCCCATCCAAGGGCATAAAAAAAGGAGGTTACTATGAATATTTACATTAAATCGGTACATTTTAAAACCGATAAAGGCTTAGAAGAGTATATCAATAAAAAAATGCAAAAAATTGGCAAACTCCATGAAGGTATTATACGAAGCGATGTTACTTTAAAATTAGAAAATGTAGAAATACCTGAAAATAAAACTGCCGAAATTAAACTCAAAATTAAAGGTGCTAATTTAATAGCAAGTAAACAATGTAAAACATTTGAAGAAGCGACCACTCTTGCAATAGAAGCGATACAAAAACAATTAGATAAAGCAAAAGATAAACCCATTAACCGTAAAGGAAAAACAAAGTTAGAACTTGATGACACAAACATAAGCGAAAAATAAAAAAACACATTACTATTATAATAAAAAAAGAGGCTAATTTATTCAGTCTCTTTTTTTTTATAATTAATTTTAAATTTATTTTGAATGGCATCTTTTATATATATTTTTTTTATACATTTGCAATCCGCTTCAAAAAAGGCTCTTTGTTGCGGATTTAACAATTAACCTTTTAATTATCAATCTTTAACGTGTAAATATAGTTACACAAAAACAATAAATAATGGCAGAAGAAATCAATATTGATGAAAACAATGAAAAAAAACAAGAAGAATTAACAACAAATCAACAAGAAATTATTACAGAGACACCAACAAACGAAGAAATTCCTACTACAGAACCAAAAAAAGAAAAAATAGACCATTTTTCTAACACAACACCCGAAGAATTTAATTGGGATGAAATTGGAAAAGAACAGAAAATTTACTCTGAAGAAGAATTTAAAAATTTAGAGGAAATTTACAGTCAATCTTTCAAATCAATCATAGAACAAGAAGTGGTAGATGGTACTATAGTTGCTATCACTCCACGAGAAGTAGTTGTCAACATAGGCTATAAATCAGACGGTATTATCCCTTTCAACGAACTTCGTCATAATCCTAACTTGAAAATAGGTGATATTATAGAAGTTTATGTTGAAAAACAAGAAGACAACACAGGTCAATTAGTTCTTTCACATAAAAAAGCTCGTTTATTAAAATCATGGAATCGTGTCAATAAAGCATACGAAGACGAAGAAATCATTAACGGTTATATTAAATCTAAGACAAAAGGTGGGCTTATTGTCGATATTTTTGGCATTGAAGCTTTCTTACCTGGCTCACAAATAGACGTAAAACCTATTCGTGATTATGATATTTTTGTTGATAAAACTATGGAATTTAAAATAGTAAAAATCAACCATGAATTTAAAAACGTAGTTGTTTCACACAAAGCACTTATTGAATTAGAATTAGATGCACAACGCACTAAAATTATTGCAGGATTAGAAAAAGGACAAGTATTAGAAGGTGTTGTGAAAAACATTACCAACTATGGCGCATTTATTGACTTAAACGGTGTAGATGGACTAATTCATATTACCGATTTAGCATGGGGACGCATTACCCATCCTGAAGAAGTAATACAATTAGACGAAAAAATAAATGTTGTTATTCTTGATTTTGACGAAGAAAAAAAACGCATTGCTTTAGGATTAAAACAACTTACCCCACACCCATGGGATGCATTAGATCCTAATCTTAACGAAGGAAGTAAAGTAAGCGGAAAAGTAGTAGTGGTAGCCGATTATGGAGCATTTGTAGAAATACATCCAGGAGTAGAAGGCTTACTACACGTTTCAGAAATGTCTTGGTCGCAACATTTACGCACAGCCCACGATTTCCTCAGTGTAGGCGATACCATAGAAGCAATGATTATAACTCTAAACCGAGAAGAACGTAAAATGTCATTAGGTATCAAACAATTAGTTCCTAATCCATGGTCTAACATCTCCGAAAAATATCAAATTGGGACAAAACACAATGCTACTGTTCGTAATTTTACAACATTCGGAATTTTTGTTGAATTAGAAGAGGGTATCGATGGCTTAATACATATTTCAGACCTTTCGTGGTCAAAGAAAATTAAACATCCAGCCGAATTTACTAAAATAGGCGAACAAATTGAAGTTGTTATCTTAGAAATGGACGTAGAAAACAGAAGATTAAGTTTAGGTCATAAACAATTAGAAGAAAACCCATGGGATATTTTTGAAACTATTTATAATGTAGGAAGCATTCACGAAGGAAACATTATTGGACAAAACGACAAAGGTGTTATCATTGCATTACAGGGAGTTGAAGGCTTTTCTTTTAATAAAGGACTTATTAGAGAAGATAACACAACTATAAAAGTAGGTGAAGTTGCTGATTTTAAAGTTATCGAATTTTCTAAAGAAAATAAAAAAATCGTATTATCACACTCACGAATTTGGCAAGATATCATCGAAAGCGAAAAAGAACGTGAAGCTTCTGAGGAAGACAAGCAAGTAAAAGAAGCAGCTAAAATATCAAAGCAAATGGCTAGCAACATCGAACGTGCTACTTTAGGTTCCATTGATGCTTTAATCAACCTAAAAGCAGATATGCAATTAGAAGAAGCAAAAAAGAAAGCTAAAAAAGCAGAAGAAAAAGAAAATGTTACCGATAAAGCAACAAAAGAAACAGCTAAAACAAAAAAAGCTAAATCTACAGAAGCAGAAGTCGAAATAAAAGAAAAAACAAAAACCGATACAACAGAAACAGAAGAAAAATCGGAAACTAAATCTACAGAAGTTAAAGTAGAAGAAAAACCAAAAGCTAAAACGACAAAAGCTAAAAAATCAGAAACAGCTGAAATAAGTGAAGAGGTTGAAAAACCTAAAAAAGAAGAAAAATCAACAACGAAAACTAAAAAAACAAAATCAGTAGACGAAGTTGAAGAAAATAACAAAGAAAAAACAGAATAAAAACGTTTATTCCTAAATACCATAAGGTTGTCGTAGTTTGCTATGATAACCTTTTTTTATATTAAAAGTTTAAAATAAGTCAAAACATTTATCGTTTTAAATAGATAAATTACACAGATGAATCAAAGAGAAATTTTTTATAAATTTATAGCTCAAACATCTCCTGCCCCATTAGCTTTAGAAATAAAAAAAGCTAAAGGAGTTTATTTGTATGATACCCAAGGTAAAAAATACATAGACCTTATAGCTGGAATTGCTGTTAGCAACTTAGGACATTCACATCCTAAAATTATACAAGCTATTTGTAAACAAGCTAAAAAACACACTCACACCAATGTATATGGAGAATATATTTTAAACCCACAAATACAATTAGCCAATAAACTCTCTTCGCTATTACCTTCGCAACTCAATAATATTTATTTTGTTAATTCTGGGGCAGAAGCAACCGAAGCTACTATCAAATTAGCCAAGCGTTACACAGGAAGATATGAATTAATATCCTGTGAAAAAGCCTATCATGGGTCTACCAACGGCGCATTAAGTCTTGTTGGCAACGACGATTTTAACAAAGCTTTTCGACCTTTAATCCCATCAACTAAAAGAATACGTTTTGGAAACAAAGAAGATATAACTTCTATTACAGATAAAACAGCTGCTATTTTTATCGAACCCGTTCAAGGAGAAGCAGGCATACGCTACACCAATAATAACAATTATTGGAAAGAATTACGTAAACGCTGTAACGAAACCGGCACCTTACTTGTTTTTGATGAAATACAAACAGGACTCGGACGTACAGGAACCCTATTTGCTTTCGAACAAATGGAAATTGTTCCTGATATATTAATGTTAGCCAAAAGTTTAGGTGGTGGACTGCCATTAGGTGCTTTTATCACTTCTCAAGAAATCATGCAGGTACTTACACACCAACCTGCTTTAGGACACATTACCACTTTTGGCGGCAATCCCTTATCTTGTGCAGCTGCATTAGCCTCGTTAACAGAAATTGTCGACAAAAAACTTTATTTAAATATTGAAAAAAAATCCGCTTTATTCGAACAATATTTAAGTGGACTACACAGCATAAAATCTATCAGACGAAAAGGTTTTATGATAGCATTAGAATTTAATGATAAAAATTTAAATTTCAAAATAATAGAATCTTGCATAAAAAAAGGAGTCATTGTTGATTGGTTCTTATTCTGTGATACTGCTATGAGAATAGCACCTCCATTAACCATCACTGAAGACGAAATTTTAAAAGCTTGTCAATTGATAAGTGCATCAATCAAAGAAAATCAATAATGACATATATGAAACATAAATCATTATTTCTGCCCTTTTTAATCATATTTTTCATTAATCCTATTATTGGATTTAGTCAAACTGCAACTTTAAAAGGCTTTATTTACGATAAAAGCAACGGGGAACCTATCCCATATTGTTCCGTTTTTCTTGTTAACGAAAAAACAGGAGTTATATCTGACGATAACGGCTATTTTGCTTTAACTAAATTAAAAGCAGGAGAACATAAAATAAAGATTACCTTTATGGGTTATGATTCGCTTGTAACAACTTACCATTTAAAAAATGGACAAACCATTATCGAAAAATTATACCTCACTCCCATAACACTCCAAATTGGAGAAGTGCAAATAATAGCAGAAAAAGAAGCCCTAAAAACAGAAACGCAAGTAGCTTTAGAGCGTATCAGCCCTAAACAAATATCTCAAATGCCAGCCATAGGCGGACTGCCCGATATAGCTCAATATTTACAAATATTGCCAGGCGTTATTTTCACTGGAGACCAAGGCGGGCAACTCTACATTAGAGGAGGTACCCCCATACAAAACAAAGTATTACTTGATGGATTAGTAATATATAATCCCTTTCACTCTATCGGATTATTCTCTGTTTTTGACACTGATATTATAAAAAATGTCGATGTATATAGTGCAGGATTCTCCGCCGAATATGGAGGAAGAATATCATCAATTATGGATGTGAAAACAAGAGACGGTAATAGAAAAAGATTAGCAGGAAAATTCGACCTCAACACTTTTGGAGCAAAAATGCTATTAGAAGGACCATTAATGAAGGTAAAAGAAGAAGAAAAAAACAATAATAATTTAACATTTTTATTATCAGTAAAAGGTTCTTATTTAGAGCAAACATCGCGTTTATTATATAAATACGCCGACACAAACGGATTGCCTTATAACTACTTAGACGGTTATGGTAAAATATCACTTCAAACAAGCAACGGCAGTCGTATTAATTTTTTCGGATTTAGCTTTAACGATGACGTAACTTATCCCAACATAGCTTCTTACAAATGGAACTCATGGGGAATAGGTACTAATTTTTTAATTATCCCTTCTGCTACCAATATGCTAATTGAAGGAATTTTAGCGTATTCTGATTACAAAATAGGACTAACAGAAGCAACTACTCCTCTACGCATGAGCCATATCAACGGATATTCTTTTTCAATGAATTTCACCTACTTGTTCGATCAAAACTCACTTAAATACGGAATGGAATTTTTAGGCTCTTGGTTAGACTATGAGTTTACCAACCCTTATGGCACCGATTGTGGACAAGAAAGTTTTAATAGCGAATTTGCACTCTATTTAAAATACAAATGGATTATAAAAAAAATAATATTAGAGCCTAGTTTACGATTACATTATTTTGCTTCTCAAAATACATTCGCACCCGAACCTCGAATAGCAATGAAATACAATGCCACTAAAAATATACGTTTAAAATTAGCGGCAGGAATTTACAATCAAAATATTATGAGCGCTACTTCCGACCAAGATGTAGTAAACTTATTCTATGGATTCTTGACTGTACCCGAATATTTTCCTGAAACATTTACAGGTCGTACTATAAAAAACAGTTTACAAAAAGGGCAACATATAGTCATAGGCGGCGAGTTTGACGTGCTTAAATATATTACTATCAATAGCGAAGTATATTTTAAAAACTTTTCACAACTCACTAATATTAATCGTTATCAAATGTTTGCAACCGACGATGAATATATTTTAGAAATAGGAAAAGCATATGGCGCCGATATTAGTATAAAATATAATTACAAAAAACTATATATCTATTTTGTATATGCTCTTAACTGGGTAAACAGAAATGATGGAAATATCGTTTACCGTACACACTTCGACAGAAGACATAATATCAACATTACGGCATCATATGCTTTCGGAAAAAATGATACTTGGCAAATCGATGCCCGTTGGAACTTTGGAACCGGGTTCCCATTTACAAAAACGAAAGGTTTTTACCCTAAAAATGAAGCTGTTGCTGATATCAGTCAAGATATTAACTCTTTTAATGAAACCATTGGCATTGTTTACGATAAAATAAACGAAGGGCAACTCCCCGACTATCACCGTTTAGATATTAATCTCAAACGCAGATTTATTCTCAACCCTCGTTCTACCATAGAATTAAATGCTGGAGTTACGAATGCTTATAACTACTATAGCATATTTTATATCAATAGAAAAACCAATGAAAAAATCTATTTACTACCAATTTTATGGAGTTTAAGCTGTAATATTAATTTTTAAAACCTATGACACCCGAATGGCTTAACCGTACTTTATTATTAATAGGAGAAAAACAACTAACACACTTACAACAAGTTCGTATACTAATTGTTGGATTAGGAGGCGTAGGTGCTTATGCTGCCGAAATGTTAATACGAGCAGGCGTATCCCATATGACTTTAGTAGATGGAGATATTATCGAATCATCGAACCGTAACCGCCAACTGCATGCACTAATAAAAAATGAAGGAAAATTAAAAACAACAGTATTAAAAGAACGATTTTTAGAAATAAACCCTGAAGCCGACATCCAAATCATTAGTAAGTTTATTGAAGAACAACAGATAATAGAAATTTTCAACTCCAACAATTATCATTATATAATAGATGCAATAGACTCATTATCATCTAAAATTTACCTTATCACAGAAGCAATAAAACAAAATATTCCTTTAGTAAGCGCAATGGGAGCAGGCGATAAATTAAATCCTTCTGCTATAGAAGTAAGCGATATAGCAAAAACACATCAATGTCCTTTAGCTGCTGCCGTTCGTAGAAACTTACGTAAAAAAGGAATACACACAGGATTTAAAGCTGTTTATTCTACTGAAAAAATAAATAAATTTTCCAATTCTACATTTTTAAGCAAAGATAATAAAAAAAATATCGGCACCATATCCTATATGCCTGCAATATTTGGATGCTGGTGTGCAGCAGTTTGTATTAATGACATATTAAATAACATTGCCTCAAAAAATATATAAATTGGTAAAAAATATAAAAAATACACATTATCACTTTTTTGACAATAAACAAACTACCATTGT
>CAZSTX010000045.1:0-17912 GCA_964610025.1 uncultured Lentimicrobiaceae bacterium
CCTCTCATGGGATTCGAACCCACGACCTACGCATTACGAATGCGTTGCTCTACCAACTGAGCTAAAGAGGCATTTATAGCGGGAGCAAAAGTAATAAAATTTCTTGATTAGTTATCGTTCCAACGTAATTTTTTTTCATTACTTTTGATAATTTTATTATTATCTAACAACCAACGCACAACCTTCACTATTTTATCTTTCGGATAATGAGATGTATGGACTAATTCTTCTATTGGCATCTCTTGTTCTTGAAGTATTGGCTTTATTTCTTTAAGAATATTATCAAATTCCAATGCTGACATTTCAATTTTATTTCTTTCAAGACAAACATCACATTTTCCACAACGCATACTTTCTTTTTCTCCAAAATAAGCCACTAATTGACTACTACGGCATTTGGTTTGATTTGAGACATATTGCACCACTGCTTCTATTCGTTTTTTTGACTCTTGTTTGCGGTTTTCATATATCTCTTCCGATAAAGTAAAATATTTTAAATCTAAACGATTTTCTAAAAAAATAATGCGAGGAGACTCTGTTTGTTGATGATAATCAATCATATTATGTTTTTCTATTTGTTTTAAAGTATCAATAATATCATTGATGTTTTTATTTGCTCGTTTGGCTAATTCTGCCTCATAAATACGAGTAAAATCAGTAAAAAGACCTGAGTAAGAACGTAATAAAAGTTTAATTAAATAATCATAATTTGCATATTCTACTTGAAATTTATACAAATCTTCACGAGATGCCCTAATAAACACCTTTGATGCATTAGTGTAAGGGTCTGTAAATGCAATTAATCCCGCTTTTTCTATAAACTTCAATGCATGATAGGTAAGTAATGGCTTAAATTTATAAGTAGTTGCAAAAATATTATTCTCAAATTCGAACGACGCCCCCTCTCCACAGCCCATCGGAATCTGAAAATAATTATTTAATGCTTCATACACATTTTTGATAATAGATAAAGATGGGAAACTATTTTCAAAATTATTATACAAACTATGTATATCTGCATTTTCGGATAAAAGAACTGCATAAGCTCTTTTTTCATCTCTTCCGCCTCTTCCTGCTTCTTGAAAATAAGCTTCTAATGTATCGGGCAAATCCATATGGACTACAAACCTTACATTCGGTTTATCGATTCCCATCCCAAAAGCATTAGTTGACACCATAATACGCGTCAATCCTTTTGTCCAAGCTCTTTGTTTTCTTATTCTTTCTTTTATATTTAATCCAGCATGGTAATAATCTGCTGAATATTTATTTTGTTTTAAAAATCGAGTGATTTCTTGTGTTTTTTTTCGATTACGAACATAAACAATGCCTGTTCCGGGTGTTTTTTCCACAATTTTTAACAGACGTTTTAATTTATCTTCTTCTTTTAAGACAAGATATATAAGGTTGTTACGTATAAAACTTTTCTGAAATACTCTTTCTTCTTTAAATAATAGTTTTTGTTGAATATCTTTTACTACTTCGGGAGTTGCAGTAGCCGTTAGCGCTAACACAGGCACTGTTGGCTGCAATATGCTACGTATTTCGGCTATTTCTAAATAAGGAGGACGAAAATCGTAACCCCATTGCGAAATACAATGTGCTTCGTCGATAGCGAGTAAACACACATCTATTTGCTGTAAATAATTTTTAAACAAAGTATTTTTCAACCTTTCTGGAGATAGATATAAAAATTTTATTTCACCTTTTACACAGCGAATATAAGTCATTTCTACTTCGCGTTGGTGCATTCCTGTGTAAATTGCTGCAGCAGGTATTTTTCTAAGGAGTAAATTTTCTACTTGGTCTTTCATTAAAGCTATCAATGGTGTAACAACAATACAAATCCCTTTTTTAGCCATAGCTGGTACTTGAAAACAAATAGACTTTCCGCCCCCTGTTGGCAGCAAAGCTAAAGTATCATTTCCCTCTAATACAGAAGTGATAATATCTTCTTGTAAAGGTCTAAATTTCGTATAGCCCCAATAGCGTTGTAAAATAGTTTTTATATCCATTATTTTTTTGCAAATTTACATTAAAAATGCTTAAAAATCAAACATTAATATAAAATAATTAAAATAAATATCCTATTTTAATATAAAGATTTGACAAACTAGCTCCATCTTGTTTGTTAAAAGGAATCGCCCAATCTATTGATAAAATAAAATTTTCATTCATTGCTATTTTCATTCCTAAACCTGCCGACATATGGGGGTTATATATAGAAGATTTGTCAAAATTAAAGTAATCATCTATATTATCTTCTATCTCTTTCAGCGTGTTAATTTTTATTGAATCTAAGGTATATGCTTGCGTAATCAGACCTACATCAAAAAAAGGATTAAATCCCAAATAAAAATGCTGTTTTTTTATATCAAATTTCCATACTTTTAAACGTAATTCTGCATTAGCAAAAACAAATCCATTAGCCAAAACTCTATTTCTTAATATTCCTCTTAGAGAATTTCCACCTCCTAATCCTTCATACAAAACACGTTGCATATAAAGGACATTCATATAATTATTTGTATATAAAGGACTTTTGCCTACTAATAATGTTTGCGTTCCTATACGGTATGCAAATGCAATATTATCTTTATATATAGCAATATAGTGCCGAAAATTAACATTTAATTTTAAATTATTATATTCTTTTTGTTCATTAAAAGCTGCTAAATAAGTGATGAAAACGTCAGCATAAATTCCTTTTGATGGATTTGATTCTTTATTGCGGCTATCATAGGCAATGCCTCCTCGCAGGTAAGGATGAAAACCCCCTTTTGCTTCTTCTTTATTAATTATTTTCCAGTCGACATACTTTTCGTATAATCCTTGAATGGTATCGGGTAATTTTGCATTTGCTTTTTTACCTTTATTAAGCATGTTAACATCAACTTTATCAATACTATAATTTAAAATTCCAATCCCAGCACTCCATTTCCACTGCTCATGTATAGTTCCTTGTATATCAAGCATAAATCGCAATATATCTCTTTTGTATTTATAAAAAGCTCTTGTTTTATAGCCTTCGTCCACTGTGTATTTTTTCGAATTTTTCCAACTGTCATTATACACAGACTGATAGCCGTTGTATCCAAAAAAATCACACATAGCATCGGGTAAATAAGAGAAATCTATTGTTAAACGATGCTTAGGTATTAAATATTTAGAATCGTAAAACAATCGGAATAATCCATAATTTTTTGTAGTATAAGCTGCTTCAAAATAAATAGAGTGCAAATATTCGGGATATGTTGAACCATCTCCATAGTAATAAACATTTGCTAAAGCTCCGTATTGAAATCCTAAATCGGCATCATAGGCTACGCTCGGTAATGCTCCGAAATTCCATCCTGTTTTTATTTTCTTTTCTTCTTGTGCATTTACATCAACATGCAATAAGAAAAAAACGAACATTAAATTAATAAGTAGATAAGTTTTATTATTTTTCATTTTCAATAAGTTTTTTATATAAAATATTCCAATACACTATCTAACAATATTCCTAAATAAGTTCCTATGGCATATCCAACCAAGCCTATTACAATTCCACTTATTAAAACTTTTTTATTTTTCATAGCTCCCACAATGGGTGGAATAAAAGGAGGTGAACACAATAAGCCTACATGAGCAACTACAAATAAATCGCCGGGTATTTTTGCTATTATAGAAAAAATAACATGTATAATAACAGAGGTCAACATTATATATAAGACGAATAGTCCTAAATTAATTGTTGATACATTAAGGCTATAGATATCGAATTGTGAAGCAACGACTACACTAAATATTAAAATAAAGAACATTCCCAATTCAAATGTTTTGGGCAACTCACGAATAAATTTGAAAAAAGAAGCACTAATAGCTAAAGTTGTGATTGTTAAAATAATTATCAACTCATTCAATCGAGGTATTGGGTCCGAACCTTGAAGTTCAAGATTTTTATTAATCTGACCTGTAATTAAAAATGATATTCCTGCACCTACAATTAAAAATAAAATAGAAAAGAGCAAAGCCAACATCATACGTGGAAATGTTTTTATTTTTGTCATTCCTTTATAATTTTCAATTCCATTTTTTTCTAATTCGTCCAATTCTTCATTTTGCAACGAAGTAGCAATATCTTTATTAGGTAATATCCATCTAAAGAATTTATAACCTCCTCCTACTAAAAACAATATTAAAGGAAAAGTTACTAACATTTCAAAGGTATATGTCAATACTATCGTTGTTTGATTAACATTTAATGCGGTTCCTAAAGCAAAAAAATTCATAGTTCCGCCCGTATATATTCCCGTCATCATACCTGACACTTTATTTAATTCGTCTATTCCTGCATTTTTGAAAATAAAAAAAGCAGAAACTACAGCAATTAATATCGATAAAATCCCTCCTATTAATGTTGCTATTGTTTTTGGTAAAGATTTTGTCCATAATTTAAAATCACAATTAAACAACATTAATGGTATTGCCAAAGGAATAGTAATATTTTGTATCCATTTCTGCAAATTCATCATCGATACTGCTTCTGGAGTTTCTCCTGTTGGTATTAATCCAAACACAGCCAAAATAACTCCTACCGCATAAGCTATAAGTACAGTACCTATTTGTTGAATAATTTTATAACGATTAAATAAAAAGATAATTAAAAGAGGAGCAAGCAAATAAACAATACATATAATTTCTATTTTCATATGGCTTATATTTAATAAAGAAAACGACATTACAAAAGTATATATTTTTTTTTATAAAACAATATAATTTTTATTTTTTATAATATTTCCCCTGCCACGTATCTCTTCTTTCCATTTCATTTTCAACAATTTGTATTATTTGATCATTTCTCAAACTATTCCATGGCTTAGTCAGTAAATAAATGGGAGGTACTTCTCCCATAAAACGTTCCACTACAAAATTAGGATTTAATATTTCTAAAAAATCGACAATAAAAGATACATACTCTTCAAAATTAAATTGATAGAATTGTTCGGGACAAGAGGTGTAATAAGAAGCTATAGGAGTGTTTTTTAATATCTGTAATTGATGAAATTTAATAGAATGAATGGGTAATTTAGAAAGTATAGTAGCCCATTGCATCCATTCTTCTTTGTTTTCGTTAGGCAATCCAAATATAATGTGCGCACCTGCCTTAATTCCTTTTTCATGCGTTAATTTAAGTGCTCGGACTGATGTTTCAAAATCATGTCCACGATTAATCGTTTTTAATGTTGCATTATTGCAACTTTCTATTCCATATTCTATTACTATATGTTTTTTTTTACTTATTTCGGCAAAATAATTTAATTTTTCTTCATCAATACAATCAGGTCGAGTACCTATAATCATTCCTTTTATATGTGGATGCGATAGTGCTTCTTCATATTTTTCTTGTAAAATATTGAGTGAAGCATACGTATTAGAATAAGCTTGGAAATAAGCTAAATATTTTTTTGCTCTTCGGTATCTATTCTGATGAAACTGAATTCCTTCATCTAATTGCTGTGTAATAGATTTAGACACATCGCAATAAGATGGATTAAAAGCATTATTATCGCAATAACTACATCCTCCTAAAGCAATAGTTCCATCTCTATTAGGACATGTAAAGCCGGCATTGATAGAAAGTTTTTGCACCCTCTCTCCAAATGCTTTTTTCGAATAATTAACAAAAGCATAAAACCTTCTGTTGTCTCCCCAGGGATAAGACATATTTTTTTATTCATTATCTTTCAGATGCAAACATATTCTTTTCGGTTGAATACGCTTAATGTTTTCCGAAAATCTATGTTGATTCTGAATATATTTAATGATTTGTTTTTCTTGCAAACAAATATTATTGTATTGCTTTTGATAAGAAGATGTTATATCTTCGTAATTAATTTTAATCTTTTTTGAAAGAAATTCAACTGGCAAAAGCGAAAGTCCCTTATCTTCAAAGGTTACTGTTAATATAGAATCTGAACAATAAGTAAGTATCTTGTTTTTGGGAATATTAGTAACCATTATTTCTAATTGATACTTAGCTGTGTAATTTTCAGACATTTTCACAATAATCCAAGAGAAAAATGATAATATAAAGCAAATAAATAATACTGTATATTTTCTTAAGCGAGGTAGTTTTTTTGTCATTTTTTTGTTTTAGTTTGTAGAAGTAGAATTAGTTCCTATTTCGTTAACGCTTTGTGCTATTGCACTTTTTTCGATTTTTAATTTTGTTCCTCCTTCCACTTCGATGATAACATAAGTACCTTCTAAATTAAGAATTTTTCCATGGACTCCGCCTATAGTTATTATTTTATCGCCTTTTTTGAGATTTTCTCTAAATTTTTGTATTTCTTTATTTTTCTTTGATTGGGGACGAATCATAAAAAAATAAAAAACAAGAATAATAAGTGCAATAAAAATTAATGGTTGCCACGAATTTCCTTTTCCGCCTTCAGTTTGCTGTGCAAACAAAATGATGTTTAATAAGTTCATAATAAAAAATTATTTAAGTTAAGATTATGGTAATTCAACAATAGCAGAAAACCACAAATCAGTTTCTGCTGGATATGTATTGGCTTGTACGGCTACTTTTTTTCGTAAAGCTCCTTGTTTGTTTTCTGTATCTAAATTGATAGTAATAAATCCGTCATCTCCTTTTTTAATAGGAGTTTTAGTAAAATGTGCTATCGTGCATCCGCATCCTGGCACAACAGTAGAAATAATTAAATCAGAAGCGCCAATATTTTTAAATTTATAAGTAAAACTTACTTTTTCGCCTTGCATCAACCTCCCAAAATCATGGTCTGTACGTTCAAATTCAAATTTTGGCATTGATAAATCTGATTTTTTCCCTTCTGCGCTTGCAGGAATATGTACTAAATCGGTAGAAATATTATCTTTATTTTTGCCATTTCCACAGGCTAATAGAATTATTAACAACACACTAAAGCAGCATCTATCTATTATTTTCTTTCTTCGCATTCATCTAATTTTAATATTTGCAAAAATAAAGTTTTTTTTTATTAAATATTCCTTTTTGTAAAAAAAAATAAAATAGACTTTCTATTTTAATATACTAATTCCAATTGCACAATTTAAACACCGTTTCGGATCGCAATATTTCTTTTTTAATTGTATGAGAGCTTGTGAATGAAATGCACTGATAAAATCATTTCTTACTTGCGTAAATTCCTTAACTATTTTATTTTGCTCTATAGGTATTTTTTCATAAAACTTAAAAGCTTTTTCTTTTAAATTTTCTAATTCTTTCAACGAGCCAATATAGTACATAAATGGAAGAACTGCATTTATTATTAAAGAATTTATTGCTAAACTTCCCATTTTTTTTGATTTTTTCACCGATGCAACATCAAATCTATAATGTGTTTCCCAATAAGCACTCAATTCAACTTGTAGCAAATGTTGAATATCTTCTACTTCTTTTGCTTCTAATAATTTTGATAATAAAGAAGTAGATTGGTGTATTAATTTTGCAAGTTGTGCTATACGTATAGTAGGAAATCCGCTTGGATAAGTTTTAGCAAATTTCCACATTTCTTTGGTACAAATCTTTTCTAAATTAAATTTTTGTTTTAAAAAATGATATTCTTTTTGTAGTTGTTGTGGATACTGATCTTTAAAATCATCATCTAACAATCCGGCTTGCCCAAATAACATCGCTTCTAATTGGAATAAATTATTTTTATGTTTTGATAAAAAAATCAATGGAACTGATGAAGCTAATAATTGGAAAGGAAGATTATTAATGTTAAATCCAAAGTAATAGGATAAAAAAACGTAAAATGCTTCTTCTTGGTTTTGATTATTGCTATGAATCATTTTAGAAACTAAATTTACTTTATCTTCCAATCTTTCTATCATTAGTCTATCTAACCAAGTAAACAAACGAAAAGATTCTACATTGATTAACTGATTTTTGCAAGGAATTGATTCTTTTGAATGAATATATAAAAAGTACTCATCAATGATTTTTTTTGACACTAAGGGTTTGAGTTCTAATGTTGGAATTTTTTCTCCATTTGGTAATATTATTTCTTTATCGTGTTCATATACTACATGCAATATTACATTATGATACACTTTATCAAATTGGTGATTGTGTTTAAGCCAGTCTGATGATTTTAAGTGTATTTCTACACATCCTGCCCATAGGGTTTCTGCTATTCTAATTTTTGCATTAAAAAAATCAGGACCACTATTGGTGTTTTTTTCACCTACCGATAAAATTACTATTTTATCTCCTTCAACTGTTAAGCAATTAGTTTGGTCAAATAGTTTAAATTGCCAAATATATTGTAGTAATTTTTCATCCATATTTCATTTTTTGAATATAAAAAAAGCTACCAAAAGGCAGCTTTTTTTATATTAATAACCTAAAATTATTCTGTTACAGTAGCTTCTACTTCTTCAGCTACTACTTCTTCTGCCATAGCAGCTTCTGGAGCATCTTCTGTAGCTTCTACTACTTCTTCTGCTACTACTTCTTCTGCTACTGCTTCTTGATCTTTAGGTTGATTGTTGCATGCAAAGAATACCATTCCAGCTACAACTAATAATGCCATTAATTTTTTCATACTAGTATAAAATTAAATTGTTAAAAAATATATTTACTTTCGTGTTGCAAAGATATTACTTTATTTTTTATAAAAAGCAAAAAAAATATATTTTTTAAAAAAATATATTAAATGGCACTAACTTACTGTTATACACTTTTTTTAAATTAAATTTTAGGAAAATATAAATGATATAAAATGATAAATTATTAATTTAAGTCTAAAAAAATAGCATATATCTCAATTATTTTAACAATTTTTTTATTTCATTGAGTCTCATTAAAGCTTCAATAGGCGTCAAAGATTCTATGTTTATGTTTAAAATATCTTCTTTTATTTGAACTAATAAGGGGTCGTCAAGGGAAATAAAACTCAACTGAACAGCTTGCTCTTTTTTTGCAGTTAATAATTTTTCGTTTAAATTTTCGTGGACAGAAGATTCTAATTTTGTCAAAATTTCATTTGCCCTATCTAAAACTTCGGGAGGCATTCCTGCCATACGTGCTACATGTATTCCAAAGCTATGTTCTGTTCCGCCATATGCAAGTTTTCTTAAAAATATTACTTTATTATTAATTTCTTTTACTGTTACATGAAAATTTTTAATGCGTTTTAAAGTATTTGCCATTTGATTTAATTCATGATAATGAGTAGCAAACAAAACCTTTGAGCGAGCAATTGGATGTTCGTGTAAAAATTCAGTAATTGCCCAGGCTATCGAAATACCATCATAAGTACTTGTTCCTCTTCCTATTTCATCTAACAATATCAAACTTCTATTTGAAATATTATTCAAAATACTGGCAGTTTCATTCATTTCAACCATAAATGTTGATTCGCCAGAGGATATATTATCAGAAGCACCGACACGAGTAAAAATTTTATCTACTAATCCGATAGTAGCTTCTTCGGCAGGAACAAAAGACCCAATTTGTGCCATTAATACAATTAATGCTGTTTGACGTAGCAAAGCCGATTTTCCCGACATATTAGGACCAGTTATTATAATAATTTGCTGTTTTTCATTATCTAAATACATATCATTTGCAATGTATTTTTCGCCTGTAGGCAGTTGTGTTTCTATGACAGGATGTCGTCCGTTTTTTATATCAATACTCAAAGATTCATTGACAATAGGTTTAATGTAATCATTTTGCAATGCTACAGTAGCAAAAGCATGTAATACATCTAAACGTGCTATTAATTGTGCATTCATCTGAATAGGTTGAATATAATCTATCATGCTTAAAATTAATTCATTAAATAATCTTAATTCTAACGCTAGTATTTTATCTTCAGCACCAAGAATTTTAGTTTCATATTCTTTTAGTTCTTCTGTTATATACCGTTCTGCATTGGTCAATGTTTGTTTGCGTATCCATTCTGGAGGGACTTTATCTTTATGAGTATTAGTAACTTCAAGATAATATCCAAACACATTATTAAATCCTATTTTCAGAGAAGTAATTCCAGTTCGCTGTATTTCATTTTTTTGAATATTCAACAAATAATCTTTTCCTGAATAAGCTACTAAACGCAATTCATCTAAGTCTTTATTAAAACCATCTTTAATAATTCCTCCTTTATTTGTTAGAGCAGGTGCATCATTATTAAGTGTTTGTTCAATACGATTTCTAATAATAAGGCATGGATTAATTTGCTCTCCTATTTTACGTATATGTACATTTTTCAAAGCCTCACATTGATTCTTAATGTTTTCTACTGCATACAAAGCTCTCTGTATTTGAACTACTTCTCTTGGAGTAATTCTCGACACTGCTACTTTAGATATTAATCGTTCTAAATCACCTATTTGTTTTATATGAGTGGCAAGAGATTCTGATACTTCATTATTATTAATAAACAATTCGACCATTTCGTGTCTTTCTTCTATTAATATTTTATCTTTTAGAGGTAGCATTATCCATTTTTTCAATAGTCGTGCTCCCATTGGGGACAGCGTTTCGTCTAAAATATCTAATAATGTAACTGCGTTTTCATTAGGAGAATACAATAACTCCAAATTTCGCATGGTAAATTGGTCTAACCACACATAGTGGTCCTCTTCTATACGCATAATTTTAGTAATGTGACTTACGTTGGTATGGTGTGTTTCAAATAAATAATGCATAGCTGCTCCTGCTGCAATAAGCCCTTGTTTTAGATTTTCTACTCCAAAACCTTTAAATGATTGTATTTGAAAATGTCTTAATAACAAATCATTCGTAAAATCAGTTGTAAAAACCCAATCTTCAAAGGTTGCACATAAAAATTTATCTCCAAAAAATTGTTTAAATGTATGAATTTTTGTTTTTTCTACTACGACTTCATTGGGTTTGAAACTTTGCAATAATTTGTCAATATAATCTATATCTCCTTGTGCTATATAAAACTCGCCTGTAGATATATCCAAAAATGCAATCCCTAATTGTTTTTCTGTTATACAAACACTTGCTAAAAAATTATTTTGTCTTGTTTCTAATATTTTATCGTTATAAGAAACGCCCGGAGTAACTAATTCTGTAACACCTCTTTTAACTATAGTTTTTGCCAACTTTGGATCTTCTAATTGATCACAAATAGCAACACGCAATCCTGCGCGTACTAATTTAGGAAGGTAGGTATCTAAAGCATGATGTGGAAATCCTGCTAATTCAACATAAGCAGCTGCTCCATTGGCTCTACGAGTTAAAACAATATCTAATATTTTCGATGCACGAATAGCATCTTCTCCAAAAGTTTCATAAAAATCCCCTACTCGGAAAAGCAACAAAGCATCGGGATATTTTGCTTTAAATGAATTATACTGCCTCATTAAAGGCGTTTCTGTTACTGATTTTTTATTAACCTTCGATTTCAAAATAACTTATTTTATTTAATTACAAAACAAAAATATACTTTGCAAAAATACTATTTTTGGAGCTAAGTTTGTATATATTTTTTTTTAAAAATCAATTTTATATAAAAAAAACGATTATTATATAAATAATTTTGTATACTTTTGCAAATTCATTTTCATATCATGAAATATTATAATACATTTAATTATTAACATAAAATAAAAAAAAGATGAAAAAGATAGTATTATCTATTGCATTAGTAGCATTTATTTTCAGTGTAAATGCACAAATTGGGATTGATCCTATAAAAGACATATTTCCTAAAGAACCTAAATCAAAAGTTAAAATTCTTCCTCAAGAAGATGACCACTTATTGCAACGAAAAGATTATGAAGAAATTAATTCATGGATTCACACTTCTGCATTTCTTGGGCACCTCATGTCAGATGGACAAACTTTCAAGCATTCATCAATTCCTTTGTTGCCTGACACTTGCTTAACAGTGTATGCAAAAGACATTTTCAGCCCAGGCATAGTGGGAATGGGATTTGTATTTGACCCTTACTCACCTGCTTTTGATGCCGATTTTTCGACAGGAATTTTTCCCACCCCTCCTGATTTTACTTATAATTACAAATTAGATTCTTTAATAATTTGGGGATTGTATCAATTAGGAAACAAAAGCTATAATACGGCAAGTCCCGATACTTTAAGAATATATGTAACTTCAGTTTCCCCTTATAGAGGCAAAAAAGATCATTATACAACTGTTATTATGAATGGGCATGCAGATACTACTTATTTAATTCCTAAAATAGCAGTTAATGGAGCTAATAAAGTAAAAGGAGCTACTATTGTTCCTACCTCTCCTAACACAAAAGTTATTGATTATATTTTACAACCTAACGACACCGTTTTTACTTGGGATTCAGCGGGTCAATCTTGGATGAGATATTCTGTTATTACAATTCCTTTAACTTATGATGGTGTTACAGAAAATGGATTCGAAGTCCCTTATGGAGATGCACTTAGTGTTATGGCACATTTTATTCCAGGATATGATTATGAATTAGGAGACACTCTCTATTGGGGCGAAGTAATTGGAGACGAATGGGGTGATGGTTATCCAATACGTGTAAATAATCAATTTTCAATCCGTTACAGTACTATAGAAGGAGTAGACAACGCATTTGCTGATCCCGTTGGTTTCAATAATCCAATTGGCGTTTACAAACAACATAGGTACCAAATGTTTACAGAGGGATCTGCATTTTTAAATGAATACTATTATCCTATGGCAAATTCATTACCTTATATATTTTTTAAAATTAGTGCAGACGAAGAAAATGGCGGCGTAATTGACGTAAATGTTACTGAAGCAAACGACATAGTTTCAAACATATATCCCAATCCAGCTAAAGATAATCTCATTGTTAGTTTAAAAAACAACGAAACCGCTAATATAAGTTTATTTAATATATTAGGACAAGAAGTAAAAACCATTATTACCAATGATAATCAAAATACAATAGATATATCTAATTTAAATCGTGGTTTATACATCGTAAAAGTAAAACAAAAAGGACAAACTTTTACATCAAAAATTAGCATTTTCTAAAAATACATTTATATTATTTAAAAGCTGTCTTCGCAAAAGACAGCTTTTTTTTTATTAAATAAAATATTTTTTTTATTGATAATATTAACAATAAAAATTATACCTTTGCATAATAAAAAACATTAATTTATTTAAAATAAGAAAAAATGAAAAAATTATTATTCTTTTTGATTATCAGCACATTGTTATTTAATGTAAATGCTCAATTTGGATTAACACCTGCTGATACTAAACTTCCTTTTCAGCCAAAAAGCAACGAAAAAGGAATAGAGTTACATCCTCAAATCTATCAAAAGTCTTACGAAAATGTTGGTTGGGTTCATTCTTCAGCCTATCTTAATCACCTTATTCCAGAGATATTGCTACCACTCAAAAGTACAGTTACTCCATTGCTTCCCGACTCTTGCCTATTTTATTACATAGATGGGGAAGGAAAATCTTTAGGATTTGTAGGTTTTGGAATGAATTTTGACCCCTATTCTGAATCTTATGATTCCGACTTTGGAACAGGACTGTTTCCTACACCTCCAGAATACACTTTCTCTTATCGATTAGATACTCTTAGAATAAGAGGAGCTTATTTTACTGGAATTAGTGGCTATGATGCTGCACATCCCGACACTTTACGCGTTTATGTATCTTATCTTCAACCCTATGAAAAGATTGGCTATCGTACCGATTATTATAATATCTACTACCTAACAGACGAACATAGAGACACGATATATTTAGCCCCATGTGTTACAGTTACAGGATATAATAAATCAAAAGGTGGTATTATTAAGCCTACTGTCAGTAATACTATTGCTATAGACTATGTTTTAACATCTGAAGATACTTCTCGTACATGGGATTCAGCAGGTGGCTCATGGTATAGCTATACTGATATTAAAATTCCCTTGACTTACGATGGTATTACAGAAAATGGATTTGAAATACCCTATGGTGCAGTTTTATCAGTGATGCCTACTTTTACACCTGGTTATGATTATGAATTAGCTGACACTTTATATTATGGAGCTACAGATCCATTAGACCCTGATAAATGGGCAGATGGCTATCCTATTCGTATAAGAAATTATTTTTCTATGCGTTATTTTTATATGGATGGAGAGCAAAAATGCTTTGCCGACCCTTTTGGGT
Organism: uncultured Lentimicrobiaceae bacterium; assembly: GCA_964610025.1. Lineage (GTDB taxonomy): Bacteria > Bacteroidota > Bacteroidia > Bacteroidales > WCHB1-69 > UBA5266. The sequence goes on from CAZSTX010000045.1 coordinate 14,160, forward strand.
ATAACAATGCTATTATTGCCTATAGATATTTATTATATCAAATGTATTTTAATGAAGATGGGGTAACACGTAATTTTCGCGATTCTTCTTATTCTACTCACTATGGATTATTACCAGATATCTTCTTTTACATCAGTGCAGACGAAGAAAATGGCGGCGTAATTGACGTAAATGTTACTGAAGCAAACGACATAGTTTCAAACATATATCCCAATCCAGCTAAAGATAATCTCATTGTTAGTTTAAAAAACAACGAAACCGCTAATATAAGTTTATTTAATATATTAGGACAAGAAGTAAAAACCATTATTACCAATGATAATCAAAATACAATAGATATATCTAATTTAAATCGTGGTTTATATATCGTAAAAGTAAAACAAAAAGGACAAACTTTCACATCAAAAATTAGTGTTTTTTAAAAACACCCATTTATATTATTATAAAGCTGTCTTCTAAAAAGGCAGCTTTTTTTTATTGACATTAAGAGGCATTAAACAATAAACAACAATAATTAAAGTTATTTTAAATAACTTATTAAAACGATAATTAATGAACAATTCACATTATTCTTTAAGGTCTTTTTCTATACTTCCACCTATTATTAAAAATCTTTTAATAATTAATATCCTATGTTTTTTTGCCACTATTGTATTAAAAAATACTTTTAATATTGATTTATACGAACTATTAGGATTACATTATTTTAAATCAAATAGTTTTCAGTCATATCAGTTTATCACTTATATGTTTATGCATGGCAGTTTTGAACATTTATTTTTCAATATGTTTGCTTTATGGATGTTTGGCAGTACAATTGAAAACTTTTGGGGAAGCAAACGTTTTCTTATTTTTTATTTAATCACTGGTATAGGAGCTGCTTTAACACATTATCTGATTATTCACATTGAACTTGCACCAGATATAACTTTAATACAAAATAGCATTCACTCATTAGACATTAATAGTCTAAAAGAATTAATTGCACATCATAAATTTCACATTAACGAACATTCAGGAGAAATTTGGAATCAATTTACTGTTTTTCAAGAATATATATATGCACTACAAACCACGCCTAATGATAGCAATGCAATAGAACAAATTCGTTTATTTTTAAATAATTATTTAGAACATTTTGTTAGTCTACCCAATGTAGTAGGGGCTTCTGGCTCGGTATATGGATTGTTGCTTGCATTTGGAATGCTATTTCCTAATTCAAAAATTTATATCTATTTTTTATTCCCTATGAAAGCCAAATGGTTTGTGTTAATTTTTGGGCTTATCGAATTAGCAGCAGGGATATTCAGTAGCGGTGATGGCATTGCTCATTTTGCACATTTAGGTGGTATGATTTTTGGATTGTTATTAATCATATTATGGAAAAACAAATACGAATCACACTATAGACAATAACTATCAAAATGAGATTTAGACCAACTCCTTTTAATAATATTAATATAGGAAATAGAATAAACTATTTTATTCGCAGCTCTTCTCCTCTCAACCGACTTATTATCATAAATGTAGTTGTTTATTTTATTCTATTATTATTAAAAATATTTTTCAACCTATTCGACTTTTTATTTATAAAAGATTTTAGTTCAAATGTTATAAATAGTATAATACCTTTATTAAGTGTTTCTGCCAATTTAACTACTTTAGCATCAAAACCGTGGACATTATTGACTAGTATTTTTTTGCACTTAAATTTTCTACATATTTTTTTCAATATGTTAGTTTTATGGTTTAGTGGAAGTATTTTCTTACAATATTTCAAAAAAAATGCACTCTATACTGTATATATATTGGGAGGCATATTAGGCAATATATTTTTTATTCTTTCTTATAATTATTTTTCCGATTTACTATACGCTTCCAATTGCGCCGCTGCTTTAGGAGCTTCTGGCGGTGTTCTTGCTGTATTAGTAGCCGCTGCAACAAAAGCTCCTAAATTAAAGATAAATGTATTCGTAGGAAATATTGACCTGAAATGGATAGCAATTATCTTAGTTCTAATAGACATTGTAAACATTCCAATGCATAATTCTGGAGGACACTTTGCACATTTAGGCGGAAGTTTATTTGGCTTTTTATATGCACTATATCCTCAAATTTCTACTATTCGTATCCCATCTTTAAAATTATATAGTCGAAATAAAAAGAAAAAACATAACTACTCTCGCTACAAAACAGATGAACAATACAATCGAGAAAGAGCCGAAAATCGTAAAAAAATTGATGCAATTTTAGACAAAATCTCAAAATCAGGCTATCAACATTTAACAAAAGAAGAAAAAGAAATACTTTTCAAAACAAGTAATAAAAAAGACTGGTAAAAATGATAAAAAGAAAAAGAAACTTATTAAATGTTATTATTTTATTATTCAACATTATCCTTGTTGTTTTTCTATTATTATCTTATCTTGCTAATTTTATTTCTCCTGAAAAATACACTCTCATTGCTATTATCGGGTTATTACATCCTTACTTATTGTTATTGAATATCTTATGTGTATTATATTGGATAATACAACTTCATCGTTTTTTTCTATTATCTTTTATTAGTATTGCAATTGGCTTTTCTTTTATTCCGCGTTTATATCAATTTAACAACAAACAAACTGACAATCAAGACACTACTTACATTAAGATAATTTCTTATAACGTAAATATTTTTGGATTATACCAGCCAAAAAATATGAGCGATAGCATTTTCAATTATTTACAAGAAGAAAAACCAAGTATTATTTGTTTTCAAGAATATTTTCAAAACAACAAACAATACAAATATGATGATAAAATAATAAAGAAAACACAAACTAAATATAAACATCTCTATTTAAATGGAAAATCTTCTCGATTTGGGTTGGCAACTTTTTCAATTTTTCCAATTGTCAATACTGGCATCATTATTTTACCCGAAGCATCTACTAATAAAGCAATGTTTACAGATATTAAAATAAAAGAAGACACAATTAGAGTTTATAACATCCATTTTCAATCAATCAGGCTTAATGAAGAAGATTATGAATTTACTGAAAAAGTAACAAATGCAACTATTAATATAAAAAACAAAAGTACTCAAAAAGAAGCAAAACAAGTTTTTAGAAAATTAAAAAATGGATATTTTGCAAGAAGTAAGCAAGTGCAAACAATTGTAAAGCATATAAAACAATCTCCCCATCCGGTGTTTATCTGTGGCGATTTTAATGACATTCCTTGGTCATATACTTATCAAAAAATCAACAATTTGCTTTCTGATGCTTTTGTCTATAGCGGAAAAGGATTTGCGCCTTCTTTTTATGTAAACAAACACCTTCCTATTCGTATTGATTATATTTTTTATGATAAACATTTTTATAATGCCTATCATTTTAAAGCAGACAACAAACCCTACTCCGACCATTTCCCAATTCAAACCTTATTTAATAAAGTAAAAAAATAAATCTATTTACTCACTCCTTAAAAAGGACATATACATTTGTTTGTTAAAAGATTAAACAACAAAAAAAAAGAGCTTGCTACTAACCCTCCTACTCTACTGCACCCCGAACAAAGTCGAAAGACGCTTATTTCTCGCAAATCGATTGATTTTTTTTAAATTTATACAATTTTGAGATAGTAGTATAAAAAAAATTATAAAAAAGTATATGTTATTTAAAAAATGTTTAATTTTGCAAAAAAAAATAACTAAATAGTCGACCCTTAAAAAGCCAATTTATTTTGTCTTTGTATGAAAATAAGGTTGAA
>CAZSTX010000046.1:0-17676 GCA_964610025.1 uncultured Lentimicrobiaceae bacterium
ACAATGGTAGTTTGTTTATTGTCAAAAAAGTGATAATGTGTATTTTTTATATTTTCATTAAAAAATGAGATACGAATAGGGTTTTTTCCTTCTCCATAACGTACATTTAAATGTGGGTTATCGTTGTAAATAGTATTTGCTCCAACATAAATAGCATCTTCTTCTGCTCTCCATTTATGTACTTTGTATTTTAAGATTTCATTGCTTATCCAATAGTCGACTCCTTTTTCTTTCAAATCAATGGCGATATCCATAAAACCATCAAGGGTTTGAGCCCATTTTAAGATAATATAGGGACGCTGTTTTTTTTGAAAAGTAAAATAACGTTTATTTAATTGATAACATTCTTTTTCTAACACTCCGACTTTTACATCGCAGCCATTTGATTTTAAAATCTCTATCCCTTTTGATGCTACTTTTGGATGAGGGTCTACATTGCCTACAACAACTTTAGGTATTTTATATTGTAATATCAAGTCGGTACAAGGAGGTGTTTTGCCATGATGACAACAAGGTTCAAGATTAACATATAATGTAGACAGAGAAAGTAAATTTTTATTTTCAACAGATTGGATAGCATTAACTTCAGCATGTGATTCTCCATAACATGCATGAAATCCTTCGCCAATAACAGTATTATTATATACTATTACACATCCCACTAATGGATTAGATGCTACCTTTCCTTTCCCATGTTTCGCAACATCAATACATCGTTGCATATATTCATCATCTATACTACTCAAAATCAACAAATTTTATATTATTTTTTACAATTAGTATTATACTGCAAAAATATGACATTTTTTCATAGAACTTGTATATTTAAAAAAAAAATTATACTTTTGCAATATTATAATCCAATTCTTCATAAGAAATTAGCGTAAAATCTTAATTCATTAATAAAAACAATATAATATGAAAAAAATTGCAGTTATTATTAGTGGCTGTGGCAATATGGACGGAGCCGAAATACACGAAACAGTCATGACGCTACTAGCCATTGAAAAAAAAGAATGTAAATATGAATTGTTTGCTCCTAATAAAGAACAATATCATGTTATCAATCATTTTACAAAAAAAGAAATGCCCGAAAAACGTAATATGTTAGTAGAGGCTGCTCGTATTGCACGTGGCAATATTAAAGATATTTCAACATTTGCTATTAATGATTTTGATGCTATTGTATTTCCTGGGGGTTACGGTGTAGCTAAAAACTTTTTCACATATGCCTTTAATGGTGTTAATGCAACAGTTTTACCCGAAATTGAAAAGATAATAAAAGATACACATGCAGCAGAAAAACCCATAGGAGCTTTATGTATTTCTCCTGTTTTAATAGCGAAAGTTTTAGGCAATATTACCGTAACAATAGGACAAGATAAAAACACTACAGACGACCTCATCAATATGGGAGCTAATCACATCAATGCTACTCCTATAGATGTAGTATCTGATAGAAAAAATAAAATATTTACTACTCCTTGTTATATGCTTGATGCTAGTTTATTAGAAATTGCCGAAGGAGCTGAAAATTTAATCGAAACTATGCTACAAGACATGTAGTTATTTGCTTTGTTCTAATTCTTTTATTCTACTATACAAATTTTCGGCTAACCGACTTGCACCAATACGAAAATACTGCTTAGTCATCCATTTTTCTCCTAATATTTTATATAATAAATGAATGTATTTTTTTGCCATATATTCATCTCTTACTCCTCCTGACACTTTGACCCCTACTTGCTTTCCTGTTTGTTCGTAATGTTTTTTTACAGATAAAAGTATGGCTGTAAAACTTTCTGGAGTTGCATTAATTGTAGCCTTACCTGTCGAAGTTTTGATAAAATCAGCTCCTGCTTGTATAGCGATTTCAGATGCTTTATATACATTATCTAAAGACTGTAATTCGCCTGTTTCTAAAATAACTTTCAATGTTTTATTTTTACAAACTTCTTTTATTGCTAATAATTCTTCTAAGACTTCTGAATAATTGCCTTCTAAAAATTTACCTCTCGTAATTACTAAATCTATTTCATCAACTTCTTTATCAATAAGATATTTAACCTCTGCTATTTTTAAATTAATTGGTATTTGCCCAGCAGGAAATCCACCAGCTACACAAGCTAATTTAACATTAGTTGTTTTTAAATAATTTTTAGCTATCGAACAAAATACAGGATAGAAACAAACAGCTGCAACAGTAGGATGATAATATTGCGATGCTTTTTCGCATAATGATATAATATCGCTCGTAGTGTTATCTCCCTCTAAGGTTGTTAAATCAACGCAACTTAATGCAAATTGAAATAATTCATAATCAGTAAACCGACTAAAAGTTTCTGCTTCTATTTGTTGTATTAATTGATTAACATAAGTATTTAGCAACATTATTTTCAATTAAAAAGGTGGCTTAAAATAAACCACCTTTTATGTTATTATCGTATAAAAGAACTATTTATTTATTAATTAATATTTTCTTGGTTTCTATATTATTCCCATTTTGAATTTTAATAAAATACAGTCCATTACTGAAATCAGAAACATTTACATTTAAAAAGTCAGATTTACTATCTATTTTTCTAACCATTTGCCCAAGTGTGTTATAAAAAGAAATACTAGCATTATTAGCATTTTCTATTTTAATAACATCTTTTGCAGGATTAGGATAAACTACAGTTTGTATATTGCTTATTTCGGCTATACTCGTAGCAGTAGTAAAAGTTGCACAATAAGGATCGCTAACATTTTTTTCTACACCAGAGCGATAGGCGGTAGGTATATCAAAACACCACGTATTGCTTCCTTTTAATTCACTCGAAGGAACTTGTAATTTTGTTAAATCAATCATAGTTTTTCCACCTGACTCCAATTCTTTATTAATGGTAATTGTTAGAGTTAATTTTGTCTCTCCTTCCATAATCATTAACATTTTTAGAGAATCACCAGGATTCAACACATCGCCATTGTTAGTAATCTCAATAGCAAGGGGGAACCCTACCTGAGGAGGTAAATTAGATGGAAGATTTAAAGAAAGTCCATCTAATTTATAAATTTTGTCGCCATTCACAAAATAAATTTCTGTTACTTTCTGTGCATTTGTCATTAAAAATGCAAAACCTAAGGCAAATAATAAAATTATTTTTTTCATTTTGAATTATATTTTAAATTATATTTTATTTTTTTACAAAAGTATAAATTATTTTCATATCATTTCAATATTTTTTTTTATTTTTTTTGAATTTAATAATAAAGTAATTACTTTTGTAAAATTTTTCAATTATGATAGATAACGAATATTATATGAATTATGCCCTGAAAGAAGCTGAAATTGCTTTTGAGAAAGGTGAAATTCCAATTGGAGCTATTATTGTTTGCAATCATAAAATTATTGCCAAAGCTCATAATCTCACTGAAACACTTTGCGATGTAACAGCACATGCCGAAATGCAGGCATTCACAGCTGCTTTTGCTTATTTAGGGAGCAAATACCTTAATAATTGCACATTATATGTAACTTTAGAACCCTGCACTATGTGTGCTGGTGCTGCATATTGGACACAAATAGAAAGAGTTGTCTTTGGAGCATATGATCAAAAACATATAGCTATTAATAAAAAGACACTCTATCATCCGCAAACTAAAATAACAGGAGGCATCTTGACTGATAAATGTTCTAATATCCTCAAATTGTTTTTTGAAAACAAAAGACATTATTTATAAATAACATAAAAAAAAGAATTACTTACAACATTGTATTTTTTTATACCTTTGCGTGTAGAAATAAATCAAGTATATAATAATTTAAAAAAAATAATTTATCGTGAGTATTAGTAAATTAGACCAAATGATAGAATTGGTTAAAACCAAAACAAAAAAAAGATTAGTAGCAGCTTATGCCAACGATGCCCATACGATAGAAGCTATTTATCATGCTATTGAAAATAATATAGTCAATGCAACTTTAGTGGGAGACGAAACAACCATCAAAAATGTTTGTAAAGAATTACATTTCGATTCTTCAAAGTTTAAAATTGTTCAAGAAGCAGACGAAAATAAAGCAGGAGCAAAAGCTGTTGCTCTTATTAATGAAGGTGAAGGTGATATTTTAATGAAAGGATTACTTAGTACCGATAAATACATGCGAGCCATTCTTAACAAAGAATATGGATTGATGCCTGGACCTAAAGCCGTTTTATCGCATGCTACGGTTATTGAAACACCTACTTATTCCAAATTAATTATTTGCGGAGATGTGGCTGTTATCCCGGCACCGGATTTAAATCAAAAAATAGCTATTACAAATTATTTGACAAAAATAGCACATAAATTGGAAATTTCTCAACCCAAAATAGCCTTAGTAGCTGCTACCGAACAAATGTTAGCCGGCATGCCCGCTTGTGTTGATGCAGCTATTATTTCTAAAATGGCAGATAGAGGACAAATAAAAGGAGCTTTAATTGATGGGCCACTTGCCTTAGACGTTGCATTAGACAGCGAAAGTGCTCAAATAAAAAAATTAACAAGCCGAGTTGCAGGCGATGCCGATTGTTTAGTGTTTCCCAGCATTGAATCGGGTAATGTTTTCTATAAAACATGTACGAAATTAGCTGGTGGCGAATTAGCAGCTCTAGTTTGCGGTGCTAAAGTTCCTTGCATACTTACTTCACGCGGCGATTCAGCAAAATCAAAGAATTATTCAATTGCTCTTGCAGCTCTAATGGCAAATTAATTTTCTCTATATGCTTATTATTACATACAATGTTAATGGCATTCGCGCTGCCATTAATAAAGGTTTTTTAGATTGGTTAGAAGAAACAAATCCCGACGTGGTTTGCATACAAGAAACCAAAGCACAACCCGACCAAATACCCGTTTTACAATTTCAACAATTAGGTTATCATACCTATATTTTTTCGGCACAAAAAAAAGGATATAGCGGAGTGGCTATTTTAACTAAAAGACAACCAGATAAAGTTGTTTATGGTATGAATATGCCTATCTACGATAATGAAGGAAGATTGATACAAGCAGATTATGGCGACATTTCAATTATCAGTGTTTACCATCCTTCGGGAAGCAGTGGAGACGAAAGACAGGCTTTTAAAATGCAGTGGTTAAATGATTTTCAACAATATATACATCAATTGCTGAAAAGTAGAAAAAAACTAATCATTTCGGGCGACTACAATATTTGTCATAAACCTATCGACATCCATGACCCTATACGTAATGCAACTTCATCGGGTTTTCTTCCTGAAGAAAGAGAATGGATAGATGGTTTTATGAAAAGTGGATTTATAGACACCTTTCGTTATTTCAATCAAGAGCCTCACCATTATACATGGTGGAGCTACCGAGCTAATTCACGTGCTAAAAATTTAGGCTGGCGTATTGATTATAACATGGCTTCGCAATCAATGGAAGGTTATTTAAAACGCTCTGTTATTCTTCCACTGGCTATGCATTCAGACCATTGTCCAGTATTGCTTGAGATAAATGAATAAAAAATAAAAATGTCAATACATTAATTATTAATGAATAATAAAACTCCTAATTCTTTTGATTTTATTATTTCAATAGATTTAGAATAATTAATCAGACTAACTATGACTTTTTTACAAGGATATTTTTTCCCTTTTTCAAGCGGTAATTCTTTTTTAGAAAACATAAAATTATTCGACATAGGCAATTTCTATTAATTATTTATAACAAAAACGATAACTTATTACATTTATTATAAAAAAACAAACATTTATTATACACTTATTTCACCCCGCAAAGAATGTTGCATATAATATTTTACTTCTTTATTGTCAAGTCCTTGACCTAATAAATACATCAACTTTACGACGGCGGCTTCGGTAGTAATATCATAGCCACTAATAACTCCTATATTTCCCAATTCTACACTAGTTCCATATTTTCCTATTTCGACCATTCCCCCTCCTTTACACTGTGTTACATTAACTATAATCATTCCTTTATCAATAGATTTTTTCAAAAGAGAAAGAAAGATTTCATTTGTTGGAGCATTTCCAGATCCAAAAGTTTCCATAATAACAGCACGTAATCCAGGAATATTTAAAGTAGATGTAATAGCTTGTGGTGTAATCCCTGGATAGAGTTTTAAAATAGTAATATTATCATTCATTTCAGTATGTAAAATAAGTTTATTTTCATTTATTTTATTTATATATATATCATTGTATTTTATCTTCACTCCCACTTCTGCTAATTTAGGATAATTAGAAGAAGCAAAGGCATTAAAATGCTCTGTATTATCTTTATATGTACGATTTCCTCTAAAAAGTGTATTTTCAAAATAGATGCATACTTCTGGAACACGAGCTTGATTATTATGATAATCGGCAGCTATTTCAACAGCATTTAAAATATTTTCTCTTCCATCTGTACGCATTACTTCTAATGACAGTTGAGAACCTGTAAGAATGATTGGTTTTTTTAAATTTTCTAATAAAAAACTCAATGCTGATGCAGTATACGACATAGTATCTGTTCCGTGCAATACTACAAAACCATCATAAAGTTCATAATTATCATAGATTTTTTTTGCCAAACGTATCCAAAAATCATGATTAGTATCTGAAGAATCTATAAGAGGTAATAATTTTATAAAATCTATCTTTGCATCTATCAGTTTAATCATAGGTAAATAATCATAAATATTATTAAAATCAAATGGTTCTAATGCTTTTGTATGAGCATTTTTTATCATACCAATTGTTCCGCCTGTGTAAATAACTAAGATTTTACGTTTCATAAAGCTATATTTTTATTCGTGTTTTTCTGAAAATATTGACAAGCCTCTTTTATGCCACATTTATTACAAAAAGGAGTTCGTGCTACACACACATAACGCCCATGCAAAATCAACCAATGATGTGCTTTTGATATAAGCGATTGCGGAATGTGTGCTACTAATTGTTTTTCTGTTTCTAAGGGATTTTTAGCATTGTGTGTTAATCCTATGCGAGCAGCAACACGAAACACATGTGTATCTACTGCCATAGCAGGTTGATTAAAAGCCACAGAAAGAATGACATTAGCAGTTTTTCGCCCTACGCCCGGCAGCTTTTGCAAATCTTCAATATTATCGGGAACGCTTCCATTAAAATCATTTACTAACATAGTAGCTATTCCTTTTAAATATTTTGATTTGCTGTTAGGATAAGAAATGCTTTTGATAATTTCAAAAATTTCTTCTGTACTTGCTTGTGTTAATTTTTTAGGTGATGGATAATGTTGAAAAAAAACAGGTGTTACCATATTTACTCGTTTATCAGTACATTGTGCAGATAATACTACTGATACTAAAAGTTCAAATGTATTATTATAACGTAATTCGGTGGTAACCTCTGGTTGTTGTTTGATAAAATAATCAATAACGTATGTATAGCGTTCTTTTTTAGTCATGATTTAATTTTTCTTTTAATGCTATCACATGTTGATTAGATGGATAAGCTATTGTTAATTCTTTTATCATTCTATCTAATAGCTCCCTATCTTCAGTAGAAGAAAAAAAGTTTCTATGTCCAATTTTTTGATAAAAAGCCGATATGCTTGCCAATTTATTAGGATGTTGTATAATAAAATCTTTTAAATAATTTTTATAATAGTCAAAGTTTTTATAATAACAAGTATCCAATTGTGGTCGAATAGTATCGAATGCCGTTGTGTTTTTATACGCTACAAATATTTTAGCCAATGAATCTGTAATGAGATACATTTCATATACTTTTCTATTTACTTCAAGAAAAAGCTCTGATTCTTCGTTACCTATAATTTTTTGTGTTTTTTTAATGTCTAATACATCGCCAGATAAAAAGATATTATCTTTATTGCCAGCAATAAATGTTATAAAGGTAGTGTCGTCAAAGCGGATACGATAAAATCCTTTTTCTAAAGTGTTTACAAAATGAGAAAAACTATTTTTTATTAATAGTATTGTATCTAAAGTAACAATTTCATAAGGGCGTACTTCGTCTAAAACACAATAATTAAAACGACAGTTTTCAAAATTACCTTTTACCGTAAATCCACTTTTATCGCAAGCTATAAAAATGAACGATATGCTGATAATAAACGATAGAATTGTTTTATTTTTCATCATTTGAAAGAGATATTAATTTATTTTTACGATAAACATCTAAAGCTACAATTACAGCCATTGCTCCAAAAACAGGAATTGCTAATTTGTCTGTATCTAAAAAATTATTCAAAAAACCATGACTATAATAAGTTATCAAAGCTAAAGTAAACATCAGACTTATAATGCGTATGTTTTTATCTTTTTCTTTGCGATATATATTAATTCCTCGATATACAACCATGCTTACTAAAGCAAGAACACTCAAAGCACCCAACAATCCTGATTCTGCAAGAGGACCTAAATATTCACTATGTGCATTTCCGCCATCTCCCGAATTTGTAGTGATAATGGTTCGGTATTTAGAACGTTGAAAAGGAGCATACTGAAACTGATAAGTTCCAGGTCCAAATCCAAAAACAGGCCGTTTTTCAAACATACGCATGGCAGCCTCCCAACGATTGATGCGTTCTACGTTAGAAGCATCAGAAGAAATATTGGTAATAGATTGAAAATGTTCATAAAAATCAGTAGAAGATTCTTGCTCGTTTTTGTTTATTTGATGTAATAAAAACGATTGAAAGGTAAATAACAAAACAACTATCGTTGCAAATGCAATGAAAATGGTTTTTATTTTTATTTTAAACAACAATAACAACCACACTCCTATAGCTATAATAAGGCTTAACCACGCTGCTCGACTAAAGGATAAATACAATCCTATCAGCATAATAATCATTAAAATAGCAGATAAAAAACGTTGTTTTTTACTCACTAATGGCAAAAATATCATTCCAGCTAACACACAAACAAAAAATGCAAGCACAGCACCATAAGCTGTATGGTCATTATAATAAGGACTCATTATCCAATGGCTTACCTTTTCGACATCTCCCATTTGCATATGTTTATACGAAGTAACACACACTACAACAGCTAATCCTAAAGCATAACTTAGAAAAAAAGTAATCCCTTTTTTAATATCTTTATTAATAAATTGCGATAAAATAAAAAAACTTGGTATAATAAACCACAATTTGCTCGCTAAAAACTTAAAAGACACCCAAGGTAAAACACTTGTTATAGAAGTGATGAAAATCCAAAACAAATAAAAAAAAATTGCTAAGGAAATGGGGTGTTTGCTAATAGCTAATGTATAATGGTTTTCATAGAAAACACGCATAATAAAAATGAGTGTTATTGCTACTAATAAAATTTCACTGGGAAAAGATAAGCCAAAATTAATATCTGGGATAAATTCTTTTATATCAATTGAAAAAGGCACTATAAAAGCAGTAATGTATAAAAGCGTATCTATTCGAAAAAATAGCAAATAGACAAAAAATATCAAAGCAACACTATAAGGAAACCACAACATTTCATGCTTAATAAAAAAAACACAAAGCATTAAAAAAATGATACTTATCAATCCAATAATTAATTGTTGGTATTCTTTTTTTAAAAAGACTCGTCCCCTATCAAACAAGCGTCGTAATGTCATTATCAATGAAAATTATTCTTTTCTTCTTAGTTGTTTTCCTATATCTCGAAATCCTCTTTTTATATTTTCTTGAAAAATAAGTAAAAAAACAGTTAAAGAAAGTACACTAATAGTTGTTACTAACATTATAAGAAGTTTATTAGGATATGATTTTTTATCTGCTGGCACTGCTTTTTCGACAATAAATTTTTGAGGTAAACTATAAGAAGCATCAACGCGTGTATTCTGGTATTTTTCTTGAAATAATTTTTGAGCTTCTTTTAAGTAAAACAACCTATCTCTTACCGACACATATATTGGTCCATATTCCTCAAGCACAACAAGCTCATCTTTAATTCGTTTCACAGCAGTTGCATTTCCTCTCGCTAATTCTATAGCGTATTGTTGCATTAATCTTTCCGATTGCGACTCATAATCATAGACGCCATGGCTCATAATACGCGATAAAGAATCTGTTAATAATGTTACGAGCGTATCTGTCATTTTCATTTCTTCTTGCAAAATATTAAATGCTTCTATTGACCGTTGCTGAATAATTTGACGTTTCAATATATCGTAATAATCTGCAATTTCGTTAGCAATATCTGCTGCTAAAATTGGGTCTGTATCCATTACAATTATTTCTACAGCTAAATTATCTGTACGTGAAAATTGTATATTATTTTTAACGTATTTATAGAGCTTTGTTTTCCAATATCTTTTTGTCGTATCAATATTATAATGAGTAATCAAATCGTATTTTTTTATAATATGGTCTTTGATTTCTCTCGAATTTAAAATCTGTATCATTTGCTCTATATGTGCATCATCTCCAAACTGGGTAACATCAAGAAATTCATTATAATTACCCTCTGCAAGAATCAGTTGTGAAACTGCATTGCTTGAAGTCGAAAACATAATGACCGAAGATGTATATTTTGGTTTGATAAACAACGGCATTGAGAAAATAAAAGCTACTACAGCTGATGTTAATCCAATAACAAATAATAATTTCCAATACTTAAATAAAAGCAAAAGGATATGAAATCCTGAACGTTCTGTTGTTTTTTGATCTATCATGAAATATAAATTGTTAAAATAATATAATTTTTTTCAGTAAAATAATAAACGTAATATTTAATGTTTTATGATATAATATTCAAAATAAATAAACTCTTTAATAAATATTTTCTACATAATTATTCTATTATTGTAAATAATAAAGTTTTTTTTTATACTTTTACAGATTAAGCAAAAGCACATAGAAAATAGATGATAAAATTGATAAAAAAGCAATTGTCTCGATTATTTTCAACACATAATGTATGTGTTATTTGCTTATGTTTCTTATTATACAATGCAAATGCTCAATTTTACAACGGCTCTCAATTAAGTTTTGGTAAAGGTAGAGTGCAAACTCATCAAAACATTTGGTCCTACTATCGAACTGCTTTAGCAGATATTTATTTTTATCCCCAAGGAAAAAATCTAGCCGAATACGTAGCAAAAGAAACTCAAATCCTCATCCCAGAAATAGAAAAAAAATTAAAATATACGCTAACCAACAAAGTACAAATTATTATTTACTCGCGGCATTCCGATTATATGCAATCAAACATTGGATTAGAAGTAGAAAATTTCTATAACACAGGAGGTGTTACTCCTATTTATGGACATAAAATATTTCTCTATTACAATGGAAATATGAACGATTTTTATGAGAGTTTGAAAGCGGGACTTGTTGGATTATTTATTAATCGTATTGTAAGAGGAAATAATGTATTAACCGAATTAACATCTGCCGATTTAGTAGCAATCCCCTATTGGTTTACCGACGGCATGAGTGCATATTTTAGCAAAGCGTGGACAGCAGAAATCGACAATATGATTAGAGACGGCATATTAAGTGGCAGCTATCGCAAGCTGCATAATTTACCCATTTCCGAACAAGCTATTGCAGGCTATTCGCTTTGGAATTATATAGCGCAAGCTTATGGAGAAAAGATGATAATCAATATACTGCACTATATACGTACTGTAAAAAATTACGAAAGAATTACACAGGTAACTTTAGGAATAGGATTTGACCAATTAAAAAATGACTGGTTAGAATATTATACCAAACACTATTTAACACATCCCGATTATTATTATCCAGAAAATGCATTATTGAAAAAATACAAAAAAAACACGCATTATTTACAAGCTAAAATATCGCCCGATGGAAAAAACATAGCCTACATTACCAATCAAGAAGGAAAAGTAAGAGTATTAATATATAATGAAGAAACAAAGAAATCTAAGTGTATTTACCGTTTTCATTACCGTATCGAAGAAAATCCAGACTATAGTTTTCCATTAATAACATGGCATCCTAACTCTTCTATTCTTATGATGATAATAGAGAAAAAAAGCAAAGTGTATATGATTCCTTATCAATTGGAAGATAAAAAATGGCAAGAAAAACAAATTGTTTTTGTGCATAAAGTTACCGATTTCTCTTATTCTTCTGACGGAAAATATATTACTATGTCTGCTATAGAAAATGGGCAATCAGACATTTATATTTACACTATTGCATCTCGTTCATTAACGCCTATCACGAATGATAAAGCCGATGATTTTGCACCTCGATTTATCAACAACAACACACGTTTGGTTTTCAGTTCAAACAGAAACAACGACACCATTGATAAAGAAGAGTTATCGAAAAACTATCCATTAGGAAAATATGACTTATTTGTTTATAACCTCACATCGAAAAGTAAAATACTACAACGCATCACTACTACTTCTAATGCAAACGAAATATACGCCACTGAAATAGATACTAATTACCTTATTTTTTTGAGCGACAACAATGGGATCTACAATCGCTATCTCGGCAAATTCACTTACGAGATTAGCCATATTGACACTGGTATTCACTATACTAACAAATTTATTGATTACCCTATTACCAATAACGACAATGGGTTTTTATACCAAGATGCTAACATTGCCCAGCAAAGTATAATAGATATTGTTTTACATAAAGGAAAATACATTATAGAAAAAGAAAACATTTCTTCTATTACTTCTTTACCTGAAAAAAAACTAACAAAAACAATTAATTATTTATTGCTATCGCGAAAAAAATATTTACAAGATTCGCTATCCAAAAAAGAAGAAGTGCCTCAACGACAAAAACGTTTCCAATTTGTAAAACTAATAGAACTTCAAGACACTTCATATAATAGAAAGCAAACAATGAATAGTGGAAATTCCTACCCCAATATGATAGGCTTAGAAAATATGACGCTAATACCACGCGTGTATCAAACACAATACTATTTAAATTCGTTTGTAGTACAAGCTGATTTTAATTTTTTAAATGCTTCTTATCAACAGTTTGTTCATTCTTCAAATCCTATCTACCTTAATCCTGGATTAAATCTTTTTATGATGATAGAAGCTAAAGACCTAATGGAAGACCACCGTTTAGTAGGAGGCGTACGTTTTACCATCGATTTAAACAAAGAATTCATCTTTAGTTATGAAGACTTTTCACAACGTTTAGAAAAACAAATAGCTATTTATTATCAATCTATTAAAAACATCAATTATAATGGTTATTACGAAAGTCAGCAAAACACTTCTTTGTTTTATATTTTAAAATATCCTTTTGATAGGGTTAACAGTCTTCATTTTACGACTTCGCTGCGTTACAATCGTTATGCCTTAAAAGCTACAGACGACATTAGTTTGTACCAACAAAACATGAATTCATTTTGGACAGAAGTTAAAGCAGAATACGTATTGGATTTTTCTGTGCCAATATCTATGAATATGCGAAAAGGCATGAGAGGAAAAGCTTTTATCGAGTGGATGTGCACACCTGACAAATCGTTTCAAAACATGGCAGTTGTAGGAATGGATATACGACATTACACAAAATTACATCGCAATATTGTTTGGGCAAATCGATTAGCTGCAAGCACTTCATTCGGAAAAAATAGACTTCTCTATTATATGGGTGGATTAGATAATTGGTGGTTTGCTAAATTCAACTCCAACATCTACGTAGATACCAGCATTAACTACACCTATCAAGCATTAGCAACCAATATGCGTGGTTTTGAACAAAATATCCGTAATGGCACCAGTTTTTTTGTTCTCAATTCTGAATTACGCTTTTCTGTTATTCAATTTATTATGAATAAACCATTAAAAAATAATTTTTTAAATTCATTACAATTAATTGCTTTTGGAGATATTGGCACCGCATGGACTGGAATATCACCTTATTCCGAAAACAATTCTTTATTTAAACAAATTATTGTTTCAGGTCCTTCTATAAAAATCACACTTCATAAACAAACCGAACCAATAGTAGCAGGTTTTGGAATGGGATTAAGATTTTTACTGATGGGTTACTTCTTACGCTTCGATTATGCTTGGGGAATAGAAAATTACAAAATAAACAAAGGAATATTTTATGCATCTTTAAATTTAGATTTTTAATGATTAAAGATTTTTTACGTATCATTTCTTTTGCAAAGCCTTATGGGTTATACGTAGTAAGTTCATTTATTTGCAACTTACTCTACTCCCTATTTTCTATTTTTACTTTAGGAATGATAGTACCTTTTGTCTCTATACTATTTGGGGTAATAGAACCTGTTTTAACTAAACCTGCATTTCAACTATCAGTCAATGGTATTTTTCAATTTATGTCTTATTATATAACATTAATAAGCAACGAAAAAGGAATCTTTATAGCTATGCTATTTGTTTCCATTTTATTCTTAACCTCTTCTTTATTATCTAATTTATTCCGTTTTATGGGATTGTTTTTTTCTAATCCTGTACAAATAAATACAGTAAAAGATATCCGAAATACATTGTTTCACAAGACACTCATTCTACCATTAGCCTATTACACAAAACACAAAAGTGGCGATATTATTACCCGTATGAATGCCGATATGCAAGAAATAGAAACATTGCTAAAAAACATGCTATCATTACTTTTCCGAGATCCTTGGATAGTAATCACATTTTTAATTACGCTATTATTAATTAACCCCTTACTAACTTTAATATCTCTATTAATATTTCCACTTCTTACGTATATTTTAACTAAAATATCAAATAGCATACGACGAAAATCAAAACAAGGGCAAGAACAATTAAGTGTTATTAGCAGTATGTTTGAAGAGAGTATTTCAGGGTTACGCATTATTAAAGGATTTAATGCTATCCCATTTTTTTTAGAAAAATTCAAACATGTCAATGCTAATTACACACGTTTAACAAATAAAATTCATAGAAAAATTGAGTTGTCAAGTCCTGTATCAGAAGTTTTGAGCACCATTAGTTTATGTTTGGTTATAGGAGTTGGAGGTTATTTTATTTTTCAACAAAAGGCTTATCTGCAAGCCAATACTCTCATTTTATTTATATTAATATTTGCTCGCTTAATTCCTCCTATACAAGCCGGTGTACGTTCTTTTAATTTAATTCAAAAAGCACTCGTATCGGCAAGAAGAATTTTTGAAATATTAGACGAAAAAGAAATAATTATAGAAAAAGCAAATGCCATTCCAATAAAAAAAATCACAAAATCTATTGAATTTAAAAATGTAAAATTTGCTTATGATTCAGGTAATTGGATTTTAAAAAACATTAATCTATCCGTGAAAAAAGGAGAAACCATTGCCATAGTAGGAATGTCGGGAGCGGGAAAATCTACCATTCTCAATCTTTTGCCACGTTTCTATGATACAACAGAAGGAGAAATATTAATAGACGGTATTAATATAAAAGATTATATCATTTCAGATATCCGAGCACTTATGGGACAAGTGAGTCAAGACATTTTACTTTTCAATGACACTATCTATAGCAATATATGTTTTGGATTAGAAAATGTAAGTAAAGAAAAAGTAATAGAAGCAGCCAAAATAGCCAATGCTGATTCGTTTATTTCCGAAATGCCCAATGCATACCAAAGCATTATTGGCGATAGAGGTGTGAAACTATCTGGCGGTCAACGACAACGTATTAGTATCGCTCGTGCTGTTTTACGCAATCCTGACATATTATTATTAGACGAAGCCACTTCATCTCTTGATAGTCAATCGGAAATATATGTACAACAAGCACTTGAAAATATTATGAAAAATAGAACTTCGATTATTGTTGCACATCGTCTAAGCACAGTACAACATGCCGATAAAATTATAGTTATTAATGATGGCAGTATTGTTGAGCAAGGAAATCACTTTGAACTATTAAACGACAATCAACTATATGCTAAATGGGTAGCTATGCAACGTCTTAACAATTAAAAAATGAAAAAAATAATTTATTTAACCATTTTTCTTCTAATGAGTGTATCACTATCCGCTCAAGAAGCAATTTACACCAAATTTTATTATCCCGACAGCAGTGTTTCGAGCGAAGGTTGGTTACGTAACGGCGAACCCGACGGCTATTGGAAAACCTATTACGAAGACGGCACACTACGCTCAGAAGGAAACCGCCTAAATTATCTACTCGATAGCACATGGTATTTTTATAATTTAAACGGAAAAATTCAAATGGAACTCAACTACAAAGAAGGATATAAAAATGGAATAAGAAAAATATATACAGACGAAACAATTATTGAAACACTTTTTATCAACGACACTATACAAAATACCGAAAAACATTACAATAGTCAAGGAATTTTATTGTTAAGCATTCCCTACGAAAATGGGTTAATGCAAGGATATGCAAAAGAATACGATAATAAAGGAAACATTATCGCAGTTACAGAATATAATAAAGGCTATATTATCAAAAAAGAAAATATCAACAAAACCGATCATTATCACATGAAGCAAGGTAGTTGGAAAATCTTTTGGGATAATGGCAATTTACAAATGGAAGGATATTATATCAATAATAAAAAAAATGGATTCTTTAAATATTACAACGAAGAAGGTGTATTTCTACAAATAGAAAAATGGCAAAACGACGAATTAATTACAGATGCTATCGAAACCAAACAATTAGAAAAAGTAACTGCCTACCATCCTAATGGCATAATAAAAACCGAAGCTTTTTATTTTCAAGACAAAGCAGAAGGTATTCGTAGAGAATACGACACCAACGGCCATATTGTTCAATCTTATATTTTTAAAAGTGGCTTTCTAATTGGCGAAGGCATAGTAGACGAAAATGGATGGAAACAAGGCGATTGGAAAGAATTTTACGAAGACAATGGCGAACTAAAAGCAAAAGGAAAATACAGAAACAACAAACCCATAGGCTATTGGGAATATTATTTTCCAGAAGGTAATATCGAAATAAAAGGAGAATATTCGCAACAAGGGAATAAAAATGGAGAATGGATATGGTATTACCCTAACAATAAAACTCTTATGATAGAAAGATATTACAATGGAAATTACGATGGAAATGTTGTATCGTTAACCGAAAAAGGAGACACTCTCTTTATAGGAACCTATAGCGATGGATTTGAAAATGGCAAATTTATGTATAAAAACGACAGCGTAATAGAAGAATACTACTATATGAATGGATTAAAACATGGAACTTGGAATACTTTTTATGCTAATGGAAAATTAAAAACAACAAAACACTTTGACAACGACTTGCAAGAAGGAAAAACAATTTATTATTGGGAAAATGGAAGAAAAAAAGCCGAATACAACTATAGCGGAGGACTATTAAATGGAAAATCTTATATTTATGATGAAGAAGGAAATCATTTATTCTCCACTACCTATGATATGGGTATAGAAACCGAATATGGAGGAGTAAAAGTAAAACCTATTTTAGAAAAATAATTTTTTTTACAAAAAACATCAAATAGTATTAATAAAATATATACTTTTGCAATCCACAAAATCGATTTGTGATTATCATACGATCTTTGAAAAATTGTACGCCTTGGTGGTGGAATTGGTAGACACGCGGGACTTAAAATCCCGTGGCATTTAATGCCTTGCGGGTTCAAGTCCCGCCCGGGGTACAACGCTTTGCGGAAATAGCTCAGTTGGTAGAGCATAACCTTGCCAAGGTTAGGGTCGCG
>CAZSTX010000047.1:0-16820 GCA_964610025.1 uncultured Lentimicrobiaceae bacterium
TCTGGATTTTTGGAAAAGCCTATAGGGTGTCCCAGTGATAAAGTCAGGAAAAAAGTTGAATTTTGGGCATACTATAGGTCATGCTATAGAAGCTGAATTGTTGAAAAACAGACAAAATGTTTTACATGGGGAGGCCATTGCATGGGGAATATTGGCAGAAGCTCATTTATCGTGGCAAAAAGGCTTATTATCTTATCAAGATTTAGAAGAAATAAACGATGTGATAAGGGCTTATTTTTGTTCGTTACCTATGTTTTATATTGATGAAAATAACCTTGTTAAATTGATAAAGAATGATAAAAAACGAATAGGTAATAATTTGAATATTACTTTATTAAAGGCAATAGGGGAGGCACTTGTTAATCAAAATTGCTCTATTAGTGAAATACGAAATGCTATCCGTTTTGTTTTCAATAACTAAATACCTAATAGTTGATTGTATTTTTGTAAAGTTTTGAGAACATCTAATTTAATATGAATAAAATCATCAATACCAGCTGCTTTTAAAGTATCTAAACTTTCTAAGGGATTTCCTGCTACGATACACTGTAGTTTTGGATTTTCGGTTTTCAATTTTTTTGCTATTTCTGGAGCATAAATTGCATATTCTTCATCGGAACTGCATATAGCAACTAATTGAGCTTTTGAGTTTATAACATCTTTAATGCTTTCGTCAACAGTTGTATAGCCACTAGTTTCAATAATTTCATATCCTACACAACCAAAGAAATTTGTAATAAATCCTGCCCTTGCTTGTCGCATAGTTAAATTGCCGATTTTTAATAAAAATACTTTAGGTCTGCCATTTTTTACAGCCCATTTTTCAGTATCTAAACGTAATTTTTCAAATGGAATAGCAGCACGATAAGGTTGAATACCAGCATACTTATTGCTATCGCCGGATTTAATTTTATCCAACATTGTCTCGTTAATATTAGGGTATTGATTTGTTCCTAAAAGAATTGTTCTACGTGTTGCAATATCATTATTTCTTTTTTGACAGCTAATTTCAATATTTTCTTTTATTTCACCATTTAATCCCATTGCAATGATACCTCCGTTTTTCTCTACCGATAAAAACAGTTTCCATGTTTCGTCAGCTAAAGAATGTGTTAAATTTTCGATATAATAACTACCAGCTGCTGGGTCAGTTACCTTGTCGAAATGAGCTTCTTCTTTTAATATAATTTGAGTGTTGCGTGCTATTCGTTGCGAAAATATATTTTCTGTGTTAAATGTATCGTCAAAACTATTTAATAAAATAGTGTCTGCACCACCAATAGCCGCCGACATGCCTTCTGTAGTAGTTCGTAACATATTAACATGGGCATCATAAATTGTTTTGTTCCAAGAAGACGAAATACTAGAAATATTAATTTTGGCAAATTCGGCTATAGGAGGTTGATAAGTTTCTACGATTGTAGACCATAATAAACGAACTGCACGTAATTTTGCTATTTCCATAAAGTAATTAGAACTTATAGAAAAAGTAAAATGTATTTTTGGAGCTATCTCTTCAATATCTATTCCTTGATTAGTAGCATAAACAAGGTATTCATTTCCCATTGCTAAACCATAAGCTAACTCTTGTATAATGCTAGCGCCACTATTGTGTAAAATGTTGGCATTTACAGTCATATATTGAAAATGAGGTAATTGTTTTCCTATAGTTTGATGTAATATAAGAATTTCGTTTAAATCAGCATCTTTGTTTTTATAAAATTTATTATGTAAAAGCATATAAATAATGGGGTCGAAATCAAAAGAACCACGAATATTGGTTTTATCGATTTTTCTTTCTTCTATATATTCTAAAAATAATGTTGCCAATTTAGGATAGGAGAGATGGTGTTGAAAATGTAAAGCAATAGAATTTAAGTCTATGTTTGCTAATAAATTCTCTAAATTTTTGATGTTATCTATTGATTGTGCGTTAAAGAATAAAGCTTTAGCACCTTTTGCAATAAAGGATAAAGCAAGTTTATTGGCTTTAATAGTGTCTTTTTCTGTGATTTTTTGTGCAATATTCCAGTCATTAGCTTTTTCTTTATTTCCTCTTACAAATGGAAATTCATTTGGATTTTGTTCTAAATAGGCTATATTTTCAATATCTTCTGCACGATAATAAGGTTTTACAGAAAAATTTGCTTCTGTTTTCCATATTAATTTTTTAGCATAATCAGCTCCTTTAAGGTCTTTTTCTATTGTTTTTTCCCATTCTTGAGTTGATATTTTTTCAAATTCAGAAAATAAATGTTCTTTTGTATTGCTCATGTTTATTGTATGTAATTAAATAATAACTGTTTATAATAATAATTATCTATTAAAATAACATCTGCAAAAATACATTTTTTTCGAGTTAAAAAGGAAATAAAAAAAATGAATGTTTTAATAAAAAAAAGAGGAGCTAAATTTGTGCAAATTTAGCTCCTCTTTTGCATAGTTTTATTATCTTACAAGTGTAACACTTCCATTTAATATCATATCACCTTTTTCTGATTCAGGTTTTGCATATACTACCCAGTAGTATACACCTTCTGCAACATCGTTTCCTTGTTTATTTTTTCCTGTCCACCAAAAGTTTTCATCTTCATAATTAGGACAGTTAGGAGCTTCGCATTTTCTTTTCCATACTAAGGCACCCCATTTATTGTATATTTCCATTTCAAAACTCAGATAATAACCTGATTTTTCACCTTCCCAAGGTTCAAATTTATCATTAATTCCGTCTCCGTTGGGAGAGAATATATTTGGAAATTTTAGAGATTCGAGTACTAAAATTTGATGCGTGGTTGTGTCGCTACAGCCATATTCGTCAGTAACGCCCATAGTTACAGTAATAAAGCCAGATTTAGTTGTATATGCGTGTGTAACATTAGCTCCTGAAGAATCGATAGTGTTATCACCAAATATCCATAACCATTTTGTTAGTGTACCATCTCCTGGCGTTGACATATCGCTGAAATAAGCATCTGCACCAGCTTTAATACCTTCTACAGCATCGGTAAGAATAACGTTGTCGGCATCTTCAATTTTAAAGTCAGCAGTAGGAGGAGTCCAAGCAGATACTATTAATGTATCATAGTAGATTTTATGACAATTTTTAGGACTAAAAGTAACTAATATTTCAAAAGGATATGAATTGGTGCCGGGATCATCGAAATAACGACTTGTAGGGTTGTCAGTAAGTGTATCAGGAATAGTGTTAAACACCCATGTAAAATCAGTTTCTTCACCATTTAAAGAGTCGGCAGTCATTATTACATCCATTCCAACACATGCGCCTACACTATCAGGTGAAGCCTTTATGTTAGGAAATTCCATAACAATAATTTGCTTTTCTTTTTGTGCTCTACAAGTCATAGATTTTACAGTTAAAAGCACATTATATGCTCCAGCACTGTCATATTGAGTGAGTCCGTCAAAAATAGCGGAATCTGTTAACTCATTGCCATATGCCCAATAAACAGAATCTAAAGGTGCTGAACTAGGACGTATGTTTTTAGTAATGGTATCGGTTAAATTCGGGAATGTGATAGGAACTCCTTGACAGTAGAGAGGTTCTATTTCAAAATCAGGTTTTAATTGAATAACCCAAATAGAATCTTTTAATGTAAAACCTCTAGAGCATTTTTCCATTTTCCCTGTAGCAGAGTTAAATACCCATTTAACTAGTTGCATAAAAGGAACATACACACCAGGTTGAGTATAAGAGTGTATAATAGGCGCACCTATAAAAGTAGTAAGGTCAGAGGCTCCATCACCATAATATATTATTAATGTATCTGTATTTTCGGCATCAACATTAAAAGTAAAAGTTACTTTTAATGGAACGCATCCTGATGTTGTATCAGCTGCAAAAGTACCATAAGGACCACCTACGACTACGTATTTCGGTTTTAGCATTGTATCAGTACAATTATATTCATCTGTAACAATCAAGGTAACATCATATTTTCCTGCATATTCGTAAGTGTGCGAGGGATGTTTCATTATTGAAAAGTTATTTCCTAAACTTAATGTATCTCCAAATATCCATTCGTATGTAGCTCTTGATGTATCCATTCCATAAGAAAGATTTTGAAATTGGACACCTAATTCAGGGCATGCGGCTTCGTGTGTTCCAGAGGTATAATCTGCTACAGGTCGTATTACCCAAATAGAATCTTGAAATATATTAGTACAGCCGTTCATATCTGTTATTGTTAGAGTAATATGAACATATCTTGAATGACTAACATTGAAAGCAAATTGTGCATTACGACTTGTACTTGTTCCTTGCCCATCAAAATCCCAAAAATAGCTTAGTCCTGTAGTAGAAGCAGACACGGGTGTCATTACGTTCCTATCTTTATCGTAATAAGAAGAAGTATTGTTAAAGGTAACAAGTTGTTTATTACATACTTTTCTGTCATTGACTGGAATGCTCGGTGTTGTAAACGAGGTTTTTACCCCAAAAATAGTGATGGCAAATCGAAACTTTTCTGTGCTATCGCAAAGTTTCTCATTAGTAACAGTAAGATTAACATCATATCTTCCTGCATTATTGAATACATACTTTGCATTTTTTTCAGTTTTAGTACTTCCGCCTGTATTCCATAGATATTTTACTATTTCATAATAGCCAAAAGGATCAGCAGTATAAGATTCATCATAAAATTCTAAAGTATCACCTATGCAGACAGGTGTATTAGAGGAGAATTTAGGGACACTACGTGGATTAACAAACAATTGGATAGTATCGCATCTGTCTTCATAAGGGACATAAGGACCCCAATGTGCTGTTTGCCATTCAATGTATGGAGGTGCCATAGGCATATTCATACCACAACCTACTCCACTTGTGTCTCTTAAGTAAATAGTATAAATTCCCCAGTCGTTAAATTCAAAAACGAATGGGTCGGAACCTGTATAATTGGTTGTGTCAAATATAAATTTATAAGCGTTTATATGTGTAAAGTTAGCTTGCATATGATTAATTAAATCATATGCGGTATAATGTATTACTCCACCATCATAAGCTCTATCCATACTCATTGACCACCCATAGATAGCATCTGTTGCATAGGTAGAGTCGTAGAAATGTATTTCTTGGTCTTCACAAACTTCAGTTACAATATTCCCATATTTATCTGTTGCACGCAATTTCATATCTGCAATAGATATAATGATTTCTTGTTGGGCAGAGTCTTCACAATAACCGCATAAATTATTGCCGTTTCTATTGTCATTCATAGCCCATAAGGTAACAAATATATGTCCACCACGTTCTACTACCATTTTCATTCCACCTAAGGTGTCATACTTAATCATATCATGTGGAGGTCCATAAGCTATATGTCCTTGGGGATGGTCTGCATCGGGATGTATTTCCATTTGATGATGAAAATTTCCTAAGTCATCATAGTAGAAATTTCCGAGACGCCATACACAACTATCCCATGCCTTTGTTTTATCGCCATCTCCACCGTCAAATCCGAATACTGGCCACTTGCAATATACTGGTGGATTGCCTTGCATGTCAGGGGCCGGATAAGCTATGCCTGCCATTGGAGGGCATGAATACATAATACTATCTTTAAAAACAGCATCGCCTGGACAATGATTATGATAGGGTATTAATGAGTAGCCATGTAGCCAGCCTGTATCTACTGGAGATAGATTTCCTGGATTTTCAAATGATTGTGGATTGCCATCAGGGTCATACCATTCCCATAGATTAGCTCTTGAACGTGCTACTAAACTGCTATCAGATTTAAGCGAGTCATAAGCTGTTACCGTAATACTTAATTCAGAATTACATAACATATTGTCTTCAAAAAACCAATCATTTATTGGAGGATAACCAACTGGGATGACTGCAAAAGCTTCAACTGTATCACGGCATCCTTGTTGGTTGGTAAGAATTAAATTAACTACGAAAATTCCAGTGTCATATTCATAGGTATAAGTGCCAACAGGACTACCTCCTGTGTGTGTAGTATCTGGTGCTGCTGCTGAACCAAACACTTCTGTTTCTCCCCAATCCCATAAGAAATCAACTATGGGAGAAGATGTTATAATAGAATCGGCCATCATGGCTACAAAGTGAGGAAAGCAGCCACCAGGTTTTTCTCCCATCATCACATTGGGTACTATTTGAAATGCAATAGCGGATAGTTTGTAAATGTCTATTTGTTGTTCATATACTTCGCATACACATCCATAACCTGTGGTAACCCAAACCCTTGCTTTCCATGAACCGTAAGAGCCATAAACATGTGTTACACTATCACCTTTAACGTTAGCACTGCCATCGCCAAAATCCCATGAGGCATCTGATAATCCTAAATCATCTTCTGGTTTAGTGGTAGTGCGATTGAGGAAAAATATAGTAGCATTAGGATCGCAATGATCTGTATCGTGAATTTCAATAATAGGTTTTACATCGTCGAATACCCAAATAGCTTGTTGTTTAACTGATGTATCGTTACAACCTAAACGACTTGTAGCAACAGTTGTGATGGTGTATTTGCCTGGGCTATCATATGCTGTAGATACTCCCATAGTTCCAATTGCTTCTTTTCCGTTTCCAAAATCCCATTTGTAGTAGTTAGCTCCATAACCAGTACCTGTAAAAGTTACTGTTTTTCCTAAACCGCAAATTACTGTATCAGTAGCGGTAAAAGATGCTTCAAATACAACAATTGCTACATAATTACTTTTTTCTATAGTATCTTTACAGCCTACACTATTGGTAACTATTAGAGATACATCGTAATATCCAGTTCCATAAGTTTTCGTGGGAGGGTTTTTCTGTGTGCTATTGGTACCATCACCAAAATCCCAATAAAAAGAACTGGCAGAGGTGTCTGATAAATTATTAAAAGTAATTTGTCTTGTTTCTCCAGAACTCTTCACGCAGAAAGTTGAGTCACTAGCTGTAAAATTAGCTTTAGGAGTTGGTTTTATATATATATAATTTTGTATCTGTGCTTTTGTGCTACAGCCTATTGTATCGTAAACTGTTAACGTAATTGTGCGGGTTGCAGACGATGAATAGGTGTGTGATGGATTAGCTGTATTGCCGGTAGAACCATCTCCAAAATCCCATGTATAGGAACGTACTGCATTGCCTCCGGGTGTTACACTAGAGTTGAAATTAACAGTTTCCCACGGACAAATAGATGTTTTGTTTGCAGTAAATGACACAGAAGGACCTGCAGAAACTGTGATGTACTGTTTTTTAGTAACTACTTCAGAAGTACCATCTGTGTAAGTAACTTTACATGTAACTGTGTATACACCAGCTGTTGTGTATGGGTGTGGTGCTGGATTGGTATATACTGGCGAAGAACCATCTCCAAAATCCCATTCCCAACCTACACCACCTCCATTTTCAGTGAAAGTGATAACCATGGGAACACATCCTTGAGTGGTGTCGGCAACAAAATTACCTGCATTTGATAAGTATGCAATTGAAGCTAAAAAACTTAGTATCAATAATTTTTTCATATTAAATATTTTTTTATGATTTTTATTGTGTTTCTTTATGTTGTAGTCGCAAAAAGTGTTAAAATAGTTGTCTGAATTTAAATATTTAGGCAAAAATATAAAAAAAATATTTACAAATGAAAGTTATTATGTAAAAAATGAGAAAAATATATTATTGCATATTGTAAAAATAGCTATTTACCTTATTTTTATAATAATAATTTAAATTGGGAGGAATCGTTTTGTATAATTCAATTTCTTTTTCTTGTTTTAATTTTTTATCAAATACTTCGTTAGGAGAAGTTCGTTGAATGTCTTTCCCTTCTTTTGATTCTCGTTTTTCTTCTTTTTCGCGTTGCATTTCTGCACGTTCAGATTGTAATAATCGTGTCATAATTTGTTGCTGACGATTGATAGTTTGTTGATTTAATATTTTATTAACTAAATCTTTTTCGGTTTGCTCCATTTCTTTCATCATTTGTTCTAATTGCCCGTCATAACCTTTTCCTTCTTTTTTTAATTCAGATTGGTAGTCTTGCATCATACGTCTAATAGCTTCTTGTTGTGCAGCCATCCGAGCTAATTGCTCGCTTACAGATTGTCCTTGTTGTCCTGTGTTTTTGCCGTCTGGTTTATTGCCTTGATTTTGCATTTGTTTTCGCAACTCTTCCAATTGTTGATTTAGTTTTTCTTGCATTTCACGCATCGATTTCATGTTGTTTTTTCCTTTTTTTGAATTTTTGTTAGATTTGCAAGAGCCAGATTTACAAGATCCAGCGCTTTCTTGCGAGTCTTTCATTCTGTCTATAGATTCGGCAAGCATAAGAGCTAAATCATTAAGCGAGGTCATAACGTATTGTTGTTTGGCTACGGCGTCATAAAAATTACGATTGTAATTATAAATGGCTGGAATGCCTTCTTGACTAAGTTGAATGGAAGCAAGTATTTGTTTTTGAGCATTATTAATAGAAGATATTTTTTTTGTAATAAACGATTCGACAGCAGGTTGGCGGCGGGCTACTGCGTTGATAGAGTCTTCTATCATTTGTAATTGATCTTTCATCTTAAATTGATCGAGTACAATTTGTTGCAATTTTGGATTTTGAGAGTTTGTTTTTGATAGTTGCAGCATTAACTCTTCTTGTTGAAAAGAAGTTTTGACAATATTATACAGTATTTGAGTAAGTGTTTGTATATCTTCTCCTGTTGCTTTAGATTGTTGTTCTGAAAAAGCAGCATCCATTTTTTCAGCTATTTCTTCCATGTTTTCTCCTGCTTTTTCTTGACTTTTTGCCGATTGGTCGTTTTTGTTTTTTTGAAGCTGTTCTTGTGCTTCTTGCATGTTTTGCAAAACGTCTTGTTCTAATTGATTGATGTTGGGTAGTTGGTAAGGTTCTTCTAATGTTTGATTTAATTGTTGTAATGCTTTAACATCTTCCATTAACTCGTTGAATTCTTTCTGAATTTCTTGCTGTTTTTCTATTTGTTGTTTGTTATTATTTTTTTTATCTGCTGTTTCTTTTGCTAATTGTTTTTGTTTTTCGGATAAGTCGTAAATATTATTGATGGTATTATTTATTTTCTTTTCAAATTCCAATTGTTTGAATAATGATAAATCTTGATCTAATTGTTTGTTAAGTTCTTCGGTAGAAAATTCCATTTTATCTATCATTTCTTTCATCGTGTTTTTGTCCATATTACGTTGCATCAGCATTTGAATCTCTTCCATCATTTGTTTCATTTCATCGCTGAAAAGTTCGTTAAAACGTTTTTGTAGTTCTTCTTGTTTTTTTAATATTTCTTCGTTTAGAAATTGATGCTGATTTTCAATCTGTAGTTGTTTTTCTTGTTGTACATTTAAATTTTCGACTTCTTTTTTTAGGTTTTGTAATTGCTTTAAAAGATCTTCCATTTGTTTTTTTTCTTCCCAGCCAATTTGATTTTTTTCGCTCATTTTTTTCTTTAAATCTTCTATCTTTTTTAAAATCTTATTACTTTCTTTAATGAGCTTACTCATATCAGATTTTGTCTGAGTGCTTAAATTGTCGACTTGTTTTTCTATTTCTTTTTCAGAAGGGAGTTGAAATTCCATTTTTGTTGTTCGACTTGATTTACTGCCATTTACTCCATCGTTGTCCCATATTTCGAAATAATAACTAAGTGTTTGTCCTAAAGCTAAATTTAAAGTTTGAGCATCGAAATAATAATAAAAATCTTGCCTGTTTAAAGATAAATCAATAGGGATATTTATAGAATGTGTAGTTGCAAAAGTATCTTTTTCGTTAGTGATAGTATATACAAACTCTAGTTTTTTAAATCCATAATCATCGCTAATGTTGCCTTTGAAATAAAAACGATCGAAAAAAATAGAATCGTTCATTGAAACAACTTCGATTTGTGGATAGTGGTCGGGGATGACATTGATAAAATAATGTAGAGAGTCGCTGTTAGTAACGTATTTGTTTTTATTAAAAATAGTATAGGATAAATTAGACATAGCACGCATAGAAAACGTAAAAATATCGCTTTGGTGTGAGAGTGTATGTGTTTTGTCATCAATAAGTAAAAGAATTTCTTCTGTGTTGCGGGTGTTGAATTTCCAATTAATTTTTGTACCTTGCGGAATGCTTAAATCTCCGTTATTATCAACAGTTTCATTTATTTTTTGTACATAAACGGGATATTCTAATGAGATAGAAAAGTTTATCATTAATGGTTTGGGCAAAACTGTTAATTCGTAAAATTGGCTTTTCATTTCATCGGTAACAAATCGGAATGTAAGATTTTGTTGTAAATTTTTGAAAATATATGAAAATTGAATGTTTGTTTCTTGTGTTAGTTTGTATAGATTGTTGTTGATTTCGATAAATGCTTCTTCTGGTACTTCTTCTCCTTCTACTTTTATTTTTAATGTAAAGTCTTCGTTTTGAAAAGATTTTAGTTGAGTGTTTTCAATAATAAATTGATAGGGAAGGGGTTTTGTAAATGCTTGATTGTAATGTACAATTCTATGTGTTGGTTCTGTAAAAACGGAAGAATTCCAAGCGAAAATAATAATGATAATTCCAAGAGGGATAGCTGCATATTTAATATATTTTAAATTTTTCTTAAAATTAACAGCTTTATGAAAAGAGAAAGGCTTTATTTGTTCTATTTTAAAATCGATTGAAGCTAATAGTAGCTCCATACTTTTAATAGTAGAAGTTTGCCTTGTCATTTTGTTTAATTGGATAGTATTTAGAAGTTTATCTTCTATTTCAGGAAAATAACGACCAATTATTTTAGCAGCATCTTCATAGCTAAGGCGTTTTAATAGTCCATTTTTTTTTAATAAAGGGATAAATATATGATAGATTAATACAACTAAGTTGATACCTATAAAGCTGTAGAATAAAATTGTTCGTAATATACTGTTAGAATAGGTAAAATATTCAAATAGAGAAATAACTAAAAATAGTATTAATAGAATAGCTGCAAATATTATTCCGCCTCTTATCGCAATATTATTATAATATTTGCGAATAAATAGTTCAATTTTTTTTATAAGTAAATCTTTATTATCCACAAATCTATAAACGAAAAAAAAATAAAATAGTATTAAAATTTAGATATTTTTTCAACTCTTTGGCTATGTCGTCCACCTTCAAACGAAGTGTTTAAAAATAAACGAACTGTGGTTATTGCTAAATCTTTTTGGATAAAGCGTGCAGGTAGTGCAATGATATTCGCATTGTTATGTTGCCGTGCTAATGCTGCTAATTCGGGTTGCCAACATAAAGCTGCACGTACATGAGGGTATTTGTTCGCTACTATGCTAACGCCATTACCCGAACCACAAATAATAATACCAAGCTGATTTTCATTATTATTAACATAAGCAGATAGTGGATGTATTACATCGGGGTAGTCCATACTTTCTGCTGAAAAAGTGCCATAATCTTGAAAATGATAGCCGTCATTACTTAAGGTAGATTTTATATGTTCTTTTAGTTCAAATCCAGCATGATCGCTTGCTATTACGATAGTAGTCATAATTATATACTTTTAGAGTTTGTGGAGTTGGAGGGAGTCGAACCCTCGTCCAAACACGCTGCAAAGATGCTTTCTACACGCTTAGTCATTGTTTTGTTTTCGATTGGCTATTGGCACAAGACAACCTATAGACAACTTATCCTCTTAATATTCGCTCTTGTAGTGAGGCTTACAAAAACTATCTTTTCATTTACGATGCTTCTTACTGAACGCCGAAAAGAGAAGCTTTCAGGGAAACAGCTTGGTGATTAACTTTTGTTAAGCAGCCAAAGCAAAATTATTTTCTGCGCCATTTATATTGGCATGTAAGTTAGCTGTTACGGAACCTACTTACAACGTCCGACGTGCTTACATTTCCACATACGAGCTGTCAAAGCCAAACAACCCCTTGTTTATCAAATGTTTAACATGATATTGTTTCTTGATGCAAAAATAGTATTTTTTTTCTTACAAACCAGAAGTATTAATAAGAATAATGCTAAAATAATTATAAAAAAACTTTTGAACAAAAACACATGAATGCGTGTTCATATGTTGTTAAATAAAAAAAATAATGAAAATTAAAAATATTGAAATAAAAAAGATAGATAAGTTGCAATTCGAAGAGCCTGCTTGTATTCTTAAAGCTTTGTCAAATCGTATTAGGCTAAGTGTTATTTAT
The DNA here is from genome assembly GCA_964610025.1 of uncultured Lentimicrobiaceae bacterium. Classification (GTDB taxonomy): domain Bacteria; phylum Bacteroidota; class Bacteroidia; order Bacteroidales; family WCHB1-69; genus UBA5266. The sequence goes on from CAZSTX010000047.1 coordinate 12,167, forward strand.
TTATTATCGGACGGGAAAGAAATGACAGTATCGGAGTTGATGCAAATTATTGATTGCGAGCAGTCGCTTTTATCTTATCATTTGACCGATATGTATAAAAAAGATATTTTAAATAGTCGAAAAAGAGGAAAAAACACTTTGTATTCCATTAAAAACGACAAAGTGGTTAAAATGCTATCTTGTATTATTAGCAAAAAATAAAAAATATGAAAAATTATTTAAAAAAACATTGGTTGAAAGCAATAGGAGTTATCATAGGAGGTGTTGCAGGTTATTTGTACTATTTTTACATAGGCTGTGCATCTGGGAGCTGTCCTCTTACTACCAATCCTTGGATAACAACGTTATATGGAGCTTTTGCTGGCTATGTAGTTTTTGACATTTTTACTGATAAAAAAAATAAAAAAGAAACATTAGAAAATAAATAAGAATTTAAAATTTTAAAATAAAAAAATATGAGTAAGACAATTCATTTAACAAAAGAAGATTTTTTAAAAAAAGTAGTTAATTACGAAAAAAAATCTCAAAAGTGGGAATATTTAGGAGATAAACCTTGTATTATTGATTTTTACGCCGATTGGTGTGGACCATGTAAAATGGTAGCGCCCATATTAGACGAACTAGCAGAAGAATATAAAGATAATATATATATATATAAAATTAATACAGAAGAGGAACAAGAACTTGCAGCTGCATTTGGAATTAGCAGTATTCCATCTTTACTTTTTGTTCCATTAAAAGATGCTCCTCAAATGGCACAAGGAGCCTTGCCTAAAAATACTTTTAAAGAAGTGATAGATACAGTATTGTTAAAAAAATAAAATTAAAAAATTATGAAAGAAATGTTTTTTGAAATAAAAAGTAAGTATGGTTTTGACGAAACAATGTCAAAACTTCAAGAGCACATTACAGAAGCAGACTGGCGTGTTATTCATATGCACGATTTGAAGGAAACGATGCGAAAAAATGGATTTGAAGTGATGGATATAAAAGTGATAGAACTTTGTATGCCCAAGTATGCTCAACGTTTGCTTTCTAAAGGCGACTATAGGTTGTATGCCAATATGTTGCCATGTCGTATTGCGGTGTATAAAAAAGAAGATGGGAAAACCTATGTGTCGCAAATAAATATGTCTTTGCTTGCTTCGCAAATAGGTGGTGAAGTCGAAAATGTGATGACGAAAGCTTATGATGATATTCAAATGATTATTGAGAACATACTTGAATAATACATAAGCATTATTTCATTTTTATTGTTCTGTATTAAAAACGGAAATGTTACGGCATGTCCGTTTTTTTTGTTATTTTTAATTAGGGTTTTACTAAAAAGTATAGCCTATACTAAAATAAAATGAGTTGTTTTTTACAGTTGGTTTTCTGATAATGGTAGGAGAGAGGCTATAGCGAATAGTACCTCCTAAATTAATTTTGTAAGCACTAAATCCTATAGTAGATTGTATCCCTCCTTCGTGTTGATAAATGTCTTTAGTAAACACCATAGGTTTCCCATCTTTTTTTCCGTGAAAGTTATAGGAGTAAAATCCTCCAAATCCAATGTAATAATAGAAGTTGTCTTCTATTAAATTGCTAATAACTAATAGACTAATAGGTATTGTGATAGATTGTGTTGTGATTTTAATAGGTTTTGAAGTGTAATTGTCAAGGCTTGGAAAAGAAAAAGTTTTATTTTCGTATAATGCCTCTGTACGTATGGCTATGCGTTTGGTGTTAAATTGTATATAAGTACCACCAGCTATAGCAAAACCTGATTTGGTAGAATGAAAAGCAGTTTTTGAAAATATACCTGCATTGCTTCCAATGTTTAGCATTAATCCCACTTGAAAGGGGGATAAACTCCTATGTTTAGGAGCAATTTTGCCAGAAGAAATTAACTGTTTTTCTTTGGCTAAGGTGTCAATTAAGCATGTCATAAATTGGGTAATAGCAAACAATCCTTCATAGTCTATTTTATCTGCCTCGTCTTTGGTGGTATGATAGGGAGATTTCATACCTGTAGTAATGTGAAGTGTTGAAATCCCTAATTTAGCATAATGTTCTGTGTCGGTGGCTCCTAACATAGAAGTTTCAAAATTTTGAGCTATTACTGTCGCTGTTGGGGATAAAGGAATGTTTTTTATTATATTTTTAATGTTGTTGATACTAGCAACTCCTTTGATATACAATTTACTGCTTTGTTTTAAATAACCTACCATATCTAAACTTATCATTAATTTTATCTTATAAGAAGGTATTTGTGTCGAAAAGTATTTAGAGCCGAGCAATCCTTTTTCTTCGGCATCAAAAGCGACAAAAATGATACTACGTTTTAGTTCATTTTCTTTTGCTTTAAGCTCACGTGCCAATTCAATAAGTGTAGCTACTCCTGAAGCGTTGTCGTCGGCGCCATTGTAAACGTCAATATTATTATTGCTGATTTTATATCCAAGATGATCGTAGTGTGCGCCTATAATGATATATTCGTGTTTTAGCAGAGAATCTTTTCCTTCTATTATTCCGATAAGATTATGGCACTTTTTATTATTTGTAATATAAAATTCCTGTAAAAAACTTGTGCTTTCGAAAGGTGTTAATCCGATTTTTCTAAATTGTTTTTCAATGTAAAGTGCTGCTTGATAGCCTTCATAACTTCCGGCTTCACGCCCTTGCATGGCATCGCTAGCCAAGGTGTAAACGTGGGTTGTTAAAAGAGCAATAGTAGTGTTGTTTTGCGAATATAAGAAGTTGTAAAAAACAATAAAAATAAGGATTGATAAAAATCTTTTCATAATTTTTTTGTAATAACTGATTGTTAAACGTTAATATTTGTTATAAGTGCCCCGAACAAGACTCGAACTTGCACAATCGTTTAATTACTACATCCTGAATGTAGCGCGTCTACCAATTCCGCCATCGGGGCGGTAATTGTTGCTGATATTGCGTTTTTGTGTCCGGAACAAGAGTCGAACTTGCACAACCTCTCGGTCACTACCCCCTCAAAGTAGCGTGTCTACCAATTCCACCATCCGGACAATTGACATTTGCAAAAGTATATTTTTTTTACTTATAAAAAAAATATTTAATTTTAAAATTTAAAAAAAATGAAGATAGACTTTAAAAAAAAAGCAAAACCTAACGAATATACATTATGAATAATATTTTTCAAAAAAATGTTATTTTATTAAAATATTTGTATAATTTTGCAGATAGAAAGAAACAAGAAAAATTATGCTTTTCGCAAGTAAAATCAGGCTATTGAGATAAGAACAAGGATTGCTTCAACGCCAATTACCCACTTTGTTGAAAATAGTTTTGAAAAATCAAAAAAATAACTTCAAATAAATATGACAGAACAGATAGAAAATAAATTAGCCGAATTCAAAGCAATCCAAGAAAGATTGCCTGAATTGCGGAAATTGTTTTGCCTTTATGTTTTGAATATAAACTTAAATATGGGCTTGGATAATATCAATCTGCGGGAAGATTACACTTCGTTTGATATACTTAAAATATTATTATAAAGATGAGCAAATCCAATAAAAAACTTCAAATTCGCAACGGCACAGCCGAGTTTTTGACTTTCGCCTATCAGTCTAAAGGAGATGGAATTGAGGTGCGGGTGCAAGACGGAACAATTTGGTTGTCACAAAAAAATATAGGTTTGCTGTTCGACACTTCGAGCGATAATATAGGTTTGCATTTAAAGAATATCTATTCAGAGACCGAGTTAAGCGAGGAGGCAACTACCGAGGATTACTCGGTAGTTCAAAAAGAAGGAAATCGTGAGGTTTGCAGAACAGTAAAGCATTACAATCTTGACGCTATTATCGCAGTGTGATATCCCCAATAAATTCTGGATAGTAAGATAAGCTCAAAAAATTATCTTTATAAACATCTAAATTAAATGTTTTCACACGCTTATTATTTTAATAAATAGAAAAATATAAAACATTTGGTTTTTGTCAAGATATTGTTGTCCTTCTCTATAAATTTTTATGTATTTTTGCATTCTGTATTTAGATAAAAAAAAATACATTTATTGAAAGCAAAAAATAATGTTTGATATTGAAATGTTTATATCCGATAACATTACTCATCGCAAAGAGAGTATGTTTGTTATGGATATAGAAAAGCATACAGCGACAATAAAAAAAGAGATAAACAACAAGAAAATCTTAGTGATAGGCGGGGCTGGCACTATAGGTGCTTCTTTTATCAAAGCTTTATTGCCTTTTAATCCTGCACAACTGACAGTTGTCGATATAAACGAAAATGCTTTAACTGAACTCACACGCGATTTACGCTCCAACTATCGGCTGTTGCTACCCCATGCCTACGTTAGCTATCCCATAAGCTATGCCGACCCTATTTTTAATAAAATAATTGCTAAAGAAAAAGGATTTGATATAGTGGCTAATTTTTCGGCTCACAAACATGTGAGAAGCGAAAAAGATGTCTTTTCGATACAGGCATTGTTAGAAAACAATGTAATAAAACTAAAAAACTTATTAGATAGCTTAAAGCTCTATCCACCAAAGCATTTTTTCTGTGTCTCGACCGACAAAGCTGCCAACCCTGTAAACATTATGGGTGCAAGTAAAAAAATGATGGAAGAAATGATTATGTCTTATGCCGACTATTTTAAAGTAAGCACCGC
>CAZSTX010000048.1:0-15661 GCA_964610025.1 uncultured Lentimicrobiaceae bacterium
CTTCTGGCTTGAGTTCTTCTAAATTCAACACTTCAATAATTTCTTTTTTTAATTCTAATATTAATGTTTCCATAAAACTATGTGTATAAATGATAAATATTATTACTATTAAATGGGGTTTCGTTTTGATTTTCTTCTCGACATACCAACAACAATAATATGTCGCAATTGTTTAATTCATAATCTATCCAACCACAAATAACTTGTGCTATATTTGGGTCAGAAAAAGCATCTATGGTTGTAGCATAAATTTGTTCGGGCGAAAAATCTTCACTTATATAAAAAGACGTTTCTCCCATAATTTTATTGCGAATGGCTATTTCGGCATTTACAATATTGGGTAATGTATAAACAAATATAGCAGGACTTGGGAAAAAATTATGTTCATCTTGAATAGTATTTTGATATATGCGATCGTTATCTAAAGATGCACTCCTATTCATCAATACAATAGCAATGTCTTTTTTAGGAGTTACTTTGTCATGAATTATATCTTTTAATAACAATTCTGATGCTAAAAAACCGGCTTTAGATAAATTATCCATTTTAAAAAATTTAGGATAAGATAATTGCAACGAACGGTAAATGTCGTTTAAATATGAAACATCTGTTCGTTGTATTGGAATGACACTATTATTGACTTTAATTTTATCATTCGTTAATCGGCAATATGAAGCAATATTTAGATTCAAAATATTATTATTTTTTTTTGCAAAAATAGCAAAAAAGATTTTATTTTTTATATTTTTTTAAATAAAAGAGCAGCATTGCATCCTCCAAAGCCAGAAAGTAATTTTAGAAAATATGTTTTAGATGTATTTTGATTGCTTAACACTATATTTAAAGGATAAATAGTTTCAGGTATTTCTGTTCCATTTGATTTTAATATGGTATTATCTAATAATGCTTCGCCTGACAAAATAGTTTCAATCACGCCAGCAGCTCCCAAAGTATGACCAATAAATCCTTTTAAACTATTAATAGGAATATGTTCTAAATGATTGGAAGTAATGGCTACCGATTCCATATCATCGTTATAAGGTGTGGCAGTTCCATGGGCATTAATAAAAGCAATATCTTGAATTTTTATATTTTGTAATGTATTTTTAATAGCAATCTTTAATCCGTCTCCCGTTCGTGAAGGAGCAGAAATATGGGTTGCATCATTAGCAATAGCTCCATTAATGAGTGGATAGTTATTATTAATAATAAGTGGATTGTGATTTTTAATTGTACTATAAATAATAGTTGCAGCTGCTTCTCCGAGATTTAAGCCAGAGCGATTTTTGTCAAAAGGTTTACAAATATCAGTAGATAATGATTTAAAAGATTGAAATCCAGACACAATAAATTTAGACAACACATCAACACCAACAACAACTACAAAATCATAGGTTTTATTTTGCAATAAACGTAAAGCTGTAATTTGAGCAGCAGCTCCTGATATACAAGCATTAGAAACAATGATAGCCTTATTAGGGTTCTCAAAGAAAGAAGTAATTAATTGTGCAGAGTGCCATAAATAAATCCGATTATTATCGTAAGATTCTTTTTTCGTTTTATCTAACAATTCAATATTTCCTTTAGTAGAAGAGAGTATCAATAGTACTTTTTCGCTTTTAATATTGATATTTGTTTTTTCTAAAGCTTTATATATTGATAAGATAGCTAATTTTTCAAAACGAGTATATAGGGTTTTATTTTTTGTATTAATAGCATAAAAATCATTATCTAATTTTTCATTATCAATGAATGCTCCCATTATATCTTCGGGAAGATTAAATACATTTTTATACAATTTTAATCCTGTAATGCCCTGTTTAATAGCAATATAATTTTCTTCTGTCGTAAAACCAAGAGAAGAAATAATATTATTACTCCATTGATATATCATAACAATCCGTGCATATTTTTCCATTTAATAAAAAAATCAGGGCTACTCCATTGTAAATTAAAATTGAGATCCATAAATACTTGTATAGAGTACCCGTTTACAGCTAATTTTTGCGTACTGAGATTATAAATATTATAATCAAAAATTATTTTTGCGGCGCTGGTATTACGAAAAATAATTTCAACTAATCCTTTATCTTGATAAGTAAGAGGGCTTTTATATTGAAAATTCAATTCAACCATAGGAGCATAAAATCCTTTATCAAAAATATAGAGGTACTTTAAGCCGTATTTTTCGCCAAAGGCTTCGCGAGCATCTTCAAAATACAAAGCATATGCTCCGTGCCATACAATATTCATTGAATCGACTTCGCTGAAACGTACCTTAAATTCTTTTTCAGTTTTTAAAACAATGTTATTCATTTAACTAATTTTTTTTTCTGTAACGCTCACTTTCATTTCACAAGAAGCAATAAGAATATCTTGACATGTTACTTTTACATCAACAACAGTAGTCTCAAAAACAACATTGATTACATCAATATTTGTTTCAATTATTTGATTAACAGTTGGCAGTTGATTTATTTTTAAATTTTTCACTGCTCCTAATACTCCTATTTTCAAGGCATTTTTTTTATTCGTATAACCAATTAGTGCGGCACATGTCTGTGCTATATTTTCGATGATACCGCTTTCTAAAAAGTATCCATTTTCAACAAATAAATTATCAGATTGAATATAAAAAGTCGATTTAGCTTTATCTTTATCGGCATAAAGCAACGTATCTATCATTATAAAAGGTGGGCGTTGTGGAATGAGGTCTAAAATACAAATATTTTCCATATATCTTGTTAGTTTTTAAAAAAATACATTTAAAACAAGAGAGTTATTAAAACAATACAAAAGTACATAAAAAAAACAAGTTAGGATTGAAATTAATTTAATTTCTTTTTCCAAAAAAAACCATACCATTAATAATCTTAATAGTATGGTTTTGTAATAAAGTAGATATTTTTATTAATCAATAGGAGAAAACTCATCTTTTCCTACTCCACATAAAGGGCAAACCCAATCGTCAGGAAGGTCTTCAAAAGAAGTTCCTGGTTTAATACCTGCTTCTTCGTCGCCTATTTCGGGGTCATAAACATATCCACATACGTCACATTCATACTTTTTTAATGATGCCATAATTTTTAGATTTTAAATTTTTGATTTATTGATAAAAGTTGGTGCATATTTCGGTGATTTTCCTTTCATTACTTCACGATAATAAGTATATGTCATTACTTTTTCGTTTTTCATTTTTTCGAGTTCCATTAGTTCGCCAATAAAAATAAAATGTGTTCCTACATCAACTGTTTTTACTAATTTACAAGTCATATAAGCGACTACATTTTCTTTTAAAATAGGTAACATTTTCATAACCATAGGCTATTTCTCTTTGCTCCATTTTATTGTTATCTTTACCACTTCGATAGCCAAACGTTCGTATAATATCCATTGAAGTATTTTCAGGTAGAATGGAAACCGAAAAAACACCATGTTTTTGTATTAGTTCTGCCGTATGATTGTTTTTATGACAACATACTCCTATTTGAACAGGTTCGGCTGTTGCTTGAAAAACTACAGTTGCAATGAATCCATTTCCATACTCTTTATTGCCTGAACATACAGCATACATTCCATAAGGAATTATTAAAAGGCTTTCTATATCTATCATATATCGTGAGAATTATTATGTTGTAAATAGCATAGGTAATTTAATTTATATAAATTGAATAGGAATAAATTAGGTCGTTTGCTTTTAAAATTTAAAAGCATTATTTTTCTTAACATCAAATAATTAAAAGAAAATAGTGCAATCAATTTCCATTTTTCTATATATGAATACACTTTTAATAATCGAATGTCTTTGATAAGCAGGTTGCGGTCGGGATAATTTTCTAATAAAATCATTAAGTTTTGCACACCTTCTTTTGTTTTTTTAATATATACTTCGTTGGTATCTATTCCAATATGATATAATGGATTGTCAATATGTTGAATATTACAATTGCGTTTTCTTAATTCAAATCCAAAGAGTGTATCTTCGTGTCCATAATTTTTGAGTAATTCATTAAAGCGTATTTGCCAAAATAATTTTTTTGCTATTATAAAATTAAAAGCCGAAAATCTTGAATTGGGGTTTTTATTTCTTTCTTCTGCTGATTTGGTTTCAACACTTATCCCATATTTCCATCGCAAATAAGATTTAGGTGGCGGAGGTGTGGGTTTATAGGCTGTTCCTCCACATACAATGACATCGTTTCCTGTGCAATAAGGCAAATAACGAGCTATGTATTGATCGTCTACTGGTTCAGAATCGCAGTCTAAAAACAGCAAATAATTATATTGCGCTTGCCCAGCCAAAAAATTTCGAGCAATAGACCTCCCCGCTTTTGTTGGTAATTCAAAAAGTTTGGTTTTAGACAATTCTTTTAAAATAGCATTTTCTTCTCTATAATGAGTATTGTCAGAAGCATCGTCTAATAACAATATTTCAAAATCAATATTTTCTTTTGTTGCTTGCTGATGTAAGTTACGGACTAAACTTACAGCATTATAATTATAAATAGGAATTAATATAGATAACATAATTTATTCTAATACTTTTCCTTGCTCGACACGCAACATTCGAGAAGGTATTTGACTGATTATATTGTAATTATGAGTAGCTATCATAACAGATGTTCCTTTTTTGCTAATCTCATGAAAGAGGTTAACAATTTCTAAAGATGTATCTGGGTCAAGATTTCCAGTTGGTTCGTCGGCTAATATAATTTCAGGTTGATTGACCAAAGCTCTTGCGATGCAAACACGTTGTTGCTCTCCACCTGAAAGTTGATGAGGCATTTTATGCCCTTTTGTTCTCAATCCTACTAAGTTTAAAACCTCTTCAATACGTTCATCTCGTTTAACGCGGTCTTTCCAATCTGTAACTTTGGTAACAAATTTTAGGTTTTCATACACATTGCGATCATATAATAATTGAAAGTCTTGAAATATGATGCCAAGTTTTCTACGCAATCGCTGTATGTTTTTTGATTTAATTTTAACCATATTATATCCTGCCACAGTCAATTCGCCACTTCGTATTGGCACTTCTCCGTATAATATTTTTAATAAATTGCTTTTACCACTACCTGTTTTCCCAACGATATATACCATTTCGCCTTGTTTTATAGAAAAACTCACTTTTGATAAAATCAGCATCTTTTTTTGATAAATATCAACATCGTTAACAATGATAACATTTTTTAGATTTTCTTCAACAATAATTTCTTGCTCACTTTCTGAATCAATAATTGTTTCTCCCTTATTATTAAAAGAAGATAAATTTTTATTTTCTTCTTTTAATTCGGATATCAAATCTGTTTCATTTAATGATTTATCGGATTTATTTTCTAACACAGGTTCTATTTCTAAATCAACCATAATTGAATTTATTATATTCGATTTGCAAAAGTACACATTTTTTTATTCCAATATCTTTTTTTTTTATTTCTATAGACTATTTAACATCAGTCATTTAATTTCCAATCTAATGCTACTCGGGTTACTTCTATATTCTCTTGTAGAGAAAATACAGACGAAATATAGCTATAATTTGCTACTTGCTTTCTTTCTATATAATATTTATCTCCATATTTAGTTTGTGAAATAAAATGAATATTACATGTCTTTAAAGTGTGTTGTTGATGAAATTCATGCCCATACTCATCTAAAATCCACATTAAATAACGTGTGTTGTTAACATGTTTGTTCATGTCAATATCAGAGTGTAAAACTTTATGATAATCATTTGAAAAATGAATATCTATTTTAGGAATTTTAGGAATTTTTCCTTGAATAACATGTTCATCTAAAATTATATCTTTATTATTTTCAGGAATTACCCTCTGGGTTTTAAAATTTTCTTTGTCTAAAATCACCCATGCTGAAGTAGCTATAATAATGCGTTCTCCTTTTTCGTCGAAAACTTCAAAATCTCGAGGATAAACAATTAATTCGGATGTTTTACCCCAAGTTTTTATGCTAATCTGTTCGTTCCACTCAGGCATTCTCTCTATATGAATATAAAGTTTGACTAATGCCCAAAACATATTTTTCTTTTGTAAAAAATGCCAGCCAAATTGATTATTATTAGAATGTGCCCAAGCTACTTCTTGCATAAAATACATTAAATTAAAAAGTGCTAATTTCCGATTATCATCAACAAAATAAGAATAAATCTGAAAAGATTGTTCGTATATGTTTTTCTTTTTCATATTTGATTACTTTTTAAATTTTAAAAGATTACAAAAGTAATTAAAAAAGATTTATGATAGTTAGCATGATATCTATATAATAAAAAATTGTACTTTTGTTTTTTTTTAATAAAAATAATTATAAAATAATGAAAAAGATTTTCAGCACCATTTCAATACTCAGTTTTTATATTTGTTTACATGCTCAAACTTCTATTTTTAATTTAGAAGATCTTTTTACTTCTCGAAAATTATATGCCGATAATCTTCAGCAATTACAATGGCTTCCTGCAAGTAATGATTTTGTATATGTTGTAGATAGTAATTTGATGAAAGCCAACGTAAAAAACACCAATGCTCATCTATTTATTACACTTGCAGACATTAACAAAGCATTGATTGAAGTTAATTTAAATGACGTTACGTTTTTCCCAAACATTTTACATTGGTCATCTACTAATAGTTTTTATTTTCTTTCACAAAACTTTTTATTACACTATCGTATTGATTTAAAAAAAATAGACAAAAAAATTTCTATTGAAAAAGAAGCTAAAAATTTACAAATTAATTTTGACCATCAACAAGTTGCTTACACAATAGATAATAATTTATTTATAATAAAAGAAGGACAGCAAGCAGTTCAAGTTAATAAAGAAATTGCTTCCGACATTCGTTATGGACATATTGTGCATCGCAATGAATTTGGTGTAGAGCAAGGTTCTTTTTGGTCACCAAAAGGCAATTATTTAGCTTTTTATCGTATGGATGAAAGTATGGTTGCCGATTATCCATTGGTTAATACAAGTACGCGTATTGCTAGTTTAAAAAATGAAAAATATCCTATGGCTGGAGAAACAAGTCATCAAGTTACCTTAGGCGTATATGATGTAACCACTAAAAACATTGTATATATGCAAACAGGACTACCTGCAGACCAATATCTCACATCTATTACATGGAGTTTAGACGAAAAATATATTTTTATTGGCATTCTCAATCGAGAACAAAACCATTTAAAACTCAATCAATATAATGCTATTACAGGCGAATATATTAAAACCTTATTTGAAGAAAAAAACGAACGCTATGTTGAGCCAACGAATCCTTTGTATTTTCTTTCTAATCAACCTGATTATTTTGTTTGGGTGAGTCGTCGCGATGGCTGGAATCATCTGTATTTATACACTATTTCAGGAAAATTAATCAAACAACTTACCAAAGGGAATTGGGAAGTAAAAAAATTTGAAGGGTTTAATCAAAACAGTACAAGTCTTTTTTTCTATTCTAACAAAGATGAAATTATAGGAAATCATTTTTATCGATTAGATATAAAAACCAACAATTTACAACATATCACACAAGAATTAGGAACTCATCGTGTGCAATTTTCAAATGATGGATTATGGTTTTTAGATGCTTATAATAATTTGACTACTGCCAACGAAATAAAATTAAAAGATAGCAAAGGGAAAGAAAAAGTCATTTTATTACCCAACAGAAATCATTTGAGCGAATATGCCTTGCCCAAAACACAAATAATAACAATTAAAAATAAAAATGGGGATGATTTATATTGTCGTCAGATTTTTCCTATAGGATTCGATTCTTTAAAAAAATATCCCGTTTTTATTTATGTATATGGTGGTCCTCACTCTCAAATGGTTACTAACAGCTGGCTGTCGGGAGGTTGGTTTTTACATTATATGGCTCAAAAAGGATACATCGTATTTACATTGGACAATAGAGGTACTAATTACAGAGGATTTGAATTTGAAAGTTGTATTCATAGACATTTGGGCGACTTTGAAGTAGAAGACCAAATGTGTGGAGTAAGTTATTTAAAAACATTAAAATATGTTGATAAAGAACGACTTTCAATTGATGGCTGGAGCTATGGAGGCTTTATGACTTTGAGTATGTTTTTACGAAATCCTGGCATTTTCAACCGTGCCTCTTGTGGCGGTCCTGTTATCGATTGGAAATATTACGAAGTGATGTACGGTGAACGCTATATGGGAACACCTAAAAACAACGAAGAAGGATATAAAAAATCCTCGTTATTAAATTATGTAAATAATATAGAAGGGAAATTATTGATTTTTCATGGAGCTATGGACCCTACAGTATTATGGCAAAACACTTTACAATTTATAGAAAAAAGTATTAAAGCTAAAAAACAAGTAGATTATTTCATTTATCCTTCACACGGACACAATGTTGGAGGAATTGATAGGATACATTTATGGAAAAAAATAGAAAATTTTCATGCTTATTAAATCATAAATATTTTTTTAATTAAAAATTACAAACGTCTATTGAAAAAACATTAATATTTTTTTGTTATTTTAAATATAAACAATTAACATTATATTGTTTGTAAAAAATTATACAATAACTTTTTTAAGTTTAAATACTTTATTACATTTGCATTATTAATTTAAGATAAAATATTTGTTGATAAATTAGAATATATTTGCAAATAAAAACAACAAATACTTTTAGATATATGGCGAATAAAATAATTACTAATAAATCAGTTACAAAGAAAGCAGTTAAAAAGAAAGAGAAAAAAAGCCCTAAGACAAAAGGAAATAATCGCTCTTTACTTTTATTTTTTAAAAATCCTAAACTTCACTTAATTTTAGGCATTTTTTTATTTCTCTTTACTATTTTTCTTTTTTCATCTTTTATTTCTTTCTTATATACACATGAAGCTGACGATTCTATCTATAATATTAATTTTATTAAAACTCTCACAACCTCCGATCAACCAGCTAATAGTTTAGGGATATTAGGACTTTATTTTTCATTTTTATGTGTGAAAAATTTATTTGGCATTGCTTCTTTTGGCTTTTTATTTTTATTTTTTTTATTTTCTATTTTTTTAATCTCTAAAAAAAACCTACTCCCTCCTTTTAGGACCTTATCTATCACGTTGATTGCTATCATTTGGGTCTCATTGATGCTTGGAGCAATATTTGGAAAATCACAAGATTATAATTGGATAGGAGGCGATATAGGAAATCAATTAAGTTCTTCATTGATAGAAAGTTCTATAGGTTTAATTGGCTTCATTCTTCTAATGATTTTTATTGCTATAACATCGCTTGTTATTTTTGCAGAATTAACATTTGCTACTGTATTTCCAACAAAAGAAGAGGAAGAAGAAAATGAAAATCAATCTATTGTAAAAGAAAAAAACATAAATGACAAATCCCAATCTATTTTTTATAAGCTTTTTAAAAGAAATAAAAATCAAAAAACAACTATCGATGAAGAAACAAATATAAAAATTACCGAACCAATAGCAGAAGATTTTACAGAAACAAATGTAGAAAAATCAGAAAAATATGAAAATGAAACTATTTTAACAACCAAAGAAAGCGAAGAAGTAATTTTTGAAAATACAACTACTGTTTCGCCACCCATCGAATCAAGAGAACCTATAGCGGGCAATGATATTATTATTAATGATGAAGAAGAAAATAAAATTATCATTTCAGAAAGTGATAAAAATGAAAATATAGAAAATGAATCAAAAATTTTAAGTCCCTATGATCCTTATGCCGAACTTTCTCAATATATATTCCCATCTGTTGAATTATTAGAAGAATATCCTAATACTGTCCGTACACTTGAAGAAAAAGAAGCAGAAATTAAAAATAACAAGCTCCGTATACAAGACACCTTGATGAATTATGGAGTTCAGATACAATCTATTAGCGCTATTGAAGGTCCAACAGTTACTTTGTACGAAATTGTTCCCGCACCGGGAGTACGTATCAGTAAAATTAAAAATCTTGAAGACGATATTGCCTTATCTCTTTCAGCATTAGGAATTCGTATCATTGCTCCAATGCCCGGTAAAGGAACTATCGGAATAGAAGTACCTAATTCAACTCCTAAAATAGTGCCAATGAAATCAACTATTGCATCTGAAAAATTTCAAAATTCAGGAAAAATGATATTGCCCATATCTATTGGAAAAACGATATCGAACGAAGTATTTGTTTTTGATTTAACAAAAATGCCACACGTATTAATGGCAGGAGCAACAGGACAAGGGAAATCAGTTGGACTTAATGCCGTTTTAATTTCATTACTTTACAAAAAACATCCAACAGAATTAAAACTAGTATTAATTGACCCTAAAAAAGTTGAATTAACACTATATTCAAAAATAGAACGACATTACTTAGCAAAACTACCCGATATTGACGAAGCAATCATTACAGATACAAAAAAAATAGTGCGTACATTAAACTCATTGTGCGTAGAAATGGACCTTCGCTATGATCTTTTAAAAGATGCACAATGTAGAAATATTGTCGAATACAACGAAAAATTCAAAGCACGCCGTTTAAATCCAGAAAAAGGGCATCGTTTTTTACCTTATATTATTTTAGTTTTTGACGAATTTGCCGATAGCATTATGACGGCAGGTCGCGAAATCGAAGCTCCTATTGCCCGTTTAGCTCAATTAGCACGTGCCATAGGAATACATTTAATTATTGCAACACAACGACCTTCTGTAAATATTATTACAGGAGTTATTAAAGCTAATTTTCCTGCCCGCGTTGCTTTTAAAGTTTCTTCTAAAATAGACTCACGCACTATTTTAGATGCTGGAGGTGCTGAACGTTTAATAGGAAAAGGAGATATGCTTATTTCTACAGGTAATGATATTGTGCGATTACAATGTGCATTAGTAGATACGCCAGAAGTTGAAAAAGTTTGTGATTTTATTGGAGAACAACATGGGTTTACAACTGCATTTGAACTTCCAGAAGTTCCAGACGAACAAGAAAACAACACACAAGAAGCTGATGACAAAGAGATTGATGTCCTATTTGCCGATGCAGCAAAAATAGTTGTTAATAGTGGACATGGTTCTACTTCTCTTTTGCAACGTAAATTAAAATTAGGCTATAATCGTGCTGGAAGAATTATGGATCAACTTGAAAGAGTTGGTATAGTTGGACCTTTTGAAGGTAGTAAAGCCAGAGAAGTGCGTATTAAAGACCCAATGACATTAGAAGAAATATTAAAAGAATTAGGTGTTTCTTAAAAAAAAATTAGTTTGGTTCGATTTTTTCATATACCTATTTTAAAATAAAAAATACATGAAAAAACATTTTTATATAATAGGCTTAATATTTTGCTTTGGATGCGTATTTTCTCAATTGCAGACAAAAAAAATACAAGATGATCAATCAGTTGTTATTCTTAAAAATATTCAAGAAAAACTAAAAAACTTCAAAACAGCAGAAATCAAATTTTCTTTACGCACCGAAAAAGACAATAAAACATTAGCTATTACAAAAGGAAATATTTGGATTAAAGGAGATAAATATAAATTAATTTTACCTTCACAACATGTATATTGTGACTCTGTTAATGTGTGGAGTTATTTGCCAGACCAAAATGAGGTAACAATTTCATTTTACGAACAAGAAAACGAAGAAAATTCAATTAATCCTATTAAACTTATTACTCATTATCAAAAATATTATCAATCAGCATTCATACGCGAGTATTCAGAAAAAGGAATAACAATACAAGTTGTTGATTTATACCCACTACAAGCAGAAACATTTTATAAAATACGAGTAATTATTGATAAAAACAAGCAAGAAATTCTAAAAATAAGTATTTCGGAAAGAGATGGATACATTTATACTTATTCTTTTGACACTTTTATTAAAAACCCTGCTATTAATAATAATTTATTTATCTTTAATCCATCACAATATCAAAATATTGAAATAATTGATATGAGATAAAACTGAAATAAAATGGGGGAAATTAAAAATAAACATCATCTCTTGTTCTTTATAGGAATACTTCTTTTTACATCTTGTATTCCTACAAAAAAAATAGAAGAAGGACAATACATGCTTGTAAAAAATAAAGTTGTTTCCGATAAAAAAGAAATTCCCACAAATGATATTATTTATATCGTACGCCCTACTCCCAATAAAAAATTTCTTAACCTTTTCTTTTTAAAAGCTGGGATTTACCAATCGGCAACGCCGAAAGACTCAACAAAAGATAATAAAACCAAACAATGGTTTCGCAAAAATTTCGGAGAACCATTAGTTTTGTTAGATAGCTCTTTAATAGAATATTCGACTTCTCAAATACTTCTTTATATGAAAAATAAAGGCTATTTTGAATCAAAAGTTGATTATCAAATAAAAACATTAAGACAAAAAAAAGCGAAAATAACTTATCAGATTACTTCAGGCAATGTATGCAAAATACATAAAATACAATACCGTATTAAAGACAAAAATTTAGAAAAAATAATATTTAAAGACACTGCTCAATGTCTAATAAAAACACACAACAATTTCGATGTAGATGTTTTTTCAAAAGAACGTAGCCGTATAACAACATTACTTAACAATCAAGGATACTACCATTTTACTGAAAATTATATTATTTATAGAATAGATAGCAATTTAACAAATTATACGATAGATGTTATAATAGACATTTCTAATCCTTATTACACTATTAATGAAGAAACGTATGAAGGAATTCACAGAAAATACTATGTGAAAAATATTGAAATTTTTTCTACCTTTATCAATCCAAATAAAAAGAATAATACTGTTTATTATTCAGAAATAATACATAAAAAAGATACCAATCATTATACAATTTATTATGCCGATAAAATTGACTTTAAACCAAAAACCTTAGTTTATCCATTAAGTTTTTTCCCCGGCGATTTATACAAAGCAAATGAAATTAAACGAACCTATAATCGGTATGATGACATGAAAAATTTCAGTTTTATAAAAATTACGTATCAGGAAACCGAAGAAAGCAAAAAAAATATTACTGCTGACACAGGATATGTTAATTGCAGTGTACAACTTTCAAAAATGGAACGCAATAGTTTTTTTTATGATTTATTAGGAAAAAATATTGGAAAAGATTTTGGGGTGGGAGTTAATCTAAGTTATTCGAATAGAAATTTTTTTAAATCTGGTGAAATTTTTTCTATTACAGCAATGTATGCTAATGAATTTCAAAGATTAGCATCCGATAACAGCGAAAAAAAATGGCGTTTCCGCAATTTTGAAATAGGAGGAGATATTGGATTAGAATTTTCAAGATTTTTATTTCCAATTAAACAACAAAATATTCCTAAAAAATATAGAGCAAAAACAATTTTAAACATTGGAAGTAACTATCAATTACAAGACAATTATTCTCGCTTTATAACAAGCACAGGCTTTCGCTATGAATGGAGTACTTCTCCACAAATAACACATATATTATCTGTTTTAAATATTAATTTAGTAAAAATATATCCCGACTCTTTATTTAAATACAATATTCAACGATACAGTAAACGTATCCAAGAAAAATATAAAGACCACTTACTTATAGGAACTAATTATCAATTAATTTATAGCAGTTATAAGGGACTGCCTCGCCAAAACTTTTTTCTTTTACGATTCAACTCCGAATCCTACGGAAATCTACTATATGCTCTTTTTGCAACAATAAAAGCAAATAAAAATGAAAACAAACAATATAATTTCTGGGGCATTCCATTTGCAAGCTATGTATCTACAAGTATCGACTTAGCATACAATATTATGATTGCAAAAAAATCCGCTTTAGTTTTACATACCGATATTGGAATAGGTATTCCAACAACGAAAAATTCTATTACACTTCCTTTTGAAAAAAGTTTTTATTTAGGAGGGTCCAATAGTATAAGAGCATGGAGAATAAGAACATTAGGCCCTGGTTCTTATAAAGATTTAGCTTCTCGTCTCGAAAGCACAGGCGATGTAAAAATAGAATTTAATATAGAATTTAGAACCCCTATTTATAAATATTTACACATTGCTTTTTTTACAGATGCAGGAAATGTCTGGATTTTAAAGAAAAATGCAGATTTACCCAATGGCGAATTTAGATGGGATAAGTTTTATAAAGATATTGCTATTGGAAGTGGCATTGGATTACGCTTAGATTTATCATTTTTTGTGTTAAGATTAGATGCAGCATTGCAAATATATAATCCAGCTGAAGAAAAAGACATGAAATGGATTAACAAAAAAGTATCATTAAAAGACATCGTTTTTAATGTTGGAATAGGATATCCTTTCTAAAAATTTAAAAAAAAATAAAAATTCTTCCATTAAATCTTTTTTAATAGTCTTGAACTAATTGCAATTATCTTAAAACTCTTGGTTCTGTTTTAAAAATATATAAGGTACAAAGAATTATCAAAGTAAAATAAATTTACCTGTATTTTTTGCCATAAGTATAATTTACTTTACTGCTTTTTGAGAACGTTTATCTATAATAGTGTAGCTGTTTAACCATTCACTTGCAGCAAAATCTCTTTCGGTAAAATTAAATTTGTTTTCATCTTCCAACAAAATTAAGGTTGCTGCATATAAATCGGCTATATTATTATCATTTGTTAAAAAACAATTTATTTCAGATAACGCGAAATCAGATGCTCGAAATTTATAAGAATAAATGCCTCCTCTATTACGTATAGTCTGTTTCCTAGGATAATTTATCACTGCAAATTCGTTGTTTGAAAACATGGAAACATTTGATTTTTTTCGGAAATTAATATCAAAAAAAATACTCCTTGCGTAAAAATCGGCAAATGGGTTTTCTCTCATCAGGGCTAATCCTTTTTCTAAAACGCTGTCTTCAATGATTATTTCTTTTGTTTTATGAAAAATGGTATACAAGAAATAACCATTCGAAATGTATTGTATGGAGTCTTGTTTTTTAAGTAAATTAAATTTTGGATGCTGACAGCTTCTACTATCAAACAACAACACACATTCATTTTCAGTTGTTTTGTTATGAGTAATTACTTTTTCGTCATAATTAATTTTCGCAGAAGATCGAAGACCAGATCGAAGAAACATATAAGGTGCAAAATCTTTGTATTTTGTTTCTGAAGAAATTGGAAAAACAAATCTGTTTATATCTTGAGCAAAAACATTCGTTGTTAAAGCAATAAGTATCGCTATGATTATATTTTTCATATTATTATATTATTAATGTCTATTTAACCAATCTTGATAGCCATTAGGCTCATTCAGATATAAAATATTGTTTTCTATCATCGCTATTACTAAAACTCCACTAAATTTATGTTTTTAACTATTTTTTTTACAAAAGTATAAATTATTTTAATACAAATTAAAATACCAAGTATAAAAAAGTGATAACATTAGGAGATGAGATAAGTTTTATAAAGATATTGCTATTGGAAGTGGCATTAAATTACGCTTATATTTATCATTTTTTGTGTTAAGATTAGATGCAGCATTGCAAATATATAATCCAGCTGAAGAAAAAGACATGAAATGGATTAACAAAAAAGTATCATTAAAAAACATCGTTTTTAACGTTGGAATAGGATATCCTTTCTCCTGACTTTATCACTGGGACACCCTATAGGCTTTTCCAAAAATCCAGATTGA
>CAZSTX010000049.1:0-15488 GCA_964610025.1 uncultured Lentimicrobiaceae bacterium
TCAACCTTATTTTCATACAAAAACAAAAAAAAATAGCTTTTTAAGGCTCGACTAAATAAGAGTAAAATTTAATTGACCGTGTATTTTCCGCCTATTATTTTCCGTTTTGCAACACCTTAAAAATTGTTGAAAATAATTTGGTATAATTCGTTTTAACGGTCATACGTTTTTTTTATTTTTTTCATAATGAAAAGATGAAATTTTTGGACTTATTTTAATGTCCAAAATTTATTGGGAACATCAGAGCTTATTTTTTTAATTTGCAAACAACTAAATTTTATATCACTGTCATCTAATAATATAACCTTTTTTAGAAAATAATTTTTAATTTTTATCAGACAATGATATTTTTTTTTCATTTATTTGATATTGAAAATCCTTGTTTTTTTATTATATCTAAAAAGATTTTAGAAAAATATTCATTATCTTTTTTTGTATATCTTTTATCTGTAAAAATTTTAGCTAAATTTTCTAATTTATTTTCTTCTAATAATCTTTTGGTTAAAGCCAAATTTTCTTTTTCAAAATAAAAATCATCAATACTTTCTTTAGAATAATCTTTATACACTTCTTGATGAATTACTGCTTGTAAAGGCAATCTATCTGTTAAAGCTGGTTCGTTAATAGGATAACCTATTGTGATACAAGTTACAGGAACTACATCTTTAGGAAGTTGGTAAATTTTTATAAGTTCATGTGCATTATAAGTTACAGTTCCCATATAACAAATTCCCAATCCGAAATGCTCTGCAGCAATGCATGCATTTTGTGTAGCAATAACAGCATCTATTACTGCCCACATAAAAGCCTGAAAATTATTATATCCCGGTGTTGCTCCTCGAAAACGACACCATTTATTAAAGCGATTAAAATCAGCACAAAAAGTTAATACAACAGGTGCCTCAACAATGGCTTTTTGATTGAAATGAAAAGGCAATATCTTCTTTTTCATTTCTTCGTCTTTATTAATAATAATACTATATAATTGCATATTGCCAGTAGTAGAACCACGAGTTGCAGCTTCTAATATTTTTGTTAATATCTCATCATCAATAGGTCGACTACTGTAATCTCTGATTGTTTTATGGGTTAAAATAGTTTCTAAAGCATTCATATTTTTTTTAATAATTTCTACAATAAATTATCTATCAAAGCATCTTTCTAACGCTATTTACTTTTGTTTTATTTTATATCATAATTTTATACAAAAACAATTATATCTATTAGAACAATTTCTATATTTAATTCAAAGAATTATTATCTATATTTAAATTTTTAATAAAGTATAGACTTTTTTAAAATAATCATTTGTTAACGTTATTTTTTTTATTGTTTGTCCCTTTCGATAATAAATCTTTTTAATTTTTGCTTGAAATATAGCAGTTAAACACATCGGGCAAGGCTCTTCGCTAAGATATATTTCATAATCAATGAGCATAAAAGTACGTTGTTTTAGTCGGGTTTTACGTATTGCTATTACTGCTGCATGTGCTGTTGGGTCATCATCTTTTAATGTTGTAGCTGTGGTAGCATAAATTTCTTCTCCATTTTTTACTATTACGGCTCCTCCCAATATGCAAGCACCTTCTCCGACAGCTAAAATTTTACTTCTATTTATATATTTCATTAATATTAAAAACTATTTTTAAATTTTAGATGAATTAATAACGCAAAAGTAAATATTTTTTTATTATTTTAAAACACTATTGACTAATAAAAAATATATCTTTGCAAAAATTTTAATCTTTAACTTTATGAAAAAATATTTTTTAATTTTTATTTCATGTATTTATTTACAATCTAATTCTCAAATTATTAAATTAGTAAAAGATATTAATCCCTCAGGAAATCCTGCTATTTCACAAATGACGTTATATAATGGAAAATTATATTTTTCAGCAAATGACGGCATACATGGGCAAGAATTGTGGATAAGCGACGGAACAAACAATGGAACATATATGCTGAAAGATATTAATCCTTCAGGCTCATCGTCTCCAAAAGAATTAAAAGTTTGCAATGGGAAACTATATTTTCAAGCAGCTGTCGACGGAGGTCCTACGCCAAGTCTTTGGGTAAGCGATGGCACAGAAGCAGGCACAATTGATATTAGCAATAATTGTTATTCTCCCCAAGAATTTACAGAAATGAACGAAAAAGTATATTTTTCAGCTACAAATAATCAATATGGGACTGAATTATGGGTAACAGATGGAACAAAAGAAGGAACAAAAATTGTAAAAAATATTTTATCACATGGCGGCGATGAATCTAGTAGTGAACCAACTGGCTTTACTGCCTTTAACAACAAACTTTATTTTGTTGCTAAAAGTGGTCCTGTATATTTTCAAATTTATGAAAGCGATGGAACTGAAAGCGGAACTGTTATCTTTAGTAAATTCAACAATATAGGACAAACTAATAAAATGAAATTTTTTGTATGTAATGGAAAAATGTTTTTTAATCCTCTTGAAAATGAAAGTGATATAGGCTCATTTCTTTATGTATACGATGAAACTGATGTTCAAAAATTTCCTATCAATGGAAGTAATTTTTCTAATCCTTCTACTTTTTTTAATTGGAATAATACACTTATATTCAATGCTACAACAGAAAGTCATGGTGCTGAATTGTGGAAGAGTGATGGAACTATTGCTGGAACAAAAATGATAAAAGACATTAATATTGGCACTGAAAATTCCAATGTAAATCATTTTTGCATAATGAACAATTTACTTTATTTTTCGGCTGCAGACACCCTTTCTAATGTAGAATTATGGGTAACAGACGGAATAGAATCAGGAACTAAAAAAATAAAAGAAATTAATACCAATGCTGCTAACACACGTCAATCAAGCCCTGCTGCATTAACTGTTTTTAATAATTCTTTATATTTTACAGCACGACCTATATTAAATCAAACTTATCTTTTTAATAGCGATGGAACTGAAGCTAATACCAATCAAATTGATACTAATTTGATTAGCAATTTTCCTTCTAATTTTAATCCTGATGTAGCCGATTTAATAGCATTAAACGATGCTTTATTATTTACAGCAAATTATTCTAATACACATAAAAAACTTTATAAAGTTTATTTTGCTCTTTCAGCCCCCACCGCTTTAACTGCTACTGATATAGAATACAATTCATTTGTAGCTAATTGGACACAAGTTGAAAATGCTAATGGCTATTTTTTATATGTTTCTCAACAGTCTGATTTTTCAAATTATATTGCAGGATACGATGGGTTATTTGTTACCGACACATTTCAACAAGTAACAATTACAGATAATAATACAACTTATTATTATCGAGTTGTAGCTCTAAACAATAGCGATACTAGCGATTATTCTAACATTATAAATGTAGAAATGAAAAATTCTATCTATCAGTTACCAACTTCTTCTATCAGAATTTTGCCTAATCCAACAAGCGATGTATTAAGAATTATTACTGTAAATGAAATAATAAAAAAGATAGATTTTTTTGATATTAACGGAAAAAAGATTTATTCTCAATCAATCAATAATAAGTATGCTGAAATAAACATCTCTTTGTTTCCAGCAGGTTTTTATACAGCAAAAGTTCATTTCAATAATACGTTTATATATCAAAAGATTATAAAACATTAAAACAATATTGTAAGAGTTCTTTGGGTTTTTCTATAATAATATGAGCACCAGCTTGCAATAGTTCCTCTTTTGTTCGAAATCCCCATAATACGCCAACACTTTTTAAATCAGCATTTTTTGCAGTAAGCATATCAATAGATGTGTCTCCCACATACAATGTTTTTTCTTTATCAGTTTCAGTTATTTTTAATATATCACTAACAATCATTGGATTTGGTTTTACAGGAACATCTTTTCTTTGTCCAAAAACAGCACTAAATCGAATATTTGGAAAATAATATTGCATTAATTCATCCATAACATCATGCGTTTTGTTTGAAGCAACTGCTATTTTTATATTGTTTTTTTGTAATGTTTCTAATAATTCAACTATTCCCTCATAAGGAGCTGTTTTATCAGCTTTATGAATATCATAATAGACAATAAATTCGTTTTTTATTTTATCAATAAAGTCTTCTTCCCTTTTATCTTCGGGCAACATTCGCTTTACAAGTTTACGAATACCATCTCCCACAAAATAACAATATTTCTCAATAGGATGAGTTGGAAATCCATATTTATTTAATATATGATTACCACTATCGCCCAAATCATCTATTGTATTAAGAAGGGTTCCGTCAAGATCAAAAATTACTAATTCTATATCCATATTAATTATTGATTTTTAGCATAAGGAATAGCATATATATCTGCAAATTCTTTACGTAAATATTTATAATAGCCTACAATGCCTATCATAGCTGCATTATCGGTAGTTAGCTCTAATGGCGGAATATAAATATTCCATTTTTTTTGAACTGCTATCTTTTTTAAACTATTTTGTAATCCTAAATTAGCAGATACACCTCCTGCAATTGCAATTTCATTGATATGAAAATCTTTAGCTGCTTTCATTAATTTTTTCATTAATGATTCGATAATAGCTTTTTGAATTGAAGCACAAATATCAGCTTTATTTTCTTCTATAAAAGAAGAATTTGTTTTTAATTTGTCACGTAAAAAATAGAGAAAAGATGTTTTTAATCCACTAAAACTATAATTATAAGCTTCGATATTGGCTTTATTAAATGTAAAAGCATTTGCATTACCTATTTGTGCTAATTTATCAATATGAGGTCCACCGGGATAAGGGAACCCTAATATTTTAGCCGCTTTATCAAATGCTTCGCCAGCAGCGTCATCAATAGTTGTTCCTATAATTTCTATTTCAAAAAAATTTTTCACTAATGCTATTTGTGTATGTCCTCCCGATACGAGCAAACATAAAAATGGGAAAGAAGGATAGCTATTATTTTCATTTTCAATAAAATGTGATAAAATATGCCCTTCTAAATGGTCAACTGCTATAAGTGGTATTTGTAATGAATATGCAACAGCTTTGGCAAAAGAATTTCCGACTAATAAAGACCCTAATAAGCCAGGACCTCTGGTAAAAGCAATAGCCGAAAGTTGTGATATATTAATATTTGATTTCTTTAAAGCAATATCAACTACTGGAATAATATTTTGTTGATGAGCTCGCGAAGCCAATTCGGGGACAACACCGCCGTATTGTGCATGCACAAGTTGAGTTGCTATCACATTGGATATTAATTTGTTATTATACAATACAGCAGCAGAGGTATCGTCACAAGAGGATTCGATTCCTAGTATATACATATTTTAGATAAACAAAAAATTACATGCCTTCTTCAATAGGAGCAGCAATAGGAGCTGATTGTTGAATAGGTGCTGTGCTTGTTTGCGCCGATTGAGCTTTACTTTTTTTCATTTCATCTGCTTTATCTTTGTTAACACCTTTTGCTAAAAACCCAGAAGCAAAAGAAAGAAGCACAATAACAATAGCTAATGTCCATGTTACTTTTTCTAAAAAATCTGTTGTTCTTTTCACTCCTAATATTTGATTCGATGAGGAAAATTCAGAGGCTAATCCACCACCTTTCGAATTTTGCATTAATATTACTAAGCCTAATAAAATGGAAGCTATAATGATAATAATAATAATTACTGTATACATTTTTCTTTCTTCTTAATTTTGTTGACTACTCTTTATGTCTTTTAATTCTTCTATTAAGTTTGCAAAAATACTACTTTTTTCGGGATATCTTACCATTAATGTTTTATAAATTTTAATTGCTTTATCATAACTTTTTTGTTCTACATAAACATTTGCTAATGTTTCACTTACAATATTCATTTTTTCAGCTACACTGCTTTTACATAAATCTTCGTATGCTTCTTCTTCTTTTAATTGCTCAATATTACAAATAATTTTCGGACAATTTGTATTAAATTTTTCAATTAATTCGTCTAACGAAATACTTTCTTCGTTCAAACAACATAAAATTTCTTCTTTTTTTTCTATTTCAGAACTTAATCGTATTTCTTCTTTATTTTTTTCTGATAATAATAATTCCAAATTATCATTAACGATTTTTGTATTTTTATGTAATAGTTCATATAAATATTGTCGATTAGGAAATAAAACATTTAAATTAAACAAATGAATAGTATTTTTTTTTGCTTGTATTAATTGTGCTAACATAAAATAAGGATACAAGACAATGGTTTCTTTCATATCAATAGCTGGGCTTGTTGAATGATTAAATTGTTTTATTTCATTATAAAAATCTTCTAAATCCATTTTTTTTTATTTTTACCAGTTTCCTACTGCTTTATTAAAAATATCATCTATTAATACTTCACATATCTGAGTTACTAACTCATCTTCTACTTGTGATAAGTTTTTCGAACTATCGTAATCGGCATAACGTGCAAAATTTTGTTCAAAATTCTTTTTATCATCTAATTTATTTGTGTAAATAACTCTTAATGTTATCGTTAATCGATTCATAGCTGCTTTATCTTCTCCAATGGCAGTAGCTGATACCGAATAATTAGTAATTTCGCCTTCAAACTGCAAATCGCCATGTGAATCAAGAATATCTAATTTTGTTTGTGATTGAAATTTATCTTTTAACATAGTAGTTATTTCATTGCTTAATTTCAAATTAACCAAACTTGCGTTATTTTGAAAGGTTTTGATAGATACTGTCTTAGCATCAGCAGGAATATCAACACCTACTACCGAATATTTTAATCCACTACATGACGTAAAAATAATTAAAATAAATAATAAATAATAAATAATAGTTTTATATTTCATCTTATTCTACTAAATTATATACTTTTAATTTTCGATAAAGTGTTCTTTCCGAAATACCTAAGTCTTTTGCTGTATCTTTTCTTTTTCCATTATTTTTAATTAACGCCTTTATTATTAATCCTTTTTCTTGTTCTTGCAATAACAAATTATCAGAAATATCTTCTAATTTTTCATTATCATCATCATAATATTCGGTTAGTTCAATTGTGTTATCGGGATTGGAAATAGAAGTTGTTCTACCTTCGTCCGAATCAAAGAATAATGTTTTTTTATCAGATGTTGCAATTGGTTGATTTTGATTTTTAGACAAATGTGCTACAAATTGTTTTAAATCGTTGATATCTCTTTGCATATCTCCTAAAAATTTAAATATCAATTCTCTTTCAAAAATAGGACCTTCTGATGAATAATCTGCCTTGTGTTTATAAATAACGGGTAAAAATTCATTTTTATCAATATTAATATATTTCTTCAGAGTAGTGAGAGTTATTAATCTATCTTTTTCTAAAATAGAGATTTGCTCTGTAATATTTTTTAGCTGTCTCACATTGCCAGGCCAACAATAATTACTCAATGCATCTTTAGCATCGTCTGTTAATTCAAGTTCGGGGACTCGGTATTTTTCTGAAAAATCGAGTGAAAATTTCATAAATAATAAAAATATATCTTCTTTCCGTTCTCTTAAAGGAGGAATATGTATGGGTACTGTATTCAACCGATAATAAAGGTCTTCTCTAAATTTTCCTTTGCTAATAGCTTCAGGAATATTTACATTAGTAGCAGCTACCACTCTCACATTTGTTTTTTGTACTTTAGAAGATCCCACTCTCATAAAATCTCCTGTTTCTAAAACGCGTAATAAGCGAACTTGAGTTGCATGAGGTAGTTCTGCTACTTCATCTAAAAAAATAGTTCCTCCGTCTGATTGTTCAAAATATCCTTTCCGAGCTTCGTTAGCACCCGTAAAAGATCCCTTTTCGTGCCCAAACAATTCTGAATCAATAGTTCCTTCGGGTATAGCACCACAATTAATGGCTGTGTAAGTCTTGAATTTTCTTTCGGCACTATTATCGTGAATGATTTTTGGAAAATTTTCTTTTCCTACGCCACTTTCACCTGTTATAAGAACCGTTAAATCTGTCGGTGCTACCTGAATAGCAATATTAATCGCTCTATCAATTAATGGCGAATTGCCAATTATTCCGTATCGTTGTTTTATTGATTGTATGTCTATCATATAGTATTTAATAACTAATATTATAACCTATTACTTGTTTTGAAGGGATAGGTATTCCATTGATTGTCGCCGGATTCCATGCAGGCATTTGTTTTATAACGTCAATTATAGCTTGATCAATACTTTTATTTATTCCTGATAATATTGTTACCTCTGTTATATTTCCTTCGGAATCAAAATGTGTATTTAATAATACGGTTTTGCTAATCCCTTTTTTTACTGACGAAAGTTGT
Source organism: uncultured Lentimicrobiaceae bacterium (assembly GCA_964610025.1). Lineage (GTDB taxonomy): Bacteria > Bacteroidota > Bacteroidia > Bacteroidales > WCHB1-69 > UBA5266. Next base: position 8,272 of record CAZSTX010000049.1, read on the forward strand.
ATATGTTGATCTATAAAAAGAACCATTGCTCCTAAACCTCCTTTATAACTGGCATCTATTTGCTTTATAGAATAATTAACTTTTTCTATACTGTCTTTTTGTTGTGCAAATAAAGGATTGCTACACCATAAATATAAAATAATAATCCATAAATTATTTTTTATCATATCGATAATTGCTTTTTATATTTTTTTATTCAATATGCAAAATTAATCTTTATTTTATATTAAAAAACTTTAAAAATATTTATTTATCCTCTATTAAAAGTTAATATTATTTTACTTCTATTTCAAATACATTCCACGCATTTTCTTTCAACATTTGCATTGCATCTTGCTTTTGCATAATATGACTACCCCAATAATTATGGTCATAAATATGTGGATTTTTAAACCAATTTTCAATTTGCATATTGATAAATATAGAACGTGTTTTATTTTTTTCAATCGTAAATGGGTTTTTTAAAGTAACTGTAAAATAATTATGTATAAAATTAATTATTGAATCAACACTGTAAGTTATTCCTTCGTATACCTGCCCTATTCCCATATGAACATTCATTGCTGATACCACTTCATCACTACGTATAAATTTCCCATTTATCATCATATAATGAAACCCTCCGCCTAAAGTACGAGGCCATGCCATTGATGTTTCGGGTGGATTTACAAAACGATTAGAAATATTATCTATTTCGTTCATTCCAAAAATAAATTGCAATGAATCATAATTGCCTGCTTCTATCTTTTGGTCAATTTTCCAAATAAGTGTATTTTTTAACTCTGTATCAATGTAATGTATTCCATCATTTACAGTAATATTGATTTTTTTCCCATTTTTAAACAAGCATAAACGCGACACAAACCATTTGATTTCGGTAATTAAATATAAATTATTTGCTTCATTGGTATAGCACATGCTATCAAAGATAATTGCCTTGTTTTCAATCAAATGATTGAAATGTAGTTCTATATTTCCTTGTTCTACTTTTTCTTCACATGCAGAGAAAATAAGTATTAATAAAAAAAAGAATAAGGTTAGTTTAGTTTTTATCATTTTCACTTAATATTTAACTTCTTCTTTACCAAGGACAAAATATCATCGCTATCGTCTTGGTATAATAAAGCTCCTACGCTTGTATCAAAAACATAAGAATAACCATTCTCTTTTGCAACCTCTGCTATTCCAGATTTTGCTTTATCAATCAAAGGTTTTAATAATTCTTCTTGTTTTGCCTGCAAATCTTCTTGTGCTTGCTCATCAAACATTTTAATTCTATTTTCAAGATCTTGTAATTCTTTTAATTTACTTTGTTGAACCAATTGAGACATGGTAGCTTGTGATTCTTGAAATATTTTTGCTTTATTCTGGTATTCAGTATACATAGTTTTTAATTCTTCTTCTAACGAAGCAGCATAAGCCTCTATAATTTTTTGTGCGGTATCTCTGCCTGGCATTACTTGCATTAAATCAGCCGAATTAAGATGAGCTAATTTAATTTTTGTTTGTGCTGATATGTTAAAACTAAATGCCAATAAATTAATAATTAAAATTGTAAGAATTGAAATTTTTCTCATATTATATTTTTTTTATACTGTTTTTTTTAAAATAATATTTTAAACTTTTTATAATATTATTTCTTTGTTTATTAAGAGGTTCCGAGCGGATTCGAACCGCTGTACTCGGTTTTGCAGACCGATGCCTAAGCCACTCGGCCACGGAACCATTTAATTTTGCAAATGTATAAAAAATTATTAAACAATATGCATCTTAAAATATTAATTTTGTTTTCCTTAATAATAAAAAAATATACTTTCGATTTCTTTGCTTATTTTATTTTAATGAAATGTGGGTGAGCAAACAAAAAATCAACGAACCAAATATTACCTATGAAATAAAACCCGACAGTTTTCAATTTTTTAAAAGAAATAAAAGCAAACAAGAATGATAATGTAATTACAAATGATAAAACATTGATTATCAGTATATTTCTTTATGCATATCAAATAATCAATAATTGAAGAATAGAAAAGAAAAAATAGATATTTGACGAAAACGAACGAAATTTAAAAAAAAATTTATTTAGTATCAAACCGACCCTACAGAAAACGGTAGGGATATTTTATCTCGTATCAATATGGAAAAAATGACTAATCTTGGGTTTAGTTATCAAGAAAAAGCAACACTCGAAAATATCACGCTCGATATTTTGAAATCATCTGAAATTAAAAAAGAAAAATTAAACAAACACAAGATTATTTATCTATTGTTCGACGTTTAGAATTTATTGGGGATATCATATTGTTGAAAATATATCAGAAAATTGATTTGTAAAAATTCTTTTTGTACAGCATTTTTAGGACGATACAAAATTATTGCTTTATGGTTATCAGTTTTTAGAGGGGTTTTTAGGAACGATATATTTTTTAGAAGTAATATGATTATAATAAGATTGTAAAATAGCTTTTAATTGAATTTCAGAATGCTGTTGTTGTTTTAATTTTGCTTTCACAATATTTTCTTTTTGAAAATCATCATTAGTAGCAAATGCAGCAATTGTTTTTTCTCCATCAAAATAAATAGTAATAGAATCGCTAATGCATTGATATGTTTCATTGATATAAGTAATTGCAAGTGGCATGCGTTCGGGTTCGTTAAATATATCACGACCAAAAGAGAAATAATTTTTTTTATAACCTATTAATCCCAATAAAGTAGGCATAACATCTAACTGTTGCGTAATTTGTGTGTCTTTTCCATGTAAAACTTTATCGGGAGTATGAATAAAATAGAAAATAGCTGTATGTCCTTTTGGCAAACGTGTTTGAGGAGCATAAATTTCAGATGAAACATGATCGGCAATAAAAAGAAAAATCGTATTTTTCAACCATGGTTTATATTTGTTTTTTTCAAAAAATGTACGTAACGATAAATCGGTATAAGCAACACATGGTTGCACTAATGTATGACCTTTAGGCATTTTATCGGCATAATCAGGAGGTAAGCTAAAAGGATGATGAGAAGTAAGATTAAAATTAGTAATGCAAAAAGGTTGTGGCATTTCATCTATTTTATCAGCCATATATAAATAAAAAGGCATATCGTAAACACCCCAAAAGGGTTCGATAGTGTTTTTATTTACAGGTCTTTCTTTTTCGTATTCTTCTTTAGAATAAATATGTTGTATCCCAGCCATAGAGGCATAAGCGTTGAAAAACATTGAATTTTTTTCTGTTCCACAAAAAAAAGAAGTAATATAACCTTCTTTTTCTAAAATATTTGGCAGTCCTTCTAACACTCCTAAAGATTGAGGCAACATCACGAAAGGTTTTTTATAAGATGGAATAGATGTTAATATAGAAGGGAGAGCTTCAATTGAACGCATGCCATTGGCGAAAGCATTCGTAAAAGTATAACTTTCTTGCATCAACGAATCTAAAAATGGAGTATATCCATCGCTATCAGGATATAAATCGGGACAGTAGAATTTTGAATGTTCTTTGCTAAAACTTTCTAATATAAAAATAATAATATTTCTTCCTTTTAAATTATATTTCAGAGAATCAATAGGATAATGATAAGGAGTAAATATTTTTTGAAGTGCTGACTCTGTAAAATAGTGTGGATTTTCTAAAGCACTTATTCCCAAAGTACGAAACAGACAAAAAGGATTGCTTAAAATTAAATAAGCTTGTTGTGTAGATTGAGTGTATTGAGCCGCATTACATAAATTATAAGGACGTAATTTGAATTTAAATCCTCCTCTTATTCCTCCTAATACTAAAAAAATAGTAATAAGAAAAATAAAACTATGTATCAGATAATAGCGTAAGTTTTTTTTAATTGAAAGAACAAAATAAGGGATTTTTTTATAATAATAAATCATTGCGATTATTAAACCAATTACAATAAAAATAATCCAATAATTATTTAATAAAACATCTTTAACAATAGAAAAAGTATTTTGATAAGCTGTAAAATGTATCTCTTCGCTTGTAAAGCGTTTCAAAGTATTACGAAAATAAATAATATCGCCGAAGTTAAGAAAAACAATCATAATAACATTAGTAATTGTGTATATCCAGAACAAAAAATACTGATATACATTACGTTCGCGTATACGTAAGGGAAGAACTGATAAAATAATAAATAATGAATTGCAATAAAAAATAGAAATATTATCAAAAATAAAATTTCCTTTTATTAATAATAAAATATCTTTTAAAAAGATAGCACCTATTATATCTTGATTATAGAAATAAAAAATAATTTTAGAAATAAAAAGAATAATATATAATATTAGTAATCTTAATATTAATGTACTAATTTCATTTTTAAATAGTATTTTTATAATATTTCTTTTATTCACTTATTAAGGAATTAAAACTATTTACAAAAATATAAAAAATTATATAATCATATTTTTTTCATTTTATTTTTTCAAGTAATTTACTCATTCTGAAACAATTTTTTTATTAAATATACGTTAAAATTCAATAAATATTAAGCTTATATGAGCAATGAAAATTTTATTGATTACGTCAAAATTTTATTCCGTTCAGGAAAAGGAGGTAGTGGGTCTGCTCATTTAGCACGTACAGCACAAACCCCTAAGGGAGGCCCAGACGGAGGAGATGGCGGAAGAGGAGGAGATATTATTTTGAGAGGTAATGCTCAGCTATGGACTTTATTGCATTTAAAATATACGAAACATGTTTTTGCTGAAAATGGAGAATCGGGAAGTAAAAATAAATGTTTTGGAAAAAGTGGAAAAGATAACATTATAGAAGTTCCATTAGGAACTATTGTAAAAGATGCTGATACTCTTTCTATTGAAGCAGAAATACTTGAAGATGGACAAGAAGTTGTTCTAATGAAAGGAGGAAGAGGAGGTTTAGGAAATGTACATTTTAAATCAGCTACTTTCCAAACTCCACGCTTTGCCCAACCCGGAGAAGAAGGAATTGAAAAGTGGAAAATATTAGAATTAAAAGTCTTGGCAGATGTAGGATTAATAGGCTTTCCTAATGTGGGAAAATCGACTTTTATTTCTGTGGTTTCTAATGCTAAACCTAAAATAGCAAATTATCCTTTTACTACTCTTAAACCTAATTTGGGTATGGTAAAATACAGAGATAATTATTCTTTTATTGTTGCCGATATCCCGGGAATTATTGAAGGTGCTTCCGAAGGAAAAGGATTGGGATTGAGATTCTTAAGGCATATAGAAAGAAATTCCGTCTTACTTTTTTTAATCCCAATTGATAGTGAAAACATTAAAAAAGAATATAAAATTCTATTGAATGAATTAAAAAAATACAATCCCGAATTATTGGATAAAAAGCGTATGTTAGCTATTTCTAAATGTGATATTATTTCACCAAATGATTTAGAAAAAATTAAAAATAAGCTACCTAACGACCTTCCTGTTGTTTATCTTTCATCTCAAATACAAATGGGAATAGACAAAATAAAAGATACATTATGGAATTTATTAAATTCAAATAACTAAATATTTTAACAATGAATGTAATTTTATTTGATGATAATTTTAGAAAAAATCTTCTCCCTTTTACTTATACTCGCCCTCAAGCCGATATAAGAATTGGAATATTAACTGTTCGCGAAAAATGGGAAAAGCGTTTACAAACAAAAACTTCGACTATAACAAAAGATTATTTGTCTGAAAAATTTTGTGTGCATACCGAAAATCAGAATCTTTTAATTGCAGGCTCTGTTTGCCCAACAGATGAATTAATAAAAGCTATCTCTCAATTAAAAATGGGGCAATCATTGTTTAAAGATGAAATTCCTATTGCTCATGTTGTGAGCAAACTCCCAGATTCTCTTCTTAATTATTCAGGAGAAAAAATAGTATACCAAAACGATTGTTTGATTATCAGTCAATTATATCATATATTTTCTCATAACAAAGAAGAGTTAGTGGCTGATTTCGAGCTTATTACAAAAAATAGAAAATCTCACACTCTTAGTAATAGCAATATTGTGATTGGAGATAAAGCAAATATATTTATAGAAGAGGGTGCTGTAATTGAAGCGGCTGTTTTCAATACGAATAATAGTAAAATTTATATTGGTAAAGATGCTGAAATTATGGAAGGATGCATTATCCGTGGCGATTTTGCTTTATGCGAACATGCTCAATTAAAAATGGGAGCTAAAATTTATGGCCCAACAACAATTGGACCTTATTGTAAAGTAGGAGGCGAAGTCAATAATGTGATAATGTTTGGGTTTAGCAATAAAGCACACGATGGTTTTATGGGAAATTCTGTCATAGGCGAATGGTGTAATATAGGAGCTGATACCAATACTTCTAATTTGAAAAATGATTATAGTGAAGTAAAATTGTGGAATTATACCGAGCAACGATTTTTGAAAACAGGATTACAATTTTGCGGACTTATTATGGGCGACCATGTTAAATGTGGAATTAATACGATGTTTAACACGGGAACTGTAGTGGGAGTAGCATCTAACTTATTTGGTTCTGGATATATGCCCAATTTTATTGCTTCGTTTCGATGGGGAGGTGCTGAAAAAATGCAAGATGCAGACTTAAATAAAATACTCTCTATAGCTGAAAAAGCATTTAGTCGCCGAAATAAAAAATTAGATGATATTGAAAAAAATATATTAATAACAATTTTTTCGGAAGCTAAAAACAATAAAGAACCTAAATTTTAGACTACTATATTATAATATGAAATTACAAAAACAAATTTTAATACCTATTTTTTTTAGATAATAATAATTTTTAATTACAAATAAAAGAAAAAATCATTATTTTTGCAAAGAATTATAAAGGAAAATTATAAATGAAAAAATTACGATTATTATTGCTTATTATTTTTTTGCTTTTTGTAAAAAATATATTTTCTCAAACAGAAGATTTTAAAGAAATAATAGGAAAAGAAAAAAATGACTTTATCAAACAAATGCAATTAGTATCGAAAGAAACAACTACTTTAGAATGTAATTTTATCCAAAAAAAGGAGGTAGCGATGTTAAAAAACCCATCGCTTGCAATGGGGACCATGTATTATGCTGCCCTTCATAATTTACGTTGGGAATATGTATCGCCACGTGTCCTCGTTTTTATTCTAAACGATAAAAAAACTGTTGTAAAAAATAAAAATGGTATTGTTGATTTAGAACCACAAGCAAAAAAAATGATTAACAATATGACAGATATT
>CAZSTX010000050.1:0-13182 GCA_964610025.1 uncultured Lentimicrobiaceae bacterium
TGGGATTCCCTTGTTTCTCCACCATGAACTTTTAAAAGCAAAGCCAGATTTTACCGGGCCGCGTGTTGGCGAGGGTGGCACTTTTACGGTAAACTTCAATCGAAGCAGGAATTCTGATATTACCTTAAAGTTCAATCGAAGAAATTTCTGCCACTCTTGCCAACACGATGTTATGGGCTTTTATATTTTATCAGTTTTCCATATTTTTTTAACAACAGCATATAAAAGTTTACTTCGGGATTCGAGAGTTTCTTTATCGAATTTATCAAACTCTTTAAATTCAATCCCCGTGTCCTCCTTAAAATCATCATTAAAATCTTTAAATCTTTTATTTGAAGAATGGTAGAAACTATCAATTAAAGTTCTGCCCCAAACCAAGCCATTATTATAGGTTTTTCTTTTGCCTGAATAATATTCCTCATTATTAGATATGATGTTATCCATATTATACAATAAAAGCAAACCGCCTAATCTATTCCTTTGATTCTCGAACTCTTCTTCAGTACTGAAATATCCTTTATTTTCTTCATTTCTTGCTAAAATATGCTCTATGTGGTAACCCGTTTTATGCCCTGTTTTAGTAGAAATATAGTAAACGTCGTTTTCCATTTCTCGTTCCAAATTATCACATAAATATTTTTCTATTCTAGCAAAAAAATATCTTAATGGCCTTCTCTTAATATTATCATATCCTCTGGTTTTAAATCTATCGTAATCTAATAATGAAGACACTTCAGATAAACCACGGGCATCTTTTATCCTTTCTTCTATCGCTTTGCTAAATATAGATTCGTATTGCTCAATATCAGCCCCTTGAAGGCTTTGGTTTAATTGATATGATATTTCTTGATAATTGTTACTATCATATACTCCATTTAAGTTTAAGAGCATATAAAGCCTATCAATCTCCTTGGCAATTTTTTCTATTTTAAGTTTCTCTTGACTGTCTTTTATCGAGCAAGCAGCTATGATATTTTGATACTGACCAGATAGGTCGTTAATATTATTATTGTAACTTAAAAACTCAAATTCATTTTTTCTAATTGTTGAATATAACTTGGCGTAATATGTCAAATCCTTTTCAATAAACTCTTTGATGTTTTTAATGTGATACTCATCTTTTTTTCTAAATTTTAATTTTTCAGCAATTTCATTTGTTTCAAAAATATATCTATGGTACTGATTGTTAATCGCTTTTTCAATATCCGCATTTCTTTTGAATATATATTTACCTTTTAAAAAGTCTATAAAGAAATCATCCTCAATTCCTCGTAAGAGTGTTAGTGCATCTTCCCAAAATTGACTGTATTTTTCAGTTTCATCTTTGTCCAAAGCTCCCACAAGTTTACCTTTTAAGATTTCAAAAGGTTTAAGAGCAACGCCTCTGTCATTAATAACTTCAAACACCATTGGGGTATCATCTTTATCTATTTTTAGTTCGACTAAAACCAGTCTTTCTAAAAAATACATTATTAGGGCTTGGAGCTTTTCCTTCGATAATTCTTTTTCTTCTATATATTTTGAAATGTCTTTGTATCTGTTGAAAATATTTTCCTCTGTCACATTTTCAAACTCATCACTGACCTCGGTATTTTCAACAAGATGTTGCATTACTTTTTTACGCTTTTCGTTGTCAATCCAGAATATATTTCCTTTGAATTTGTCTTTGCCGTATATGCAATCCTTTAGTGTGTCAATTAGATTTTCAAAATATTCTTCATCCTGATTAGCTAACTCTAATAATTTTACAGCAATTAAAGAAAGAGTAGTTAATCTTTGTTGACCGTCCACGATATACTCCTTTCCGTTTATTGTATTTGTGATGTATATATTTAGATAGTACCAGTTATATTTTGCTAAGATTTCAGGAGTAATATCTTTTCCTTTATGCTCTTCATAAGCCAAATCAAAAGTGAAAAATATGTCATCCAGTAAAGTTGTAACGATTTCCTTTTCCCAAACATATTCTCTTTGATAAAAATCGATATAGTATGTTCTCTGTTTTAAGCATTTCTCTACTGTTTGATTGTTCGGTTGTATATTCATAAATTTTTTACTTTAATGATTTTTGTTTTAATTGCCCATAACTTAGCATATTCTCCCAAACTTCTCATCTCCCACCCCTCCGGCACGTCCTTCTCCAACTCCTCATTCCAAACCATTTTACCCCCTGCCGATTTGTACCCCAAGCTTCCCCTCCTCTGGAGGGGTGCCTGAAAGGCGGGGTGGTTCTTATCCCCATCCGCTGATTCAGCGTTCTTTTCCTGCTCCGTTTTCAAATCTTTTATATATTCTTCTATTTCATTCATCACTAAATCTATACTATGTTTTACCATTGGATCTGTGAAGTGTAGAACTTTTAAGCCAAAACTTTGAAGATAATCATCACGTTTAGCATCATACTCCTGCTTGTTGTCATGACTGCTTCCGTCTATCTCAATGACTAATTGATAATTAGCATTATAGAAATCAACAATATAGTTGCCAATAATTTTTTGTCTATCGAAGTCAAGCCCTAAAAACTGCTTATTTCTTACTTGTTTCCAAAATAAAACCTCCGCCAGATTGCCCGCTTTACGTAAAGCTTTTGCTCTGTCTTTTAGGGCAGGGTTGTAGGGTAGGGACATGTAGTTTCGGGTGGCTCTTTGGACCACCCCGTCCTGCGGACACCCCTCCAAAGGAGGGGAAAGAACCACCCCGTCCTGCGGACACCCCTCCTGGGGAGGGGAAAGAACCACCCCGTCCTGCGGACACCCCTCCAAAGGAGGGGAAGTTGGAAACTCAAACTCCTCAAACCACCTCTTATAAATCGTCTGTGCTGTTTCTTCTAATCGCTCACAAATTGCTTCATTGGTTTTGATTTTGTTTTCTACTGCTTGATAATCGGCTACGATTTGGCGTTGTTTTTCGATAGGAGGAATAGGGAGCGTTAAATCTTCAAAATCTTCCCAAGTTAAATTTCCCCGCACGCCACCAACGGCATAAAAGGCAGCTTCTCTGTCAAATTCTGAACGTTTAAACCACATTTCGAGATATTCTGGCATTAATTCGGCAGGGTCAATTACTTCAAAAATAGGATAAGCAGGAGACATAATAACAATTTTCTCATCTAAACGAGCGATAGGCATTTTACCATCACGACTTACCTGCATTAAACTACAAGCAAATTGATTTTTATAAACTACTTTATAATTAGACAAGTCCGTTCCAATCGTATTTGCAACAGATGGAATAAACCTTTTGTCAATAGTTAATCCCATCAAAGGCAAATCAGCATCCTCCGTATTCCTCACATCCACCTTTTGGATATAATCGCCCAATCGCTTGTAGTTACTTTTTGTCATTGTTTGTTTTAATTTTTTCTTCCAAGTACTTTAAGTCTTCTAAGTCGGCTTGCTTAGCCTCGAATTCTTTTCGGCGTTGGTTAAATTCGTCATAAATAATATATACTTTTTTCTCCATTTCTTTGTGCGAAATGCTTCCTGGGTTGTTCAGCACTTTTTTTTCGTTAAACTCCAAGAGTTTATCCACATTATTTCGCCAGTAACTAAGCGTTAAATCCTTTCGTTCTTTTACTCGTAACTCTGCTGTTTCAAGGAAGATAACCGTTAATCTATTCAATCGGTCAATTTCTTCTTTGTTGAGGTAGTTTTTAGCAGTTAAGATATCTTGTTTACGCACGACTTTTCCTTTCCATGAAGTAAGTGCCATATTGGGTTGGTTGGCATCCGCTCTATTGACCACAATTTCAGCAGCAGTTTGATGGGTGATGGCATACAATAATTTATTTTGAGTTTCTGCAAAAAACATTTGTGTAGCTTTATCGGTCGTATCATAGTCACTGCTTAATGCCAATAAATCTCGAACTTTTTGATAAAAACGCTTTTCAGAAGCCCGTATATCACGGATTCTCTCTAACAGTTCATCAAAATAATCAGGTCTGCCATCTGGATTTTTCAAACGGTCGTCATCCATCACGAAGCCCTTAATCATGTATTCTTTAAGGTTCTTGTTCGCCCAAATTCTAAATTGTGTTCCTCGTTTACTTCTTACTCTAAATCCAATGGCTAAAATCATATCTAAAGAGTAAAAAGTAACATTGTAATTCTTACCGTCTGAGGCAGTACTTAAGTAATCCTTAACAACTAAATTTGCTTCTAATTCTTTGTCATTCAATATGTTTGATACGTGCATGCTAATATTGGGTACAGAGGTGTCAAAAAGTTCTGCTAACTGATTTTGATTCATCCAGATATTGCCATCCTTAGCCATTAAAGCAACGTTGGCTTTTCCGTCGTCCGTGTTGTATATGATTATTTCGGAATTATTCATCTTCTCCAAAATTTAGTTGGTTTCCAATCTTTTGTAGTTATTCACCATATTTTATCAATGCTTCTTTTAATATATTTTTTTCTCTGTCCATTTCTGCTGCCAATTCTTCTTCCGTAGGGAGATAAGACAAGTATTTGTTAGCAAAAATTTGTTTGTTTTCATTTAAAACCGAGTATTTTACAATAGTTTGATCGGTTTCGGTGCATAGTAAAATCCCAATGGTGGGATTGTCATTTTCTGCTCGTTCTAAGTCGTCAAACATACGAACGTACATATCTAGTTGTCCAATATCTTGATGAGTCAACTTGCCTGTTTTTAATTCTACTATAACAAAACATTTCAATAAGTAATTGTAAAATACTAAATCAATGAAGAAATCTTGACTCTCCGTCCTGATGTGTTTTTGTCGTGCTACAAATGCAAATCCTTTCCCAAGTTCTAATAAAAACTCTTGTAAATTATCAATCAATGCTTTTTCTAATTGCATTTCTGTATAAGATTTTGAAGTGGGCAAATCCAAAAACTCCAAAACAGCTGGATTCCTAATAAAATCTTTGGGATTTGGAGGATTTATTTTTGCCTTTTCAAGCATTTCATTTTTCACAGGTTCTTTTTCTTGTGAAGATAAAAGTCGTTGATAATATAGAGTAGAAATATTTCTATCGAGTGTTCGCACAGACCAATTTTGAGAAGTTGTTTCTTCTAAATAATATTTGCGTGCATTTTCGTCTCCAACTCTCATAACTAACCTAAAATGAGACCATTGCAATTTGGCACACGCGTGTGCCAAATCTTCCCAAATAGGAAAAACGTTATAAAACTGACGATAATCTCTTAAAGATCTTTCACTAAAACCTTTTCCTAATTCATTTGAAATGTTTTTCAGGATTTGGCTTCCGTATTCGGCTCTGTCTTTTCCACTTTGCTCTTCTTCTACAATTCGTTTTCCTATTTTCCAATAGGCCTCAATCATTGCAGATGAAATAGTAGCATAAGCTTTTTTACGAGCCTGTTCAACAATGTTCTTTATATCTAAAATGTAGTCCATTTAATTAATTATGAATTATGAATTGTGAATTATGAATTATCGCTTTGTGCGGATTTTTTGCTTTGATGTTAAAATAATAGAAGCTAAGATTTTCATTAGTTCTTGAATGTCTTTTTTCAATGAATCAAATTGTTCTTTATTAATATATTGAGTTTCATAAAGTAAGTCAATCCAATATTCACTTTCATTAGCTTCCTTCTGAGAAATGGCTAACTTATGTACGAAATCAGCGGAACTTTCAGCATGCTCAGCCTCTCTAACTAACGCCCCAACAGCAGTGCCACTTCTTAACAATTGCTTACTAATTACAAATTCTTTCTTATCCACTAAGCCTTTATACAAGTTGATAACCTGTACCGCAAAAGCAAAGCTTTTATCCTTGATTATATTTGGTCTCTTTTCTATCATAACTTTTTTAATTCACCATTAATCATTTACAATTCATAATTCACAATTGATATCCCAAACTTTTAAAAACCTCTTTCACTTCCTCTTTCAATCGTTCCTCTTCCGCAAAAAGTTCCTTTAATTCGCTTTGCAACTTTTCCATTTGCTCATCATAATCTAAAAATTCATCTCGATTGACAAACTCAATATATTTGCTTGGCACTAAAGAGAAATCTTTTTTTTCAATTTCGTCGAAATTAGCAGAATAAGAAAATTCAGGAATGTCTTTATAATGGTTAATGGTTAATGATAAATGGTTAATGGTAAATGGTAAATGGTTAATGGTTGATGGTAAATGGTTAATGGTTGATGGTAAATGGTTAATGGTAAATGGTAAATGGTTAATGGTTGATGATAAATGGTTAATTTCTTTTTTTTCTGATGTCCCATCATTATCCATTATTAATTCGTCATTAGTGATTTCACCACTTCTCCAAGTGTGAAATGTAGCTGCAATTTTCTGAATATCCTCTTGTGAAAATTGTGTAAATTTCTTTTCAAAAGGTTCGCCCATTTGTCGTAAATCCATAAACAAAACTTGTTTTTTGCGATTTTTCTTATTTTTATTCAAAATCCATAGGGTTACTGAAATATCAGTGGTGTAAAACATGTTTCTCGGAAGAATACAAATGGCTTCCACTAAATCATTTTCAATTAGCTTTTTTCGGATTTTATATTCATCACCACCACCTGATAAAGCTCCATTGGCCAAAATAAACCCGGCAACTCCATTTTCAGAAAGTTTACTTGCCATATTTAAAATCCATCCATAATTGGCGTTGCTTTTTGGCGGAACATCATATCCTCGCCAACGCGGGTCATCTACTAATTCATTCTCTGCTCGCCAGTCTTTTTGATTAAATGGTGGATTTGCCATAATAAAATCGGCTTTCAAATCTTTATGCTGGTCGTCTAAAAAAGTATCGGCAGCTTTTTCGCCTAAATTAGCAGAAATTCCACGGATGGCTAAGTTCATTTTCGCTAATTTATAGGTTGTATTGGTATATTCTTGCCCATAAATCGAAACTTCTTTTTTATTTCCATGATGTGCTACAATAAACTTAATGGATTGAACAAACATGCCGCCAGAACCACAAGCCGGGTCATAAATGATTCCTTTATAGGGTTCAATCATTTCAGCTATAAGATTTACTATGCTTTTGGGCGTGTAAAATTCTCCTTTCCCTTTTCCTTCTTTCAGGGCAAAGTTGGCTAAGAAATATTCATACACTCGACCAATTATATCTTGACCGCCGTTTTTGATGGTGTCTATTTCGTTGATGGTGTCGAGCAGAGAAGCCAATTTTGTTTTGTCTAAAGCCAAACGAGAAAAATAATTATCAGGCAAAGCACCTTTTAAAACAGGATTGTTCTTTTCAATATTATTGAGTGCTGTGTCAATTATTAGAGAAATATCATTTTGCTTGGCATTTTTGATGATGTAGCTCCACCGAGAAATTGCGTCCAAATAGAATACATTTTTCATAGCGTAGAAATCTTTCATTTCCACGTATTTTTCTTTTCCTTCGGCAATCAGTTCTTTTCTGCGTTGCTCAAATTTGTCGCTGGCGAATTTTAAGAAAATCAATCCGAGTACTACATGTTTGTATTCCGCCGGTTCTACCGAACCTCTCAGCTTATCACACGATTGCCACAATGTTTCTTCAATTGCTTTTTCCTTTACTATTTTATTGACCATTTATTTTAAGTTTTCCTGCCTGTGCGATGCACGCAGACAGACAAATTTAGTTCTTTCTGTTCGAGCGTTGGCTTGACGAAGTGTATTTGTAAATATATAAAAATTTTTGTTCAAGATATTCAAAAATTATTTTTTATTTGCAAAAATAAACTTTTATTTAATACTATACGCATTTTTTATAAGTATTATTTTTTATAATTATATAGTTTTATCACATATTTGCAAAATCACATTAAACTTTTACTACAAACAACTCCCCTACTCTATTGATATATACTAAATAAGCATAAATTTTACGGTTGTCTATTTCTTTTAACAAACGAGCATAATTGTTTAATTGCTGTATGTGTGCATTTTCTTTACTTCCTGTTTTAAAATCGATGATTGTATAATTATTTTCGTTGATAATCAGCCTATCTATTCTAAACACTTTGGCATTAGCATCGATTATTTCCACTTCTGTTTTTACACTTGCCTTATCCTCTCCAAAAAACAAGGATTTATAACTATCTTCAAGAAAATAGTTGCTGATTTTCAGCAATATATCTTTCTCATTTTCAGTTAAATTCACGTCTTCTTTTATTCTTTTTTGCACATAAGGTAGGCTGGCAGGCAGTAAGATATAAGACAAATAATCATGTATGATTTCTCCCCATTGTATTTCTTTAGAATTAAATTTTTGATTAGAAACGATTGGAGGTGAGAATATTTCATCTTTTATCGGATAATTCAAAACATGATTTTCATTATTGTTTACTTCGTGGATTAAAGTAGTTTTTTTTGTGAAATTTCCATAAATATAGCGTTCTACTTTTGGGTTGTCGCTTTGATTGTCCATGTTTTTATATTTAATAAAATCGGACAGTAACCATTTGTCTTCTAAAGTGTTAAATAAAATATACAAACGTTCTTCTGGTCGTGTAAACACCACATAATCAAGATTTATTTCATCTAAACTGCTTAAATTTTTCTCTTCTTCGAATAGATGTGCGTAATCTGTTCCTATTAGTCTTTTAGAAATTGGAATATAAGCAAAATCCAATGGATAGTCTTTTTTATCTAAATTAATCCATTGCGCAGTATTAGAAGTGTTTCTACTTCTTTTTTTAGGATAAATAACTATTGGAAACTGCAATCCTTTCGATTTATGAATGGTCATTATTTTAATAGCGTCTATTCCTTCGGGGTTGGAAAGCATAAAAGAAGTATTTCGTTCGTTCCAAAATTCAATAAAGTCGATAGAAGTTGTATTGTTCATTTGCATATAGTCATAAACTACTCCTTTGAAAGCCATTAAAAAAGGATCGTTTTTTTCTTTTAAATTAAAAATCGATATAAGATGTTCGACAGTTTCATAAGTATTAAAATATTTCAATTTATACAAATTGAAGTCGTATTTGTTTGCTTTTATAAATTTCAACAATTCTATCTTGTTTTTTGCAAAAGGCAAAACTTCTTCTAAATCTATATTATTCTCGTTTGCAACATATTGAACTATTACAGCTGCTGCTATTTGATTGTTTGGATTGGCAATATAGGTCAAACAAGCTATTAAAAAACTCACTATTGGCGATTGATTGAGCAACAGAGAATCAGGTGTTATCACTTTGTAATGGGTAGTAGTTATTATTTTTTCTGTTAAAAAAGAAGCTAAGTCTTTAGTACGGCACAGAATAGCTATGTCGGATAAGCTATAATTATCGTTGAGTGCTTCTTCGATAATTGCAAATACTTCTTCGGCTATCGCCTCAAAGTAAGTTATTTCTTCGTTATTTATCACACTCAAGCAGACGGCACCTCCTTTATTATTTTCTTTCCACGATTGTTTTAAATCTTTGTAAGCATCTGAAATATATGGAACTATATCAGCATCATAGATATAAGTAAAATAAGCGTTATTAAATTCGACTATTTCTTGTTTTGAGCGGAAATTATTATTTAAAGTAAGTAGTTTGTAGTTGTTTACTAATATTTCTTCTCTTTCTTTCAACAAAGCGTTTGAGTCGCTTTCGGCTATTTTAGGCAAACGATTAAACTGCCTTACATCTCCTTCTCTAAAACGATAAATGGCTTGTTTAGCATCTCCAAAAACAGTTGTTATGCCTGTTTTCTCTTGATAGACTTCCGAAGATAAACTATCGCATACGAGCGGTAATAAATTTTGCCATTGCAATATGGAAGTATCTTGAAATTCGTCAATAAAAAAATACTTATACTTATTTCCTAAACGTTCGTAAATAAATGGAATAGATTCTTTTGCTACTATTTGTGCTATAATATGATTGCTTTCGCTGATATGCAACATGTTATCTTCTGTTTTTATTTGGTCTATTGCATTTTTAATTTCTAAAATAGTAGCCATAGGATAAATATTATCATAAATAGCTTTAGATATTTGGTATTTAGTGTAATGCTTTTTTACATATTCCTCTATTTCATAAAAACATTCTTTAAGTATTGGCGCAATAATGTTAATATTTTTTTTTATATTTTCATTGGCAGTTTGAGCTGTCCATCTGTCTTCTTCAATTGTTCTTGTTACATACTTATTAATATTAAAATCTTTTATTCCTTCATTTGCAATAGTATAGAACCATTTTCCGATGCCTTTGTTAGCCTGAAAAAAATTGTTGCTATCGATACCATGACTTTGCATTGCATCGACAGCTTTTTTAGCTATTGCTTTCATTTTGTTATCAATAAGTAACAAAGTGCTTTTTAACTGTTTAATAATTTCATGGTAGTTTTCTGCTTTTATGTTTTTTATTTTTTTTAAAACATCGAAAGAAGTATCTTTAAAAATGACTTTGGCTATTTCTTTTAATTGATTTTCAATACGCCAATTTTTACCTTCGTCTATGTGTTTGTAGGCATATTGGACAATAATATTTGTAAGTGCTTCATCTTTACCTAATTTTCCTAATACTATATCTACAGCCCTTTTGGTCAATATGTCGATATCTAATTCCAGAGTGTGCATTGCAGGCAAGCCTAAATCATAAGAAAAAGTGCGTAATATCTGTTGAAAAAAAGTGTCGATCGTAAAAATAGAAAAATTACTATAGTCGTGATGTATGAGATTTAAAATTTTTTCAGCCTGCGCCTTTATGCTTCCTTCGTTTTCACCTTCGCTAATAAAACTTTGTATTAATTCGGTGTCGCTTCCATCGGCAACAACTTTAAGGAAATGCAATATACGTGTTTTCATTTCATATACTGCCTTGTTAGTAAATGTGATGCCTAATATTTTACGGTAAATATATTTATCGTATTTGAAATTAGCAAAGCAAATAGAAAGATAAGACTTTGCGAGATTATAGGTCTTTCCAGATCCAGCCGAAGCTTTGTAAACTAAAAAAGATGGATTAATATCGGTTGCATTCATATAGTAACTTTATAATGCAAAATTACATAAAAATTTTTAAAATTTCTACACAGACATATAAAAATTTATAATGAAGAGCAATAATATCTTGACAAAAACCAAATGTTTCATGTCTTTTTATTTATTAAAATAATAAGCGTATGAAAACATTTAGTTTAGAAAAGAACAAAGATAAAATTTTGGACTTATCTTACTATCCAGAATTTATTGGGAATATTAAAGTTTATTAGTTACAATACCCTTCAAATTAGCACTTTCTACCCGCTTGATTTTAGCCTTTATTAGCATTTCGGTGGTTTTCATTTCACTGTTTTAATTTTCATTTCAAATTTAGCAATTCTGCCCAATAAGTAAACATAATTCCACTATCAGCCGATCAGGTTATTAAAAATCATATTTTTCCGTAGTTTGTAGTTTTGTAGTGTTTCATTATTCCTAAATACGAGTTCATGCTGCTTTGGAGGAAGACCGCCAGCTCTTCTTTGGTGGGTTTATGGTCACGGGCTATTGTATTTAGCTGTGAAAGATTCAAATATACAAAAATTTATATCAATAGTTAAACTTATTCGAAAGCATGAAAATGAAATAATGAATTATTTTATTTGTGCACATACCAATGCTAAAACTGAACGAATTAATGGGAATATCAATCGTTTTATTTCTAACAACTACGGGATAAGAGATAAAGATTTTGCACTTTATAGAATCGCTAAATATTTTTCATAGCACCTCAAAAAAAGATTTAACCCATTTAATTCGTGTAGAATAGTTATTTTTTTCTATTCAGCAACAGGACGAACACTATTTCCGTACCCAAATTCGTGCCCCATTTTGCCTGCATAATTACTAACAAATTCCAAACATTGTCCATATACGTCATAATTCTGCATGCTGCTCCAATAGCAACCTCCACTACCCACATATTCGAGTCTACCATTGTAATAACGGCGACCAACTGCAGGTAAAAAAATAAATTTTCCTGTAGCTTTGTCAATGAATTTCATGCCTTGTACCCCTTTTTGAGTTACCCATTCCCTTGTTACTGATTTTTCGTCAAGTAGTTTATCAATTTCTTCAATAGTAGGCACGCGATAACCAACAGGACTTGGGTCATTGGCTTTTTCCCATTTAACATCCTTATGATACTCATAAGTCCAAGTCGTTCCCTCATTTGAGCTTTTTATAGGATCGGTAACGCTCCATCCTATTTTGCTATTCCATTGGTAAAACATACCTGTCCCTTCTGAATTTTTGGTAAAGCTACCGGGGTTATCCACATTGCAAGTTGCCCAACGAACGCCATTTATGAGTACATCTTTTACATCATCTCCATTGCCATTGCCATTGCCATTACTATTGCTTACGATTAACGTAACTATATATATTGCAGTACTACCATTTTCTGCTGTAACAGTATATTTTACAGGATTAGTGAAATTTTGCACTACCCACGGTGAAGGATTTAGCGTTGCTTTCTCTGACACTTTAATAGTAGGCGTAAGAGCGGTGACTTCTGTACCCTCAGGCACATTTACTGTAATGCTCTTTGCTAACTCGTCAATTACTCCCACCGCAGGTGGAACTGAAAAACTAAAAGCAATAATTTGCTTTGCATCGTCTTTTTCACACGAAACAAACATCAACACAACTGCGAGGCTGGTTACTCCAATCTTTACCATATTCCTCAAATTTAATTTTCTCTCTAACATCTTTTTATTTTGTATTAAGGTTCAAAATACTTAAATTTTAATTTTATTACTTTTTTGAGAGAAAAAAAAATGCTTGAACCTTTATCAATTTTTATCGTCTCGCAAAAGCATTTTTTGTTACTTTACGACTGCAAAATTATACAATTATTTTAATATTATAACATTTTTTTTTTAAATATTTTTCTCATTTATATATCAATCCGTTAGGTTTTGTTTTTTTAATTCAATGAATTTTTTCTGATTATATTCAACAATAATCTATAAATATTATCAGATTTTTGAGGCGAATTTAATATTTTTTGAATATCGTGATAAAAAAACAAATGTTTCATGTCTTTTTATTTATTAAAATAATAAGCGTATTAAAATAATTATACTAAACCGCTATTACTAAGACTACCACTAAATTTATGTTTTTAACTATTTTTTTTATTTTTTATCCTTTCAATTTTTATCAAATGATTTAGCAAAATACACCTTTTGAGTGCCTGTAACAGAAATTATTGCCCCTCTATTCATTTCTTGTATTATCCAACGATAAAACTTACAATCATTTCTCGTT
>CAZSTX010000051.1:0-12495 GCA_964610025.1 uncultured Lentimicrobiaceae bacterium
CTTATAGATTCAGGAATAGTATAAGTAAATGTTTTGGTATAAAGTTCTCCTTTTTTGTTGTTTGCTATTGCATCGCCCGAAACACCAGTAATAAATGCTCGTAACATATGGTTGTGTTTATATTTTCCAAGGTCTTTGTTGTACATTTCAGGATAATATTTTTGTCCATTAGCTTGAGCACCATATATATTGTCTTGTAACAATGCAATGTTTATAAAGTTCTTTCCTTTTTCAACAGTCGGACTATCAGTAAAGTAAACTTGTACTTTACAAGTCAATTCGCGTGAACTCTTTTTGATGGTAGTTTTAGCGGCTATATTAGCATATGCTTTTTGTACAAATAATTGCTCTGCAACAGGTCCCCAACCAGGTCTACTAATTGCATAGGCATATTGATTTGTTCCTGTTTGTATTAACTCTCTACTTAGTGTACCTGTAGGATAGCCAGATACCCGAAAAGAATTGTTAAGAATTTTGCCTTCATCAGTAGTATAGGCAGCAGCATAACCTCCTGCATGTATGTTTATTTGCCAAAATTTATTAGGGAATAATTTGTGCAAGGAGTCTGCCATACGATGTCCATCAGGGCAGTAACCGCAATTGATACCAGTATATTCCTCTAAGATTACCTTTCTATTTTCTGGTGTTTTGCTTACAAAAACTTCATTGTCTTTTTTGTCGTCTGGTTTTTCTTCATCTGGATTACAAGCAGAAAATGCTAACACTAAGCTCAATCCAATGATGGGAATAAAAAATTTTTTCATGTTAATTTAAGTATTAAGTTAAAGAATATTTTTAATTTTTATTAAAATTTAATTATAAATTTGCAAAGTAAAATCATTAATTAATGTTGTTTGATATTGCCGCAATGGTAGTGCTGCTTTGCTATTAGAATAGGGATAGCCATTTAAAATGTTAAAAGAAGAACCACACAAACTGTCGTACAAAGTTGCACCTACTACACTTACTCTTCCACCATCTTCCCAATCGTAAGGGCAAGCTCTGTCGTAAGCATAAAAGGTGGTCATATCGAAACGATACACAACAATACCACTAATGCCTCCAGTAAAATATTCATGTCCGCCAACATGGATTAAATTAGTAGAATTAATAGCAACAGTGAAGTTAACATGACGTATAGGAATACTAGTGTTCGTGGTGTTGCACGCACTTAATATCAAAGCAATAACAATAATAAGTCTTAATTTTTTCACTGTTTAGCAACATTAATAAAATTGGGTGCAAATATATAAAAAAAATAAATAGATAGATTAAATAAAGAAAATTTAATGTTTTATTGCTAAAGTTGTCGTAAGTTTTTCTCTTTTTACATTTCCTTTTAAATTAAAATAATCAATAACAATAATATAGATGCCAGTGGCTGCTTTTATATTTTCGTCTGTTGTTCCATCCCAAGTAATATATCCATCTGTGTCTAATAAAATATTATTAACTAATGTTTTAATTTTCCTTCCATTTAGGTCGTATATAGTTATAGTTGCTTTATAACCTGCTTGTTCCATTTGATAATGAATGTGTAATATGTCATTGTATCCGTCTTGGTCGGGAGAAAATATTTCGGGATAGGAGGAAAATTTATTATTTGTCGTTTGGGTTTCACTATAACAAGAATTAATATAACAAGGAGTAGCATATCCTACTGTATAAGCTGCCGAATGCCAGTTAGATGCGTCTTGTGTTTTACGGTCGGGATGTATGCGTTCTAAACTAACGCCGTCGTATGATTTTAATAAAGGATAGTGCATGCTTTCCGAATAATCAAAGCGGTCGATTAGATTGTTGTTCGACAATAAAATAACAGTTCCTTTTTCGTTAGGATAAGTAGGAAAACTGTTCATTTTTATAAAATTATCTTTATTCATATAAACATATTGCGATTGTACAATAGTAGGATTGGTAGTGAGCAATGCATAATCTTTTGGAAAGAGTTGAAATCCTTCTTGTGTGATTATTTTTCCAGTGTCGATTTGATTATTTTTCAAACTTGATAAACGCAAATCTTTTAAATCAATAATTTTATCTGAGCGGTTATAGATTTCAACAAAATCAACTCCTATATCGCCTTTGGGATTAAATAATACTTCGTTAATAATAATGTCGAATGAAGCAATTTGTTGAGAATATCCAAATGATACGTATGATTTTAATGGGAGTATGTTGCCAGCACAATCAATTATTGTGTCGTTTATTGTTAGGCGATAAATAGTTTTTGGATTAAGACTGTTTTTTAGATGAATTAAAATCGACTTCATTTCTTCTGTCATAATACTGATACTATCTATTTTTATTTGCCTATCTATTTGGTAAGTATGTAGATTTTTTAAGTTCTTTGATAGCATTTTTTCTGAAAAATATACTATCAAATGCAATGAATCTAATGTGCTAATGCGGCTAATACGTGGAGTAATATTGTCGGGATTGATAGTGTAAGTCGAATTTTTTGCTCCTGGTGTACCACCTTTTGAATCAATAGATGAAGTCCAATTGTCTTCTTCACTACAAGGGTTGTTGTAGTCTATCATTTCGAGCGACCAACCGCCTTCTTTTTTATTTTCACTATGCCATTCTGGGTTAAAATCAACAGAATGTACAAAGTTGTCTTTGTTGTCATAAAGCCTTATCAGTTGTCCGCCGTCAGTAATGCTCATACTTGACAGTGCTACTGTTTTTCCATAAGCGTTCATGGTGTTTACGTTGCTTTTTGCAGTTACAATAATGTATGCTGAAGGTGATAAATCTGCTTTTTCTAAGATTCTTATGTTTTTTCCAAAATGTAATTTCCATCCTTCTAAATTGATAGGGTAAGGGCTTCTGTTTACCAACTCTATATATTCTACTTCTGGCAATGCTTGTTGAGGAGTAGGTTTAGCCATAATTTCATTTATTACTATGTCAAAAATAGAAGAACGATATAGGAAAA
This sequence comes from uncultured Lentimicrobiaceae bacterium, assembly GCA_964610025.1. Taxonomy (GTDB): domain Bacteria; phylum Bacteroidota; class Bacteroidia; order Bacteroidales; family WCHB1-69; genus UBA5266. The sequence goes on from CAZSTX010000051.1 coordinate 2,942, forward strand.
AAGTTATTAAAGTATCGTGCATGAGATTGTTCGATAAATCTAATATGTTTTTAATCTGTAGTGTGCATAGTTTGTTGTGTTCAAAAGAGTTGTTAAATACTAATAACAAACTATTGTAATTAGCACTCAAAGCGATGATAGTATCGGGAAGTCGATTGTTTGGAATAATGGTGTAATTAAGGCGATTAAACACTGATGCCGAATCTAAACTTTCGTTAAAGTGAAGATAAATAGTTTGTTTATTTTCATCTATATAGCAGGAATCGATAGAGGGTGGTTCGTTGTCAATGTATACTTTATCGCAATAAATATCGTCGAAATAAAATTTGGTACTATTCGATTTAGTGTAAGTACAAAGAAGTCCTAAATGTGTCATTTCGAAATGAATGCTATCTTGGCATTGGTTTTCAAGCGAAAATATTTTTTCTGTTCCATTAGCTGTAAACAATTGCCAGTATCCGCTATCAGAATAGATTACTTTAACAAACATAGAAAAACTATTGGCTATTGCACTGTCTTTTCCACTCATTAAAAGTTGATGGTGATTTCCATTTTGTTTGTAAAAACGTATAGCATCGGCATTGCCATTTTCGCCAAAAAGGAGATAATAAGCTTGTAGTGCAGTGTCTTTAAGATTTTCTTTGTCAGAAGCTATGTAAACTTTTGCATAATTATTATTAGACCCAGAAAAGGCAAGCCTTATATAAAAGCTCCATTCTGTTTTTTCATCTATCATTTTTGCTAAAGTAGATAAATAAGCATTGCCAGCTGAAGATGTGTTGAGTTGCAATTGCAATGCACTATTTACAGTAAAACTATCAATATTACCATACCATTGGGGATTATTTAGCAGTTCTCCATCTGAAAAGTCATCGTAAACTTGTGAAAATGAATTTATCGTTAAAAGTAAAAAAAATAAAATTAGCTTCCATTTGTTCATTGTAATGTTTTTTTTGTAAAAGTATAATTTTTTTTAATTCAATAGCGTTTATATTGCATAACAAAAATTATTTTCTTATTAAAAAAAATATGCGTATTAATCATAAACATAAAGTAAGAGATATTGCAGGCGAAAAAGTTGTTATTATACAAGGAGAATATGGCAGTGATTTAACTAAAATAATATCCTTAAATTCAACTTCAGAGTGGTTGTGGCAGAAGTTTAGTGATGAAGAGTTTGAAATCGAAGATGTTGTCTCAGCTTTATTGATGCGTTATGATGTTGATGCAGAAAAAGCAGAAGAAGATGCAAAAGAGTGGATAGACAATCTTTTAACCTATCATTTGATTGAAAAATAATATACGTAAAATAGTTTCTCTCATACCTCAATCAATAAGGGGTAAAACTTATGTGGTAATTGCCACATCTGTAGCTCGTGCGTTATTAAATTTTATTGGTTTAGCAGCTGTATTACCTGTTTTATTATTGATATTAGACCCCGATGGCTTGATGGCGAATTTGTGGGTAAAAAAAATATTTTATTATTTACACTTTTCGTCTATTAATCATTTAATTATAGGGATATGTATTACTGTATTTGTTATTTATTTAATAAAAAATAGTTTAAATATTTTTATCATTCATTTTCAAAACAAATATTATTTGCAATTATATCACTATTTTACAAATTTAATGTTTGTCGATTACTTTCATAGAGATTTGACTTTTATGAAACAAAACCATTCTATAACGCTTACGCATCGAGTGAATACGGCAAGTATTTCGTTGGTTTTTAATGTTTTGTCGTCAATGGTGAGCATTGTAAGTGAAGTCATTTTAATATTTTTATTGTTTTTTACAATTTTATATTACAACCCATTGGTAGCATTGCTATTGATTGTTGTTTTTTTTCCGATTAGTTTTTTATATTTATTTTTAGTAAAACAAAAATTAGAAAATTATGGAAGAGAAGAATATAATATGCGTAGACAACAAAATAGATTAATTAACGAAACTTTTAAAGGTTATACAGAAATAATTCTTAATAAAGCGTTTGCATCGATAAAAAAGCGTTTTATGGCGAACTTAGAACAGCTCAAATTTTATAAACTAAAAAATGAAAACATATCCAATTTTCCATTTTTACTAATTGAAATGGGAGTGGTTACCGGAATGATTATCTTTGTTTTAATAAATTTATATACAGGTGAAAATACGTCTAAGGTGTTGTTTGGAGTTTTTGCCATTGCTGCCTTGCGTATGCTACCAGCCATACGTACAATTGTTAGTCGTTGGCTTCAAATTAAATACAATCAATATTCTATAGATATTATTAGTGAAAATATTAATAATAAAATTGATGAGAAAGAAGAAATATGTCAAAATAGATTACGTTTTCAACAGTTTATTCGTCTTGAAGATATATCTTATACTTTTGAAGATGATTTGAATACACCAGTTATAGACGCTTTGTCTTTTACTATTAAAAAAGGCGAATGTGTAGGAATAAAAGGAGCTACGGGTGTAGGCAAAACAACTCTTTTTTATTTGCTAATGGGATTTTATTTTCCTAAAAAAGGAAATATATATATTGATAATGAAGAATTGACCACAGAAAACTTAAAAGCATGGCAAAATATAATAGCGTATGTTTCTCAAGAAGTTTTTATTATGGACGCTACTTTTGCTCAAAATATTGCTATGACGTTTGACGAAGACAAAATAGATAGAAGTAAAGTAAATAAAGTTTTAGAAATAACAAAATTGCAATCTTTAATCAATCTTTACCCTGATGGTATTGATGCAAAAATAGGCGAAATAGCTAATCGCTTGTCGGGTGGCGAAAAACAACGCATAGGAATTGCTCGTGCTTTATATAAAGAAGCAGAAATTTTATTTTTTGACGAAGCCACTTCCTCTTTAGATATGCAAACCGAACGAGATATTCAGTTAGCAATACAGCAGTTGATAGCAAGTGAGAAAAATTTAACTATTCTTATGATAACGCATAGAGAAACTTCTTTGAAATGTTGTTCGAAAATTATTGATATAGAAAATAAACAAATTATTAATACATAGATTATGGATTATATAATAGCAAATCATAGGTTTAGAATAGAGACAAAAACATCTCTGCTGTTTTTTCAATATTTTCATTATGGCTTGCCATTTTTAGAAAAAAAAGAAAGCGATAAAGATTTGCAATTTAAAATTATCTTAGAATCAGATGTAATAGATTGGGAAATAGCACCTCATAGCTATCAAAATATAAAACACTTATCCGAATTTGAGTTTGACGAATCAATTTGTAAATTATTAAGTTATGATAAAGGTTTTCTTTTTAGAATGGATTTGAAAAAAGAAAAAAAATCATTACTGATGTTGTCCGATGAAAATAATTTTCAATTTCTTACGAATTATATTTATGGACAACAAATTAATACGTATCAATTTTCATTTGCATTATGGATAGCTTACGGATTAGCAACACTTTCGCATTACACTTTCCCAATTCATGCATCTTCTATTATACATGATAATCAAGCAATTTTGTTTTTGGGCGAATCGGGAGAAGGAAAAAGTACACAATCTAAATTATGGATAGAACATATTTCAAATGTTTCTTTATTAAACGATGATAGTCCTATTGTACGAATAGTAAATGATTTTCCAATAGCCTTTGGTTCAATGTGGAGTGGAAAAGTGGAATGTTATAAAAATGAAAATTATCCAATCAAAGCTCTGATACGTATAAGGCAAGCTAAAGAAAATAAGATAAAAAAAATAACTCCTTTAGAGGCTATCGCAGCTTTGTATCCATCTTGTCCTCCTATGTTTGCCTATAATTCATATTTAGTAGATGATATAAGCGCTATTTTGTCGAAGATAATAAAAAAAGTGCCAGTTTATATATTGGATTGTTTGCCCAATAGAGAAAGTGTAATGACAACTTATACTGCTATTTATAATAAAATTTATTATGAAAATAATTGATAACAATGTTTTTTTTTCTTTCTTGGAAGAAGAAATTGCAGCAGGCAAAACAGTGAGCATCCGTGCTAAAGGGAGTAGCATGCTCCCTTTTATTACCGAAGACGATATTTTATACCTTATTCCTTTTAATAAAACTGAATTAAAAAAAAATGATATCATCTTATTTAAATATAATAATAATTATTTGTTACATAGGATAATAGTAAAAAAAAATACTTATTTACTCATCCAAGGAGATGCCGTAGCAAACTATCGCGAAAAGATAAAAATAGACGATGTTATAGCTTTATTAGAGCAAATTAAGAAAAAAAATGGAAAGATAATAAAATGCCATTCATTAAGGTGGCGTTTCTTATCTTGTATGTGGTCTATACTTAAACCTTTCCGCTTTCTATTGTTAAAAATTTATAAAAAAACTATTCTTCATGCATCTAAATGATAAGCGTTTATTAACATTGGTAAAAAATGGGTTATGCAAAAGTGAACCTCCTGCTGATTTGTTTGATTGTGCAAAAGATAATGACTGGGAAGCGATATTCAAGCAAGCATCTAAACAAGGTGTCATGGGAATTGCTTACGATGGTTTATTGCATTGGATTGATAAAATGAATATTTCTCAACAATTACTGCTAATATGGGGAGCTAATATTGATGCAATGGAAAAACGCTATCAAAAACAATATAAAGCATTAGAAAGTTTAATAAAATTTTATGCTGAAAATAACATTAAAGTGATGGTATTGAAAGGAGTAGGATTGTCGTTGCTTTATCCTAATCCAATGCATCGCGAAGGAGGAGATATTGATATTTACCTTTTTAATGATTTTAATAAAGGAAATGATTTGATAGAAGCTGCTGGGATAAAAGTTTATAAAAACAAAACAATTAATCCTAAACACAGTGTTTTTTATTGGGAAAATACGCTTGTCGAAAATCATCAATGGTTTTTAAATCGTGATACTATTTTTAAGAAAAACCAATATATCGAATCCATTCTAAATGAACAAGCAATAGTGGAAAATTGCAAAAAAGTGTTTATTGGGAAACAAGAAGCCTATCTGCCATCAGTTGCTTATAATGCTTTATATATTATGGGACATATGTCATCTCATATGTTAACTTCTTCTATTGCAATACGTCATTTGTGCGATTGGGCAGTTTTTTTGAATAAATATTATAACGAAATTGATTTTAAAAAATTAGAAAATGACTTTGCAAAAACAATCTTTTTAAAATCATATAAAGTCATTAACACATTGGTTAAAAATCATATAAATAGTGCCGAAGCAATAAGTATTCCGTGTGAAAATGAGTATGCTAAAATAGCAAAAATAATATTGAATAAGCACATTTTACATCCTTTAGATTCTCAACAAAAGAATAAGAAAAATAAAGCAAATGTTTTGTTTCTTAAATTATTAAAAATAAAAGAAAAATATATAATATCTAAATTGCTGAATAATAAACTATTTGCGTTTAAATTTATTTTATATATAATTAATAAGAAAATACTAAAAACTTTCAGAGCGTTTACCTCAAAGAAATAATTGAATATTTTCTCATGCAATTTCTTTTTTTTTGATTTTTCAAGTTATTTTGTAAGAAAAAAAAATGTACATTTGCACTTTGTATATTTTATATCTATGAGCTTTGTTGATGTATTGAGATGGAGAGGTATGATACATGATATTATGCCAGGAACAGAAGAATTGCTAAAAAAAGAAAAAGTAAGTGCTTATGTCGGTATTGACCCCACCGCCGACTCTTTGCATATTGGTCATTTGGTAAGTATAATGCTATTAAAACATCTACAATTACATGGACATAAACCTTTAATAGTAATTGGTGGTGCTACCAGTATGATAGGCGACCCTTCTTTTAAATCAGAAGAGCGTGCTTTATTAACAAGAGAAACAATCGAATATAATTTAAGCCGTATAAAAAAACAATTTTCACTTTTCCTTGACTTTGATTCATTAGACAATGCAGCTGAATTGTTGAATAATTATGATTGGACAAAAGATTATACTTTTCTGAATTTCATTAGAGATATAGGAAAGCATATGACTATCAATTATATGATGGCGAAAGATTCCGTAAAAAAACGTTTAGAAACAGGAATATCTTTTACCGAATTTTCATATCAACTTCTACAGGCTTTTGATTATTTACATTTGTATCAACATAAAAACTGTCGGTTGCAAATGGGAGGTTCAGACCAATGGGGCAATATCACAACAGGTACAGAACTCATACGTAGAGTGTGTGGTGGCGAAGCTTATGCCCTTACTTGTCCATTAATCACAAAAAGTGACGGCGGAAAATTTGGAAAAACTGAACGTGGTAATATTTGGTTAGACCCAGAAAAGACATCGGCATATGCTTTTTATCAATTTTGGTTAAATTGCTCAGACGAAGATGCAAAAAAATTTATACGTATTTTTACTTTGATGCCTCAAGAAGAAATTATGCAATTAGAAAAAGAACATGCACAATCACCTCATTTGAGAATTTTGCAAAAAGCTATTGCAAGCGAACTAACTATACGTGTACACTCTTTATCTAATTATAATAAGGTGTTAGAAGCTTCGAAAATATTGTTTGGAGAATCAACCGCCGATACCTTGGCTGCTTTGTCAGAGGATATGTTTTTGTCAGTATTTGAAGGAGTTCCAATATTTAATATTGACCGTTCATCTATTGAAAATGAAATTAATATTGTAGATTTATTAGTCGAAAAAGCACCTGTTTTTTCATCGAAAGGAGAATTAAGACGTTTGATGAAAGAAGGAGGATTGCTTGTTAATAAAAATAAAATAAAAGAAGAAGTGTTTGTTAATCAATGTGATTTGTTGAATAATAAATATATTTTGATTCAAAAAGGAAAGAAAAATTATTATGTCATTATAGTATCATAAATAATATTGAAATGAAAAATAGAGTACGAATTTTTATAAGCATTGTTGTCATGAGTTTGATGACAACTTTAGGTTATGCACAAGATAAATCAACAGAGGCTCAAAAATCAAGTTTAAAATTTCGACAAAGAAATTTAGGCGTTGAAAAAAAGAAAAATCAAGACAAAATACGCAGAGGTGGCATTGTAACTTATCCACAAGGAATAGGAGATAAAAAAATAAATATGGGCTTCACCTTAGGAGGAGATATTGCATTGATGAGTGCTTTAAATGTTGAAAAATGTCCTTTAGGAGCTAATTTATCTCTTTTTATGCATGGAGTTTTAAAAAATAGCAATACAGTTGCATTAGGGACGGAGATAAAAGGATTTTATTTACTTGCCAATAAAGATAAATTCACAAAAGAATTTAAGGTAATAGGCAATGATGTAGAAGACCCAGAAGTAAAAGTAGATAATTGGCTAATTACCACTGTGCAATTTAGTGTATTGGGTAATTTTAACCCTCTTCCACGCTTTAATCTACAGTTAAAAGCGAATATAGGACCATTAGTTGCTCTATTACCTCATTATGAGGCTAAATATCAATTTAAAGAACGTCAATATGATGGTACATATAAAACGACAACACATAATTTTAAATATGAAGCACCTATATCTAATACTTTATCAATTGGTGGTGCTGCAACACTTGGAATGGATGTGCTGTATGCTCTTACAAAAAATACAGAATTAAAATTTGGAATAGATTGGTCTTATTTGCACTTTAATTACACTAAACAATGGGAAGATAGTATTGATTACGAGTCATATGTAGAAAATAAAGACCCTTATACAACAAAAGAAATAGCACGATTTGGAGTGTTTGATGTACACTTGGGTTTTGCTTTTAGTTTTTAAAAAAAATATTATAAATATAAAACATTTATTATCATGAATAACGCAATTTTTAGTTTTAGAGAACCTAAAAACGAACCAGTATGCGCATATGCTTCAGGTTCTGAAGAAAGAAGACTTTTAAAAGAAGAATTAAAACGACAAGAAAATACAAAAATAGAAATTCCACTTATAATTGGAGGTAAAGAAATCAAAACTGGAAAATTGGGAAATGTTGTGATGCCTTGTGACCATAAACATGTTTTGGCTACTTATCACAAATGCACAGAAAAAGAAGTGAGAATGGCTATTGACGCTGCTATGGAAGCAAAGGAGCAATGGGCTAATTTGCCATGGATAGAGCGTAGTAGTATTATGCTACGTGCAGCTGAACTTTTTGCTACAAAATATCGCTATGTAATCAATGCGGCTACAATGTTAGGACAAGGGAAAAATGCAATGCAAGCAGAAATAGATTCAGCATGCGAGACTATTGATTTTATGCGATTCAATCCTTTTTTTGCAGCCGAAATTTATCAACAACAACCCTTATCTCCTCAAGATTGCATTAATCGTATTGAATACCGTCCTTTAGAAGGATTTGTGTATACGATTACTCCTTTTAACTTTACAGCTATAGCTGTAAATTTAAATATCAGTCCAGTGCTGATGGGTAATGTTACAGTATGGAAACCTGCAACTACTTCATTATTGTCAAGTTATTATGCTATGAAAATATTGATGGAAGCAGGTGTGCCAGCAGGAGTTATTAATTTTGTTCCAGGTTCAGGAGCAATTATTAGCGATGTTGTATTAAATGATCCTAATTTTGCAGGAATACATTTTACAGGTTCAACAGGCGTATTTCAAAGTTTTTGGGAAACAGTAGGAAAAAATATTGGAAAATACAATACTTATCCAAAATTAGTAGGCGAAACAGGAGGAAAAGATTTTATTTTTGCTCACAGCTCCGCCTGCCCTAAAGAATTAGCCACTGCTATTGTACGTGGTGGTTTTGAATTTCAAGGGCAAAAATGCTCTGCTGCCTCTAGAGCATACATTCCTCAATCATTGTGGAAAGAAGTAAAACAAATAGCCATTGATATGCTTAAAGAGATTAAAATGGGCGATGTAAGAGATTTTAGTAATTTTGTAAATGCAGTTATTGATGAAAATTCATTTGATAATATTGCAGGATATATCGAAAGAGCGAAAAAATCGCAAGATGCTGAAATTATTTATGGCGGAAATTGCGATAAATCTATAGGCTATTTCATTGAACCTACTCTTATACTTGCAAAAAAAGCAGATTATGAAAGTATGGTAGAAGAGATTTTTGGCCCTGTACTTACTATTTATGTATACGAAGATAATAAATACGAAGAAACCTTGAAATTATGTAATACTACTTCTCCTTATGCTTTAACAGGTTCTATATTTGCACACGATAGGTATGCAGTAATGATTGCAGATAAACATTTGCGCTATGCAGCTGGTAATTTCTATATTAATGATAAACCTACAGGTGCTGTTGTTGGACAACAACCTTTCGGTGGAGCTAGGGCATCGGGTACAAATGATAAAGCAGGAAGTTATTTGAATTTAATTCGTTGGTTATCACCTAGAACTATTAAGGAAACATTGTTGCCACCCACAGATTATAAATATCCTTTTCTGAAAAAATAATTAAAATTTATGCAACAAATGTTTAGGTATTTGCATCATATATAGAAAGAAGAAATGTATAATTATAATGATAAATATCAATAACAATGAAAAATTTTATTAACATTAAAATTTTGGTAATCATTATTTTAACTGTATTTT
>CAZSTX010000052.1:0-12390 GCA_964610025.1 uncultured Lentimicrobiaceae bacterium
AATAAAAGTGAGGATATTCATAAGAATTACCCTCACTTTTTTTATGCATTAATTAAATGCCTCTTTCTTTTTTTATTCTTTGGTATGCTGCATTGATTTTTGCAAAATTTTCTTCAGCTTTTTTACGTGCAGTTTCCCCTAAATGCTCTATTTTATCAGGATGGTTTTCAATTGCAAGACGACGATAAGCTTTTTTAATTTCTTCATTACTGTCATTTTCTTGTATTCCCAAAAGTGCATAGTCATTGATTTTTTTTGTTGTAGCATAGTTTTGATAAGAATGACTATGTGAGTACGATTCTTGATGATTGTAATAATAATAAGTGTTTTTTATATAATTAAAATCTTGATTTCTTATTTGTAAATAAAATGATATCGAGTTTAAAATAGTTAATTCGCTTTGATTTAGATTGCCATCAATATAGGATAATTGAAAAAGGAAACGTAATATTTCTAATTTTTCAGTGTAGTTGAGCAACTTGTTTAATTCATTGCAATAATATTCGTGTGAGATGTGTTTATCTTTGATATCTTTGAGTATATCTATTGATTTTGAAGCAGCAGCACTTCCAAAAGTATTCAACATAAAGTTTTTAAATAGATAAAGCTCTGATTTTAATATATAATTGTCTGTTTTCATTACCACAGCTGATAGGGCAGTAATGCTATAAATAACAGAGTTTGGGATTTCTTTGTTTTTAGAAATAGCCATATTTAAAAAGCTACCTAATGCAAAACCAATAAAAAACCCCGTTCCGCCTCCAACTGCAAAACCAATGATACTAAATATGATTTGTAATAAACAACCAATGCGCATTTTTAAATATTTATATTAGTTTTAGCCAAAGAATAATTGGTATACATACTTTTCCGCACTATAGAAAGTGCTAATGTTAATACCGATATTCTCCCGACAAACATCATTAAAGCTATTATCGTTTTTCCAATAATAGACAGCTGAGAAGTAATTCCCAACGAAAGTCCAACGGTTCCAATAGCTGAAACTACTTCATAGATAACTTCTTTCAAAGAAAAAGAAGAGTCTGAAATAGAAAGAACAAGGGTGCCAATAAAAATAAGCGATAGCGTAAATAAAACAATAGTATATGACCTATCTACTAAATTAAAAGAAATAGAACGATTTTGAATAGTTACTTCTTTTTTTCCTTTTATAGTAGCAATTGCTGAACGTAAAATAATATAAAAAGTAGAAGTTTTAATCCCACCACCTGTTGAAGTAGGAGAGGCTCCTATAAACATTAATGTCATAAAAATCAGAAGAGTAGGAGTGGTAAATAAGTTATTGTTAATAGTAGCATAACCAGCGGAACGACAGGATACAGATGCAAATATAGAAGAACAGATTTTGTCGCTTATACTGCTTCCTGTCAATACATTATTAGATTCGAAAACAAAAAAGAATACAGCGCCTATTATTACTAAAAATACAGACAGACTAATTGATAGTTTAGTCATGATTTGTAATCGCGACCAATAAGAAACTTTTGATTTATTTTTAAATATATTAAATATCACATCGTTAATAGCAAAAAAACCAATACTACCCATGAAAATTAAGCTGGCAATCACGTATTGAACAAAATGGTTGTGTCTAAAAACTTCCGAAGTCATACCGCCTTCTACAATAGAAAAACCTGTATTATTGAAAGCTGCTACAGAATGAAAAATAGAAAAAAACACATTGCTTAGCAGCGAACCACTATAAAAATGATGATAGTTATAGTGAAAAAATATAATCACTGCACCTATTATTTCTATAATAAAAGTATAAATAAATATTTCTTTTATAAGCGATTTAGTCCCATACAAACTTGTGCTCAACATTTCTTTCATAACAAATTGATAACGGAGAGATTTACCTTTAAATGAAGAGGATAAATAAGTAGCAAAAGTCAATATATTAATCCCTCCCATTTGTATTAAAAGCATAATTACAAATTGACCTTTAAAAGTAAATGCACTACTTGTTTCTACTACAGTAAGTCCTGTAATACAGCAAGCGCTTGTAGAAGTAAATAAAGCATCAATAAATTGAATTTTACCAACAGTCATTTCTGGAAGCATCAATAAAATAGTACCCAATGATATAAGTAAAAAGAATGAAGCTATCATCCATCCGCCAGCTCCTAATTTTAATTTAGAAAAAAGAAGTCCAATGTTTGATAAATCGAACAATACCATTACAAAAAAATATAATTGTATGAGTATAATTGTAATGTTTTCAATATTAATAATTTCTATTCGATTGTAAATGTTTGTATAAGTATAAAATTTAAAAATATAAGTTAATATAAACCAACATATAATCAGTAAAATCATAATACCTTGAAATACATGTTTTTTAATGTATTCAAAAGAATGTATGGAAAATATAGTGCTGATAAGATATTTTAGGACGTAAAAAAATAAACTCGATTGGATAATAATTTTGCAAATGACTGCCGAGTGTTCTGTTTGTTTAAATCCATAATAATAAGCAATAGTAGCCAATGTGAAAAATGATACTGAAATACTTATGTAAAGTAAAGTGTTTTGAACTATATCAATATAATCCCACACAAATAATTTGATATCTTCTCTGAAACGACGAAATATTTTCACAATTAATTATTGATTTCTACAAACTTTTCAATATCTTTGTTTTTTCCAAATAACACCAAGGTGTCTTTTGATAATATGATGGTTTTTGTATCGGGAACTCCTAACACATGTTGATTATTAGTGTCGTTAGTCGTGTTGTTTTTGCTGTAATCTCTTTTAATTGTAATCAGACTTAATTTATATTTATCTCTAAAATTAATTTTAGCATAAGGTAATCCACAAATATGTTTAGGTGCTATTACTTCCACTACGCTATAATCGTCTGCAAGGTCGAGATAAGACACTAAACTTGGGTTCATTAAACGTTTAGCTACCGATATTCCTACTTCTTGTTCAGGGGAAATAATATCAGCAATTCCCATTTTTTTTAATATAAAATGCTCATTTCTACCACTTGCACGACATACAATGTGTTTTACTCCCAAATCGAGAAGTAAGGCTGCACATAACAGCCGTTGTTCTAATGGATTACCAATAGATACAATGACAGAATCAAAACTTGTTATATCTTGCGATAATAGTGCTTTTCTGTCAGTAGCATTTAATGTAACTGCATAAGCAACATCATCGCATATATTTTCTATTTTATCATAATTTATATCAATTGCCATGACTTCTGCTCCTTTTTTTGTAAGATTTAATGCAATTGATTTACCGAACTGTCCAATGCCTATTACTGCAAATTTTTCTGTACGCATACTTATTTATTTTTAAATACAAATGTATATATTTTTTTATATATAAATATTGTTTTATTAAAAAAAATAAAATAAAGACGCTATCTTAACGACAACGTCTTTTATTATATTCTAATAATAAGTGATTTATTTTTTTATATTAGGAAGCTCTAACCCATATCCTTTTTTCTTATCTTCAGCTTTTAACATAAGTCCTAATATAAAAGCAAGCACTCCTAAACTTGCAAAAATCAACATTGGCACCATATAGTTATATTCTAATGGATTTTCGACTCCCGGATTGCTAATTCTCAAAGAAGCACCAATAATAATAGGAAATAGGTATAACCCAATATTTTGTATCCAAAAAATAACAGCATACGCAGAGCCTAAATATCTATTTTCTACTAATTTAGGAACTGATGGCCATAGTGATGCTGGTACTAAGGAAAACGATATGCCTAATAATACAATAGAAGTATAAGCAACAATAGGAGCTAATACGGGCGAAGACAGACGCGGCAAAATCAAAGCAAAAATAAGATGGCACACTATCATTAATATAGCACCATATATTAACATAGAAGCAGCTTTGCCTTTTCTATCAAGAAAATTTCCAAGAAAAGGAGTGATAGCAGCTGCACCTAATGGAAAGACAAAGAAAACAAAACCTGCTTGTTCGGCAGTGTAATTCAAGCTGCATTGTAGCATATTGATAGCATATTTTTGAAATGGAAAAATAGCTGAATAATACAATACACATAAAAGAGCTACTAATAAAAACACTTTGCTACTCAACAATTTACCAATATCAGAAATTTTAAATGGGTCATCTTTTTCTTCTCCACTTTCTCCCATTTGGGTTTCTAATTTTTTATCCATAAAAGCATATACAATAAAACTCATTAATCCTATAATCAATAGAATAACAGCTATTAAAACAGGGCGTGAAACATCTACATTAGTACCTATTTTCATAGCAGCTGCTGGCGAACCAATCATAACAACAGCAACTCCAACTCTGGCAATGGCCATTTCGACACCCATTGCTAAGGCTAATTCTTTGCCTTTAAACCATTTTACGATAGCACGCGAAACTGTTATTCCAGCCATTTCGACACCACAACCGAAAAACATAAATCCAATTGCAGACATTTTTGCCGATGCTGGCATCCCTTCAAAAAAAGGAGTGATATTCCACCATTTTAAAGGAAGATTCATAAAACCATTCATAATAGATTCGGAATAACTGCCTATAAATGCATTGCTTACGGCATAATAATTAATGCTTGCACCAAATAACATGACGATGCCTGATAAAATAGCTGTAAATCTTACTCCCATTTTATCTAAAATAATACCTGCAAAAATTAAAAAGAAAACAAAAACATTAAGAAAGGTCTCTGAACCTGCATATCGTCCGTAGGCATCTGGTCCCCATCCTCTGTCGGTTTGAAGTATTTCTTGTAAAGGTGATAGGATATCCATAAAAATATATCCAAAAAACATGGTTGCTGCTAAGAGTACCAATACTGTCCAACGAATAGCTGGAACATCTTTCATTAGTTGTTGAACTTTTTTAGTCATTATTATAAAATTTTAATATGTATTAAAAAGATTTTTTTTTATTTATTGATTATATTTTATCCATTTCCATAAATCGCTATAAGTAATTTTTTTACTGTAAACTAAAATTCCCGCTTTGTAAATTTTAGCTGCTATCCAAGCAGCACCAATACACCCTATTATCATTAAACTGCACGATAGAATTATTTCCCAAGTTTGCACGGCTTCTATTCCAAATGGGAGGCGAATAAGCATGGCTATAGGAGATGTGAAGGGAATGATAGAAAACCAAAAAGCGATAGGACCACCAGGATTTTCTGCTATATATTGAGACACTACAAATGTAAGCAATAGGGGTAAAGTAATGGGTAACATAAATTGTTGTGTGTCGGCATTGTTGTCGACAGCTCCGCCAATAGCAGCATACAAAGAGGCATAAAAGAAATAGCCTGTGATAAAGAAAAATAAAAACAATAATATCAGTTGAGTGAAATTAATATTTGTTAGCGATGCCACAAATTCATTAAGCATTATATTGTTAGAATCAATTGCTGTAATTTGATTGTCTGATGGTTGGTATTGATAATAGTTGTTAGGAAGGTTTTCTGTAACAGCAATAGCACTCTCTTCGTTTGAAAACACCGTAGGAAAGCTAAAGCGTACTATTGTTAAAAGAATGACGAGTGAAATAATCCATATAAACAATTGTGTTAACCCTATTAATGCTACACCAATTATTTTCCCTATCATTAGTTGAATTGGCTTGACAGAAGAAGCTATAATTTCGACAATGCGATTTGTTTTTTCCTCAAGCACATTTCTCAATACCATAGAGCAATACATGAATATGAAAATATAAATCAATATTCCTGAAATAAAACCAATAGCAAGCTGAATGTCTTTACTGTAAGATTTATTATACGACTCTTCACCGTTCTTACTAATGAAAGTTTGCCCAATCATGATTTTATTAGTTTGATTCTCTATATACATGTTTAATGAATCTTGGCTTATATTGAACTCATGGAGTAATATTTCGTTAGAAAGATTGCGTTTCATCGCTGCTAATACATTCGATGTTACTCCAGTTCCTAATGAACTGGTGGTATAGAGCATGCCACCTGGCGTTGTACTATTGTATGGTATGTATAGCAAGGTAGTGATTTTTTTGTTTATTAAATCGTTTTTCAAGTCAACCAAAGGCTTGTTCTCATAAACATAATGAATACTTTTATCGTTAGGACTGTTGAGATGTAAAAACAAATACGATTCGTCTAAAACAGTAATTGTTATATCTTCTTTAGTGTATTTTGCTAATAAAGTAGGAGTTAAAATGAGTGTCGCCATTAATAAAGGACCTAAAATGGTCATTATAATAAAGGATTTTTTCTTAACAGCTTCAAAATATTCGCGTCTGATGATTATTAATATTTTATTCATAAATGAAAGCCTGTTGATTAATTGTTTTGTAGATTGATTTTATTGACTTGTGAAATGAATATATCATTCATACTAGGATAAATCTCTTGAAATCCTTTAATATTAATATGTTGCATTAAATTGTTTAATAAGTCATTTTGAGTTTTTGAGTGTATTTTTATAGTAGCTGTATATTCATCTTCATTATTTATAATAGATTGTACGCTAAAATCTTTAGAAAGCAAATTTGCTAAATCGATGGATTGAGATGATTGATATTGTACCTGAAATATATTTTCTTTAAATTGATTTTTAATTGTTTTAATGTCTCCTTCAAGTATGTTTTTTGCTTGATTTATCAACACAATATCATCGCACAATTCTTCAACAGATGCCATGTTGTGTGTTGAAAATATGATGCTTGCACCTTTCTTTTTTAAATCTAAAATTTCATTTTTTAAAAGATTGGTATTAATAGGGTCAAAACCACTAAAAGGCTCATCGAAAATATAGAATGCAGGTTCATGTATAACGGTTACAATGAATTGTATTTTTTGTTGCATTCCTTTCGATAGTTCTTCTACTTTGCGGTTCCACCACGAAGAAATATCAAATTTATCAAACCAATAATGTAATCTTTTAATGGCTTCGTTTTTATGAATTCCTTTTAAACGTGCTAAATAAATGGATTGCTCTCCAACTTTCATCTTCTTATACAATCCACGCTCTTCGGGTAAATAACCTATTTGGTAAACATGCTTTTGCGTTAGTTTTTCTCCTAAAAAAAACACTTCGCCTGCATCGGGAGCAATTATTTGGTTCACAATGCGTATTAATGTTGTTTTCCCTGCTCCATTAGGTCCTAATAATCCTAATATATGGCCTTTTTTAATGGATATAGATATATTATCTAAAGCAGTAAAATTTCCGTAATTTTTACTAATATTATGAGTTTCAATAATGTTCAATAGATTCGTGTTTTTGTGAAATAAATTGCAAATGTATATAAAAATTGCCTAATAAAATAGTAAGACTATATTTTTTCTCAAAATTGATAAAATAATTATTGGAAAATAATTACAGTTTTTTTCTTTGATAACTCTATAAAAAAAATGATATGTAATCAATATCTTATTTCATTTTAAAACAAAAAGGCAGTAAATTTTCTATTCCTTCTATTACAATAACTTTTCCAGATATTCCAGTCATAATTACTTTAATTTTTTCTTTTTGTTTAATTTCGTATTCTGCTATTGTTTGTCGGCAAGCACCACATGGCGTTATTGGATTATCTGTTATCTGTAATTCGCTATTTCCTGCTATGGCAATGGTTTTGATTTTTTTATTGGAATAATTAGCCGAAGCATAAAATAAAGCAATACGTTCAGCACACATGCCTTCGGGATAGGAAACATTTTCTTGATTATTTGCAAGAATTACCTTTTTGCTGCTTAATAAAACTGCTGCACCAACACGAAACTGGGAGTAGGGAGCATATGCTTTTAAACTTATCTTACGAGCTTGAAGAACAAGTTTTTTGTCTTCATCAGAAAGTTCTTCTGATGATAAATAAACACTGTAATTTATTTCTATTTTTTTATTTTGCATGCTTTCTTTTTTTTTAACAAAATTACACATTTTTTATATATATAACAAAACAATAAAAATAAAAAAAAATATTAACAATAATTAATGTGAAAAATAGTTGATTAATTAAATTTTATCTATAAAATGGTTTTTAAAGAAAATAATTTATTTTTACTTGTATTTTTATTGCTTTTTACTTTAGAATCTTCTTTTTCGCAAGTTTTTAAAGGAGAAATTATTTTAGGAGGCAATGTAACACAAGTAGATGGAGATCAATTATATGGTTATAGAAAAATTGGAGCCAATGCAGGTTTAGGTGTTATGTTTCCTTTTGATTTTAAAAAAGGTAGTGATGAGAAGAAATGGGCAGTAAGTATGGAAATGCTTTTTAATCAAAAAGGTTCTTACAAGAAAAATTATACAGGTATTAATTTTTGCGACACTTGCCCACCCGAAATAAATTGCAATCCTACTATTAAGTATAATTTAAAAATGAATTATGTGTCTATTCCGCTTTTATTACACTATAACGATAAAGATGCTTGGATTTTTGCTTTAGGATTGTCATACAACCGTTTAGCAAGCATAAAAGAAATTGAAAATGGAATTGAAAATAAAGACATTTATGCTATTTCAACCATTATCAATCCAAGTAAAAAAAATATAGATAAAATGTTGAAAGAGAGAGATGCACTTTTTGCTAAAGACGAATTAAGTGTTATTGTTGATGTGCGTTTTCGAATATGGCAGCAGTTAAAAATGGAATTTCGATTCGAATACAGTATTTTTCCTATAGGAATAAGACGTTTTTATCTTCGCGAGGGGGTAGAAGTCGACCCTTATATTCGTAAACAATACAATAATGTATTATCGCTTCGGTTGGTTTATATGTTGAACGAACCAAAAGTGATAATCGAAAAAAAGAAAAAAATTAAGCCTGAAGACAAAATTTATTATTATTAAGAAAATTGAAAATTTTAATTATACGTTTTAGCAGCATAGGCGATATTGTACTTACAACACCTTTAATACGTTGTATCTATCAGCAAATAGAAAATGTAACATTGCATTATTTATGCAAACCTTCATTTGAAGATATACTGATTAACTCTCCTTATTTGCATAAAATCCATCATTTTAATAAAGAAGATAAGTTGCTTGTTAAAATGCTAAAAGCCGAAAATTTTGATTATATAGTAGATTTGCAAAAAAATATACATTCTCGTAAAATCTGTCGAAAGCTAAAAGTAAATTATGACAATTTTCCTAAATTAAATATAAAAAAATGGATATTGGTTAATTTTAAAATCAATTTAATGCCTAATTTACATGTAGTTGATAGATATTTCGAGGCTCTAAAAAAAATAAAAGTAGAAAATGATGGAAAAGGCTTGAATTTTTTTATGACGGCAGAAGATAGTGAGTGTTATTCGCAATTGTCATTACCTGAAGCATATGTTGCGATAGCAATAGGTAGCAAACACAAAACCAAGCAAATACCAAAAGAAAAAATGTTAGAGATTGTCCAACAGATTCAACACGCTATTGTGTTTTTAGGCGACAATGATGATAGTCAAGTAGCAGAATATGTAGCACAAAGAATAAATCGCAAAGTTTACAATATGTGTGGAAAATTAAACATCAGACAATCAGCTTTTTTTATTCAAAATGCTCGTTGTTTACTTACAGGCGATACCGGATTAATGCACATTGCTGCGGCTTTAAATCAAAAAATCATTAGCGTTTGGGGTAATACAGTTCCAGCTTTTGGAATGTATCCTTATATGCCTGAAAATGAAAATAAATATACAATTATTGAAAACAAAAATCTCTATTGCCGTCCTTGTAGTAAACTTGGTTTTAAACGCTGTCCACAAAAGCACTTCCGATGTATGTTAGATATTCCTGTCGAAGATATAGTTTTGAAAATAAACGAATAACATATGTTTTCTTTAGAAGATATTAAAATAGAAGATTATACTTATAATTTATTACGAGAAAAAATAGCTTTATTTCCTTCTAATCAAAGAGAAAATTCTCGATTATTAATCTATCAAAATGAGCTTATTAGCGAAGATGTATTTGCAAATATATCAAATTATTTAGCTGATAATACTGCGCTTATATTTAACAATACAGAAGTAATACATGCACGTATTCATTTATATAAAAGCACTGGGGCATGTATTGAAATATTTTGCCTTCAACCAATTGCTCCAAGTACGCTTTATGAGCAAGTTTTTTCGGCAAAAGCTTATTGCGAATGGGAATGCTTGGTTGGGAACAACAAACGTTTTAAAGAAGCGATTACAACTGACTATCAGATTGGAAACGATAAACTTACTTTGAAAGTAGAAAAATTAGAACAACAATCGCCTACAGCTTTTAAACTTGCTTTTTCGTGGCAACCATTAACTTATACTTTTGCAGAAGTCTTGGAATGTGTAGGAAAAATTCCACTTCCACCTTATATTAAACGCTCTGTAATAGAGGAAGATAATCTAAGATACCAGACAGTTTATGCGCAAGAAAAAGGTTCTGTAGCGGCGCCAACAGCAGGCTTGCATTTTACAAAAGAAATCTTAGAAAAATTAAAACAAAGAAATATTCCATTAGAATATATTACTTTACATGTGGGAGCAGGTACTTTTAAACCTATTAAAGATAAAAATGTAAGTAATCATATAATGCACAGAGAAACAATGTTTTTAAAAAAACAAAGTATTGAAAATATAATTAATTTATTGCCGAAAAATATAATTTGCGTAGGAACCACCAGTGTACGATCGTTAGAAAGTTTATATTGGATAGGAGTGAAGCTCTATTTGGCAAAACAAAGTAAAAAAAATGTTGACGAAAGTTGTTTTAATATCCAACAGTGGGAACCCTATAAAGATTTAGCAACATGCAATTTACCTCCTATTATATCTTTGCAATGTGTCTTAGATTATTTAAACGAAAATAAAATGGATTATTTCTATGCTTCTACTAATTTAATGATAGTACCTTATCGTTATAAATTAAAAATATGCAAAGGTATTATTACGAATTTTCACCAACCTCAAAGCACCCTTTTGCTGCTGATAGCTAATTTTGTTGGCAATCGATGGAAAAATATTTATGATTATGCACTCACACACAATTTTCGTTTTCTGAGTTATGGTGATGCTTGTTTGTTTTTATAAAAGATTTTTTATTTTTTAAAATGCTTTTTTATTAATGAAAATAATTCATTATCAAGCACTTTATTGGAAGTAACTATTTCGTTGCCAAATAAATAATTATTGCCACCGCTAAAATCATAAACATTTCCGCCAGCTTGTTTAACAATGATAGTGCCACCTGCTACGTCCCAAGGATTGAGATTGTATTCAAAAAAAGCATCAAAACGCCCACAAGCTACATAAGCAATATCGACAGCTGCAGAACCTAAACGCCTAACACCTTGTGTGCTAAACATTACAGATTTTAACATTTCCATATAAGCATCAAATTTTGAGTAGTCGATAGAAGGGAAACCTGTAACCAAAAATGCATCTTCAAGTTTTGATTTATCTGAAACTTTTATTTTTTTATTATTCATAAAAGCATGAGTGTTAATATGAGCATAAAAACATTCGTCCATGTTGACCTCATAAACGATACCTAATAGTTCTTGCATATTCTTTGTGAGTGCTATGCTTACCGAATACAAAGGAATGCCATGAATATAATTGGTAGTGCCATCGAGTGGGTCGATAATCCAATGATATTGATGCTTGTCTATTATTTGTTGTTGGCTTTCTTCGGCAATAATGCCGGCTTCTGGAAGTAACTTATTGAGTTCTTTTATAATAAACTCTTCGGCAGTTTTATCAACATAAGTTACAAAATCGTTTTTACCTTTTACTTCAATATCTTGCTTTTTAATGTTGTTTATTTCTTTTTTTAGAAAACTACCAGCCTCTTTTGCTACTGAAATACTGCTGTTTAGTATCTTATCGAGATTGAGTGTCATTGTTAATCTTAATGTGTATAATTATGTGAAAAACAAATTTTTATAGCTATTGTGTCTCTATATAAGTAGTAAAAACCAATAGCATACAAAAGTATTATTTTTTTTAATATAAAATCTACCTTTTTAAATATTTGTAAAATAATTAATTAACCCTTGATTTTATAAGAAAAAAATTTATACATTTGCACATTCAAACTCTTTATTTAATTTAAGGAAGTTTGAGAGAAGTTTTTTGTATCATTTTTTATTGTAATAGTTTGTAAATAAAGTTTTTTTATTTTAATATAAATCGGAATCAAATAAATGTTTAATTAAATTAATAATAATAATGAGAGTAAAAAAATCACTTAAAATTTTAGTTGCAACAATATTTTTAACAATATTGACATTGCCATTAGTGCAAGCGCAAACACAAGTAGTAATCGGAACTGGTACTACTACTACTTATCAAAGCCCATTAAATACGTTGTACAATTATAGTTGGAATCGTATTTTGTATTCACATTCAGAAATTGGTAATAG
>CAZSTX010000053.1:0-9751 GCA_964610025.1 uncultured Lentimicrobiaceae bacterium
CTAATAATTATCAACAAGATTCTCATTCGGTAATCATTGCACCTATTTACGTAGATTCAACACATTCGCTCAAGTATGTTTATGATTCTCTTTTAATATGTCCTAAAATTGCAGGGGTAGATAAAGATATTTTAGGAAATATACGAAAATCGCCTACTGCTATAGGAGCTTACGAAACATATTCTATCGATTTGGAAGTTAATCCAATAATCACACCTGCTAACAATGCTAACTTCTGTCATACTACTACCACCCCAGTTGAAGTGAGTGTTACAAACGTAGCTTTAATGGATATAGATATGAGTACAACTCCTATATCTGTACATTTAAAAATTACGGGAGCAATCAATTATCAAAAGGATACTATTATATCAGCAGGTAATTTACTTGCCTCGCAAGCTATAAATATTGTTATCAATAATAGTTTATCTTTATTAGATACAGGCTTGTGTAATGTTATTGCTTACATTTCTAAATTAGATAGCAATAGTGCAAACGATACTACGTTTTCTCAGTTTTATGTAAGACCTACTTATAATAAATTTGATACTATAACAATTCCATCAGATGATTTCCCTTACGCTTATGGTGATACTGTTTTCAATGCACCAGGTGTTTATCAATTGTTTTATAATTCTATTTATGGGTGCGATAGCATTATTAATTTGAATTTAAAACTATTATGTACTCTACCTACTGCACCACTTGTTATTCACGGTAATGCTTCGATAACAACAGCTGGTAAATATACTTATTATGTAGATGCTGTAGAAAATGCTGACTATTATGTGTGGAGTATGTCTAACAATGATTGGACAGGTAGTAGCAATACTGAATCTATAGAGCTTACAATAAACAATGCAGGTAGTGGCAAATTGAGTGTTAAAGCAGTTAATATTTGTGGCGAGTCCGATGAAGTTGATTTAGATATATCATCAACAGTTAGCATTTCTGAAAATGATTATACAGGGTATTATCTTGGTCAAAACATTCCTAATCCTGCCCAAGCGACTACTAACATACCGTTTAGTATTCCAGAAGCAGGCAATGTAAGTTTTGAAGTCATAAGTATTACAGGTCAGGTATTGCAAAGAGAAGATATTGCAGCTCAAGCTGGCAGTAATTATATTAAGTTGAATATTTCAACATTATCAGAAGGTATTTATTATTATCGTATTGATTACAATGGTCAGCGTTTAGTAAAGAAAATGACGATACAGAAATAAAGATTTTTAATTATTACACACCTCATTTTGTGGAGGATGCTCAAAAAAAAGAGCATCCTTTTTTTTTATATACTTAAAAGATAGTTAGGGGAGTAGTCAACTTATATTATGTCGCTTTTATTTGTGTTATTATTGCCAAATTTGTTTGTAATAGTAGTGTTTCTTTTATCCCAACACACTTATTAGAGTAGCTCATAGAGTAAAAGTTTGCAATAATACATATTTATATTTTATTTTACCTAATCGTATTAAAAAAATATATATTTTTGCATCGCATTTGGTTCTTAAACCTGAAAAGGCGTACGATGAAAAGGGAATAAGGTGTAAATCCTTGACAGTCCCGCTGCTGTAAGCTCTTTTAATGTTTTGGAAAACTTTTGCCACTGTTTCTATCAATAGAAATGGGAAGGCTTTCAAAATAGGAGTAAGTCAGAAGACCTGCCAAATGAGTGTTCAAAGGCTTTCGAGGAAAGAGCTGTATGTGATAATCATTATTTAGCATAGCACTTTATTTCAAAAGACTTTGAAGACAATTATTTTTAAAGTCGATGGAGCATTAAAAAAAGAACTATGTGGGTTGTTAAAAAATATAATATCATTTTCTTACTCTTTTTGAGTATGAGTTTCAATAGTGAAGCCCAGATAGATACTGTTTTATCTAAAACCTTACAAGATGTAATTGTTGTAGATAAACGCTTAATTGATAAAGACAAACAATTGGGAGTGCAAAAGATAGATAGTTTGTTTTTAGAAAAAATGCCTGTTTTACAACTGTCTGATGCCTTAAAACATTTATCGGGTGTTATTATTAAAGATTACGGGGGAATAGGAGGGCTTAAGACAGTGTCGATAAGAAGTTTAGGTGCTAATCACACCGCAGTATCTTACGATGGCTTTGTCGTTTCTGACTGCCAGACCGGACAAATTAATATAGGACGTTTTTCTATAGAAAATATAGATGAAATTCGCTTAGTAAATGCTAATAATGTTAGTATTTATCAATCGGCACGTCTGTTAGCATCAGCCAATGTGTTGCAGTTCGCCACGCGTGAACCTGTTTTTGATAAAGAAAAAAAAATAAACTTAAAGTTTTCTCTTCGAGCTGGTTCTTTTTCCTTAATTCAACCTTTTGTTCTTATCGAAACAAAGCTCTCAAAACGAATTGCTACTTTTTTATCAGGAGAGTATCTTTATCATAAAGGCAATTATCCTTTTAGTATAGACAATGGCGACAGTATCATATTGTCGAGAAGACAGCATGCAGATATGCAAATGCTTCGACTAAATGCTGGGGCTTATTTTCAGATAAGTAATAAACAAAAATTATCAACTACTATTTTTTATTATCGTTCGGAACAAGGTTTACCGGGAGCTGTTATTTTTTATACTACTGCTTTACAGCAACGTATGTGGGATGAAAACATGTTTATACAAACACATTATGAAAACAACGTACACAAAAAAGTGCAATTTCAATCTAATCTTAAATGGAATTATGCTTTTTTACGCTATTTAGATTCTAACTATTTAAATAAAGAAAAAAAAATTGACAATCACTATTGGCAACGAGAAATATATAGTTCGCAAATTATTTTATATACACCGGTTTCTTATTTTGCTACATCTTTATCTAACGATTTGACTTATAGTAATATGAATGCAGATATCGAAGACTTTTTAAATCCTTCTCGTCTCAGTGTTTTAACAGCATTATCGGCATTGTTTGAAAAAAAGAAAATTATCTTATCGGCTACTTTATTGCATAGTTATTATGCAGATTGGACTATTGACAATAGAAAAAGCAAAAATACCCATAAATGGACACCAACTTTTCAAATATCTTATCAACCCATTTTGAAAGAAGAATGGTATATTCGTAGTTTTTATAAACATATATTTCGTATGCCAACTTTCAACGATTTGTATTACAGATTAGTCGGGAATGTCGATTTACGTCCAGAAAATATAGACCAATTTAATTTCGGATTTTCTTATTCAAAATATATTCATTATTACTTACCTTATTTTTCTATTACTACCGATGTGTATTACAATCAAGTAAAAGATAAAATTGTTGCTATACCTAATAAAAATATATTTATGTGGTCGATGCTAAATTTTGGAAAA
The DNA here is from genome assembly GCA_964610025.1 of uncultured Lentimicrobiaceae bacterium. Classification (GTDB taxonomy): domain Bacteria; phylum Bacteroidota; class Bacteroidia; order Bacteroidales; family WCHB1-69; genus UBA5266. The sequence continues at coordinate 3,354 of CAZSTX010000053.1, forward strand.
GTAGCCATTACAGGTCTTGAAGTGCAAGTTTTTATAGAAAATACAATCTTTAAACGACTAAAATTAGAAACGATTGTTAATTATACATTTCAACAATCTATTGATATAAGTGATAGCTACTCGAAGTCTTACAAACATCAAATTCCTTATACTCCTTTACATACAGCATCGGGAGTGTTGGCATTAAAAACACAGTATGTTAATGTATCTTATTCGCTGTTATACACTGGTAAACGTTATGTGTTAAGTCAAAATATACCTGAAAATATGTTGAAAGCATTTACTGAACATAGTATTGCTATTTATAGAAATTTTAAAATTAAAACTGCTACTATCAACCTTCGTTTTGAAATGCTAAATTTTACTAATAAACAATATGAAATCATACGAAACTATCCTATGGCAGGAAGACAATATCAAGGGAAAATAATTTATCAATTTTAAATAAAAAAACAATAATAAAAAAAAAATGAGACTAAAAACAATTTTATTGATTGCAATTGCCAGCATTGGTTTTCAAGTTTTTGCACAAAAACAAAATAATACAAATAAAGTGTTAAAATCAAATGAAATATCATTCGACGATATTTTATTTTGGGTAGGAGAAGGGAATAATAAAACTATTCTGATTGTCAATTGGTGTAATCCCGAAATAGCGTTTGCTTGGGGTTATTGTTTCGAAGAAGATAGTGTGCTTGTTAGCAAAATAATACAAGATATTGCAGCTGCTGATAGTCGTATTATTTTTACCGATGGTGGAGGATATATAGTAGATATTACCTACAAAGACAGTGTTTACAATCTTGGATTATCGGGAGATTATTGGATGTATAACATTAACGAAGGAGGCGCTGTTGGAATTGAAACTCAATTTGTTTATTCTAATGATATAGTCGAATTTGGAGATGAGTCTTGTGGGCTGTCCGATACCGATTGGGTCTACACTTGGGATATTCCTATACTTCCTGTAAGCAAGCCAAATAACGATGTTGATGTGCATGAAATAAGTATTGCCAACGAAAATGTGTCAATATATCCTAATCCAAGCAATCAGTTTATAAATATAGCTATGCAAGGAGTAAAAGAAAAGTTAAAGATGAGTATTGTTGATATTAATGGGAAAATATTATATAGCGATGTATTCCATGCTGATAAAGAGTTGTTGAAAACCATTCATGTAAATTATTTTTCAAAAGGAATGTATTTTCTTCGCATACAGGGGAATAATTTAAATAAAACAATGAAAATAATTATTTATTAAAAATGAAAAAATACTTATTCTTATTTTTCTTGCTTTATTCTTATTTGGCTTATGCACAATACGATGGAGTAGTTGGAACAGAAGGTTGTAAAGCTATTCACTGCAAAGATAAACGCATTGTTTCGTGGGCTGATAATTGTAAAATAATACGCGCTTATCAAGATATAGCTAAACCAGAAAATGGCTTTGTAAATTATGGAAATGAGCAAAATGCTTTGGGTGCTGTTAGCGATAGCGATGCTACCGATGTTGTTAGTTTAGGCGATGGAGGCATTGCAGTATTAAGTTTTCATACGCCTATCGTAAATGGCGATGGACCTGATTTTCTAGTATTTGAAAACGCAATAAACGATGTGTTTTTAGAGCTGGCTTTTGTAGAAGTAAGTTCTGACAGCATACATTTTATTCGTTTTCCAGCATCATCGCATACTCCGACTAATCAGCAAATTGGAAGTTTTGGCAATATAGATGCTCGGCATATTAATAATTTAGCAGGAAAATACAGAATGGCTTGGGGAACCCCTTTTGATTTAAACGAATTAATTGATAGCGAATACCTTGATATTAATAATATTAAATATGTAAAAATAATAGATGTAGTCGGTAGCATCGATACGGCCTATGCAAGTTATGATGCTGATGGCAGAATAATTAACGACCCATATCCTACTAATTTTCCATCTGGTGGATTTGATTTAGCGGGAGTAGGGGTGCTTCATAATGCTGTTTCGTCCGTTAACGATTGTAAACTAATAACTTGCAAAGTCTATCCCAATCCCTGCACCCATTTTATTAATATAGAAGGAGAATGCCAACAAATCGTGTTGTATAACGCTATTGGGCAGATTATCAATAAAATTGATAAGAAAAACGATTTTTTTCACATCAATATGTCAGCTTATGCAGCAGGAGTTTATTATGTAGGAATTGATTTAATCAATCACAATAAAAAATATATAAAAATTATAAAACAACATTAAAATGCTTAAAAAATATTTGGGTTTATCTTTTTTGCTTCTTTTTTTATTTTATTCTTGTGAAGAAAACAATAAGAAAGACGAAGTTAGTTATGATTTCAATATTTGGGTGCTCAACGAAGGATTGTGGAATATGAACAATAGCAGTATTACTGGCTATCATTCAGAAACAAAAAAAGTATTGAGCGATTTTTTTATGCAAGAAAACAAACGCAGTTTAGGCGATATAGCTAACGATATAATTATTTATGGTTCAAAAGCTTATGTGGCGGTAACAGGCTCAGGACTAATAGATGTTATCAATATTTATACAGGAAAATCTATTCGTCAAATCCCTATACTGGATGAGGATGCTAAAAACAGGCAAGCGCGTTGTTTGGCAAGTCATAAAAATAAAATATATGTTTGTTGTTTCGATGGAACGCTTGTTAGAATAGATACCAATACTTTAAAAGTAGAAAAAGTTGTAAAAATAGGCGAAAATCCTGATGGAATTTGTGTGGTAGACAATAAGTTGTATGTTAGTAATTCGGGTGGTTTAAATTATCCAAATTACGACTCAACGCTATCGGTTATTGATATTAATTCATTGAAAGAGTTAAAAAAAATAACACTATCTATCAATCCTACTCTTATAAAAGCGAATGATAAAAAAGAAATATTTGTGTTGTCTTTAGGAAATTATAGTGATAGAGATGCTTGTTTGCAAAAAATTGATACTAAAACAGATGAGCTTATTAAAACCTATGATTTTCCCATTTCTAATTTCGATATCTATAAAGAATTGTTGTATTTTTATTATATTGATAATCAAAATGCTTCTTTTCATTTACAAGTGTTTGATTGGCAATCGGAAACAATGCTTACTCATTCGCTTATTAAAGATAATATAAAAATTAAAATGCCTTATGCTTTAAATATCAATCCGAAAAATGGTAATATTTTTATCTCCGATGCTTTAGATTATCAATCGAAAGGAGATGTGCATTGTTTTGATAAAAATGGCAAATTAGCATATAGCTTTGAAGCTAATTTATGTCCCAAAAAAGTGTTGTTTTTAGAATAGTATCTTATAAAAAGAATCCGTTATAAAAAAATATTCTTATAACGGATTGTTAATTAAACTGTGTAAAATAATTATTTTTTTACTATATCCATTTCATCAATAAGATGTTTGGCACCAGCAAATTTATCAATAATAAACAGCACATAACGAATATCAACCGATATATTGCGGCACAAATCGGGATCGTATTGTATGTCGCTCATTGTGCCTTCCCAACAACGATCAAAATTTAGCCCTAATAAATGCCCTTCTGCGTTGAGTATTGGGCTTCCAGAATTACCTCCTGTTGTATGATTGCTAGCGGAAAAAGCTACAGGCATATTGCCATTAGCGTCAGCATAATCGCCATAGTTTTTATGATTATATAATTCTTTAAGTTTCTCATCTACAATATAATCGTAAATACCTGTGCTTTCTTTTTGCATCACTCCTTCGAGAGTGGTATAGTGTGAATATTTCACCCCGTCGGCAGGGAAAAAACCATCTACCTTTCCGTAAGCAACACGTAAGGTAAGATTTGCATCGGGATAAAAAATTTTATCGGGTTGCATTTCCATTAATGCCGCTATCCATATTCTTTCGAGGCTGTCGATTTCGGTACGAAAACTCAATAATTTAGGATAGGTCTCTTCAGAATATTGAAGCCGCAAAGGATATATAAGCGCATAAGCTGGGTCGTTCATTAAGGTGTTATATTGAGATGGTTTATAGTTAGATATAAAATTTATTAATTTATCATAATTAGCAAAGAGCGATTTTGCGTAAACAAAATCTGCCATTTTAGTAAAATCGCCTTTGTATTTATTGATTATTTTGGCACTTTTTAAAGGCAAAGATGCTTTGTCGACTTGCGAATAATAGGCTTGCATTAAGAGTATAAATATCTCTTTGTCAAGTTGTATATTGTAATTCTTATAAAATGCTTTGATTGAATTAATATACTTATTACGTAGTTTTTCTAAGTCTTTATCGTTCATTTTAGGCGAAGCAATACTTTCTTTTATCAAACTATTGAAACTTACAGCTAAATTTAAGAGTTCAATATTCACAATACTTTCTCTAAAATAGGCTGCAGAAGTAGCAATAGGAGCGTAGTGTTTGTAAAAATTTTCAAAAGCGGGCAGCAATCCATTGTATTTTTTATTGCGGGCATCATCTTTGACAATCCACTGATTAAAAGATTGTTCTAATTCTTTCTTTTTATTGATAACGTCTAAACGTATCAATCCTTTATTTTCTCCTATCCATTTTTTCCAGCCGTTTGCAATACCCGCAGCTTTAGCTGCATATTGTATACGCGTAAGTTCGTCTTGTTTCATATAATGATTAATAATATCTAAACGCTTTGTGCGTAAATCAATGGCAATCGGATTGATATGATTTTGTATAATATCTACATTCCACGATGTGATAAATTGTTGTGTAGTGCCTGGATAGCCAAACACAAAAGTAAAATCGTTGGTATCTACACCTTTTAAGGTAATCGTTAAATGTTTTTTAGGTTTGTAAGGGATATTGTCTTTAGAGTAGGGAGCAGGCTTGCCATCTTTATCGGTATAAATTCTAAAAACGGAAAAATCGCCAGTGTGTCGTGGCCACATCCAATTATCGGTATCACCACCAAACTTACCAATACTCGAAGGGGGTGCACCCACCAAACGAACATCTTTAAAAACTTCGTTTACAAATAATAAATATTGATTTCCTCCATAAATAGGTTTGACAATAGCTGTGTAATGTGTACCTTCTATTGCATCTTTAATGATATTAGTGATGCTTTTTTCAACTGCCAATGCTCGTGCTTTTTCGGTCATTAAATCAGCGTCTACATTCATTAATACTTCTTTGGTAACATCTTTCATGTAAACAAGCATGGTAACTGTTAAGCCAATATTTGCCAATTCTTCTTCTTTATTCATAGCCCAAAAACCATTTTGTAAATAATTATTTTCAAGGCTACTATGAGATTGTATAGTGCCGTATCCACAATGATGATTGGTAAATAGCAACCCTTGGTCTGATACTATCTCGCCTGTACAGCCACCGCCAAAAAGCACTATGGCATCTTTTAAGCTGCTTTTGTTGATATTATAAATGTCTTCTGCTGTGATTTTCATCCCTTGCAACTGCATGTCTTTTTCGTTTAGTTGTTTTAAAAGATAAGGCAACCACATACCTTCGTCAGCTTTAGCTGGCAATAAAAATGCAATAATAATACTTAATAAAACTAATTTTTTCATTTATATATTGATATTAAATTTAAATGCAAAAATACAAAATTATAAATAATTCTAATTGAAAATAAGTAAATTTATTTTAATTCTTATTGTTTCTATCACTTGTTCAAGCAATTGGAATTTATTTTATAAAAGTTTTTTCCCAATTTATTATTTCTTGTTTTAGTTTACTTCCCCAACGATAATTGCCAATATCTCCATTTTTACGTATAATACGATGGCATGGAATCAGTAGTGCAACAGGATTATTAGCAACAGCGCTTGCTGCTGCACGCACAGCCTTAGGCATTTGAGCTTGTTGAGCCAATGCTTCATAACTAAGCGTTGCACCAAAAGGAAGGGCTAATAATGCCTCCCATATTTTAAAACGAAAGTCAGAACCTTGTAGGTAAATAGTTAATGAAGTACGACTGTTAGAAGAAAAAATCATCTTCATCTTTTCTTCAATCAATGAATTATTTTCAATAAAATGTGCATTTTTCCATTTGTTTTTTAGTTCTTCTAAGGAGTTACAAGGCGTATCTGTAAAATGCATCATACACATAGCATTTTCTTGAAAAGCAATAAAACATTTTCCGAAAAATGTTGCTATATATCCAAAAACAATATGTTTAGTGTGAATTGTCGAACATTGTTCTTCGTCTGTAGTTCGCAATAATATGATAGTTATATCTTTAAGTCTATCGAATGGTATCATGTTTTTTTTTACAAAAATAATATATTTTACAATATTTATGGTGGTTATACTATTAATAAATCATATATCTTTCCCATAAATTTCAAAGAACGTAAATTTCTATTATTTTCTCCCCGTAGAGTCCGACACTGCTGCGAAAATTAGAGCAATGTCGTCAGGT
>CAZSTX010000054.1:0-8586 GCA_964610025.1 uncultured Lentimicrobiaceae bacterium
GTATTGTTTTTTTTCATAAATATAGGATATAGTCAATTCAAACCTATCTATTTATGGAAAGAAATAAAAGGAATGAAAAGTGAACCAACACGTTTGTATGTCTTCCCAGCTCCAGATTCAATAGCTACTAATATTGGTGTAATTGTTTGTCCTGGAGGAAGCTATCACCATTTAGGCTTGTTGCATGAAGGATTTACTGTAGCAAAATGGTTAAATACTCAGGGGATAACAGCATTTGTTTTGCGTTATAGAGTAGCTATTAATAAGTACCATCATCCTGCTATGATACAAGATTTGCAAAGAGCTATACACTATGTGAGAGAGAGTAAATACAATGTATTTATTAATACACTTGGCGTAATGGGTTTTTCGGCAGGAGGGCATCTTGCAACAATGGGCGGTGTATTTCATAAAGAAAATTATTTAAAATCTTTAGGCATTAATACTATTTGTAGTTTAAAGCCAGATTTTATAGTTCCTATATATCCTGTTGTGAGTATGCAAGATAGCTTAGCACATTTGCGTTCAAGAAGAAATTTTTTCGGAAAAGAAATTACAAAAAGCAATATTAATAAATTTTCATTAGAATTACAAATCCCTAATGATATGCCGCCTGTATTGTTAATTGCAACTAAAGACGATCCTGTCGTTGATTATAGAAACAGTCTCGCATTAGACAAAACTTTGTCTGAAAAAAATATCAATCATCGTTTTTACCTTTATAATACTGGCGGGCATGGATTTGGAATAAAAAAAATAAAAAAGAAGAAGTTGGTAATTGGACTTTATTATTTATAAAATGGCTTGTTGAAAACGGATTTTTAAAATAAAAAATATGAATTTTAAACCAGAAATAGAATATCAATCTTTAGAAACCATCAAAAGTTTTCAAGAAAAAAAATTACATGAAGTATTAGCATATACTAATGCCAAATCAAAATATTATCAATTATTATTTAAAAGAGAAAAAATAGCGATTGAAAAAATAAAAAAAATAGAAGATTTACAATATATCCCTTTTACTACTAAGGAAAATTTACAACAACATAATAAGGATTTTATCTCTGTTGATTCTTCGAAAATAGTGGATTATATTACTACTTCGGGAACATTAAGCACTCCCACAACCTTTGCAATGACAGATAAAGATTTAGACAGATTGGCTTATAACGAAGCCATTTCTTTTACTTGTGCAGGAGGAAATTCTGGTGATATTTATCAATTAATGACCACTTTAGATAAACGTTTTATGGCAGGTTTTGCTTATATTTTAGGGATTAGAATGATGAAAGCCAGTGTTATACGAGTTGGAAATGGCATGCCTGAGTTGCAATGGGATACTATTCAACGCATTAATCCTGATACCATTATTTGCGTACCTTCATTTATTTTAAAAATTATTCAATACGCTAAAGAGCATGGGATTGATTATAAAAAATCGAGTGTAAAAAAAGCAATTTGTATAGGTGAAAATATTCGTAGAAATGATTTTACACTTAATTTACTAGGAGAAAAAATAAAAGAAAAATGGGATATTCAACTTTATTCTACTTATGCTTCAACTGAAATGAGTACTTCTTTTTGCGAATGCGATGCAGGTAAAGGAGGGCATCATCACCCCGAATTGATTATCTGCGAATTGTTAGACGAAAAAGATAATATTGTTAAAGAAGGAGAGTATGGCGAATTGGTTATTACAACTTTAGGAGTAGAAGGGATGCCCTTAATCCGCTTTAAGACAGGCGATATGTGTCGCTTTCATTACGAACCTTGCTCTTGTGGAAGAACCTCAATGCGTATTAGCCCAATTATAGGACGCAAAAATCAAATGATTAAACTAAAAGGAACTACGATTTATCCAGCTGCTATTTTTGATATATTAGATAATATAGATTTTATAGAAAATTATTTGATAGAAGTAACTACTAATGAAGTAGGAATGGATGATGTTGCTGTAATAGTGGGAGTTAAAAATGAAAATGAAGAAATAATACCTCTATTAAAAAATAGATTTCGTGCAAAAATAAGAGTAACTCCTAAAATAAAAATAGCACCTATAGAAGTAATAAAAAAAATACAACTACCCGAAATTAATCGAAAACCTATTAAATTTATTGATAAACGGAAATAAAATTGATTTTAATAAAGAATAAAATACCATGAATAGTTCTATTTTTGAAGATACAAGACCTTATAATGATAGTGAAATTCCAGAAGCTATAAATAGAGTATTGAAAAATAACTATATACCTTTAATATTTAATTATTTATTTTCTAATAAAGAGGCAGAAAGTTTGTTGACAATACTTAAAAACATTCAAACTGTAGAAGATTTTCAAACGAAAATTATGTATAAAGTTATTAAAGCCATTGTTAATAAAACTTCATCAGAATTAAAACATAGCGGTTTTGAAAAACTGAATAATGAAAAAAAATCAATGTTTATTAGTAATCATAGAGATATTTTATTAGATTCTGCTATTTTGCAAATTTTATTAAAAGACAATAATTTAGATACTTCAGAAATTACTTTTGGAAGCAATCTCATGTCAAATCAATTAGCAATAGATATAGGAAAAATGAATAAAATGTTTAAAATAGCAAGAGGAGGGAATATTAGAGATTTTTATCGAAATTCTGTGCATGTATCGTCATATATGCGTTATACTATTACAGAAAAAGAACAATCAATATGGATAGCTCAACGCAATGGAAGAACTAAAGATGGAAACGATAAAACAGAAATGGCTGTTTTAAAAATGTTTACACTCAGCAGTAATAAATTATTTATTCCTAACTTATTAGAATTAAACATTACTCCTTTAGCTATTTCTTACGAATACGAACCTTGTGTTTTCTTAAAAACAGCAGAATTATATGTGTCTATGTATCAAAAATATGAAAAAGCAAAAGATGAAGATTTTAAAAGTATTATTCAAGGAATTACACAATGGAAAGGAAATATTTATTTTGCAGTTTGCAACCCAATTACAAAAGAAGAATTAGAAGAATGCGATAAACTTCAAAAGAATGATAGATTTATACATTTAGCTAAAATTATTGATAAAAGAATACATAGCAATTATCACTTATGGAAAACAAATTATATTGCTTATGATATATTGAATAAGGCAGATATGTATTCAAATCATTATACGCAAGCAGAAAAATTAGATTTTATTCAATACATGAATAAGGGTTTAGAAGAAATTGAAGGAGAATACGAAGAGTTGAAAAATATATTTTTAAATATATATGCTAATCCTTTAAAAAACAAAGAATTATAATATATCTTTCCCTATATCTTTACGATAATGTTTGTTTTCAAAATCAATTAAATTGATGTTTTTATAAGAGGTGTTCAAAGCCTCTTCAATACTCGCTCCCATAGAGGTAACAGCAAGCACGCGTCCTCCATTAGAAATAACGTTACCTGTATTATCTAATTTAGTACCAGCATGAAAAATATAACTATTAGTTATATTATTGATGTTGAAAATAATTTTTCCTTTTTCATATGATTCGGGATAACCTTTTGAAACTAACATAACAGTAGCAGCAGCTTGAGGATTAATATCTAATGTTACTTTATTTAGTGTTTGATTTTCAACATGTAAAAATAAATCTAATAAATCGTTGTTGATACGAGGAATAACAACTTCTGTTTCGGGGTCTCCCATTCTAACATTGTATTCTATAACATAAGGTTGGTCGTCTACTTTTATTAATCCAATGAAAATAAATCCTTTATAGGTAATTTTTTCTTTTTTCAATCCTTCTATAGTAGGAATAATAATTTTTTGTTCCACTTTATGCATAAAAGTAGCATCGGCAAAAGGAGCGGGCGATATTGCTCCCATACCGCCAGTATTTAACCCACTATCATTTTCTCCAATACGCTTATAGTCTTTAGCTGAAGGTAGTATAAGGTAATGCTTGTCGTCGGTAAGAATGAAAATAGAAAGTTCAATGCCTTTTAAAAACTCTTCAATAACGATTTTTTCACTTGCTTTTCCAAATTTTTTATCTAATAACATTTCTTTTATCCCTTGTTGTGCTTCTGCAAGTGTGTGGCATATCAACACCCCTTTGCCGGCTGCCAAGCCGTCTGCTTTAAGCACGTAAGGTGGTTTAAGTGTTTGGATATAATCCAATGCTTGTGTTATGTTTTTTTTATCAAACGATTGATAAGCAGCAGTAGGAATGCGATATTTTGTCATAAAATCTTTAGCAAAATCTTTGCTTCCTTCTAATAAAGCGCCTGCTTGCGAAGGACCTATAACGATTGTTTTTTTAGTTTTTTTGTCATTTTTAATACAATCGTAAATGCCATTTACTAAAGGTTGCTCTGCTCCAACTACGAGCATGTCTATTCCTTTTTCTATTATACATTCTTTTATTTTTTCTATATCGTTGTCAGTAAAATTGAGATTAACACCGCATTGTGCTGTTCCAGCATTTCCGGGAGCTATATAAAGTGTTTTACAAAGATTACTTTGAGCTATTTTCCATGCAAGGGTATGCTCTCTCCCTCCTGAACCAAGAAGTAATACGTTTATAGCCATTAGTTATAATAATTGATAGTACGTTTATAAATGATACCAAATTGCACTTCGGTATCGTATTCAATTTTTTCAATCCAATTTCCTAACTTATCATAAGTATAAGTGTTAGTTATATGAGATGTTTGTTGATTTTTAGCGTTATACCATGTTTCTTCTATAATATATCCATACTTGTCATAAGTAAAAACAATTTTTCCTTCTGAATGGAGATGGCTGTTATAAGTTTGTTCTTCGATGAGTTGTCCTTTTTCATTATATAAACAAATAGTTTTTCCTTTTAAAGAATCTTTATAGTCGAATTTACTTTCTTCTAATAAAATACCCGAATGATTGTATTTGCGTATTTCGATAGCTGTAATTTTGTTTGAGGCATTGCAAATGCGTTTTTCTACTGTTTTATTGTTATCTGTATATATATAGTTAACATTGAATAGAATACTATTGTTTAAAACCCATTTTTCTTCTAATATATTTGCTTGATTATCATAAGAATAAAACACTTTTTCAATATTATTCCCTTCATAAACACGATAGGCTTCTTTTATTTTATTTTTATCGTTATAGGTTGCAACCCAACGTTCTGTAATTTTATTTTTAGAATTATAAGTGTTTTCTTTTGTAAGTAAATAATTCTCGTATTGATATTTTATTTTTAATCCTATTACATCTTTTGAATCAACAACTTTATATTCAATAATATTTCCTGAACGATTATAAGTAAAGATTTCCTTTTTTGATGATTCTGCTTCTTCTTCGATATTACCCGAATCATCTATTGTTGCGTACTCGTATTCGACAATAGACTTGATTTCTCCTTTTAAATTGTTTTCTCGCAAAGTTGTGTTAGCAGATTGGGCTTGCAATAGGGAAGAATGAGTGAAAAATAAAATAGAAATTAAAAAGAGTAATTGTTTCATTTAAATAAGATTTTTAAAAAGTTTTGCAAAAATATAAAATTAAATCCTAAAACGAAAAGAAACTTACAATATTAGCTGTAATAATAAATTAAACTTGTAAATTTATTTATCATAAAATTTTATGAATTGTTTCTTTTGCTAAATTTTTGAGCAATAATACTTACTATAATAAGTTGTAAAGCATGAAACATCATTAGTGGCAATAATATAAGACCTATAGCAGCTATTTTAGAAAATAATATATTAGCCATCATTGTTCCGTGTACTAAAGATTTTTTTGACCCACAGAAAACAGCAGTAATATAATCGGCTTTATTAAAACGTAATAAGCTTGCTATTAGCTTGACAATTCCATAGATAATAAAAAAGAGTGCTATCATAGCTAACCCTAAAAGAAATATTTCTATAGAGCTATGGTTTGCAAACATTTTATGAGCAAAAGATTCGCAAAAAGACAAATAAACAATAAGTAAAATGATGCTTTGATCAAATTTTTTCAATAAAGCGCTGTGTTTATAAGCAAAATGTCCAAATCTTGAATGTAATAAAATCCCTATTGTAACAGGAAGTAGCACTTGCAGTAAAAGTTTAATAATAACACTGCTAACATCATAGCTGTTGTCGCCTGCTATTAGAATAATAGCCATCCATAAAGGGGTAATAAAAACCCCTAATAAACTTGATATCGAAGCATTAAATATAGCAGAGGGGACATTTCCTTTGGCTATAGAAACCATTACTACTGACGATGAAACAGTAGAAGGCAATGCTGCCAAATAAAAAATTCCTATCCAGAATAGATTATTTCCATATGTGCCAAATAATTTCATAAGAATAAATACAACTAATGGAAATATTATAAATGTAGTTGACTGTATTACAAGATGTAATTTCCAATTAGAAAGATCTTCTTTCAATTGTTTGGGGTTTAGTTTTAATCCATAAAAAAAGAAAATGATCGTAATGCCATAATTCCCTATATCGTGAAGTGTAAATTTTCCTTGATATATACCTGGTGCATACCAAAAATAAGCTAAAACAATAACTCCTATAAGCGAAAGGATAAAAGTATCAAGCCCGATTTTCAAACGCAGTTGCTTGCTTGTTTTTCTTATTTTATTTATTTTTATTAAAAAATTCATAGCAATACATTATATTAAAACTAAAAAAAAAGGATATTTCAACAAGCAAAACATCCTTTCACGTGTCTTATTTATAATGTTATTTTTCTAATATTGTTGTAATCTTAGATTGATTAAGCATATTGTCGGCAATAGGACAACGACTTTCGATATCGTGAAGGAATTTAGATTTTTCCTCTTCGCTCATGTCTGCATCAATTTTAACAAAGCAGCGGATATCGGTAAACCCAGCACGACCTTCTTTTGTCATACCTAATAGAAAGTCTTTATCAATGTCGCCTTCTACTCTTGCTTCTATACCGTTTAATTTAATACGGCGTTGATTAGCAATTATACGTCCAATAGCACAAATACAAGCCGGTAGAGTTGATAAAAATACTTCTAATGGATTAGGACCTTCGTTTTTGCCACCAGCTGCAATAGGCTGGTCTATAACAAAAGGATTAGAACATTGAATTTCGGTGCGAAAGGTGTCTTTCATTACTGCATTAACTTTTATTGTTGAAATAGCCATAATAAAATTTATTTTTAATATTTTTAAATTAATTATTTTTTATATGTTTTTACAAACATAATTTAATAATAATTGTTCAAAATGAAATTAAATTAATTTTATATGTATGCTAATTAAATATATAAAGAAAGAGTAAATTTGCCACTTGGGTTAGAGTTGCTTATGTTGTCTGATAAAAATCTTGTAGTTAAATAGCTACCTCTATTGTAAATTTAGATTTTTTTTTTTGCGGAACTATATCTCACCTGATGCCAAACCGCTTGTTAGCACTAATTGTTTTTTTTATTATTGTATTAAAAACCCGTATTCATAAACTTTTGGCTCAATTTTGTTGGCGAGCTCATCTAGGTTGTCTCGCAGTATGCCAATGAGGTTCATGTAAGTCTCGTCCGAACTTTTTGTATTCATCCGGCCTTTTTCGTTTCTTCCCTGAAAATGCTCCCTAATATCGTATAGTGAAGCGTTTACGTTGCATTCGGGCTGTTTATGATAGTATTTCCAAAGTTCTCGACCAGCGTCAAAAACGGCAATGGCTACTGAAAACAAAGACAATTCAGGAAAAGAACGCCATGCTGGACGGTCATCAGGAATCATGGACGGAAACTCTGATAGAGAAAAAGGAAGAATAAATAGGTTAAATCCGTATTCAAGTTTTAAAAAGAATGCACCATTAATAATATTAAAATAACACACCTTTAATATGATGAGATATGAAAAATGAAAATAAATTTGTATATTATGGCATTTTGTTTTATTTCTATATATTCAAATATATGAAATTATTAGCAATATATTAGGTTCTACTATTTTGAGTATGCAATGGAGTATTCATTTCATTCCGATATTACTTTCGTTGATTATCATTTTTTTATTCGTAGTGTTTTATCGGATAAAAAAATCCCTAAAATCAAAATTTGGGTTCTTTTATTCGTCGTATTCTTATCAATAATGGTTAATGTTTTTAATCTGCCTAACAAATTCTATTTATTAGGAGGGGATTCTATTTATAGTATAAAAGCACAATCCGTGATTTTAAACTATCTTTTAATCTGTCGAGTTATCAACACAATAGTTTTCTTACTATTTCCTATTTGAAATAGTTAAAAATTCAAAAAGGCGAGAAAGTAAATCACGAATAAGACTGTAAATCAAAATAAACGGAACAAAAAATATCAAGAGACTGCAAAAATGTAGTGGTCAAAATAATAGTTCCGCCTTTGTCGGTTGGGGGAATCAAATAACAAAATAAACACACAAAACTTAATAAAAATAAAAAAACCACCCAACGCATCCCATGCTATCAAAAGTTTTTATAACTTAGCGGATAGAAAATGGAGAATGGAAAATGGAAAATGGAGAATTGAGAATTGAGAATGGAGAATTTATAATTGATAATTTATAATTGATAATTTATAATTGATAATTTATAATTGATAATTTATAATTGA
>CAZSTX010000055.1:0-8525 GCA_964610025.1 uncultured Lentimicrobiaceae bacterium
CGTCCTGTAGATTCCGTAAAAATAGTCGATACTATTTGTGCTGGAAGCACTTACACTTCTTATAACTTTAACTTACCTACAGTTTATACCGTTACAGGCTATACGATTTTAGATACCAATAATGATGTCAATGCAAATGGTTGCGACAGTATTACCAATATCACTTTATATGTACAACCTGTAGACTCAATTTTTATTGTTGATTCTATTTGTTCAGGAGAACACTATACATTGAATGGATTTGATATAAAGACTATTCATTCTTATGAAGAAGATATTATTGAAAAGGTCAATCATACAGTTAATATAAATGGATGCGATAGTACTACTTTCTTAAAATTAATAGTACATCCAATCCCAGAGATTAGTTTAGGAGAAGATATTTCTGTATGTCATGATTCTATTTATCCTGTAATATTAGACCCTGGTTCGCAGTATTATTCTTATTTGTGGAATACAGGTTCTCGTAACCAAATATTGAATGTTACTAAAGGAGGATTTTATTCTGTAACTGTATCAAATAAAAATAATTGTTTGAATTCGGATACTATTGAAGTGGTCGATTTAACAGATATGTATGTAAGAATAGAAAGCTTATATGATTTCTGTGATAATAATATGCGAACAATTCTTATTGCTAATAGTAATGTTGATGTTTCGGCTTTATTATGGAATACAGGGGCAACATCTACAAGTATTGATGTGAAAAATCCAGGTGTATATAGTGTTACTGCTACTAAAATGACTTGCAAAGTATCAGATTTTTATCTTATAGATTCTTGTGAGTTTAGATTGTTTATTCCTAATGCAATTACTCCATCTGATAATAACGGCTTAAATGACTGTTTTGAAATACATTTTCCAAATAATTATGAAATAACTAATTTAAGTTTAGATATATTTGATCGTTGGGGCAATAGGGTATTCCGCTCTAATACTCCAGATTTTAAATGGTATGGAACAACTTCAAATGGAAAAATAGCACATGATAATACATTTGTTTATGTTCTTATAATGAATGTAAATGGAGTAAAACATACCTTTAAAGGCACGATACTTGTAATGTAAAAAACTTATAATTTTATTTATAAAGAGATACTTTCTTATGCTTTTAATAAAAAACATAAAAGAATTAATTCAGGTTGAAGACGAATGTGTTCCATATAGGGCAGGTATTAAAATGCAAGAGTTAAATACACTGAAAAATGCGTGGCTATTAATAAAAGAAAATACAATCTATGACTTTGGAAAAATGAGCGATCTTACTTTAGAGGCACATCAAATTACTGAAGTAATAGATGCAGAAGATAAAATGATATTTCCTTGTTTTTGCGATTCACATACACACATTGTTTATGCAAATAGTCGAGAAATAGAATACATAGATAAAATAAAAGGACTGTCGTATGAAGAAATTGCCAGACGAGGTGGTGGCATTCTAAATTCAGTACAGCGATTGCATGAAATGTCTGAAGATGATTTGTTTGTATCTGCATGGGAAAGGTTAGAAGAGGTAAAAAGCTATGGCACAGGGGCTATTGAAATTAAAAGTGGCTATGGATTAGATACTGAAAATGAATTAAAAATGCTACGTGTTATTCGTCAATTAAAAGAAAAATCGGATTTGACGATAAAAGCAACATTTTTGGGTGCTCATGCAATTCCAATTGCATATAAAGGAAAGCAAAAGAAATACGTAGATTTGATTATTAATGAAATGATTCCAATGGTTGCAGAAGAAAAACTTGCAGACTTTATTGACGTATTTTGTGATAAAGGTTTTTTTACTGTTGAAGAAACCGATAGTATATTAGCAGCTGGCTTAAAGTATGGATTACGTCCTAAAATACATGCCAATGAGCTTGATTTTTCGGGAGGAGTACAAGTTGGCGTTAAATACAATGCATTATCTGTAGATCATTTAGAATATATTGGTGATGCAGAAATAGATAGTTTACTTCAGTCAAAAACGATGCCTACTGTTTTGCCGGGAGCAGCTTTTTTTCTTGGAATGATTCATTCGCCAGTAAGAAAAATGATGGATGCAGGCTTACCAATTGCTATGGCAAGCGATTTTAATCCTGGGTCTTCACCATCAGGTAATATGCAACTAATTCTTTCAATGGCATGTATACTATATCATATGTTGCCTGAAGAAGCAATTAACGCTACTACTTTAAATAGTGCTTATGCAATGGGCTGTAGCGACACTTTAGGAAGTATAGCAAGAGGAAAAATAGCTAATTTATTTATTACATCAAAAATACCTACCTACGAATATATGCCTTATTCATATGGAAATAATAAAGTTGAAAGAGTTATTTTAAATGGAAAATTACAATGATGTTTACTTACTTGCTGGGGGGAATTTAAATAATACAATTGAGAAATTTAATTTGCTTTTTCAAAAAATTGAAAAACAAATCGGAAATATAATCAAAAAATCTAATTTTTATGAAAGTGAATCTTGGGGTTTTCACTCCCAATACCGTTTTGTTAATGTAGCAATCTATGTTCAAACAAAATTAAAACCTTCCGAAACAATGAAAGAGATAAAACAAATAGAAAAAGAATTTGGAAGAGAAAAAAATAATACTTCTATTTATCAAGATAGAAACGTAGATATAGATATTATTTTTTATAATAATTTAACAATAAACTCTGAAGATGTAACCATTCCCCATTTACATATGCATGAACGAATGTTTGTGTTAAAACCTCTTGCCGAAATAGCTCCAGCATATATACATCCCATTTTTCATAAAAGCGTTAAACAACTTATGGATAAATGTACAGATAAATTGTTAGTGAAAATAATTAACCTATAATTTAATGTAGTAAAAAATTATACTTTTGCAAAAAATATATAATATGAGACCTTGTATTAAAAAAATTAAAAACATTGCATTTACATTATTTTTAATAGTTCAAACATTAGTTGTATTTTCTCAGTTATCCCAACCTGTGAAGTGGACTTATAAAACGAACGCAATAAAAGATAATATTATAGAAATTCAAATAACAGCAACAGTTGAAAAAAACTGGCATTTATATTCTCAATACAACACAAAAGGACTTACTCAACAGACTGTGTTTACATACGAACCTTCTAATGCTTATAATTTAGTAGGAAAAACAACAGAACCACTTTATGTAGAGGTTACAGATGAATATGGAACTGATAGATATTTTGAATCATCGATAATTGTTTTTAAGCAAAAAATAGAAGTTGTATCCTCAAAAGATTTTACAATAGCAGCTACTGTTGATGCACAAGCTTGTACAGAGGGGAAATGTGTAATGGTAGGAGATGATTTTTTATTTAAAATCAAAGGGGTTTCAAGAGGAGAAAAAGAAAAAAATGAAGGAGAGGAAACAAAAGTAAAAGATGAAAATACCGAGAATATAGAAAGTGCAGAAAATATAATAGTAGTTAAAGAATCAAAAGATACGACACCAAAACTAATGAAAAAAGATGATACAGTTCATGTAGGCAGTACTACACAAGGAAAACCTTGGTGGATAGTGTTTTTAGTGTCTTTTGCAGCTGGTTTGTTAGCTTTAATTACGCCTTGTGTTTTCCCTATGATTCCTATGACTATTAGCTTTTTTATGAAAGAAGAAAGAAGCAGAAAACAAGGATTAAAGCAGGCTTATTTCTTTGGAGGGTCAATCATATTTATGTTTGCAGCCTTAGGACTTGCACTAACTTTACTTTTAGGAAAAGATGCAATGTATATCATAAGCACTCATTGGATACCTAATGTAATATTCTTTATCATATTTATGGTGTTTGCTTTTTCATTTTTTGGCTTATTTGAAATTACTTTACCTGCTTCATGGATTAATAAATCAGACCAACAATCAGATAAAGGAGGATATTTAGGCTCTTTTTTTATAGCATTAACAACTGTTTTAGTATCATTTTCTTGTACAGGACCTATATTGGGGGCAGCGCTTATAGAAATGGCATCAGGGTCAAGTGATAGTTTGGTGTTTTTTATTTCTATGATAGGATTTGCACTTGGTTTTGCACTTCCATTCACATTATTAGCAATATTCCCTTCTATGATAGGAAGAATGAAATCAGGAAGTTGGTTGAATACGGTTAAAATTGTTTTTGGATTTCTTGAAATAGCCTTGGGATTAAAGTTTTTATCAATGGCAGATTTAAGCGAAAATTGGAGATTACTTGATAGAGAAACCTATTTAGCCTTATGGATAGTAACATTTACTTTATTAGGTTTTTATTTCTTAGGAAAATTAAAATTCAAAGGCGATTCGCCTGTAGAAAGTATATCAGTATATCGATTGTTTTTATCATTAATAACGTTCTCCTTCGTTGTGTATATGATACCAGGACTATGGGGAGCTCCTTTAAAAGCTTTGTCAGGATATATTCCGCCAATGACAACACAAGATTTTAATATTGAACGTACTATTGTTGAATATGGTGGAAATACAGCTAAAGTATCTACTATTCCAATTGATAGAAAATATGCCGATATTCTTCATTTACCAACTGGATTTGAAGGTTTTTTTGATTTAGACGAAGCAAAAGCATATGCGAAAAAAGTGAATAAACCACTGTTTGTAGATTTTACAGGAAAAACATGTGCAAATTGTCGAAAAATGGAAGAAAGTGTATGGATAAATGAGCGTGTAAAACCCCTATTGCAGAATGAATACATTATGGTTGCTTTATATGCCGATGAAAACACTATTAAATTACCTGAAGAAGAATGGGTCGTTGGCGATAATGGGAAAATTATAAAAACTTTAGGAAAGAAAAATTTAAATTATCAAATTACACAATTTAATATTAATGCTCAACCATTGTACGTAATAATGGATGCTGATGGCAATCTTTTAACAGAACAAACACAAGTGTTTGATTTAAGTATAGATAATTTTGTGAGATTTTTAGAAGAAGGAATAGCTAATTTTAAAAAACAAAAATAATTGTGTGCTATAACTTCAATTATTTAATTGTAAATAGTTGCAATGGCTAAAAAAAAAGAAAATAATACCTCTATTAATATTAAAAATCGGAAAGCAGAATACGAGTATTTTCTTCTTTCAAAATACACTGCAGGTATTGTACTTACTGGAACAGAGATAAAGTCAATTAGAGCAGGAAAAGCCAATCTTACTGATGCCTATTGTCTTTTTATTAATAATGAATTGTGGATTAGAGGATTACATATAGCAGAATATCTACAAGGAAGCTATAATAATCATGAACCGAAACAAGATAGAAAACTCTTACTTACAAAAAGAGAATTAAAAAAACTACAATCCAAATTGAATGAAAGTGGGACAACCATTATTCCAACTTTATTGTTTATAAACGAAAAAGGATTAGCCAAACTTGATATTTGTCTTGCTCGTGGAAAAAAAATGTATGATAAACGCGATACTATCAAAGAAAAAGATATTCGCCGTGCAAAAGAAAGAGATGAATACTAAATGCTATAGGTTGTTTTAATAATATCTCTTTTTATATTTATTCTGATAAATAATCTTTTGTTTGTTGTATTACTTCCATAAAGTGTTGCTTTAATTCAGAATTGGTAATACCTTTATTAATATCGAAATTTCTTTCAAAAGAAGGCAATGAAAAAGAATTAATAATGAAAGCACCATGAAGTGGAAATAATTTCTTTGCTATTTCTAATGAGCTAGCACCACCTCGTTTGCCGGGTGATGTAGATAAAAGTAATATATTTTTACCTTTAAACATTTGATATTGAATCATCGAAACCCAATCGAATAAATTTTTAAAGGCT
Source organism: uncultured Lentimicrobiaceae bacterium (assembly GCA_964610025.1). Lineage (GTDB taxonomy): Bacteria > Bacteroidota > Bacteroidia > Bacteroidales > WCHB1-69 > UBA5266. The sequence continues at coordinate 5,790 of CAZSTX010000055.1, forward strand.
GCCGAATAATTTCCATTGTGTTCTGTCATCGAAATAATAAGAAAATCAGCTTCTAATAATTTATCTAAAAAACGTTGGGCATTATCAGGAACGCCTATTGAAGCAATTACGTCGACGGTGAAAAGTGGAAGAGCGTAATCGTTTAAATCTAAAATTTCTATAGTGCTATTTTCAAATTGTTTAGCTGCATATTCTGCAAATATTTTATTGATAGAATTTTTACTATATGAAGCGCCAAAAGCGATTATTTTTTTCATAATATTTTTACGTTATAATATTTCTAATAATAAAAATTTTTATTATAATTTATAACAAATGAAAACTTAATTTGTTTTACTGTTGAAATAAAAACAGTTATTATTTCAATGCAAAGAAAATTTTATTTAGTTTTATTTTTAAAATAAAGCCAGTTAAATAATTGGGTAGAATAGTGTAAAATGCTATTTTTTTTGTTTTAATTTTAATTACTTTTGCATTTTTAATTTTAATAAAAATGCAGCATGTTTTAATTTTACTTGACGATTTAAAAGAGTGGAATCCATTTTATAAAACTAATACAATATTAAGCGTATCAGATTATTTACAACATAATTCAAAAAATACTAATTCTAACTTAGTTATTAATTTAAGTGCTAATCTTAATTATAATTCAGAAGGATATTATTGCTCTTTGTTAGCGCAAGCAAGAGGCGATAAAATTATTCCAAGTGTAGAAACAATTAATCGTTTAGAGACGGGAACAGGGATAAGAATGGATAATACATTGCACAAGCAATGTCATCAATGGATGCAAAAAAACAATATAACAGATGATATTTTTTATATAAACATTTATTTTGGTATTTGTGAAGAAAAAGGAATGGAAAAAATAGCACGTTATATATTTGATTATTACCCATGTCCCATTTTACGTGTAGGGTTTTATAGCAAATCACGAAATCAAATAGAAAGTGTACAAGCACTCTCATTAAATGAGTTGACAGAAAAAGAACAAGATGTTTTTGCCAATGCTTTAGATAGTTTTAATAAAAAAATATGGCGTGAACCACGATCCCCAAAATCATATCGCTATAATTTGGCAATATTTCATGACCCTAAAGAAACTTTTCCGCCAAGTGATAAAAAAGCACTTTATAAATTTTTAGAAGTAGCAAAAAAAATGAATATTTATGCAGAACTTATTACCGAAGAAGACGCTACAAGACTAATGGAATTCGACGCTTTATTTATTCGCTCAACAACAGCACTCAATCATATTACTTATCATTTGTCGCAAAAAGCAAAACAAGCAGATATGGTCGTTATTGATGACCCATTGTCTATTATACGATGCACAAATAAGGTTTATTTAAATGAATTATTAATAAAAGAAAAAATATTAGCACCTCAATCAATGCTTTTATTTCGTACTAATAAAAATAGTTTTGAAGATATTGTTAATCAATTAGGACTACCTTTTATTTTAAAAATACCTGATGGTTCTTTTTCATACAATATTCATAAAATAAACAGTAAAAACGAGCTTAACCTTTCATTAGAAGCACTTTTTTATAAATCATCTGTTTTGTTAGCACAAGAGTATATTCCTACTGATTTTGATTGGCGTATAGGAATATTGGAACATAAACCTTTGTTTGCGTGCAAATATTTTATGGCTAAAAACCATTGGCAAATATATAATCATGAAAAACAAGGAAAAGCAAGAACAGGAGGCTTTGAGACCATTCCTATTTATAAAGTCCCAAAAAATATTATTAAAACAGCCTTAAAAGTAACTTCTTATATCGGAGAGGGATTATATGGAGTTGATTTGAAGTTGATTAATAATAAGGCAATTGTAATCGAAGTGAATGATAATCCAAGTATTGACTATGAAGTAGAAGATGCTATATTAGGAGATGAACTGTATTATAGAATATTAAACTATTTTACAACAGTCTTAGAAAATAGATTTTAATTTTTCTTAATAATAATAGTCAAATCCAACAAAATTTGAATAACGGTATTGTTGTCTAAATTATAAGATAATTAATAAAAGTGTATTTTTGCAGAAAAAAACATGATTCATAGATTAAATACAACAACTACTCAGAAAATAATAGAAGAAATAGGATTGCAATTAATGATAGCTGTAAAAACAGCTCCCAAAGCGAGAGGAAAAAACAGTGTAGAGATAATAATGCTCACAGACAACGACAAACTTCAATTGGCTAAAACAATGGACCAATTGTCAAAAACTGTAGCTACTGATTTTTTTAAAAGAGATGCAGAAAATGTAAGAAATGCACAAGCCGTTTTGTTATTAGCAGTTTATGATGAAGTAAAAGGATTAAATTGCCAATATTGTGGATTTAATTGTGCCGATAAACCAAGTGCTACACCTTGTGTATTTAATGTTATTGATTTAGGAATTGCTTTAGGTTCTGCTGTCTCTTCGGCTATGCATTACAAATTAGACAATCGCATTATGTATTCGGCAGGAAAAGCTGCATTGAAATTACAACTTTTTGATAAAAATATGCCAATAATTTTTGCAATTCCTCTTTCTGCAAGCGAAAAAAATATGTTTTTTGATAGAAAATAAGATTTATGTTGCTGATAAATAATGATATAAAATACGTTTTGTTTTTTTTAAGGACAATGAATTTTATTTTATAAAAAATTGTACCTTTGCAAATTCAAAAAGGGAGTTTAGCTCAGCTGGTTCAGAGCATCTGCCTTACAAGCAGAGGGTCA
>CAZSTX010000056.1:0-7312 GCA_964610025.1 uncultured Lentimicrobiaceae bacterium
TATTTTAATGATATTCAATAAATTAAAATGTTTTTAAGGGTCGACTAATTAATAATCCCATAGCTTATGATTTCCTCTGTACGTTTTTCTGTTCACGACACCCTGCGGCATCCAACCTCCGGCACTATGAATTGTTACTTCTACTATATTAATCATCTCGGTAGCACGGGAATAGGGTATAGACATTTCTCTAAAATCTCCCCAAGTGGGAAGGTTAAGGGCGAGAGAGTAACAATAAATAAACAATTTTTTTATTCTTCTACAAGTAAATTACAGCCTCGGATGTCGCTGTAATCGAATCTGCCTAAAATTTCAAAAGATTGATATTTATTCAATTTTCCAATATCTTGAGTGGCTATGAAAGAGCAAGAATAAAGATTTGCAAGGTCAATAATATTAACGCCACCTCTTTTGTTAGGGGTAGTGTATACGTGCAAAGGGTTGTAAATATCTCTTATGCAAACACGCATCCAAGGAGGAGTTCTAAAAGTTTGATTCCCCATAGAATAAGCTTGTGATAAAAGTTCCGCCATTCCGTATTCTGAATAGATTTTGCTAACACCAAAACCTTTTTTTAAACGTTGGTGCAATTCTTCTCTTAGTATTTCTTTACGTTTTCCTTTCATGCCTCCTGTTTCAAAAACCAATAGATGTGGAAAATGAATGTTGTATTTTTCAACTAAATCTAACAAAGCAAAACTTACACCCCACAATATGGTTTTTACTTTCTGATTGTGAAGTATTTGTAGATTTTCGATTAATTTATCTTCGTTGTTTAAATAAAAACCTGAGAAGGGATTGTTGCTTTTACTCATCAATAATTGCATCATATACAACAAAGAAGAATTATTGTTTTCCATATAAGAGGGCAGGTAAGAGAGAATAGAAAAATGATGAGGTTCTCCTATGAAATAGCGGAAAGTTTCTAACAAACTTTTTTCATAAATAGATAATTTAACAACATGATGTTCAGATGTTAATGTGTTTGTAGTGCCGCTACTTTTGAAAATAATTTCAGGTTTTTTTTTACTACTAATAATGCGATGTGTTTTAAAAAAATCGATAGGCAAAAAAGGGATTTGTGTTGTGTCTTTTATGGTATCTATAGAGCGTATTACTCCTTTGACATATTGTCGATATATTTGACAGTTTTCATATTGAAAATGAAAGATTTTCATTGCCATTTTCTGAAAATCAGTTGCCGATTTGATTTGAAAAATTTGTTTTTCGTTTATGGGTTCCATAGCCGCAACAATAAAACTTCAATTAGTAAAGATAACAAAGCCAGCAAAATAAAATATTGCCAAAGCGAAATACCTGATGTTGCTATTTCGCTAATAATAGCATTCGTTGATTTGTTTTGTAAATTAAGAACAGTATAATGCGTTAATCCATTGTTTTTTATTTGTTTTTCTAATTCCAATTTGTTGTAAAAAGTCATTTCCGATTCTTTTCGGCTATAATTAAATGACAAGCCGCCAATAATATTTTCTTTGTCTTTGATTAGATAATTATTAGCTTCTTTTATTTGATCGTGAACAAAAATACTGACTCCTGATATTTGATTTCTTATTTCAGGAATAAACGCAAAATGTGTATTTGGATGTGCTATTTCTATGATGTTATCTGTTTGTATTTCAATTTTATTTAATGGAATTCGACTGTTTTCTCCTATGATATAATAAGGTTTTTCTTGTGTATTAGCTAATATTGCCATATTGTAAATAGTTGGAACAAAGAGAGCATGTTTTTGAAATTCACTATAAATGCCGTCTAAAGGTGCAGCAAGCAGGTAAACATTCCCTTTTTCGATAGTATGTACACATAAAAAATCATGATTGTTTTCTAATCGAATTAAACTTTGTTTGTCTTGAAAAATCCCTTTACTTAATGTGTAATAACGAAATACATTGGGATAATCCATATTTTTTTCTATTTTTTCAAAAATATTTTTGTAAATATTGTGTTCGAAGTTTAATGATGCAAAACGTGTTTTTTGACTGTCTAAATATTCAAAACGAGTAATGTTAAGGCTTTGATTGAGAATATTACTCATAGCAACTTCTTTGTTGCCTGAGGGAATTATCAACAAGTTGCCCCCTTGCCGCACATAGTCGTCTATTGCCTTTACAAAACCGCTACTTTGCTCTTTTACTTGGTCTAATATAATTAAATCTTGATTTTTTAAAATAGCATAATCAATATTTCGTTCGTTGACAGTAGCATAATTAATACTAGAATCTTTTTGAAATAAAGCATTTAAAAATAAATTTTCTTTTTCTTCATAAATAGTTAGTACCGAGTAGTTATCGTCAATGTAAAATGTAAAATAAAGTTTATCGTCAAAATTGATAGGATAGTCTAATATTTCGATATGTGCATGTTGCAATCCTTTCTCGAAGATAGTAAAATTCATTTTTATTTCTGTTGTTCCATTGGCTTTGATGTCTGCCGATGCTACAGTTTTTTGTTGGTTATTTACAAATAGTTTTACAGGTAATTTTTCAACATCATTTTTCGAACTATTTTTCAATATAAGATGCAGTGTGTTTAGTTGTTCTGTTTGAAAAACAGGAGTTTCAAACCATGCTGTATCGATATATACATTGTTGATGGTATTGCCTTTTAATGGAACAAAATAAGTGTAATTGTTCTCATTTTTAGGAAGGTTAGCCAAATTGGACATGCTTTTTTGAAAATCGGATATAATATATGTCTTCTGATTTGCAGTCTGATGCCGTGATGAGTTTAATAAAGCATAATTTATTATAAGGTCTAATGAGCGAGATGTAGGAGAAATTTGAATGCCATCAATTTCTTTTTTAATTTCTTTTTTTGAAAAAAAATATTGATGTTTGGGCGAAAAATCGTTTGTTATCAACATAAATTTATCTTCTTCGCCATAGGCTGCTGTTATAGATTTTGCTTTTTCTTTTGCTTCATCTAATAGGGTTCCACGTTTAGAAAGACCTTCCATCGAAAAAGAATTGTCTACATAAAGTATGATATGATAAATGCCAGTCGGGAGATTGGTTTTTTCTAAAGGAATATAGGGTCGAGCAAATGCAAACACAATGGCTGCAATAGTTATTATGCGTAATGATAAAATAATCAATTTTTTTAATTGAGATTGCCGTTGTGTGCGTTGTTTTAAATTTTGTAGAAATCGAGTATCTGAAAAATAAAGTATTTTAAATCTTCGGAAATTAAAAAGATGCACAATAATGGGAAGTGCTATGGCAAAGAGTGCATATAAAAATAAAGAATTGATAAAATACATTTTGTTTTTTTATTTCTTGGTTAATTGATGGAAAATAGTTTCCATAGAATAGTCTTTGCGTTGAAAGTCTAACATTGTAGCATTTTCTTCAATGATAGTTTTTTGTATTTGAGAAGCTATATTTATTTTAGATTCAATTATATAGACGTTGTTTTCTGCTTCTTTTATTTTTATAATACTTTTTATATTTTTAAACTTTTGAATATCAATAGCCTTGTCTAATTGTATGGTAAATAAAAACTGTGAAGTTAATTTTTTTTGTAAATTTTCGATAGTATCGTCGGCTTTAATAATACCTTTATCTATTATAATGACACGATTACAGATAGCTTCAGCTTCTTGCATAATGTGAGTTGAGAATAAAACTGTTTTCGATTTTCCTATATCTTTAATTAAATTTCGGATATCGATTAGCTGGTTAGGGTCTAAACCCGAAGTAGGCTCATCAAGAATTAGCACTTCTGGGTCGTGAATGAGTGCTTGTGCTAATCCTACACGCTGACGATACCCTTTTGATAAAGCAGCTATTTTTTTGTGCTGTTCATTTTCCAATCCCGTTAACGCAATCACTTCGTCAATACGGGCTTTTCTGTTTTTCTTTTTATACATGCGTGCAACAAAATCCAAACTCTCTTTTACATACATATCTAAATATAAAGGATTGTTTTCGGGAAGATACCCAATGTGCTTTTTTACGGCTTGCATATCTTCTATTACATCTAATCCATAAACACTTACAAAGCCTGAAGTAGCTCGTTTATAACAAGTGATAATTTTCATTAAAGTAGATTTGCCTGCTCCATTAGGACCTAACAATCCTACAATTTCACCTTGTTTTATTTCAAAAGATACGTCATTTAACGCTTTTTGACTGCCATAAGTTTTTGTAACATTTTTTACAATAATCGACATAGTATTTCTCTTTCTTTTTAGAAAGCAAAATTACATAAAAAAATGTTAGATTACTTCTAATCTGATAAGATTGTTGATTATTATTCTACTACTTATAGGATAAATAAATTGATTATCAATCAAAAAAAATATTGAAATAATGAAAAAAAAAGCTATATATTTGCATTTAAAAATATTAAGTTATTTTATAGCTATGTTGATATTCCCTAATTGTAAGATAAATATAGGTTTGCAGATTATAGCCAAACGCAGTGATGGCTATCATGATATTGCTACTGTGTTTGTACCTGTTTATGGCTTGCGAGATATACTCGAAGTGCAGCAAAGCGACACTTTTAGCTTCGATTGTAGCGGACGAGATGCGACTTCTATACTTGAAGATAATCTGTGTATACATGCTTATCATTTATTGCAACAAGCGTATCAACTGCCTCCTGTAAAGTTATATTTATATAAAAACATTCCAATGGGAGCAGGTTTAGGTGGAGGTTCTGCCGATGCTGCTTTTACATTATTACTACTTAATCGATTTTTTAATTTACAATTAACTTCAAAAGTATTGAAAAATTATGCAAGAAAATTGGGAAGCGATTGTGTTTTTTTTATTGATAATAAGGCTGCTATAGGTACAGGAAAGGGTGATGAGTTACAACATTTAGTGTCATTTTCTTTAAAAGGAAAATATATTTATATAATCAAGCCTCCTATTCATATCAATACGGCTAAAGCTTATGCAATGGTGCAAGCATCACAACCCATTATCCCTTTAAGTAAATTAATACAACAACCTATATATCAATGGAAAAATATAATAGTCAATGATTTTGAAAAATATATTTTTTTACATTATCCTTTGCTTCAAGAGATAAAAGACAAATTATATGAAAATGGAGCTATTTATGCTTCTATGAGTGGAAGTGGTTCGTCTTTGTATGGAATTTTTGATGATATACCCGATGAATTTATCAATTTTCGACAAGTTTATTTTCAATGGATAGGTAAATTGTAAAAGATGGTGAAACAGTTAATTATAATAAAAAAAGTATTATTATTCGTCGCATTTTTAAGCATGCCGAATAATGTTTTTAATCAAGAGTTATCTATTTTATATGATGCAGCCTTAGCAAAACAGCAACGAGCCGATCATAGAGGTGCTATACAAACATTTAGCGAAATTATAAAAAAAAGTAACTATTACTACGAGGCTTATCTTGGACGAGCACAATCATATGAAGTTTTGAAAAAATACGATTCGGCTTTGGTTGATTATTCTCAAGCTATTATTAAAAATCCATCTTATTATCAAGCATATTATTATAGAGGACAGTTTTATTTTAAAATAAAAAAAGATTATCAAAAAGCCTTAACAGATATACAAAAAGTGATGGAGTTGAATAATAATTTTTATAATGCTTACTTGATCAGAGGCGATATTTTCTATGCTATGGGTAAATTAAAAGAAAGTCTTAACGATTATGATAAATTTATTGAAATAAAAGACGGAGAGTGGGAGTTGTATTATCAACGTTTTTTAATACAGCAAGCTTTAGGAAATCACCACGATGCTATTGCCGAATTGACAAAGGTCTTGTCATTGAATGCTACATATGCTGAAGCTTATTATGAAAGAGGAAAATTGTATCAAACAGCAGCTCAATATATCTTGTCGCTGAATGATTATAAAAAAGCGGCAAGTTTAGGCTTGCTGTCTGAAGATTTATGTCAACGAAAAGCAGATATGTTTTTTGAATTAAATTATTTGAAAGAAGCATTGCAAGCATATACCCATTTAATTACAACTTTTAGAAAAAAACAATCGGAATGGTATGCCAAAAGGGGCTTGTGTTATACTTTTTTGGGCGACTCTATCAATGCACAGAGAGATTTTACAAAAGCTATTGCATTAAATAAAAATGATTATATGGTGTATGTTTATCGTGCAGAAAATCATATAAAAAGAAAACGGCAGTCGTTGGCTCTTAACGATTATGCCAAAGCTATTCAATTGAGTCCTAAGTCGTGGCAAATATATTTGTCGAGAGGAAAAATCTATTTGGAGCAAGAGAAATACAGCGAAGCAATAGCTGATTTTACCTTAGCCATAAAATATAATGCCACTTTGAGTGAAGCATATTTTTATCGCGGAGCTTGCAAAGATGCACTTAAAGATGTGAATGGCGCTTGTGCAGATTTGAAAAAAGCAGCAGCTTTACACCATGAAGAAGCTAAAAAAAGATTAATAAGATACTGCAAATAAGCATATGGAAGAGAAAAAAAAGATTATTATTTTTGGTGATAATAGGTATTCAAATAAAACTTTGAGCCTTTTTTTAATGTCAAAAGATTTTTTAGTACGGATATGCGAAACAAAGCTACAACTTGACGAAGTCCTTAGAAAAGAAGATTATCATTTAGTATTAATTAGCAGTTTATTGCAAGACATTCAAATAGAAGATGTTATATTAGAAATACGCCAATATGCTGCTAATATTTCTATCGTTTGCATGTGTGCAAAAGCTGCAGACCAACAGTTGTTGATAAAATATCAATTATCTGATTTGTATTTTATTATAAAACCGTTTAGCATAGACGAATTATTTAATAAAATACAAGAAGCTTTTAATAAATTATTGCAAAAAAGAAATACATTAGCAATCTTTACTATTGGCATATTAATTTTTGATGCTAATAAACAATTATTAATTGGAAAGAAAAAAAAACAAATAAAATTAACTCCAAAAGAATCTGAATTATTGAGATTTTTATGTGAAAAAAAAGAAAGTATAGTTGATAGAACTGCTATTTTAGAAAAAATATGGAAAAATAAGAAAACGGCTAATGCTCGCACTATAGATGTGTATATAAATAAATTAAGGAAATATTTGAATGAAGATAATCATGTTATTATTGAGAATATATATGGTGTAGGTTATAGATTAAGCGTAAAACATGAGGTGTAATAGTTTGATAATCTATAGAATGCGATGTTTTTTTTATTTATTGAGATAATTTCGATGTTTTATATTGAATATTTAGCTATTTTTGCGTTTCAATTTTGATAGGCAGGAGAGGTGGGTGAGTGGCTTAAACCAGCAGTTTGCTAAACTGTCGTACTCGAAA
>CAZSTX010000057.1:0-6819 GCA_964610025.1 uncultured Lentimicrobiaceae bacterium
TGTGTATTATAGTTAGTGGTAGCATATACTCCATAATTGGTTCCGGAGCAATTAGATATAATTTCATTGTTTCTAATTAGTGTTTGATTTGTATCATTAACTAAATTTGTGGCTGTAAGATATAAGGCATAAGCTGTAGTAGCATCTTTAATATGTATTTTATTGTTCGAGATTTCTTTAATATAATTGGTTGCTGTAGCAAAATACATTCCATAAACCGTACGTGTAGCAGCAGCTGTTGTAGGAACAATAATGGTATTATTATTGATTTCGTCTGCCCTACCTGATGCTATTCTCATTCCAGACAAACTAGCGTTAGTAGAATTGGGATGAATAGTAATGTAGTTGTTTGAAACTTTTTTAAAGTCAACATAACTTCCACCATTATAAATACCTGACCTATGACAATTTAACATTTGATTCCCAATAATTTCCACATTATTCGTTCTATTATTAGTAGCACTAGACCCAATATAAATACAATCATAAGCTCCTAAAAATGTATTGTAATTAATACGTAATCCATTAACAGGAGAAGAACTACTTGGAATCCAAAATGCATTTCCATTTGTTCCCCCAGGCTGCATACGTGTTATATCGAAAATACAATGACTAAATTCAATATTAGAACAGCCCGAAGACATATCAACAGCTCTATTGTTGTGTATCTGATTTTTAGTACTAAAAGTCAGATGCGTAAAAATAACATTTTTCACATCTTTTAAGTAAGTCCCACATCCTAAGGTGTAAGGACATATTATTACATCTTCGGCTCTTCCTGTTGCTGAGGTAACAAACAAAGTGTCGTTAGCCCCCATACCTGTAATAGGTTCCATAAATTCTAATAAAACTGTATACCCTTGAATAGGGTATTCGCCACTACTAATTTTAAAAGTTACGTTACCCGACATGCCACAGAAATACAAAGTATTAATAGCAGCCGTAATGGTTGGGAAATCACCCGTATCGCCTCCAATTACATACTCGCCATTAAGCATACCCGTACAAGCATTTAAAGTGTAACGCATGGTATCGTCAGCGATTACATTATCTGTTTTCCCATTGGGTAAACTTACCCAAAATTTTAAAGTATCTACGCTTTCTATAGGGTTATAATAGCCTATATGTATGGTATCAGAAAGAAACCCTTCTACAATACCGGTAGATGCACTTTTCCATTTATAAGGCGGTTGAACAACTCCGTTAATACTCCAATTAATAGTTACCGAATCTAAATTGTTAATCCCCATATTTTTAATTTGCACTATAACTGCACTATCCCGATTAATAACCGACTCAACAGAAGGCTGATTTACAGCATATAACATAACAGAATTACTATCGTAATCTACAGGATCAATCACTAAACGTAAGTTGGTTCTGTATTCACTGATAGTTCCACCATAATTAGGAAATAATTGACTTGATGAGCCACCTCTAAAAGTATTAGGGGCAGAAGTATAATAAAAAGGAATAGTTGTCGCTGGCGCATGTCCATTTCTATTTTCATTTTGTATATACAAATTATAACCGGGAGGCAAATAAAATGGAGACGACAAAGTCATATTTATCCAGCCTTCATTTTGTGTAAACACAATAGAATCTTCATACACCAATTGCCATCCATTTGCATAAGCATCTTGATAAACCGCAGGGGGTTCATTCGCTTTAACAGCATACATGTAAATTTTTTGATTTTTATATGTATAAGGTCCTGATGGATAAGGAGCCTGCTCCCAAGCTATGCTTTTGATAATTCCTCCATATTTGGTATAATCGGCAACATTATACAACATACAGGAATAACTATTTTCGCCTAAAATAGGCGTAACTGTCTGATATTGAATAAACGTAATTGTATTTCTACTTGTTCCAATTATTATGGTGTCTTTGGTAAAATGATTGATTCGATTCGTATAAAAAGCATTGTTTACCGATGATGAGTTTCCTACCGAATCATATGCATTTATACTATAAGATAGATGTGTTCCATAATATTGATTAGGAATAGTTGCCGTCCAAATAGTATCTCCTTGCACATGTGTCATCAATATAGAATCTTTTGTTATTATACTATTATAATTTTTCGTATAAATAAGTTTTGGCTGTAGCATAGAATAACCGCTATGAGAAACAAGTTTGGCATTTACTTCAAAAGGACCTGTTGAATAAACTGTATCTTTTAATAAAGGAGGTTCAAAAGAAACTGTTGGCGAAAGGATAGGTGCGACCGATGCTATCAGTTCAAAATTATCAATGAGCCATCCATAAGCAAAATGAGTGTTTGCAACATTTCCTCGTTTTATAATAAAACGAAAGCGTACTTGCACTAAAGAAACTTCGCCCGAGACATCAAATACTTCTTGCTTCCACCACGAATTATTAGGAATAGCCAACGAATCGTTTTGTTTCCAATCAGCATAACTTGCATGATTAAAAACAGCACCCGTATAACCACCTCCTCCTTGATAAGAGCTTATAGGAATTGTGCGCCATGGAGACCCCACTGTAATTTCTTGATATTGTACAAGGCATATGTCACTGAGTGTCACTTTGCAAATATGCTCAAATCGTAGCATGACATTTTGATAGTTCCTTAAATCATAATAAGGAGTAATCAAAGTCATGGAATCACCCATAGTAATAGGCACATGCCCATGATAAGAATACGGAGCCGTTAGATATAAAGACCCATCTGTTGTCCACGAATTAGATGGACTTGCAGTAAAACTAACCGTTCCATCAAAATTTTCGGTAAAAGTTACCCGATTTTGCGAATAGCTTAAGTAAATAAAACTTAACATGCCAATTAATACAATAAATTTTTTCATTTTTTTATAATTTTTAATTATTAATAATATTTTTTTTTAATTTTTTATGATTAATTTATAATTAGAAATATTATCTTCCTGCAAATAAAAAGACATATGAGAACAAAGCTTTTTTATAGAAAATGGTAATAAAAATAATATTTTTTGATGTCTTTTCATATGATGAAAAATAGTATTGAAATTTATTTTCAAAAATACAAAATTTTTTTTACAAAAATTTTTTTTTATTTTAATTTTATTTTTTTTAATAAGCTATAATATAAATAGTTAATATATAAAAATATTATTTATTTTAATTTTTTCTTTTTTTATCCCCTTAATTTTGGTATTAAAAAGAGAAAAAAAATGCTAATGTGTTTTAATTTTAAACTCAGATTCAAATGAGAGTAAATGGTATCCTCAATAAATTTTAGGCATTAAGATAAGCCCAAAATTTTATCTTTGCATTATAAAAAAATAAAAAAAACGTATGACCGAGCATTCAAAGAAAATGCAGTTAAATTATCATTAGAAAGAAAGAATCAGTCATCATTAGCTAAAAAATTAAGTATTAATTTGAATATTTTGCGACAATTGAAAAAGAAAAATAACTTCTGACTATTTTAAACAAAAATTTTTATTACATTTGCAAATGCAAATACTCTTCGCAAAATCAAGATGTATATTAGGCAAGCGGGTGTTTAGTAAAAGGTATAAATAAGTTAAGCATAAGCAAGAAAAAGACAAGATGAAATGAGCAACCAACATAAAAAAAATGTTTTTTTGTCGACACATATAGGTAATATTTATGAGTAATTATTTAACATTTAAAACAAATTTTGATTAATGGAAACCGCTTTTGCGGTTCGCGAACAAAATAAGATTTAATATTATGAGTGAGCAAATACGCATCTTAAAACCTCGAAAAGCGCTGAACAAAGCTTTTCTAAAAGTAAAGCCTAACAGAGCTGAAATTGAAACTTTCAAAACGAATTTAATAACTTTGCTCGACAGAATAAACGACATTGAAAGTGAAGAATTTCATAAAAATTTAGTGGGCGACTTTTTAAAGAAAACTTATTACGATCCCAATTATTTCATCAACACCAAAGGACGAAATGACCTTGTTATTCATAACGGAAAAACTGCACAATCAACTGTGGGTGTAATTATTGAAGCAAAAAGTCTTAGCAACAAGTGGGAAATGATGAGTAGAGAAAATATAAATGCTAAAGCTTTTCAAGAGTTGGTGCTTTACTATTTGCGAGAAAGAATAAGTTTTAATAATCTTGAAATAAAACACTTAATTGCAACAAATAGTAACGAATGGTTTATTTTTGACGCGCTGGTTTTTGAAAGAATTTTCGCACAAAATAAAAATTTTGTAAAACAGTTTAACGATTTTGAAAATGGACGTTTAGCTGATACTACAACCGAGTTTTTTTATACACAAATTGCAGAACCTTTTATTGCCAATATTTCTAACGAAATTGAATTTACCTATTTTAATATTCAAGATTATCAAAAACCACTTCGCAACGCCGACAAAACTGACGATAATACCTTAATAGCCCTGTTCAAATTATTATCGCCGGAACATCTTTTAAAACTTCCGTTTAAAAACGACAGCAACAGTTTAGATAAACGCTTTTACAGCGAATTATTACATATTATTGGACTTACAGAAACCAAAATTGCAGGTAAAAAGCTTATCGAACGAAATAAAGCAGGCGAACGCCATACGGGAACTATTCTCGAAGACGCTATTATTCAGTTAGACAGCTTAGAAAAACTGAATAGGATAGAAAAACCAACTCAATTTGGATCTACAAACCAAGAAAAATTGTTTAATGTAGCACTCGAACTTACCATAACTTGGATAAATCGTATTTTGTTTTTAAAATTGTTAGAAGCCCAACTTATCAACTATCATAAAGGCGATAAATCCTACTCTTTTTTAAATATTGACAAAATAAAAAGCTATGACGACCTCAACAGCTTGTTTTTTCAGGTGTTAGCACGAAAATTTGAGGATAGAAACGAAGATGTTAAAAAATCTTTTAAAAAAATTCCATATTTAAACTCTTCGCTTTTTGAACCTACTGAACTTGAACAGATTACTTTGTTCATGAGCAACTTGAATGACAATAAAACCATTCCTATTTTTTCCCAAAGCGTTCTAAAAGACCAGCAAGGCAGAAAAATAACGGGCAATATGAATACACTTCAATATTTGTTTGAGTTTTTAGATGCCTACGATTTTGGAGCAGAAGGAGGAGGAGAGATTCAAGAAGACAACAAAACGCTGATAAATGCTTCCGTGCTCGGTTTGATTTTTGAAAAAATAAATGGCTATAAAGATGGCTCATTTTTTACACCGGGCTTTATCACCATGTATATGTGTCGCGAAACTATTCGTAAAGCGGTGGTACAAAAATTCAACGAAGCAGCAACTCCCCTCTTGAGAGGGGCGGGGGTGTGTCATCCCCTCTTGAGAGGGGCGGGGGTGTGTCATCCCCTCTTGAGAGGGGCGGGGGTGTGTCATCCCCTCCTTGAGGTGGGCAAGGGAGGTGTAAGAAGACAAATCATCCCCTACAATCCAAAACTAAAAGAACTTGCACGTGAGCTTCGAAATAACAGTACAAAATCTGAAATTATTCTCTGGAAAGAACTCAAAGGAAAATTTGAGGGGAAATATGATTTTCATAGACAAAAGCCTTTGGATAATTACATAGCCGACTTTTTTTGTTACGAATTAAAACTCGTAATTGAAATAGATGGCGAATCGCATAATTGGGAAGAAACACAGCAAAAAGATTTTCAAAAAGAATACCGTCTAAACGAATTAGGTTTAAACGTTTTAAGATTCCCTGATACAGACATTTTTAACCATTTAGAAAATGTTCTGGAAACCATTCGTATTTACATTGAAGGCTTTGAAAAAAGAGACTTAACAGCATTTCGTTATGAGGACACACCCCTAAATCCTCTCTCAAGAGGGGACTTTGCATTGCCCAACACCACCGAAGATACTATCAACAAACAGCCTTTTGCAACCTTAGATGACATTTATGACCAAATAGGTGAAGACAGACTTTTTACCAGGCAACAAGCCAACGACATTATCAATAGTATCAAAATTTGCGACCCGGCAGTAGGTTCGGGGCATTTTCTCGTGTCTGCTTTAAACGAAATAATTGCTATAAAAAATGATTTAAAAGTGTTGCAAGACCGTGATGGCAAACGTCTGAAAGAATATCATGTGGAAGTGATAAATGACGAATTAATGGTAACAGACGAAGATGGAGAATTTTTTGAATACAACCTAAATAATAAAGAGAGCCAGCGAATACAAGAAACATTGTTTCACGAAAAACAGACCATTATTGAAAATTGCCTTTTTGGAGTGGATATTAATTCCAACTCGGTAAAAATCTGCCGTTTGAGATTATGGATAGAACTTTTGAAAAATGCTTATTATAAAAACCAAACAGAACTTGAGACATTGCCGAATATTGATATTAATATTAAATGTGGGAACTCCTTGGTGAGCCGTTTTGCTATTGATGCTGACTTAAAACAAGCCTTAAAAAAGAGTAAATGGACAATAGACAGCTATAAAATAGCAGTTGCAACATATAGAGCTGCTGAAAATAAAGAGCAAAAAAGAGAAATGGAAAAACTGATTGCCCAAATTAAATCAGATTTTAGAAGTGAAATTGCGCAAAACGACCCCAAATTGAAAAAGTTAAGAAAACTTTCGGGCGAACTTTTCCAAATGACCAACCAAGGGCAATTGTTTGAAATGAGCGAAAAGGAAAAAGCCGATTGGAATAAAAAAGTTCAAGAACTTAGCGAGCAAATCCAAAAATTAGAAAGCGAAATTGAGGAGATAAAAAACAACAAAATATATAACAACGCCTTTGAATGGCGATTTGAATTCCCCGAAGTGCTGAATGATGATGGCGACTTTGTGGGCTTTGACGCGGTGATTGGAAATCCACCGTAT
>CAZSTX010000058.1:0-6334 GCA_964610025.1 uncultured Lentimicrobiaceae bacterium
TATCAATTAACAATTATCAATTATCAATTATCAATTATCAAGTATCAATTAACAATTAACAAGTAACAATTAATTCATTTTGAAGGAGGGAAAGAAATAATATAAGCCAATCGCTATTTATCCCAGTCTAAATAAACGGGAAATTGTTTTCTATACTTATCTAAATCATTTTTATTCAGAGTAGCACATAGTATTTGTTGATTTTTTCCAGCTTTTGCTATTGTTTGTCCAAAAAAATTAATTAGCTGCGACTGTCCATTATAAACAAGTGCGTTGCCATCTTCTCCCACTCTATTTACGCCTATAGCATACGACTGATTTTCGATAGCTCTTGCAGCTAATAATGTTTCATAAGCATGTATTCTGCCTGCTGGCCAATTAGCGATATAAATCAAACAATCGTAAATAAAATCATTATTGCAATATTTATTTCTACTCCAAATAGGGAAACGGAGGTCGTAGCATAGCAAAGGCATAAATTTCCAGCCTTTGTATTCAATCAATAATTGTTTTTCTCCTGCTGTAAACAATTCCGATTCTGAAGCTATACTAAACAAATGCCGTTTATTATACCGCTCTATGCTCCCATCGGGATTTATCCACAACAAAGCATTAAAATAACGATTGTTTTCTCTCAATGCCAAACTGGCTACCACAGCGCTATCGTATTTTTTGGCACACGCTATCAAATAGGCAACACTTTTTCCATCGATAGTTTCAGCCAATTGGGTAGTATTGACTACAAAACCTGTATTAAACATTTCGGGGAAAATCAACAAATCGGGCTTGAGATTTAGCCCTTCTAACAATAGGTTGTAATTCTGAAAGTTAGACTCTCTATCTTTCCAACATATAGCTGATTGTATGAGACAAACTTTTAAAGTCGATTTTATCATTGGTTTATTTTATCAAAAATTTCTGTTACACGTTCAAAAATACCCGTTACATATGCTATCGCCATTCCATAATTAGACACAGGTATTTGCTTGTCTATGACTTGTTTTAATCGGTTGTACAATTGTCGTTGTGTTACCATACAGCCTCCGCATTGAATTACCATAGCATAAATATTTAAATCTGTAAATGGCGACAAAGAGGATATCCATTCGAAATCTAATTGTTTTTTCGTAAAATTACGTAACATCATTGGAATTTTATGCCTTCCTATATCTTCGCAAGACGAGGCATGGGTACACGATTCGAGCATCAATATTTTATCTCCATCTTTTAATTTTGAAATAAATGGAGTGCCTTTCAAATAATCTTGAAAGTTTCCTTTTGTTCGTGCTAAAATAATACTAAAACTTGTTAAAGGTATATTTGCAGGCAATATTTTCGATACATAAGGGAAAATCTGACTGTCAACAATCACTAAATTGGGTGATTGTATTTTCAAATAGTCTTCTAACTCTTCTGGCTGTAAACAAATGGCAATAGCATGATTGTCTAACACATCTCTTATTAGTTGCACTTGTGGCAATATTAATCGTCCTTCGGGAGCTTCTGAATCTTGTGGCATAATCAAAGCTATTTTATCGCCTTTCGACACAAGATCTTCTAAAAAACTTTTACTTATATAAGCGGTAGGTGGAGTAATTTTAACCAATGATGCAATGAGTTGTTCTATTCCTATCCGACTAAGGGCGCTCGCTTCTAAAATCGGCACTTGATAATGATTGAGTTGGGTTTTTAAATTTTCACTTAATTTCTCTCTATCTGCCTTATTATGAACAATAAGATATGGTATTTCGTGCGTTTGCAATTGTGCTATCCATTTTTTTTCTATATCATCAAATTCATTGTTGGATATAACAAGAATAGCAACATCAATAATTTTTAGTACTTCTTTTGTTTTTCTTATACGCTTCTCTCCTATTTCGCCAACATCGTCAATACCAGCAGTATCGACAAAAACAACAGGACCTATACCGAAAATTTCTATCGATTTTTTTACTGGGTCTGTTGTCGTACCAGCTATTTCGGACACTATGGCAATATCTTGCTCTGCTATAGCATTAATAAGCGAACTCTTTCCTTGGTTTCTACGTCCAAATATTCCTATAAAAACGCGTTTTGTTTTCATAACTATCTATCAATATTTTCTTTTACAAAAGTATATTTTTTTTACTATTAACCAAGACCTAACTTATATCTTTTTCGTTTTATTTGTTCAAAAAAATATAAAAAAAAAGTTTGACCGCTTTTTTAATGAGCAACCAAACTTTATATATAATAAAATTAATTTTTATTTTTTCGCGAAAAACTTTTCTACTTCCGATGTGGCAACAATAGCTTCTTTAAAACCATAAGCTCCTGTCTTTGCGGAACGTTCCATTTTAACTACTTTTGCATATCCTTGATCTTTGCTTACTCTTAATGTAGCAACTGCTTTCTTTGCCATAACTCTAAATTATTTAATTTCTTTATGTACTGTTACTTTTTTTAAATAAGGGTTGTATTTTTTCAACTCCAAACGTTCGGGAGTGTTTTTTCTATTTTTCATAGAAATATATCTTGACATTCCCGGAACTCCCGAAGCTTTTTGCTCGGTACATTCGAGGATAATCTGCTGTCTTGCTTCTTTATGTTTCTTTGCCATAACTCTTAAATCAAAAGTTTTATTAACGTATTTTAAAGGATTGCAAAAGTACAATTTTTTTTTATATAAAATCATATTTTTATAAATATTTAAAAAATAGTTTTATTTCGGGCAACTATTTTATTTGCAAATTAAACACTGCTCTTTTTTATATTTTAAAATATTGATTGTATGATAGATAAACACATTTCTTAATAAATATAAAAAAAACACCTTTTAACTGACACATTTAATAGTAAATTTTAGTAATTTTGCATTCTTAAAAAAAATGGCAGTGAAAGATTTAAAATACTTTGAACAGTTTGATATTAAGCTATCTATACTAACAATAGGGATACACGAATTTACACTTAATATCAACAATACTTTCTTTTCCAAACATAAAAACGAAGAAATTAAAGGAGCAAATGTAAAAGTATTATTAAAAGTGAGTAAAAAAGAAAATTTATGCCTTTTTACTTTCACTGTAAAAGGAGAACTGACATTAGAGTGCGATGTTTGCTTAGACGACTTGCAATATTCTATTGCTACCGAAGAGACATTTATTTTAAAACTATCGAAAGATGATGAAACAAATGAAGATGTTAACATATTATATATCAAACCAAACGACTATATATACAATGTAGAACAAGTGCTATATGAAATGATATATGCACAAATTCCCATGCGTAAATCTCATGAGGATTTGCAACAAACATGCAATAAAAACATGACTACACGTTTAGAATTATATACCAACAAGCAAAGGCAACAAACATACGAAAGATGGGACGCTTTAAAAAAATTAAACATAAAATAACTAATAAACAGAATTTTAATAAATTAAAAATATATTATCATGGCACATCCTAAACGAAAACAATCGACTACTCGAAGAGATAAAAGAAGAACACATGACAAAGCCGTAGCACCTCAACTTATGGAGTGTAAAAACTGCGGTGCAGCTGTTATTTACCATAGAGTATGTCCTGAGTGTGGACACTATAGAGGCGAATTAGCAATCGAATCAAAAAAAGCATAACATATATGCTCGAAATGCAAAAAAAATACTATGAGGATAATTCCAAAAATAGTATTTTTGCGTGATTAAATAATTTTTATGTACATTTGCATAAATAAAAATAAAATCAATCGTTTTATGAAATATAATTTTTTATATGTCATTGTTTTAGTATTTTTATTTTCGTGTACGAATAAAAATAACAAAATAGATGCATACGGTTCTTTTGAGACAGACGAAATAATTGTTTCTGCCGAAGGAAATGGTAAAATCATTGATTTGAATTTAGAAGAAGGGCAATCTTTGACAAAAGGGCAATATGTAGGATTTATTGATACCATACAATTATTCTTACAAAAAAAACAACTCGACACACAAATAGATGCCACCTTAGCACAAATGGCTGACATACCCAAACAAGTAAGAGCATTACAAGAAAAACTTAGCGGGATGATGATAGAAAAAAGAAGATTAGAAAGCCTTTTGCAGTCGAACGCAGCCACTAACAAACAAATGGACGACTTAAACACCGAAATACAAGTAGTAAGAAGTCAATTAGATGCAACCCGTTCTAGCTTAAATGTACAAAACAAAAGCGTTTTGGCTAAAATCGATGGGGTACAATACCAAATAATATCTTTAGAAAATGCTATAAAAAAATCAATAATAAGCAGTCCCATCGATGGCATAGTATTAAAAAAATATGTCAATCAACATGAATTTATTAGTACTGGCTACCCTATTTTTAAAATAGCCGACATCTCGAAAATGACATTAAAAGTATATATTTCAGAAGACCAACTCTCTAACATCAAAATAGGAGATACTTGCAATGTACATATCGACAAAAGAAACGGACGCCAAAAGACCTATAAAGGAAAAATAGCATGGATTTCGAGCGAGTCGGAATTTACTCCAAAAATGATACAAACTAAAAACGAACGCGTCAATCTCGTTTATGCTGTTAAGATTAGAGTTGCCAACGATGGAGATATAAAAATAGGCATGCCCGGAGATGTAATTTTCAATTAGTTTTTTAGACTTAACTATGAAAATAATTGAAAGCGACAACTTATCAAAAAAATTTGGAAAAATAACAGCCTTAAAGCAGGTTTCTTTTTCTATAGAAGAAGGCGAACTCTTTGGGTTAATAGGTCCCGACGGAGCTGGCAAATCAACACTTTTCAATATCTTGGTTACACTGCTCAACCCTGATAGCGGAACTGCACGCATTATGGGATACGACCTTATAAAACAATACAAAACAATACGTAAAATAATTGGTTATCTCCCCGGACAATTTTCACTCTATAAAGACCTGAGCTGTATCGAAAATTTAGAGTTTTTTGCAACTCTCTATGGCGAAAGTATCAAAAAAAATTACCAACTCATTCAACCTATTTGGGAGCAACTTCTCCCCTTTCAAAACAGAGCCGCCGCTAATCTATCGGGAGGTATGAAACAAAAATTAGCACTGTGTTGCGCTTTAATACACAAACCGACTATCTTAATATTAGACGAACCAACCACAGGAGTAGACCCCGTTTCACGCCGTGAATTTTGGGAAATATTGCAAATGCTCAAAAAAGAAAAAATTACCGTTTTAGTATCTACCTCTTATATGGACGAGGCTTCTTTATGCAACCGTATCGCTTTGATACAAAAAGGAGAAATACTAAACGTAAATACACCCAATCAAATTCTCTCCGAATTTGAAGGAAATTTATTTGCCATACACACCAAAGAAATTTACCGCTCAATGCTGCTACTGCAAGAAATAGAATGGATAGACAACCTCTATGCTTCTGGACAACAACTTAATGTTGTAATAAAAAAAGAATGCGAAATCGAAAAACTAACCGAATTACTGCAATCGCAATCAATTGTTTTTTCGCACATAACAGCCATTAAACCCAACACAGAAGATTGTTTTATACAGCTTATACGTTCACAACAAAAAAATATTTAAATATATGGAAAACTATCACTATTTAATTCGAGAATTTATCGATTTCCCTCAAAAAGGAATTCTTTTTTATGACATAAATCCTTTATTATCTAATTGGAAAGCACTAAATGCGACTTCTTTTACTTTGGCAGAAAACATATCGGCTATTATGCCTTTTGCTACAAAAGTATTATCGATAGAAGCAAGAGGATTTATTATAGGCGGTATTCTTGCCAATATATTAGAAGCAGGTTTTGTCCCTATTCGAAAAAAAGGAAAACTCCCTCCTTACGACTCCCTCGTTTATAGCCAATATCAATTAGAATATGGAAGCGACACTTTAAGTGCAGACCTTTCTTTAATAAATTATCACGATAAAATTATTATTTTCGACGATGTTTTAGCTACCGGTGGAACCGCCGAAGCAACTTATAAGCTATTGGAAAACGAAAAATTAGCCCCACTCAACCAACACAATATTTGTTTCGCTTTTTTATTAGAAATCGAAAAACTTGAAGGGAGAAAATACCTGAGCCAACAAACCGGCATCTCCGACAGCAATATTATTTCGTTGATAAAAAAATAGTTTTTGCAAAACCTATTTATTTACTATCAATTTCTTTTTTACCGACATATTTTCAGAAGTGATTTCTAAAATATAAATGCCTGCACTCAAATCAGCAACAGAAATATCTTGTGTGTGCTGATAAATTCTAAAGGTTTTTAGTAATATTCCCAAAGAATTATAAATACATAGTCGAGCCTTAAAAAGCTATTTTTTTTT
>CAZSTX010000059.1:0-5758 GCA_964610025.1 uncultured Lentimicrobiaceae bacterium
GATACGTTTACAATAACCAACCTATTGCCTATTGATATGAATGGCACTTATCATATTACTTTGTGGTTAGAAATACAAGGAGATGGTTATCGAGCAGACGATACCTTACATAGTGTATTTGTAGTAGATAAAGTAAATATCCCTTATTCGACAAATTTTGATACGATTCCTAATGGATTAGTAATAAATCAATTGTCTGGAGTCTCTACATGGACCATTGAATCGGGAGACGGAATCAATCCTGATATATCGCCTGTATATGGCAGTGGTCGTTTGCAGTTTTCTTCAGCAACGGGATTGGGTTCAATAGCTACTTTAACATTCCAACCATTCAATTTAAAAGGAACGGTGCAACCACAATTTAAGCTATGGTATGCACATGATAATGCTAATCCTACCAAAAGAGATTATACAGATGTTAAAATGTCAATTGATGGAGGAAGGACGTATACTACTATTAAGCATTTAAATCGTTACAATGCAAATTACACAACTCCTACATTTGTTTGTTATGAGATAGATTTAACACCTTATACATCTTATTCATGTGTTATTTTTGCATTAGAAGGTGGTAGTTATGCTGGTGGCAATCAAAATATTGATAGTTTGGTTATTATTTCTAAACAAGATATTACTCTTGCTCTGAATATACCAAAACAATCTAATTTTATAGCTTGCGAATTAGATAAGCAATCTATTACTGTAGATGTTATTAATAAAACTTCTCAATTATTCGATTTTGCTAAATATCCATCGCAAATCAATGTTATTGTTAGTGGAGCAATTGATACAGTATTTACTATTCCTTTAACAAGTGGAAGTATTGCTGGCGATTCAACAAAATCTTATTTCATTTCTAATACTTTTGATTTTACTACAAATGGCACTTATCATATTAAAGCTTATTTAAATACTGCTGATGATAATAAAGTGAATGATACAGTTAGTGAAATACGTATTATTAATGTAGATGCACAATTAATTTCGATTGATAGTATAGGAGTTAAAGATATAGGCGATGAAGTGTATCCTATTATTAATTTTACTAATATTGGAAATATACCTATTAATGGTATTTCTGCAAAAATTTATATTAATAATGCGTTAGTTGTTACTGAAAATATTGATAGTTTGATAAATTTGGGCGACACTTTAACTTATACTTTTAATAGTCCTTTTGTAGTTCCTACGACAACATTGCAACAACCTTTCTATCAATTAAGAATACTTCTTGATTTACCATGTGATGGCGTCTTGAGTAATAATAGCATTGAAAAATACAATAGTGTGCATGTTCCTTTAACTATTGATTTAGTTATTAAATCTATAAACTATCCAATTGCTGATAGTTGTGAATGGGGTTTTGCAAAAGTTTATCCTTCAGTAGAAATAGAAAATTTGGGGACTATTGATGCTCAAGGAGGCGTATTAAATATAAGTGTTGATGTTGAAGGTGTTGTAGTAGAATCTTTTGTCGAAACTCTACCTAATATTGATGCAGGAGAAACGAAGACTTTTGTTTCTTCCAAATCTTATACAGTTCCTAATATAGATGGAAACTATACAGTTTATTTCAATATTAATATTGATGGAGATATTGATACTACAAATAATCAACTATTTGTTGTAACGTGTGCAAAAGAAGATGTTTCGGTATCAGATTTTAAAACTATTATTTGGCAATTAGGACAAAACATTCCCAATCCAGCTCAAACGTTTACCGAAATACCTTATAGCATTCCACAAGATGGAACAATCAACGTGAAAATAGTAAGCGTTAGCGGACAAGTCTTATATCAAAAAGAAATGAAATCTGTTCAAGGCAACCATACCTTATTAGTAGATATCGACTTTTTAGCAAACGGTATTTATTATTATAGCATGGAATACAAAGGAAGAACTATCGTTAAGAAAATGACAATACAGAAATAAAGATTTTTAATTATTTATACAATTTTTCATTTGACATATGTCATTTTGTGGAGGATGCTCAAAAAAAAGAGCATCCTTTTTTTTTGAGCATACATCCTATACGAGTGTCGTAAAGGAGTACAAAAAGTTGAATAAAAAAATGTAAAAAAAAGTTAAACAATAGATTTGATTTTTAGTATTTTTGCATACTTTAAAAAAAACAATGGAAGTAGAAAGTATACTTGCAATATATCGACAAAAAAAACTTATAAAACAAGTAAGCGAAGAAGTCAATAGAACTTCTACGCATAATTTACACATTGCAGGTTTGTGCGGGAGCTCAAAGGCTTTAATTGTCAAATCTTGCGTGGAAATGAGCGTAGATATGCACCTGTTAATTTTTCCTGATAAAGAAACAGCTGCTTTTTTTTATAACGACATGGAGCAACTTTATGGAGAAAAAGAACTTGATTTTTTTGATAGAAAAGTATTGTTTTTTCCTTCTTCTTATAAAAAAATGAATTTGTTAAATGAAGTTGATAGCTATAATGTTTTGTTACGCACACGCGTATTGCAACAAATAGCTAATAATTCAGTGCAAGTCATTGTTTCTTACACAGATGCATTAATTGAAAAGACTTTGTCTTATGATAAAATACTAAAAAAAAGTTTTAAACTTTTTGAAGGCGAAGAAGTTGCTATGGACGATATTATTGAATTTCTTTCAGAAAATGATTTTATTTATAGTGATTATGTTTGTCAACCAGGACAATACGCTATAAGAGGTGGAATTATAGATGTGTTTTCTTTTGCAGAAGAATATCCTTATCGTATTGAATTTTATGGAGATAAGATTCAGTCGCTCCGTCTTTTTGATACGGCAAGTCAAATGTCGAAATCAATAGTAAATGAATTGGTATTACTTTCAAATATTTCTGAAAAACTGAATGAAAATCAAAAAGATGTCTTTTTTCCCATTCTTCCAAAACGCACTAAAATATGGATAGATAAATTTGCACTTTGTGTAGAAAATATAAAGTTTTTTTTTAAGGAAAATAAAATTGATAATCAACAAATAAAAGAAAATAAAGCACTTAAAGACATTTTTATTGATGAGCAAGATTTCTTTAAAGAAATAAATCAACACACAACGATAGAGTTTTCATATCCATTATTTCAAAATGTAAAAGTTTTTACATTTGATATTATTCATCCTATTACGTTTAATCTTAATTTTGATTCTTTAATAGCGCATTGGCTTGATAATTTTGAAAAAGGAATTCAGAATTATTTTGGTTCTGAAAATCCTAATCAATTCAAACGTATGAGTAGCATTATTCACGAAGTTTTGGAGACTAACAGTCATTATGCAAGTTTATCGAAAGAATACAAAGCCGATATTAAAAAAAACATTATTAATTATGTTAAATTATCCTTACACGAAGGTTTTATTGATAGAGAACATAAAATTGCTTTTTACACAGACCATCAGGTTTTTAACCGTTATCATCGCTATACAGTAGAGGATAAATATAAAAACAAACAATCAGTTTTATTAAAAGATATTTACAATTTACAGATAGGCGATTATGTAACGCACATAGACCATGGCATAGGTAGGTATGAGGGTTTAGAGAAAATAGAAATAAATGGTAAACTGCAAGAAGTCATTAAGATTGTATATAAAAACAACGATATTTTATACATAAGTATTCATTCTTTGCACCGTATATCTAAATATGTAGGAAAAGATGGTATTGTTCCAAGTTTACATCGAATTGGAGGCAATACGTGGAATAAAGTAAAGGAGCGAACCAAAAGTCGTGTGAAAGAAATGGTAATAGATTTAGCAAAACTTTATTCAGAACGTAAGGCTACGTTAGGATTTGCTTTTTCTGCTGATAATTACATGCAAACAGAATTAGAGGCATCGTTTATTTACGAAGACACACCCGACCAATTGAAAGCCACTAATGATGTGAAAAAAGATATGGAAGCCGACTATCCAATGGATAGACTGATTTGTGGTGATGTAGGATTTGGCAAAACAGAAGTTGCGATACGTGCAGCCTTTAAAGCCGTGTATGACAGTAAACAAGTGGCAGTTTTAGTGCCAACAACAGTATTAGCATTGCAACATTTTAATAGTTTCAGTGAACGATTAGAAAATTTTTCTTGTAATGTAGCTTATATTAATCGTTTTACAACGAAGAAAAAACAAAAAGAAATAATAGAAAATTTAAAAATAGGAAAAATAGATATACTAATAGGTACGCACCGAATATTGAGTAAAGATGTGAAATTTAAAGATTTGGGCTTGTTGATTGTCGATGAAGAACAGAAATTTGGTGTAGAGGCTAAAGAAAAAATACGTTCGATAGCAATTAATGTTGATACATTAACAATGAGTGCAACACCTATCCCACGTACTTTACAATTTTCGCTAATGGGGGCACGCGATATTTCTATTATGCAAACTCCTCCTTTAAATCGTTACCCTATTCAAACAGAACGCCATCAATTTTCAGAAGAGTTAATTAAAAAAGCTATTGAACAAGAAGTGTTTAGAGGTGGACAAGTGTTTTTTGTACATAATCGAATTGATAATTTATATGAAATAGCAGACCTTATAAAACGCAATTTTCCAAATTTAAAAATAGCAGTTGCTCATGGAAGAATGGAAGGAAAAATTTTAGAAAAAACAATGATAGATTTTGTTGATAATCTATACGATATATTGGTAACAACAACAATAATAGAATCAGGATTAGACATTCCTAATGTTAATACTATTATTATCAACGATGCACAAAATTATGGCTTAAGCGACTTGCATCAATTGCGTGGAAGGGTAGGGCGCAAAAATGTAAAAGCATTTTGCTATTTGCTGTCTCCGCCTTCTAATGCTTTATCCAATATTGCCAACAAACGCCTACGTGCTATCGAAGAGTTTTCGGATATAGGAAGTGGTTTTAATATTGCATTATATGATCTTGATATACGTGGTGCTGGAAATTTATTAGGTGCCGAACAAAGTGGTTTTATAGCCGATATAGGTTACGAAATGTATCATAAAATATTAGAAGAAGCCATTTTTGAATTGCAAGCAAATAATGCAATTGATGATGATAAAGAACAAGAATACATTAAAGAATGTGTTATTGATACAGATTTAGAAATTTTAATCCCCGATAATTATATTAGCAATGGAGGAGAAAGATACTTCTTGTATAAAGAGTTAAACACTATTAATACAGAAAATAAACTCAAAGAGTTTGAAGCAAGACTCATTGATAGGTTTGGGATTTTACCTTGGCAAACGATGGAATTGCTCAATAGTATTCGTTTGCGGTGGTTAGCTAAAGATATTGGGTTTGAAAAAATAGTATTAAAACAAGACAAACTATTAGGATATTTTGTTGCTAATTCAGATTCTTTATATTATGAAAGCAAGCAGTTTAAATATATTTTAGATTATGTGATAAATACAAAAGAAAAGTGTTATATGAAAGAAAACAATAATAAACTTACCATAACTTTTCATCACATCACTGGGGTAGCAGAGGCTATAAAGCAATTAAAACCTTTATTAGTGTCCGAAAATCTTTAAAAATAATTTATACGATACCTTTATTTACCGTTAATAGAAGTATATTATTTTCTTATTATCCATATATCTTGAGGTAATATTTTTTCTTTTTTAGGGTTAGTTTCAATGTGTTCTAAAATTGTGGCATTGTGAAATAACTTTTGCATAAACTTTTTTGGCTGAAAGGCAGAATATGTTCTATGTCCTTCTTTAACATTCCCTCTTATAATTAGTCGAGCCTTAAAAAGCTATTTTTTT
>CAZSTX010000060.1:0-3332 GCA_964610025.1 uncultured Lentimicrobiaceae bacterium
ATTATTTTAATGATATTCAATAAATTAAAATGTTTTTAAGGGTCGACTAATTATGTTTAGAGTTATGACAATTATCACATACAGATACGAGCCAATCGATAGGCTCTTTCCCAATATTCTTTGCATATCGCTTGTGATGTACTTGTGTTGCACGAGCTCCACAATATACACAACGCCAATTATCTCGCTTGAGTACTATATAACGTTTTCGTTTCCAATCATCTGATTTAAGATATTCGTTCCTGTAATAGTCTCTACGCTGTTTTCGCTTTTTATTGTATACCCATCTCTTAAATGCAATAATTATAACTGCAATTATAATTGAAAGTATAATCTCATATTCCATCGTCCACTTTATTTTTCAACACTCAATTTGCTTTTCTTGAATGCGATATCATTACCTTACACTATTGCACAAAAAAGTTTTTATGTACTCCTTAATCTCTCAAAAGAGGGTAATCTTTATTTTGCAAAAATAAAGATTATTTTAATATCACTTCAAAAAAACTATTCATAATGTAGAAATCCTGATAATGATAGCTTATTTATAATTATTTGATTACTCCATCTTTGTACTTTTCTGTTTTTATTTTTTTATCATTAACATCATAGAAAACAGTATTTCCATTTCTTAAACCATCTTTAATTTTTCTTTTTTCTCTGTTCCCCGTTTCGTTGTTATTATACACAAAAGTTCCACTGAATAAATCATAGGTGTTCAATATATAATATTTTTCTATTCCGGGTATTCCATTTGTGTATTCAATTTGAATTTGCACATTTTGTTCTGCAAAGTTAAATTTCCAAGTACCAATGCGATTTTTCTTTAAAAGATTACCTGTTTGTATGATGTTTCCTTTATTGTCCTCCAGGATTAATAAGCCATCAGGATAACATTCTTCCCATGTTGATTTTTTTATAAAGATTTTTTCAAATAATAAATGATTAAGTTCAGGTTCGTCCTTTTTCATGTAATACTCTATTGAGAGTGTATAATCTGAATTGTACTCGGTTTTTAGTACTTTCATAAAACCGTCCGTTTCTTTTAGAATGTCATATTTTATTAAAACACTTGTTCCTGTAGAATCATATACCGATAAACTTTTTAATTTATCGTATTCAAATGTTTTTATGTTTATTGGCATTTTATTTCTGTTGTATCTAAAATATTTACCGTTTAATTTTCCTGAAGAGTAGTAACATTCATTCATGATATAATCTTTTGTTACATATTTTATCCACTTACCCTCTCTTTTGTCATTTTTATAGTTACCTTCCTGATAAACAATATACTTTTTATCATTTGCATCTTCATCAATGTAACTTTCTATCCAAACGCCATCTTTTTCCCCATACAGAAAATTACCTTGAAATCTAATATTTCCACTAGAGTCTTTTAAAATATAAGCTCCGTGTAATAAGTTATCTTTATAATATGAAGTTTCAAAACATTTAATCCATGTTCTTCTTATACATGTATCAAATGGATTTTTATTTTTGTTTAAAACAGTATCACAAAGAACTTTTTCTTCGTCAATGTATGAAAGTCTTACAGATTTTCCATTAAGTTTATCCGATTCATATGTTTCAGATAAATAAAGCTGTCCACTATAATTTAAATTGTTGTTTTCTTCTTCTTCTTCAGTATAGTTGGGATAATAGTAATTCCATTCCCCATCCTTCAAATCATTCCGATAATGTCCTTCCCGAATTATTCCAAAAGAGTAGTATATCCAATTGCCTGACTTTTTACCCTGTGTATATTTTCCTCTTGATTCAAGATTTAATAAAGAGGTATCTGTTCTAAGAGTACCACCAAATAACCTATAAAATAAATCAACATAAATAACGTAATCTCCATCAAGCTCGTCATTTATATAGTTGCCGAAAATTATTGAATCACCTTGTATTTTTTTGAAATTTCCTTCTTTGATATCATTTTTATAAGTAGTAAACTCAGCTATTTCTTTCTTTCCATCACGAAAAAGGTATAAATTCCATATGCTATCTTTTAATCCATTTTTTACAACTCCCGAATATTCTAAAAAAAGTGAATCATCATCATCATTATATATAAATTCTGTATATAACCCATTTTTAACTCCGTTAATATTATTCCCTGTACTTTCTACCTTTCCATTCTCGTAATAAGTTATAAATGGTCCGTTCATTTCTCCATCTTTCATAGTATATTCAATGCTTATAGAACCGTCCTCATTATATTCTTTAAACAGTCCATTCTCTTTTCCATTAATATAATTACCGGTCTTCATTATATTTCCATTCCGGTAATAAGATTTTAAAGGTCCGTTTAATTCTCCGTTTTTTAAAGTGTATTCTGCTTGAACACTATATCCATCGTAATAATAATCTGTTTTGGCACCATTGTCAGGATCATAAGCACCTGCCTTCTTAATAAGAATAATATTATATGCGGTAACACTAACATCCGACCAATCATCATCATCATTCCTTTTTTGTGTAGAAATCATTAAAGTATAATTTTGATTTGAATACGTTGAAACAACCTCATTGTCTTCAATTTCACTATTTGTAAGTTTAAATCCGTTTGAAGAAAGAGAATTTTGAATCAACGTATAAGATTCCTTATTAAAGACTTGGTATGCAATTTTATTTGGAAATCCTTCATATGTGTACAGATTAAACCACCCTTGTGCTTTATCACTATAATAATCTTTGTTAAAAGACCAAGTAATAGTATTGTAATTGAATGTATTTCCTTTTTCAGAATCGTAATAGGTCCATGCTTTAGTAAGTAGGACTTGATTTACATCTTCCCAACTTTTTTTATTACATAGTGTTATAAGATCTGTTAATGTTAGTTTCTGAGAAAAACCATTAAAAATTGTTAAAAATGTCAATGCTAAAAAAATAGAGATTTGTTTCATCATAGGTATTTATAATATTTTAATTTTTAGATTTATAAAATAAAAAATCAAAAAACTACATAATATGAATATTATATATTTTCAAAAGTAATCAAGTTTTTTATTTTGCAAAAATAATATTTTTTTAATTACAAAAGAAAAGAACCATTATTTGTAAAAAGAAAAGAGAATATGTGCAAAATTGCGTTAGCCGAGTTACTCAGTTGAGTAAGTAGACTTACGCAGTTGAGTAAACCTAATTACACAGTTGAGTAAATGTAATTACACTTTGAGTAAATGTAGGTATGTGGTTTTTTAGGACTAAAAAACTGAAAAATCTAAAAAGCAAGCTTGATTCGTATATTTACCATGCATGGTTCTTGTAAAAAGCACGCATGGTTTTTGTACGAACCACGTTAGGTTTTTGTAGTTTGCACGTATGCT
>CAZSTX010000060.1:3432-4707 GCA_964610025.1 uncultured Lentimicrobiaceae bacterium
GCACGCATGGTTTTTGTACGAACCACGTTAGGTTTTTGTAGTTTGCACGTATGCTAATTCTTTTTGGGAAAAAAGCGGATGTGGAATTTCGAATTTTCCGTACTTCCCCATGCTTATTTCGGGGAGCTTATTTTGCTTCGCATAAGTATTCATCTCACTACAAAAAGCGCTGCCTCTAATTACAAACAAAATCGCAAGACGAGAAAACTATCCGTTTTTAGTTTTTTTTGTGGTAAAAAATAAGAAAGTAGATTGATGGGTGCGGAGGGTGAGAGAAGGAGGGAATATCGTTGAATATAAACCGACATTTTAATACGGTTTATTTAGTGTCAGATAAAGTTTTACAGTATTTATTTATCAGTAATTCAACTTCATTTGAATCCGATTCATTACCAAAAGTTGCATATCCTAATTCATCGGCCGTGCTTAACTCAATACAAGCTTTTTCAAATTCCTTCAATTCAATATAAATCATTGCGCTATGTTTATAGGCATATGGATTTCTGTTATCGAGTTGAATAGATTTATTAACATCAATTCTTGCTTTTTCAAAATCTGAAAGTTTAAGATAAACCAAAGCTCTATTGTTAAAAGCATATGCATTTGTTGTGTCAAGTTGGATGGCTATATTTAAGTTTTTTAATGCTTTTTCGTATTGACCTATTTGAATTTCTTTAAATCCTATGGTTGAATAGAGAGAGCTTGGTTGGATGTATTTAATGGCTTTGTATAAATACTTTAAAGATTTCTTTTTTTTATCGAGTTTCGAATAAATTCTTCCATAAAGCCAATAAGAATTACCCCTTATCCAATTATAATCCAAATTGGAAGTATCAATTTTTAAGGCTTTTTTAATATCAATAACCGCTTCTTTGTAATTAGTTAAATAATAGTTGCAGTAGGCTTTTTTATACAAGGCATAATGATAGTTTTTAGAATCAGTTTCTTTCAGGATATCTTCATACATTACTAAAGCACGTATATAATTCCTGTTATTAAAGGCTTTATCAGCATCGTTAATTTTCTTATTGTTTTGACCTAATGTAGGATTCAACAATATAGCACTGATTAAAATAATTAATTGTAATCTCATTTTTAAATTAAGATGGTTTAGGTAATTAGGACAAGTTTATATCTTTTTATAACTACTAATGTTTATTTTGCAAATATATCTAATTTTATAATTAAATTTAAAAATAATTTAATTTTATGCAATTTTGTTAAATACAGATTCCGGCGTATTGTAATTCAACGAACTATGAATTCTTTCATAAT
>CAZSTX010000061.1:0-4595 GCA_964610025.1 uncultured Lentimicrobiaceae bacterium
AATTATTTTAATGATATTCAATAAATTAAAATGTTTTTAAGGGTCGACTATTTAAGCTAAAATAGTTAGACATTCTTCAAAAAATCTATTTCTATCAATAGGTGTAACACCTATTGATTCGCACACTAAACCTCCTGCTATATTAGATAATTCGGCTATTAATATAGGCGGAAAACCATAAATTAATGCTAATGTAGCAATACTAATCACAGTATCGCCAGCTCCCGAAACATCGGCTATACTTCGAAAATGAGCAGGCAGCCAATTATATGTATTATATGAGTCTGTGTCATATACTACTATCATTCCTTTGTCTGATAGAGTAGTTATTACTATATTTATTTGATTGTCTGTCTTAAATTGTTTTATTCTTTTATTTAAGCTTTCAATGTCTATATCGTTTTTATCTATATTTAATCCGTTTTTTAGTTCAAAAAGATTGGGTTTGAAAATAGTAACATTTTTATATTCTAAGAAGTTTCGTTGTTTAGGGTCTACAGTAATGGGAATGGATTTTTCAGTAGCCAATTGTGTTACTTTTTCGATTAAGAG
This sequence comes from uncultured Lentimicrobiaceae bacterium, assembly GCA_964610025.1. Lineage (GTDB taxonomy): Bacteria > Bacteroidota > Bacteroidia > Bacteroidales > WCHB1-69 > UBA5266. The sequence continues at coordinate 553 of CAZSTX010000061.1, forward strand.
GGGTGTAATAACGCCTTTGTCGTAATCTTCAAATATAATAGCTTGTATATCTTCTTCTAACAGTAGCTTTTCAATAGATGCGTAAAATGTTTTACTATCTTCTAAAGAAAGAGGATGGTCAATTTCTTCATCTATTCTTAATAATTGGACATTATTACCAATGATACGCGATTTAGTTGTTGTTGTTCGATTGTGAATTGTTGTAATACCTTGTGTTGACATTTTGTGCGTTTCCATTGTATTGATAAATTCGCGACCTCTTATATCATTACCTACTACGCCACATAAAATAGGAGTGGCTCCCATGGCTTTAATATTGAAGGCAACATTAGCTGCACCGCCTAAACATGTTTTTGTGTTGGTAATATTGACAATTGGCACTGGTGCTTCAGGAGAAATACGATGCACCTGTCCTTCGATATATATATCTAACATTATATCGCCTATTATTAATATTTTAGTTTTTTTTATATACTTTTCCCAAGCAATCAACAAATTTTTGTCTATTTTATGCATACCCAATTTTTATTTAATCATATAAAGAATTTATTGCAAAATTACATAAAATTATAGCGTAATAAGGTTATTGTTATGCAAGAAGCGTTAATAAATAAAAAAAAAGAAAATTTATATAAAAATACTTGTTGGTTAAGAAATTTTTTACGAACTTTGCACAATTGAAAAAATCAATTTTATACACGTATCCCATTGAATGATAAATCAGTTGAATAAGTAAAAAATATATACTACATTAGATATGAGAAAAATAAAGAATGCTTTAATATCAGTATACAATAAAGAAAAAATTAATGAAATTGCTACAATTTTAACAAACTTAGATATTGTAATTTATTCTACAGGAGGAACTTATGAGTATTTAAAAAATCAAAATATTCCAGCAATTGAAATAGAAACACTAACATCTTATCCTTCTATATTTGGAGGCAGGGTAAAAACATTACATCCTGTAATTATGGGAGGAATTTTATATCGTCGTAATGTAGAACAAGATGTTGAGCAAGCTAATTTTTATAATATTCCACCTATAGATTTGTTAATTGTAGATTTATATCCATTTGAAGATACACTACTTAAAACAAATAATCCATCAGAGATTATTGAAAAAATAGATATTGGTGGAGTGTCGTTAATACGTGCTGCTGCTAAAAATTATTATGATGTTTTATGCGTGCCGTCACGCGATTATTACGCTGATATTCTCAAAATCTTAAAAAGTGGGCAAGGTACTACAAATCTTGAACAACGTAAAGATTTTGCTACAAGATGTTTTAAAGTATCTTCGCATTACGATACAGCTATTTATCGTTATTTTAGTAATGTTACACCACTTCGTTATGGCGAAAATCCACATCAACAAGCTAATTTTTATGGAAATTTAGATGAAATATTCGAAAAACTAAATGGAAAAGATATATCGTATAATAATTTATTAGATATTGATGCAGCTGTATCTTTGATGAGCGATTTAGAATCAGTAAGTTTTGCTATTATAAAACATAATAATGCATGTGGGGTCGCACAACGCCAAACTGTTTTAGATGCATGGAGAGCAGCTCTTGAAGGAGACCCTATATCGGCATTTGGAGGTGTTTTAATCTCAAATGCAGCAATCGATATAGAAGTTGCAGAAGAAATAAATAAGTTATTTTTCGAAATTCTTATAGCACCTTGTTTTCATGAAGATGCTTTGGAATTATTGAAGTCGAAAAAAAATAGAATTATTCTTAAACAAAAACCATTTAATTTACAACAAAAGCAATTTCGTAGCTTATTAAATGGAGTAATAGAGCAAGATAGGGATATCTCTATTGAGCATTTTGAAAATTTAACTTATCCTACAAATAAAAAACCTACAAACGAAAAATTAGCAGATCTTTTTTTTGCTAATAAATTAGTGAAACATACCAAATCTAATGCTATAGTTTTGGTGAAAGATAAGCAGTTACTAGCATCGGGTATGGGGCAAACTTCACGTGTAGATGCCTTGCAACATGCAATTGATAAAGCTAAACATTTTGGATTTGATTTGAATGGAGCAGTTATAGCATCTGATGCCTTTTTCCCATTTAGTGATAGTGTAGAAATAGCAGCTAAAGAAAATATATCAGCAATTATTCAGCCGGGAGGTTCTATACGAGATATCGATTCAATAGAAATATGCAATAAGAATGGCATAGCAATGGTATTTACAGGTGTACGTCATTTTAAACATTAAGCAGTAGAATGCAACAAAAACGTTAAATTTACGTATTAATTAAAGATTTTAAACATATAATTATAATGGGATTATTTTCCTTTTTTACAAAAGAAATAGCAGTTGACCTCGGAACAGCTAACACACTTATTATTTATAAAGACCAAATAGTTGTTGATGAACCATCTATTATAGCTATCAATAGAACCACTAATAAATTGATGGCTGTTGGCGAAAAAGCCTTAATGATGCAAGGAAGAACACACGAAGATATAAAAGTGGTTCGTCCTTTAAAAGATGGTGTAATTGCTGATTTTCACTCAGTGGAATTGATGATTGTTGAGTTTTTGCGTACAATGAATGCCAAACAAAAGAGTTTGTTTCCCCCTTCATTAAAAATGGTAGTTTGTATTCCTTCAGGGATAACAGAAGTAGAAGAGCGCGCTGTGAGAGATTCGGCAGAACAAGCTGGAGCAAAAGAAGTGAGATTGATACACGAACCTATGGCGGCAGCTATTGGCATGGGATTAGATGTGCTAGAACCAGCTGGTAATATGGTTATTGATATAGGAGGTGGAACTAGTGAAATTGCCGTAATTTCTTTAGGAGGTATTGTGAGTAATAAATCTATTAAAACAGCAGGAGACGAATTTAATCAAGACATAGAAGAATATATGCGCCGTGAACATAATATGTCTATAGGTAGACGTACTGCCGAATTAGTGAAAATACATGTTGGTGCTGCTTTAACAGATATTGCTAATCCACCAGAAAGCTATGAAGTAAGAGGAAGAGATTTGTTAACGGGAGTACCCAAAGCTATTAATGTAATACATCAAGATATTGCAATAGCATTGGATAAGTCGATTCAACAAATAGAAGTAGCTGTATTAAATGCTTTAGAAAATACACCTCCGGAATTGTCGGCAGATATTTATAAGTCAGGAATTTATTTGGCTGGTGGAGGCTCGCTTTTACGTGGTTTAGATAAACGATTATCACTGAAAACAAAATTAGATGTCCATATTGGTGACGACCCGTTACGAGCTGTAGCAAGAGGAACAGCCATTGCACTGAAAAACTTTGATCGTTTTCCATTTTTAATAAAATAAGATAGTGTTTGTTCTAAATACATTATTGTTTTGAATAAGCAAATTCTTAGGCTTGCCATACCCAATATCATTACTACTGTTACAGTTCCACTATTAGGAATAGTAGACTTGTCGATAGTGGGTCATATGGGAAGTGAACAGTACATTGGGGCTATTGCTATTGGCACTATGATGTTCAATCTTATTTATTGGAATTTTGGGTTTTTACGTATGGGAACAAGCGGTTTTACAGCTCAAGCCTATGGAGCTGTGAATAAATCAGAAATTATGCATATTTTTGCTCGTGCTATCTCAATAGCATTTTTTAGTGCATTATTATTGATAGTGTTGCAATATCCAATAAAAATAACAATATTAAAATTTATTAGTGGGAGCCTTGTTGTAGAAAAATACGCAAGTACATACTTCGATATATGTATTTGGGCAGCACCAGCTATATTATCTCTTTATGTGATAAAAGGGTGGTTTATTGGTATGCAAAATGCAAAAACTCCTATGTGGATAGCTATTCAAATTAATATAATCAATATAGTTTTAAGTTTGTTTTTTGTTTTAGGATTGGGTATGAAAATAGAAGGAGTAGCATTCGGGACAGTCATAGCGCAGTATTCAGGACTTTTTACTGCTTTGATACTATGGTATGTATATTATAAAAAATACATTTCTCCTGACTTTATCACTTTTTTATGGTCTATTTTTTATTTTTCTGATAATGA
>CAZSTX010000062.1:0-4054 GCA_964610025.1 uncultured Lentimicrobiaceae bacterium
CTACACCTACAAAACCCTGATTATCGCCTTCTTCGCCTTTAATAACCATACGGCTTTGGTTATTTGTGCCATCACCTGTAAATAGAACTATGTCTTTATCCTCCTGCTGCCTTAACTCCGCTGTGCCATCGGAATTAATGCCAACAAGAAAACCGTCGGTGGCTGTGGCACCTGTGCCTCCACCGAATGCTTGATTGGTATACGCAGAAAATACTGGATTTGGCTGCCCGAAAATAAATTGATTTCGATCATTTATATGCAGTTTATGCTGCGGAGCTGTTAGCCCTATTCCAATTTTTATGTTGGAGAAATTAAACATGATGGTATTGCCAAAATTTACATGCCCAGCCGATGATTGTATGTTGTCACCAGGAAACCCATTTATTTGCCCAACGACTAAAGAACTATCACCGATATGCAAAGAACCTTTGATTCTCACGCTATCATCAAAAATGGTATAGTTGTCTGTTGTTACCCTTATTCGTTCCCTGTTATTTGTTCGAATAACAAAATCTGCATCGTTTTTTGTGCCTATAAAATCGTCTTGTCCAACATTACTATTGCCGTTGAGCCTCCAGTTAGTGCCTTGAGAAAAAGCATTACTTGAACAAAAAATTAGTGCGAGAAACATCCCGCCAATTATTACTTTGAAACAATTTAAATTTTTCATGATTTTTAGTTTTTAGTTAACGAATATTTTCCTCATAAACAACTTGTTCCCTATATTAATATATATATAATATTCTCCTGGCTTTAAAAATTCAGTATTCATTACAGTGTGTAAGCATATTATAGGTTTTTCTAATACAAGTCTGCCGTAAACATCGTATAATTTTAGATAGTTTTTTTCTATATTATTTAAATATTGAATTTCTACATTAATTTGATTTTTGGCAGGATTGGGAAAAATAATTATTTTTTGTTTTAATTCAATATTATCAATTGTTGATTGATTGCAGTTCTCAGCATAATCCCAGCAGTAAGCGCTGTCCGTTGACACACATACATCGTCAATATAATAATACGATAATGAATATAATGAGTTGATATTAGTAATATTTGTATTCTCATCATCAAAAAAATTCCCAATGATTATGTTTTGATAAGAAGAATCTGAAAGAAAAGAGCCTTTTATTGTAACCCAATTATTTGTATCTGAAATTATGTTTTCACTATAAACATGAGCAAAATTATTCATCAGATTCGTGTTTTCTACAAATGGAATTGCAGAACTAATATTTTCAAAGTGTTCATTCGTAAATAACACTCCAAGTTTGTCAGTAGCAAAAGAAGAATTGTTCGCAAGAGAAACTTTAAAAGAAACGTAGTATTGTTGATAAATTAACAATGGAGTATTTAGAATTGTTCCAAAATATTCTCGATTATTATTCATAAATCCATGATAAGTCACTATTCCCATATATGCTTTGCATTCAGAATTTGGGGTATCTTGAAACCCATTATTGTTTATTGGGATAGAGATTTCTGACTCTACACTGCATTTGTTAAAATAATCTGCTGAGTTTATGTTTATTATCCAGTCATTAACTAAATATGTTTGATGAAAATACTCAGGACATTCACTATACTCCTCAAAACTCGGATTAGGGACAAGGTTTTGAGCATTTACAATCTTTATTTGTAGCATTAGTGCAAGAACCAAAAGAAAGCATATTTTAATAAGATTTACATTTTTCATGAATTATCGAATTTATAGCTAAAAGTACTAATGGATTAAAAACAATTCACAATATACGAAACATTGCAATTGAACTGACAAAAATCTCGTTAAAGTTATAAACAGTTGTTTATTTCTAAGATTAAACTAATTGTATATAGTATACGAGTAATATCTCGGTTCTATTTTGATGGCAGAGCAATTTTTCCACTTGTGCCTAACGTGATGCAAGTAGGCTATCGTAGCACTGCCTTCTGCCTTTAGCGTTGGCTTTGCAGGGCTATGGAGCTTACTTGCTGTTATACACTGGGCGTTTAAAACATCTAGTAGTTCCATGTAATACAATTTAATACTCCACCCTCGTTTGAAAGTTTATCTATATCAGTAATTATTGGAATCACATTAAAATATTTCTCTAAAATTTCTTTTGCGGCATTATCTTTTTCAATAATCCCATATTGTGGTAAAAATATTGTGTTTTCAACTTGTAAGTAATTAATATAATTACCAAAAGCACTTGCCATTTCTGTAGAACCTTTAATATCAAGGTCATTTGGTTTCTCGTTTATTATCCTAATTACGTTAAAATCAGATTCCAGTTGTTTTGCAATTTCATTCATAAAATTCATTCCTTCTGGATAATCTTCATTATAAGCACCAACTAAAACAGTATTTTTATTTATAAAGCGAACCATACCATCAATGTGACCTGTTATATCACCTGGTTCTACTGGCAAAATGATGAGTTTCGTAATTCCTATAGTAGTTCTAAAAACTTCTTCAATTTTTTGTATTGATAATGATTCATTCTCAGAGACAATTCTATTGGTTGTTATTGCAACCCCATCGCCGTTGTGAATAAAATTACCGCCGTCAATAGTTAAATTGATTTTAAGAGTTTTTATATTAAGAGTTTCAGGTAATCTAAAACCAATTTCATCATCAAGTGAGGCATAATAAAATATTTTTTCTTCTTCTCCAACGAATCGTGTTTTTTTGCCTGTTTCAAAATAGTAACATGGATTATATATGCCTTTGAATGCAACAGTGTCGTTTGTATAGAACGGTGCATAATCTCTTATCCAGATATCTTGTACTGAGTTAAATTCTATTAACTTGATTTTTGAAGATGGAAATTTATTTTTAAGTTTTTCTTTTAATCCGGCTTTATGTATTATTGTTAATTCTAGGACAGACGGATTTTCAATTAGTTGATTAATAAAATTGTCGTAAAATGAAATCAATTCTTTTCTATTCTGAGGAAGTTTATCTGGATAAACTAAGGCTAATCTTTGCATTGAACAATTATTTATGGAGTTAATATCTATGTTGTTTTGTTGAAATATAACTAATGAGAAAAGGAGTGTTATTAGATTCATAAATTCAATTAGTTTGGATAAAATTGTATTGTTACATCACCTTTTTGAATTCCAACTCCTTCAAGTGGTTCGTACTTCCATTGTTCAATGGCAATTTTTGCAGGTCTGTAACAGCTATCACAATTAGTCGACTTTAATTTGATATCAATCACATTACCATCTTCATCAACTGAAATATTAAATACTACTTTGCCTAATAGATCGTCCTCTTTAGGATAAACTGTTAATATTCGTTTTCTATCAGATAATGACGAAGACTTTTCAACGTCAGATGCATCATTGTTTTTATTGTTTTTCAAAATGTAATCTATTTTTCCCTCACTGTTTGTTATTTTCCACAAGCCAACATCTTCAACGTAATATTCAATTATCGTAGACCAACTAGTAGTTACATCATTTTCAGAAGACTTTCTAATTACCATTATTGCATTTTTTGTCATTCCATTTAATGATACCTCTGTAAATTCAGAACTACAACTAATAATTTCACCTTTATTGTTTTCAAATACCCAACTTTCAGAATTATTTAAAGATGGTAATTTAATAAATATTTGTGGCGAAGCGTATTCTATTTCACTGATTCCTCCAATCATGGATATTGTAGAAGTTTTTGTAATGATAACTTCTGTTGGGTTTACAGTTATCATTTTGGTTTCACTACTTGTTTTTTGATTGTTTTGAAAAAGATTATCTTCATGCAAAATATATTTATCATTGCCGTTATTTTCAAACTTGATTTTTTTAGAAAATTCGGACTGTAATCCTGTTTTTGAATCAGGTTTGTAATATAAAATTTCCTCATTCACATTAGATGGAATAAAATAGGCTTTTATATTCTGCCCATTAACTGAATTCATTATTAAACAAAAAATAACTACAATTGTGATTATTGATTTCATAATTACTGTTTTTAAGTTGCACTATCTTTTTTTCGCCTTGTGTATAACTTGTTTATACCCCTCACAAAATCTCGCTTATACAACATACATTTGTTGGC
>CAZSTX010000063.1:0-3743 GCA_964610025.1 uncultured Lentimicrobiaceae bacterium
ATTTAATAGTGATGGTGGTAGCTACACTTTTAAAGAATCTGGAATTTATTTTAAAAAGGACGACAAATATACTTCTTTAGATCCGACAGTTGTAACTTCATCCAGAGGCACTGGTGTTTTTTCTACTAAATTTAAGTCCCAAATTGAAGGTAAAGAAGCGAACTATCAATTCAATGAAACCCCTGAATTTTACTTTAATTTCACTCCTTTAAAAAAAGACCTAAATAACTCTAATGCAAATGCTACTAATCAAGATAATTATATGCAACAATTAATGAATCAAGGTATGGTTACAAATAATAACGCAAAAGCAGTTAGCCCTAATGAATTTAAATTGATTAAATTAGATGTAAATAAAAACAAAAGAGAATATGTCTCAGGTAAAATCAGTGCATTAGGTCAAACTGATTTTTCAATTGAGGACAAATGTCTTGTGACTTTTAAATATGAAAAAGTTTCGGAATATACTTATAAAATAACCTTCCCGAAAAACTTAGAACCAGGTGAATATTGCTTTTTGTATTTGAGCAATAATGCAGGAAATCCATATCTTGCTATGGGTCAGAACAATACAAAAGTTTTTGATTTTGGTGTAAAATAAATAATTAAAAATAACAAAATAATAATTTTTATGTAAGACGAAATCTGCTACATCTGCGGTAAGCCAACATCTCCTTTCTTTATCAGAAAAGTTAAAATTGGGTTTTGGATTTTCAAAAGGGTTAAAAAAGTATGTGTAATGTGCTTAGCAAAAAAACAAGAAGGGTTTATTTAATTAGCAAATAAATGGAGACCAGAAACCATCAAAACGGGGCGAAACCGAAAAGCCTTATGAGTAGGAATTACAAACATTATATTTATGAAAACATCAGTTAAAATTGTTTTATCTATCTTATTGTTTCTTATTGGATTTTTTTTCATGGGTGTCGAAATGCCTTATTTTTTTGGTAGAATCTTTTTGAGAATGGGTTTGTTTACAGCCGCAATCGTTGGTATAGTTGCCATCTGGAAAAAAAGAACAAACGGAGAAAACAGCGATGAAAATCCTAAAAATACTCTAAATAAAAACTAAATGTTCATAGATTATTATTCAATACTTGAAATAGAACGTTCAGCATCAAAAATTGAAATTAGAACTGCCTACAAAAAACAAGCAATTAAGTGGCATCCTGACAAAAATATTGGTTTAGATACTACATAAAAATGCAGATAATAAATGAGGCATATCTTATTTTAAATGACGATGAAGCACGGTTTCGATATGACATTGAGTACACTCGTTTCATGCATTTCAAAAATGCGAAGAAAAATTCTGAAGAAGAAAAGAAAAAGGAAACACAAAAAGAACAATATCAAAGTCAACAATCAAAGCCAACTGAGGAAGAAAAAAGTCAAGAATGGACATTTGAGAAAACGTATAAATTTGATGATGAGATTTTAAAACGATGGATAGAAAATGCTAAAAAGCAAGCAGCAGCAAACATTAAAGACATGATTATAGAATTTAGAGATAGTTCAATAATTGGATTTAGCACTTTTTTTAAACGCGCATTAGTTTCAATTATTAGTGTTTTTATTTTTTCTGTAATAGCAACGCTTATTTTCAAATCTTGTGGTTAAAATATAAGTATGTTTAATATATTTGAGTTATCTTGTTTATTTATTTATTTTTTTGTTATTATTGTTTAATGCATAAAGCGGAATTTAATTAACGCAGATTAAAATTATTGCCACTATTAAAATACTTAAATATGAAAAAAAAATTTAAATCAAAATGGTTTGCTACATTAGTGTTTTGCTCTATATTCTTTGGTATATCTGTAATTATTTTTTTTCAGATTTGCAATAAAAACCATAAAATAGTAAATGAAGACGGCATAAAATTTTATTTTGTTAATGAGCTTAACTGCAAAGCAGATTCCTTGATATTATTCAAATATACGCTTATTGACTCATGTGATATTAGTTGTGAACCATATCCAAATGATGAATATAGGTTTTTTTCAAAAGAAAAGGTGATTTTCACTCCTTTTTATAAAAAGGAAACTATTGAGTCTGGTTTTTCAGAAAATACATTTCTCCCTTTATTAATCCAAAATAGGCTTTTTGGAGATTACTACACTGCCTTTTGGGTTCGAGGTAAAAAATCTATTGATGTAGTTTTTAATTTAGAAAATGTAACGAGTGAAGGACACTATTTCTTTAATAATAAAGGCACACCATCCGAAATAATAATATTCATTTTAGACAAAAATGAAGAAAATACAGTTTATAAAGCCATTTGCGATTATAATGATAATAATCAGATAATTGAACGCTGCTATTTTATTCAAGATGAAAATGAAAATTGGGAATTTGACTCAAGAACAATTTATGAATATGGGAAAAATATGCTTTTAGAAACAGCTATCGTATTTGGCAGTAATGATAGTATTTTTACAAAAGAATTCTTTTATTATCAAGATATAGATAAAAAAAACAACTGGACAAAACGTATTGTTAAAAAAGAAAATGTTATTGAAAATTATGCATCTTGGCAAAAAGAAGTTCGATACATATTTTATGTAAAAGACAATGAATAATCAAACTGAAAAGATGTTTGAGAATTTGATTTGCATACATTAGTTCATAGACCATCAGAGTCAATCGCAAACTTTGCCTAACTTAAACGCTAACCAAGTAGGCAGATTAAAATGTTTTTTGAATGAAATGTGTTATAAAATATCTTTTAAATGATATAATTTGTAAATTAAACACGATAAAAATATTTATTAACCAAGTAAAATTAGAAAAATGGCAATTTATCCGTTGAAAAGATTACTTATTGTCTATGGCTTACACTTAGCCGACATTTGTCAGGCTCAAACAGAAGAAAGAGTTTACAGTAATTTAACTAGAAAAGGTTTTATTTCTGAGGAGTTATTTGACCTTGATATTTTAGTTTTTAAAAATCCTGCATATACTAAAAAAAACATCATAACTCACATAGTAATTGATTTTAATAGTTTAGTTTCTGATATTCATTATTACAATAAGAAAGAATAAATATCGAAATTATAACCGCCCATAACAGCACCTAAATGTCATGCGGGGTTCATCGGTAACAGAAAGTGTGTCGCTTCTACTAACAATCGCCAAATTTAGATTTGTCGTTGTGTGAAAATTTGCGAAAAATATTCTTTTAAACTTAGAATACAATTAGTAAATTTGGCTCGTGGGAACTTTGACAGTGATGATTCATTGAAATCCCGCACAACACTTAGCTGCGAGGCGTCAGACTGTCTAAAAACCCTATCCCCCCAATTTTATTAGCATGCTGATTGTTAATAACTTATTTGTTTTTTTATTTACATAATTAACTAACTATCAGCACTTTTCTAACCAAATTTTTTAATCTGAAAAACCTAAGTCATAAAAAAACAATAAAAACCACCAATATCCAATTTAATAATCTGTAAAACGGCATAACGGCATATATTATTTGTTAATATTCTTTTTTATTTAGATTAGGAATAAATTACTAAAAAAATTTAAAAACTCTTGCATTATAAATAATAAATATATATTTTTAAAAAATATATATTACAAAACTTACGCCAAGCCAACAAATGTATGTTGTATGGGCGAGATTTTGTGAGGGGTATAAACAAGTTGTGTGGCATAATAAGACGATATCAGAAACTATAACATTAACAAGAGAATAAAATGAATAGAATAAAACTTTTAATAATCGGGTTGATTAC
>CAZSTX010000064.1:0-3271 GCA_964610025.1 uncultured Lentimicrobiaceae bacterium
CTTAACTGAAAGTTTGGTGCTTCGAAATCGCCTACTTTTCATATACTAACCGTTACCGCCAAGTGTAAAAAGACAGACGACAGTACTAAAATTGAAAAGTAAACCATTGTGAAAGGACAGAAAAACGAAATATTAACAAGACCAGAAAGCCGACACTCAAGCCGACCCAATGTTTTTTATTTTTTTGCCACCCCACATTTTTTAAAACAATTGCCAACACACAATGGCACATTTGCTTTTGCCCCGACACATGAAGCCAACCCTTCGGCAAAATCAAAAGAGCCATTTCCCATCGTCACAATTAACAATTATAAAATATTAACATGAAAAAATACATCTTCATAATAATTTTATCGCTAGGATTTGGAAATTTATTTGGACAAAATGTTTGTTCCTTTTCACCCGAATATGCTAATACAATATTTTGTCTTTCCGAATATTCGAATTATAAGGACAATATTAATGCAAGCGATGTTGTTAATAATGTATTAGAGAAAATCGGCTTAAAAAACACGTATTTTGTAACAAAAGTATGTACCGGAATAAATAATGCTGTTGCGCTAAAATACAATGGTGTTTCGTATATACTGCTTGATGTTGATTGGATGGAAAGTATTAAATATGGCTATAATGATTGGTTTCATCTCTTTGTTATTGGACACGAAATGGCGCATCATATATTAAAACATACAGAAAATCAAACTTCTTCACTTGAAATTAGTCGAAAAAATGAATTAGAAGCTGATGAGTTTGCTGGTTATATTTTAGGTGCATATGGTGCCTCTCAAAACGATATAAATACTTTGCTTATAAATTTCCCAGATGATGTTGACCCAAACTCAACTCATCCGCAAAAAAAAGATAGAAAAACTGCATTAAACAAAGGTTACAATTCCTCAAAAAACTCCGAAACTAATTTGCTTCTTCAAACACTCACTAAAGATGCTAATTTAAGTTTATCAAATTTACCTTATCTGTTAACTCTTGCTAGAAATAAATTTAATTTGTTCTTAAAAACGAACGACACTAATATTTTAAAACAATCCATAGAATATTATCAAGAAGCAATAAGATTTTCTAAAGACCCTCAAATTTATTATGAGTTAGGTGCATTGTTTTTAGCTGATGGCGATAAGGAGAAATATTTAACGGCACTTGAATTCGCATATCAGAATACTAAAGACAAAAAATTTATAATAGAACTACTTGGTAGAGTAATAAGCATAAATTATAAACTTGACCTTGTAATTTCGAAATATGGAAAAATTGCAGATGATATAAATTATGAAGAAATATCTGATATTCACGTTCTAATTTCTCTTTCAAGATATTTCGTTTATATGTCAACTGCTAATAAAACAGAAATGGGGAATAATGACACTTATCTTCAAAACGCTGAAAACACACTAAAGTACGCCTTAAGCATTATACCCAAGTCCGAAAAAATGCTACAAACGGATTATTATAGCCGTGCCGAAATTTACAATGAACTTTCTCTATGCGAAAATAGAGTTGGGAATTACGAAAAATCTCTTGAATATATTAATAATGCTATATCAGATTTTGAAACAGGTGAAAAAATTGGTAATTCAGAACAAGAAACCCTTTTTTGTTATTATAGTAAAAACATCTTGACTGTAAAATGTAACTTGGCGCTTGTTTATGTTAGAATGAGGGAATGGGAGAAAGGTCTTATGGTGGCCAATGAATATGAGAAAATATTTAATGATTTAAGTGATAATAAGAAAACATATTTAACCAATACTCTATCTTTTAATAATCAAGAGATTTATTATTTAAAAGGTAGATGTTTTCATGGGATGGAAAAATATGATGATGCTATTTTAAACTATTCTATTGCAATAGATGATAAGCAAAGTAAACTGCGGGATGGAGCAGTTTATTATTATCGAGGCTTATCTTATCTAGGTAAAGGCAAGAGCACTGAGGCGTGTGCTGATTTTAATTATGCTTGTTCAAAAGGAATAAATGGGGCTTGTATAAGATATAACACAACTTGTAAAAATTAAAAAACATGAAAAATCTTTTTTTAACACTTATTATCTCTGTGATATTTAGCTCACTTCATGCTCAGTCTGGAGATGTTACAACCTGTAGAAAGTCAATTGAGAGTTTTATTCCATTGTATGTAATAGATAATTATTGTTCAAAAATGGGATTAGATAATATTTTAAATAAAGCCAAAGTTGATGATCGGGTTCTTGGTATAATTGGAACTGAAAATAGTTTTTTTTCAGATTCTGCTTACTATGTTAAATACAATTTATTTGTAATTGAATTTGACAAATTTAGTAATGTACCTTATCTCGGAAATTTTACAGTCTTTTTTCAAACAGAGCTTCAAATGAATACTTTTGCGAATTGCTATGCGAAAATTTTAGGATTATCTGATGTTGGTATAACAGGGGAAACTAATGCAGTCACGGTGAGCACAACCCGTAGCACCTTAATTGAAGGACTTCCATATACGGCAACATGTTTTGTTAATCAATGGGATTATTGTGGAAAAAATACAACAACAACGGAAACAACAAATAGCTCATCTAAATCTAGTTCAAGGACAATAGAAACTAGTAAAAATATTTTAATGAAATCTTCGGAAATCGTTACTGACGATTACATCAAGAAAAAACTTTTAAATTCATTTTATAATGACGAAGAATTAAGTTTTATGCACAAAGATAAAAGCCGGTATAATATTGATTATAATAGCTTACAATATTTTGAATATGAAAAAAGTTTCCATTACTATTTCAATGGGATTCTTGGTGAAAAATCACATTGTATCAAGTATCTGATTACGTTTACGAGGACTACTGATTCTGGATCCGATTATGGGCAATATTTCTTGGACAAGTATTTTAAAGTCGCTACATATTGGGCTACATTCGATGAAAAACAAAAGCATATTAATTATTGGGCTTCATTTCGTAAAGAGGACTATAATAAACCTTGCGAATAGCGTATTCTTATGTATTATTAAATGTTATGCCGTAAACCAATAAATAAACACTATCATATAACTGTTTCTTCAAGAAAGTAAAGAAAAAATGAGAAAAGATCAATCTAATATTATAGTCTGGCGCTATTTGAGTCTGCCAAAATTTCTAGACTTTATTCTAAATAATAATATTACTTTTACAAGAACCGATTTGTTTTGTGATAAAAAAGAAGGTGTCCCAAATGACCTTTTGCATCTTATTAATCTATATGCTAATGAAAAAGTTAAGTATAGTGAGTCTATACCAAG
>CAZSTX010000065.1:0-3215 GCA_964610025.1 uncultured Lentimicrobiaceae bacterium
ACCATAATAAATCCGCTGCCTATTTTGCTGGCAATCCCTTGCCTTACCGCAGCACACTTTTCTACCGCTCTACTCTTTGGTAGAGGTTTTGTGTTTCCCGTTTGTGTGCTGTAGTTTTTCATTTTGCAAATGTATACTTTTTTTTGATTGTTTTTTGTTTTTATTAAGTTTTTTTTGTTTTTACGGCGTTATTTGCAGTTTAAATTTTTATGTCCTAATTTGATACATTACCTATCTGGTTATTTATAATAAAATCAAGCATCCTATTTGGCAAATTACAAACAATAATATCAGTAGTAGAAATTTGATTTTTTTACTTCTAAGTGCCAAAAAAGATAGTAGAATGGAAAATGCAATCATAATTGAATTGAAAAAGATAAAGGTAAAATTACTGCTATATGCCCAACCTGATTTATCCACAACTTCTGAACCTATAGGATAGTTTTCAGGATGCTGTAAAAAATTTATTAGCTCAGAAGCACATATAACTAACAATAAAACTTCGACAACAATTATTATTATCTTAAATATTTTTATAATCGTTTTCATAATTACTAATACTTTACGTTTAGTTTAACAGGTTTTCCGTAAGATTTTAGCCAACTATGAAAACTATTATTATTCTTTGTCAAGTCTATACATCCTGCTGAACCGGGTGTTGTACCTCCATGAATGGAAAAACCACTTCTTCCGTATGTGTTTGTTCCTTTCATTGGGGTTAGCCACGTTCTAGTATCCCCCCACGACTCTGTTCCACCTGGCCACGTACCTAAACCAATATTACCTTTGAGTCTATCCCATGTAGAAGTAGATGAATAAGATTGTGTTCGTGCAGGGTCAACTGTATAACTTCCTTCAGGAATAGGTCCCTTATTTGCTACCGATTGAAATTCCGAACTCTGATAACCGTCTTTTCCGCTTGTCGCTTCCCATGATAATCCTGGCATATCTATACCATAAGTTGCATCTGTAACGTTTAACGATTTTAAATCAAAATTTAATTCCGAATTTTGACCAGGCAAAGCAATTTTGTTTCCTACTTGAATTTTGTTTGCATCTTCAATATTATTTGCCTTAGCTATATCGCTAATAGTTAATTTTGTACCATATTTTTCATTGATTTGCTTCGTTATTTTGGTTAAATTATCCCCTTTTTCAATCGTTCCTGTTTCTATATCAAACAATCCCGTAGGGTCAATTCTATTAAGTGGATTATTACTACAATAATGGTATGGATTTAGCCAATGTCTTGCCTCAAATGCAGGGTCTCTTGATATAAACGTTGGCGGAGCGTAGTAACGAGCCGAGTAATAATACATGCCGTTCTCCTCGTCTAATTCTTTAGCGTTGAATAAGTATCTCGGTATGGTATCTAACTTCCAATCTGCTCTAAACTCGCTTATTATCGTACCCCAAGGATTGTAAAGAACCGCCTGCGAGATAGAGCCGTACATATCGGTAATAAGTTGTGTTGAGGAAAGATGGTTAGCGTGATAAAAATACAAGCCACTCTCATATTTGCAGGAATCTCCGCCCAAATAGCGTATCTGGTCAAAAGCGTACACAACGTTATCTATGGTGTCGTTGGTAGTTTTTCCTAACTCTTTTATTATCACATCATACGCAAGCGTGTTGCCAACTATACCACCACTTATAGAATCGGCAAAACCTATACCTATTTTGCTGGCAATCCCTTGCCTTGCCACAGCACACTGCTTTAACGCTCTACTCTTTTGTAGAGGTTTTGTGTTTCCTGTTTGTGTGCTGTAGTTTTTCATGTTGCAAATGTATACTTTTTTTTTGGTTGTTTTTTTGTGTATTTATTAAGTTTTATGTGTTTATTTTGTTATTTTGATTTTTACTGCATTGTTTGCAATACGAAAAATAGAACTTATTCGATAATATCAAAACCTATCATTTCCCATTTCCCATTTTTTTTATTTAACCCTATTCCAAGTAGTATTTTTTCTTCATTCCCTTCTGCTAAGGAAATTTGAACAACTGATTCTGTCGGATTTTTTATATATGGATTAAGAAAAAAATGACCTAATACCCAATATTGATTATTTCCTATTTTTGAAAATTCAATAATATTAATTTTTTGTTTGTGATATTTTAATGTTACTTTCTTTTTAGACAATACATCATTTTCAAGAAAGATAATATTGTTCACATTGAAATTTGCTTTTATACTGTCAAATTGTGGTGAATTTATTATTACATTTAATATTCTTTGTTTTTCTTTATTATATTTATTTTCACTAATCACGGGAATATCCTGCATTACATTTGCAAGTATAATAAAAGAAATCAGGCAAAAGAACTTATTCATAGCAATTAAATATTAATGACATTGTTTATTCGCTAAGTTCTGAATTTATTTGACCATACCCTCGAAAAGTATGTTTAGCTCCATCTACTTGTTTCCAGTTTCCGTCCTTTTGCTTTTCAAAAGTATAATCTTTTTCTCCAAATTTACCAGGGTCTGAGGTTGAGGAAGTACTAAGAGTTTTTAGTGTCATTGTTTCTATTGTATTTTTCTTTTTATCTGTATATGAACCAGAAATAGGTGATTCCATTAATAATGCCGCATGTCCTTCCATATTACCAGAACCTCCCATGAAAATAATATCTCCAATCTCTCCTTTGGATATATCTGTAACAAATGACCTATCTGTTCCATCTCCTGCTTTAAACCAATTCATTCCTCCTGTTAGCGAAGTACGACCTTTGAACCCTCCATCTTTTGTGGAAAACCCAGTTTCTTTTAAGAGTGATACAACTTTATCATTAGAGTTCATATATGCCATGAAACAAGCATCATAACAAACCGCTTGTGTTGGCATTGTCCCTTTCTTATACGACCAACCTCCTGGAAATCCATTCCCAAACCAAGGAGCAAAAGGTATTCCCTTATTAGACATGTTATTTTTTGCCCAGTTTAAAGCAGGTTTATTTTCTCTACCATCTGGGTCTATGAGATTCACCGGATTATTCCCACAATACGCATAGGGTGACAACCAAAAATATTGTTCAAACATCACGTCTCTTGATATAAAAGTAGGTGGCACATAGTACCTTGCAGAGTAATAATACATGCCGTTTTCTTCGTCTTTTTCTTTAGCGTTGAATAAGTATCTCGGTATAGTATCTAACATAAAATCTGCTCTATATTCGCTTATTATCGTACCCCAAGGATTGTAAAGAACCGCCTG
>CAZSTX010000066.1:0-2914 GCA_964610025.1 uncultured Lentimicrobiaceae bacterium
GTGGATTGAAAAATTACCCCCTTATTTTTAAATTAGTTTTATCGGACAATAGTGATTTTAAAAAAAGAGTTTATTATTATTAATAAAAAAGTTTATCTTTGCGTCTATAAAAAAATATAAATATCATAGAATGCAAGTTAGCATTAATCGTTTTTTATTGCTATAATAACATATGCATTAATATTCTTTTGGAATTTGATAGACACTTCATCATAACCTTCATTAATTCGTTCTCTTATCCATTCTATTGCTTCTTCAAAAGTTGTTTTTATAGTATCTCTTATTGTCTTGAAATAAACACTTTCATTTGAATCTATAAGGAATATTTCTGGATTATACAAATGGTAATAAGGACTTTCTTCTGTTATTAAGCCATAATACAAAAGAGCATCTGCATCATTAAAAGAAAGTATAAAATATTCCTTTTCGCCTCCAACAAAACCGTTAAAAGTAGTCAATATATAATCAAATGCAATTGAAGAATTGTGTTCATAAACTGCATATTGATATGGCAACATACTTTCGTGTAAAACAAAAGGATAGACTATTACTGTATTTGTAGTGCATATCTCTACTATTTCTGCCCATAAATTAAGAATATCGGGATACGTAATTTCGATAAAACTTGTATTTATAGGAAAAATTAATATAAAGTCTTGATTAAAAGGCATTCCGTTTACCGTAATGATATAATTTTCCATTATAGGCTCAACATCAATCATAATATCTTCAAATTCAGGTTTTAGTACTGCTGTTAAATGAACAGAAAACACTTCATCTGTTTCTACTACATGGATTACACCTGTTAAATTACACTCATAGATTCGTTCGTCATAATTTCCTACAACAGCATTACCACTTATAGGATAATCTGCTTCACCTACACTCATAACTGTATGTATTTCTATAATTTGTGTAGGTTGCTGATGATTTCCTATTGATTTTTGGTTTTTTATACTATTATTTTTTGAATTATATATCTTATCATTTTCTTTTTTGCATGCCCAAAACATGCCCATTCCTACAACCACTACCAATAATGTAGCTAATAAATATTTTATACTTTTCATTTTTATTAAATTTTTCGCTAATTTGAATTAAATAATCTAATAATATACTTTTTCTTTTTTTTACCAATGCTAACAATTGAACCTTCAAATGCTTTGTCTCGCACCCAATTTATCATTTTGTTATAAACCTGTTTTTCGGAAAAAGAAAAGCTTTCTTTGTTGTTTTTTTGAATAGGATTGTATTTGTCGTATAAATCTTTATCCGAATTTTTAATAAAAGCATATTTTATATATTTATCGTCTGATGAAAAGATACAAATCCCACTTATGTTATCTGACTTATTGCTACTTGCCAATTCTAACCAAAAAGAAACGTATGCCATTTTTCTCCAAAATCCACAGTAATCATCACGGAAAAGTGCATTTTTAAATGGGAAGTCATTTTTTAAACTAATGGGGTAGTTAGTTACAACATGTCCTGTTACGCTACTGTCTGTGTAAATAACAACTCCTTCTGTAACAATGCTATCTGTGTAAGCAATAGAAACATTTACCGTAATACTATCTGTATAAATAGTTGTGCCATTAACAAGGCTACTATCAATGTAATATACCTTGCTTGCTTTACCTGAAAATAAGTAAAAAGGGTTGTATTCTTCAAAACAATTAATGTTTTGTGCATAAGCACTTGTCGTAAAGAATAATATATATATATATTTATATTTAAACATCATATCGACAACTCCTTTCGTTTTTAATTAGGCCAATCATTACATATAGTAGCTTTAGCATGCCAAACATCATCCTTTTTTCCTATATAAACTACATAACCATTTTTAAGCTTTCTTGCTACCCATCTATCAAATTTTTCTTTATTTTTAGTGTGATATTTTTTTGTTTTACAAGCAGAAGCTTCATGTAAAATTTCATCATCTATAGTATCATCATCCATATCTATGAATGAATGAACAGGGGCTTCAACAAAAACACTCGAGTCAAAATGGATACTTGACTTTGCTATGAGACCATAATACAAAAGAGCATCTGCATCATTAAAAGAAAGTATAAAATATTCCTTTTCGCCTCCAACAAAACCGTTAAAAGTAGTCAATATATAATCAAATGCAATTGAAGAATTGTGTTCATAAACTGCATATTGATATGGCAACATACTTTCGTGTAAAACAAAAGGATAGACTATTACTGTATTTGTAGTGCATATCTCTACTATTTCTGCCCATAAATTAAGAATATCGGGATACGTAATTTCGATAAAACTTGTATTTATAGGAAAAATTAATATAAAGTCTTGATTAAAAGGCATTCCGTTTACCGTAATGATATAATTTTCCATTATAGGCTCAACATCAATCATAATATCTTCAAATTCAGGTTTTAGTACTGCTGTTAAATGAACAGAAAACACTTCATCTGTTTCTACTACATGGATTACACCTGTTAAATTACACTCATAGATTCGTTCGTCATAATTTCCTACAACAGCATTACCACTTATAGGATAATCTGCTTCACCTACACTCATAACTGTATGTATTTCTATAATTTGTGTAGGCTGCTGGTAATTGCCCATTGATTTATGATTTTTTGTATCTACTAATTTTCCATTTTGTAAAGCATCCGATTTATATGTGTCTTTTTCGCATGCCAAAAATAGTCCTGCTTCTATTGCCACTATAAAAATAGTAGCAATGATATATTTAATTTTCTTCGTTTCTTTATTATTTATAATCATTAATTATTGTATTTTTAGGTTTATTTTTACAATGCAAAATAACACTTTTTTATAATAGAAATCATCATTGTCCGATAAAAATTAAAAATTATTTTTTTAAAAGGATATATTGTTGGTTATCAGAGATGTAAAATTTAATTATTTGCAAATT
>CAZSTX010000067.1:0-2716 GCA_964610025.1 uncultured Lentimicrobiaceae bacterium
TTTGCCCCTATAGTTCAACGGATAGAACGAAAGTTTCCTAAACTTTAAATCCAAGTTCGATTCTTGGTGGGGGTACATATTTAATTATCATTTATTATGGGCATATTTTCGTTTTTTAATAAAGAAAAAAAACAGGAATTAGACAAAGGAGTTGAAAAAACCAAGGAAGCATTTTTTTTACGTTTATCAAGAATAATAGTAGGAAAAACTGTTGTTGACGACGAAGTGCTTGATTCGCTTGAAGAAATGCTCATTTCTTCTGATGTAGGAGTAGATACAACTTTACGTATTATAGAACGAATAGAAAACAGGGTAAAAAAAGATAAATATCTTGGAACTAAAGAATTAAATCGTATTTTAAAA
Source organism: uncultured Lentimicrobiaceae bacterium (assembly GCA_964610025.1). Taxonomy (GTDB): domain Bacteria; phylum Bacteroidota; class Bacteroidia; order Bacteroidales; family WCHB1-69; genus UBA5266. Next base: position 364 of record CAZSTX010000067.1, read on the forward strand.
GAAGAAATCATGTCTTTACTCACAGAATCTGACCTTGATTTAGGAAATCCTTTTGTATTGCCTGCTGCTATTCAACGACCTTATGTAATAATGGTAGTAGGTGTCAATGGCGTTGGAAAAACAACAACAATAGGGAAATTAGCGTATCAATTTAAACAACAAGGTTATAAAGTTGTTTTAGGTGCTGCTGATACATTTCGCGCTGCTGCTATCGACCAATTAAGTATTTGGGCTGAAAGGGTAGGGGTAGGTATTATAAAACAGACTATGGGTTCCGACCCGGCCTCAGTAGCTTATGATACGTTGAAATCGGCTATGACAAAAGAAGCAGATGTAGTTATTATCGACACAGCAGGACGTTTGCACAATCGCATTAACTTAATGAATGAGTTAACGAAGATAAAAAATGTAATGCATAAATTATTACCAGAAGCACCTCACGAAATATTGCTTGTATTAGATGCTTCAACAGGTCAAAACGCCATTGAGCAAGCAAAACAATTTGTGGCTGCAACAGAAGTTAATAGTTTGGCATTGACAAAGTTAGATGGAACAGCCAAGGGTGGAGTAATTTTAGGAATCTCTGACCAATTTAAAATTCCTGTAAAATACATAGGAATAGGCGAAAAACCTACTAATATACAGGCTTTTGATAAAACGGCATTTGTCAATTCTATTTTTGGAGAATAAAAAAATATGAAAATAACAATAGATAAAAACTCAGGATTTTGTTTTGGCGTTGTCAGAGCCATTGAGTCGGCAGAAGAAAACTTGCAGAAAAATAAGCAATTGTATTGTTTAGGCGATATTGTTCATAACAATGAAGAAGTTAATCGCTTGCATAACATGGGTTTAAAAATTGTTACACACCAAGAATTTGCCCAACTGCACGATGTAAAAGTGTTAATACGCGCCCATGGCGAACCTCCAGAAACCTATCGTATTGCAAAAAAAAATAATATCGAATTAATAGATGCAACATGCGTGGTAGTACTTAAATTACAACAAGATATTAAGAAAAACTACGAAGATATCAATTGCAGAGATGGACAAATTCTAATTTTTGGAAAAGCAGGTCATGCGGAAGTTATAGGATTGTTAGGACAAACGAATGGCAAAGGTATTGTTATCTCATCAGTGAGCGATATCGGTGCTATTGATTATAGCAAACCAGCCAAATTGTATTCGCAAACAACGCAAAGTGTAGAAGAATATCAAACAATTATAGCAGCAATCCAAGAAAAATACAATGAAAAAGATAATGGGCATTTGTTTCAATCTTATGATACTATATGCCGCCGAGTAGCTAATCGTGCAAAACAAATTCAAAGTTTTGCAAAACAATACGATAAAATTATTTTTGTGTCTGGCGAAAAAAGCTCGAACGGATTGTATTTATTTGATGTGTGTAAAAAAGCAAATCAGCAATCTTATTTTATTTATCGTTCTAAACAATTGCAAGAAATACCATTTAAAGAAGAAGACAATATTGGTATCTGCGGGGCAACTTCTACGCCTATGTGGCTGATGGAAGCTATTGCCGAAAAAATAAAGAAAATTAACAAGTTAGAAAAAGGAGAATAAAAAGAAAATCGAAGCGATTTATCCGCCTGACGGAAACCCGCTTGTTAGCCGTTCGGCAAGTTTATTATATTCATTTTTTGTATTTGAACAAACGTTACATTTTCAAGAATTAAAGTTCCAAGATTTATAAATGGTTTGTTGTTAATCGAAGAACGAGAAACTTTAGGATAATCAATTAAGCATTTTCCGCTTGGCAATACAAATCCTGTTTCTGAACTATTATTTGCAAAGTCGATAAATTTTCCATTGATATGATACAAACCATTGTCAATTAAAGTTGCAACTGTTTCTTTGTCCATAATTGTAAAAATCTGGAATGTTGTCTGATATTCTTTAGACAATTCACATTTATTTGAATATTCACTAAAAGAAAATTTAACGACATATTTTCCTGCATTTTTAAAAGATTCAAGTTCGAAATCATATGGATTTGGCGGATATTCTAATGCCATATCATACATCATTGGAATTTCAGTCAAGAATGGCAAAGAATCACCAGCATAACTTTGAATTGTTGTCTTAATTGAGTCTGCAAGTATTGACATTGCAATTTCATTATTCATTGCATTAGGCTGTTTCTCCAAATGAGAATCTAAAATTGTTTTTAAAATATATTCCTTTTGTGATTGCACAATATTTGGTTGTTTGTTTACACAACCGAACAGAAAAATCATAATTGTTAATGGGAAAAATACTTTTTTTATGTCTTTTTTATTTTAGATTTATTGTTTTCAATTTATTACTTATCGCCCTGCTGACGGCTAACGGT
>CAZSTX010000068.1:0-2618 GCA_964610025.1 uncultured Lentimicrobiaceae bacterium
AATTACTTAAAAACTTATAATTCAAAAAATGATCAAGTGGTATTTGTTTCATAATGTCCTCCAAATTCTTTTTATAATTCTATCATACAATGATGATAAAACATAGATATTATTTCAAAGAAAACAAAAACTGCTTTCAAAAGTAGTTTTTTATAAAGTCAATGAATATATAATAGTGAATAAAAAGAAACCAAGTATAATTAGCAAAACAATTAAAATTCATTTTTCTAGTTTTTTATATTCTTAAACAAATTATAGCATTTATATAATTAATTTATAAAAAAAGACTGATTTAATCAGTCTTGTAATCTCATATTAAATAAATATTTTAAAGTCTTTTAATTAAAAAATATTCATATACTTCATTATCAATTTCATATGAAGCAATTTCACTATATCCAATAGATAAATAGAAATTCCTTCCTTGCCAACTAAACGTATCTAATCTAATTGTCTTTACACCTTCTAGTAACGCTCTTTCTTCAACTAATTTCATCAATGATTTTCCAAATCCCATTTTCCGGTATTTTTCAGCAACAAATAAGATATCAATGTACATCATCTTATATCCTTCTATTTTACCTTTAACACCGGCTACTAAAACATCTTCATCATAAAAACCAAAACTAATAGTTTTATCAAATTTCAAATGGGTTTTTTCTTCATCGAAATCATGGAGTTGATTCTCGAGCAATTTCTGTTCTTCTTCAGTCATTTCATGCATGACTATCATTAATTTCCTCTCCTTTAGATGATTATTAAATCATCTTGAGAATATTATATTCCTTTTATTTTGATTTGTAAATACAAATGAAAATGAAACTTTTTCATAAATTTTCAAGAAAAAATAGACTATATTTAGTCTATTTATTTACTCTTTTACTATACTTAATTTTACCACTTGCAATTACACTTAGTGTATATTTTTGTTCATTATGTTTAATTTTCTTAGTTTTAATTTTTATATTATTCTCAGTCGAATATTTAGCTTTTACTTCCTTTTTAGTCCATTCAACAGTCTTTTTATCTCTACCAATTTGAATATCTATACCGCAATTTTCTTTACTTATAACTATTGCAATTAACTCTTCACTATGACTAATATTAAAACTTATATTATTATGCAGCGGTTTACCTGTACTTGAGAATTTAATATCTTCTGGGTTTAAGATTATACCAAACTTATCTTTTAAAATTAAATCTAAATAGTACCAAGAAGACTTTGATGCTTGATATTGATGAGTTGCACTATCTTTATTATATTTTTCATAAAACTTAAATCTTACATTATCTTCTTTAATATTATAATCAATTGGTAAAACATATACATAACTTTTATTCTTAAAAAATGCATTAAACCTTAATTCTTCCATTGCTTCTCTCATTTTATCTGTTAGAGCTTGATGATCATCAAAAGCTCTAGTACTTATAATATCACCAACATGAATATGTTGACGTTTAAATAAGATTTTACGATTTGGAACAAAATATAAAGGCAGAACATCAGTTTTTGTATATCTAGCAAGTCTTGAAGCTCCTGGCATAAAATGGTTAAAAGAAATATTTTTATTAATTCCACCTTCAGGTGCAATACCTACTGAATATCCATAATTAATTGCATTTACAATTCTACGAAAATCACTTACAGAAAAAGCTTCTCTATCAATTAATATGAGTCCATTCCAATCAAAAAAGAAACGGCTTGCTCTGGTTGTTTCAATTTCTGCCATAGCAACAAAGCGAATATGACGGAAAATAAAAGCATCCCAAATTGTTAGAGCATCATAAAATCCTACATGATTATATACAAGAATTAATGGTTCTTTGTTTTTAAAATAATTCTTTCTTGCATCTTTACTAATAAAAAAACGACGTGGCCTATAAACAATGAATATGAAAATATAATGCAGTTTAAAAAAGAGCATTTTTAATTTCAAAATTCTATTTGTTTTTGCGTTGTCGTCTTTCATAGATAGCTTGTAGCTCCTTGTTATAATTTTGAAAATAGGTTGTAATATCTTTAATATTATCTCTAGAATCTTTCTCTACATCCCATAATGTATTAATATCAATTTTTTTACCTATTATCATTTGTGCACGGTTTTTAAATGAATAATTACCACTTACATATATGCTTAGTATTTTAGCCTTACTACGTGAGGCTAAAACAGCAAATGCTTGTTCAAAGGGTTGTTCATTATCTGAAGATAATTTTGCTTGAGGAAATACTAAAATAGTTCTTCCTTTTTTTAAAAGCTCTTCACTTTTTTCAATCCAAGCTACATCTTTTTGATCACGATCACAGCGGATAGCACCAATAGTTGTTATCCACCACCCTAGCATTGGTTTTTTATATAAAACTTCACTACTTATAAAATAAATAGTACGAAAGAAAAATGCAAACATAATAAAAGGAACATCATAAACTGAATAGTGATTAGATATAATAATTGCTCCTTTTGCTTTGGGGCGTTTTACTTTTTTATCATACATCCGAACTTTCGGTCGATAATAAAGAAAAATAAATGGCCAAATTGTAATTTTAAAAAACCACAATATAAAAAAGTTCAAGATTATTCCTCCTTGCTTTTATTAATAATTTCAACAAATTGGTTAAG
>CAZSTX010000069.1:0-2492 GCA_964610025.1 uncultured Lentimicrobiaceae bacterium
CGTTGTACGAAGCATTTATTGTGGCTGGTGCTTATTTGATGTTATGAGCATTTTATTATTTTAGTTTTAAAGACATCATCAAAAACGGTTTTCTTATAATTAAATTAGTCTAATATAAAAAAAATAGCAAGATGTATCTACACCTTGCTATTTTAATTGATATTAATAGTTACTCTCCAAGCATGTTATCCGTGATTATTATCTTGTATTCTGCTTCCCACTTCTTTGGTTTTTTATAATAAGTCCAATTATCAGGTAACCATAAATCTTTTTCTAATTTAACTCCATTGATAAAAGTGTTAAACTTTAATTCTGGAAACATCGTATCAAAGTTTGTTTTTATTAAATCATTGGATTCTCTTGAGTAAAACATGAAATTTCTGATATTTTTTTCTTCAGAAGGAAATATAGTAACTTCTTGCTTATTATCTATATCATTACCATAATCTAATACTTCTAAGAATTTTATTGTAATGGTATCTTCTGTCGAATTCTTAATTATAAAAGAGTAGTGGTTTATATACTCTTTAGTACAACTACTTACGCCAAGTAATAAGAATAAGGATAAATATAACAATATGTTTTTCATAATTTTAGTTTTTTAGTTGCTCATAACTTATTTATACCCCCCACAAACCTCCTCCTATACAACATATTTTTGTTGACTTGGCGAAGTTTTTGTAAGGATTATTTTCATATATATATGTTTTGGTTCAAGATATTTAAATTTTAATGTTAATGTTTTTTATACCTGCAAAATTATACAAATATTTTAATAAAATAGCATATTTTTAAAAATATTTTTAAAAATACATATATCAATTCGTTACGTTTTGCTTTTTGAAAAATTTAATGAATTTTTTCTGATTATATTCAACAATAATCTATAAATTTCCTTAGATTTTTGATGCAAATTTAATGTTTTTTTGCATATCTAAAAAAAAAATAGCGTAAAGGTCGAGTAGCTTTGTGATGACATTATGTCCCCGTTAGCAAAAAGAGCAATGTTGCTTATTATCAAAACAATAACTTTAAATACACAGACATGAGTTCATGTTCTAAAATAGGAAGAAAGCCTGCTGAGAAAAGTCGCAATCTAAAGGCGAAAATAAAATTAGGAATTTACGTTCTATGAAATTTATCAGGTTCTTCACTCTTGGAAACGGAAGGCTGTGCAGGAATGATTTTTTTACTAAATCCTTTTGTTGATAAATCTATAATTTCTTCATCGTATCCCAATATTTTAAAACTTACGGTTGCTTCTAACGGACATTCTATCAATTTACTGAAAACAGGAATATTAGGCTTTCCTGCATCAAAAATTTCAGTTAAACCATCTGACCGCAGTTCAATATAACTGCTTGCCTGCCTACTTCTATCGTTTGACAACAATTCAATATGTTTTAATTTTAGATTTGCTTCAAGAACATCAACAGTTGCAGGAACTTTTGATACGTCAAATCTACTTTCTGCGGATTTACTCAGACTAATTACCACATTTTGCGAATAAGAGTTCGACGCCAATGCAACCAATGCGATGAATATTATACGTGCTTTCATTTTTTTATAATTTTGTATTTGTGTTCACTTTTACTGCTTATTATTCTAATAAAATAAATCCCCTGATTATATGAAATCATATTCATTTGTAACGAATTTTGACTCACATCTTTTTCATAAACTAATTTTCCAAAAATATCAAACAGTTGAATATGCTTAATCTCATTATCTATGTCAGGAAAAAGAATGTTGATATGGGAATCACACGGATTAGGATATAATAAATACGATTCTTCAATTTTAATGTTCTGAATTTCTGAAAGTTGAGAAACAACAAACACTATACTATATGTTTCGGTAGGTACATTCGGAACGATACTGTCCTCTGGTTTAATATCTATAAATTTATAAATAAGTTCATAAGTTCCTGCCGGAAACAAGCCTATATTTATAGTATTGTTTGCTCCTTGTCCCATACATTTAGTATCACTTTCAAATTTTCCGCTAATATAAATTTTCGTGTCAATTATACTGTCAATGTTTAATTGATAAGTACAATCTCCTCCAAATGGTTCTGAGAATGTTGCAAAAATAACAGGGTCAGAAACAGAAATATCTTCTGGAATTATTTTTATACTATCAATAACATTTGTTTGTGCTATCGAAGTAAAAAAGAATGTATGCAATAAACATAACAATAATATCAATTTTCTCATAAATCGACCTCCCATATTTGTATCTGCTCATTTAACAGATTGGGTTCGTTTTTTTTTATGGTTTCTGACTCCATTACTCTGTTTAATTTCTTGTTCGGTGCCATAATTACCTCCTTTTTTATTTTGAATTCGATGATTTACAACAATATATTTTTTAAACCTAATTTCAGAATTTTTTATTTTTGCATCGTCAAACTGCTGTGCTACCCACGCATTGCCTCTAACTTATTTATACCCCCCACAAACCTCCTCCTATACAACATATTTTTGTTGACT
>CAZSTX010000070.1:0-485 GCA_964610025.1 uncultured Lentimicrobiaceae bacterium
TTCCGACTCATAATGACGTTATTTCACAAATTAGAAAATCAAAATACGCTTTACTCCCATTAAAGTATGATTTTGTACCTAATACAATTAGAGAAGCTATGTGTAACGGGCTACCAGTTGTGACTACAATCACGGAAAATGGAACAACCAAATTGAATGAAAAAAGAGAATCAGTTTTGTTGTCTAAACCAGATGATCATAATGCGATTGCTAAGAACATGATTAAGCTTATAGAAAATCCTTCTTTGGCTGAAACGCTTAGAAAAAACGCTGCTATTTCTGAGGAAGAGCGAATAAATAATTATGATATGATGCTGAAATGGGCAGATGTATACAAAAAGATAAAATCAAATAGGTAGAATGCATATTAATTTAATTATATTTCCTTTAATAATTATTTTGGGCCTATTACTAGGATTATCAGATAGCCCCAAGAACAGAAAAATATATATTTTGCACAAACTTTTCGTAAATGCGCGACGACG
>CAZSTX010000070.1:495-1820 GCA_964610025.1 uncultured Lentimicrobiaceae bacterium
TGTTTCAATTATCCTCATGTTGCAAGTAACACTTCGTAGTTTGTCTGTAGGATCAGACACTCCTAACTACTATTATATGTTTTTCAGTGTGCAGGATATGACATGGAATGAAATATGGGAGGATTTTGTTGGACGTTATATTTACAATACAAGTGAATTTGATGTAGGTTACACATTAATGCAGAAAGTTATTGCATCTATTACATCTAGTTGGCAAGTATTTGTTTTTTTAGCTCAGTTGACATTCTTTATTCCTCTGGGCAAATTATTGTACAGATATAGCAATAAAATGATTCAGCTTGTTTTTGCATATGTTTTGTATGTAGCATTGTTTCATATTTCAGCACTTTCAGGAGGACGTCAGCTATATGCGATTGGTATGTCAATAATGTCATTTATCTATTTTGATCAAAAGAAATATTTAAAATCAATTTTATTTATTTTTCTTGGGACACTAATTCATTTGAGTTGCCTGTTAAGTATTTTACCTATTATTTTAAGCAAACTCAAAGTTAATTATGTAAAAACCACTCATCTGATTGCTTTAGCACTTGTGCCTCTAGTGATTGTTTTTGTTAATCAGATAATAGTTTTTATGGGGACGGCTATTAATGTTGAAAAATATGCAAACTATGGGATGAACGATGTTGCAGGTGGGGCATGGACTTTCATTGCTATATTAATATTGTCATCTGTGTTTATTTATTTTGTTTTTAAGAAAAAAGATTTACGGTTTAATAAATCAATGGCAAATTTTTATAGTATGGTCCCCCTTTTTACCTTTTTTGGCCCGCTAATCCATTCAAATGGCTCAATGATTAGGATAAGTATGTATTTTCACTTGTATTTAATGTTGTTAATACCATTTGCTTTGGATAAAATATTTAAAGGAAATTTCAGGATAGTGGTTTATATAATAGTAATTCTGACTTTGCTGATTTTGTCTTTAAGAGATGGTGGATTGATATATCATTTCTATTGGCAAGAGCCTCACTTGTTTTATTAGTATTAGAATCTTTTAAAGTGTAGATTGTTAATTTCAAAGCCTCTTTTAATTAAGGCCCTTGATTTAAATTATGAATTACCAATGTTTAAAAAAATAATAATTATGAAAAAAGATGAATTTGTGTTGAATTTTGCGAATCAGTTTGATGAAACAGATGCGTCAGAAATTACTATTAATACTGCCTTCAAAGATCTTGAAGAATGGAGTTCTCTTTTATCATTATCAATAATTGCAATGTGCGATGAAGAGTATGATGTGAAGATTAAAGGTGATGATATAAGAAACGCTGTAACTGTTGAAGATTTGTATAACATTGTTA
>CAZSTX010000071.1:0-1628 GCA_964610025.1 uncultured Lentimicrobiaceae bacterium
GCATCTGTTGTATAGGCGAGATTTAGTGGGGGGTATAAGTAAGTTACCACCAATGGCAAAAATGACAAAACACATGAATGTAAATTTTAAAATTTCACCAACCCTTCTATTTTACCTTTTTGTAATAGGACTATTTTTAATAATAGTAAGCCCAAGCTTATTGTCTGATGGTATGTTTATGGATGGATTAATTTATTCGACATTAGCACATAACTTATCTAATGGAATTGGTTCATTCTGGAATCCGCATTTCACTGCTACTTGTTTTACAGACTTTCATGGGCATCCTCCACTTGCTTTTGGGCTACAAAGTATATTCTTTACTCTTTTTGGAGAAAGCAGATATATAGATAAGTTTTATTCTTTAATGACATTTGTGCTCGTAGGCTTCATTATTGTGAAGATTTGTACTATTTTAAAATATAAACATAGTTGGGTTCCCTTATTATTTTGGCTTTTAACGCCTCTTGTTATTTGGGCTTGTAGTAATAATATGCTTGAAAACACATTATCTGTTTTTACTTCACTTTCAATTTTATTTTATTTAAAAAGCCAAAACAGCAAAAAATATTTTTTTATTTTCTTATCTGGATTTATGCTTACATTGGGATTTCTCACAAAAGGATTTGTTGCATTTTTCCCATGGACATTTCCATTTTTATTATGGCTTTTACTAAGACATAAATCATTTCGCAAAATGATTGTTGACAGTATAGGAGTATTTATATTTACTATTGCTCCATTAGTATTCTTAGTGATATTATTCCCTGATGCAGAATTAAGTCTTCATAAATATATTGATATACAAGTAATAAATAGTATAAAAAATGTTACAACTATTGATTCACGTTTTTTTATAATAAAAAGATTGTTTTCTGAATTGATACCTGCTATTAGTTTGTTTGTACTTTTTATCATTTGGGGCTGGCGTAAAAAGTTCTCTTTAAATTTAATAAAAGTCAACTCAAAGACAGCATTAGTATTTGTTTTACTTGGGCTTACAGGTGTATTGCCTATTATGATTAGTATGAAACAAAGCGGATTTTACATACTTGCTACATTTCCATTCTTTGCGATAGGTATGAGTATCTTAATAAACCCTTTGATAGATTTCCTGTATAATAATATCAATTATCAATCAAAAGGATTTTTGTTTTTTAAATGTATAGCAATTGGAATCTTTTTCATAGGCATAATACTATCTATTTATTTCTCTAATCATATTGGACGAGACAGAAATAAAATTAAAGACACGTATAAAATTCTTTCAGTATTGCCTGAAGGCAGTATAATAAATATTTATCCTAATATGTGGCAAGATTGGTCTTTACATGGTTATTTTGGACGATATAAAAATGTTAGTTTAGACCCAAATAATGACAACAAAAGAGAATATTTATTAATTCAAAAGAATGATTATTCGGACACGATTAATCAATATTATAAAATAATAGAATTACAGACAACAGACTATAAATTATTTAAAAGAAAATAGCCACAGGTGGTAACAAAGTGTATATGCCATAAGGGTTTTAGTGGTAATTCAAACATTCTGCCCCACTCAAACTTCGGTGTAGGTGGACAGGAAACTGCCCCGAAATCCCTTACGGCACATACACTCGACCGTT
>CAZSTX010000072.1:0-1625 GCA_964610025.1 uncultured Lentimicrobiaceae bacterium
ATACTGTAGAAAAAAGAAATGAAAAGCTTGTTAAATTACTTAATGGGATTGGAGAAATGAAACTTGGAAAATTCCAAGATAATTCGATTGATATGTTTGGAGATGCTTATGAATTTTTAATGGCAATGTATGCATCTAATGCGGGGAAAAGTGGCGGTGAATTTTTTACACCTGCTGAAGTATCTGAATTATTGGTTCATATTGGTACGGTTGGGAAAAAAGAAATAGGAAAAATATACGATCCAGCTTGTGGTAGTGGTTCACTATTATTAAAGGCAGAAAAAGTTCTTGGGAAGGACAATGTTGATAGCTATTATGGGCAAGAAATCAATATTTCTACTTATAATTTATGTCGTATCAATATGTTTTTACATAATATTAATTTTGATAAATTTGATATTGCTTGTGGGGATACACTTATATCACCATATCATAAATGTGACTATGAAAAAGACAAGTTTGATCTAATTGTTTCTAATCCACCATATTCAATAAAATGGGAAGGGGATTTAAATCCTTTATTAATAAATGACGAACGTTTTTCGCCAGCGGGAGTTCTTGCACCTAAAAGTAAAGCAGATCTTGCTTTTGTTATGCACTGTCTTTATTGTCTTTCTAATAGTGGAGCGGCAGTAATTATATGTTTCCCCGGTGTTTTGTATAGAGGTGGAGCAGAATACAAAATTCGTAAATATCTAGTAGATAATAATTATATAGATTGTATAATTCAGTTGCCGAGTAATTTGTTTTTTGGGACTTCTATTGCAACTAGCATTATGGTTTTGAAAAAAAATAAAAAACATCCACAAGATTTTCTTTTTATTGATGCATCAAAAGAGTTTTTTAAAGTTACTAATAAGAATAAATTGACTGCAGAAAATATAAATAACATTGTTAATACTTTTAAAGAAAGGAGAACTGTTGCTCATTATGCTTACTTAGCAACAAAAGATGAGATTGTTAATAAAGATTATAATTTATCTGTTTCTAATTATGTTGAAGAAAAAGATTTTAGAGAAAAAATAGATATTAAGAAATTGAATGCAGATCTTGAAAATATTGTAAAAAAAGTAGATGAATTAAGAGAAAATATAAGAAATATAATACAGGAAATAGAAAATGAATAAATTAACTTCTTTACTTAGAGAATTTTATCCAAATGGTGTTCCTTTTTATAAATTAGAGGATTTATGTAATTTTGAAAGAGGCTCTGTTATTAATCCAAAATTTAAAGGGAAAGGTTCTATTCCTGTTATAGCAGGTGGAGTTACTACGCCATATTGTTATAATAAAGCAAATAGAGAAGGTGATAATATAGTTATTGCAGGTTCTGGTAATGCTGGTTATGTTAGTTATTGGACAATTCCTATTTATGTTTCTGATGCATTTACAGTAGATATAAAACAGCCTGATGTTTTATTAAAAAAATATGTTTTTTATTTTTTAAAAAATATTCAAAATAAAATATATCAAATGAAAGAAGGAAGTACGGTACCACATATTTATTCTAAGAATATTTCTAATTTTGAAATTCCAGTTCCTCCTATTGCAGTGCAAAGTGAAATTGTCCGGATTCTGGACAATTTCACGGAGCTTACAGCGGAGCTTACAGCGGAGCTTACAGC
>CAZSTX010000073.1:0-1575 GCA_964610025.1 uncultured Lentimicrobiaceae bacterium
AAAATACAGTTAAAATAATGATTACCAAAATTTTAATGTTAATAAAATTTTTCATGTCAGTATTTTTTTTATTATAATTATACGCTTATCTTTATAAATATGATGCAGCTACTTGCTTATTTGTTGCATCATATTAAAAAAAATATTTTAACACAAAAGAATTGTAAAAAAATACCATCTATACATTTTTTCATTGATAATATTTTATCTTGTTAGCCACCCTCCATTTTTTACCGTTACTATTGAATAGGGAGTAATCCAAAAAAGAGTAAACAAATAAAATATGCTATAAGGATAAATCCAAAATGCTTCTATAAAATTATATTGTTTAGTAAAAAAAAACATTTGAATACTAGAAAACAAGAATAATCCCGTTAAAGCAGCACTTAGATAAAATAAAGGATAACTGAATAAAAAATACAACATCAATATTGTAAAAGGAAAAGCAAATATTAATCTTAAACATTGATTAAAATATATAAATCTTTCTCCAAATTTATTTTTTATTCGAAAATTTTTAAATATAAATTTATTCATCATAAGGGTTTCTCTTACATTGCTTCGCCCCCAACGGGTATACATTTTATGTAAATTTTTAAAATCAATAGGAACACTAGTTAATACGGTTGCATTTTTTTGAAATTTCACTTCATAACCTTGTTTAATAATTAAATTTGTCATAGCACGGTCTTCTCCAATAGTTGCTATTTCGCCTATAAATTTTTGTTGTATCCACTCATCCACACAATTTACAACAGCTTCTTTTTTATAAGCAGATAAAGCACCCGGAGTGCATAAAACAAACCCTAAAGAACTTTGAGCAGAGCGAATAAACTCAAAGCTAAAAACAAAACTAACATTAAGCATTTTAGGTATAATACCTTGTTTCTTATTTAAAACTCTAACATTACCTGCAACAGCTCCGCAATTTTTATGAAATATAAATGGGCTTACTAAATTTCTGATAGTATTAGATTCGATAATAGAATCACTGTCAATTGTAATAAATATACTTCCCTTACCATTTTGAAACCCTATGTATAATGCTTGTCTCTTCCCTTGATTTTTAGATTGTTTAAAAACATTTATAATAGAATCAAAATCGATTCTTGCTTTTTCAATCCAATAAAATGTATCATCTTTACTTCCATCATCAATAGCAATGATTTCTAATTTTTCTATTGGATAATCACTTTGAACGATACTTTTTAATGTTTGGTAAACAAGTTTTCCTTCATTATAAGCAGGAACAATAATTGTACAAACAGGTAAGGAATTATCGCTAATCGATTTAATAGGCTTGTATTTTAAAAACAAATAAAAATAATAAATTAGTAAAACAATTTGAAAAATTAAAGTCGAAATAAGCAATATAGATATTATCTGACCTGCAACTGTTTCTGTTCTTTTCATATATATATCTTGAAAATATGGATAAAAATTATTATAAAAATAGATAGCAAAAAATATGATTATCAGCGTCCCTATTAAGATACTTAGTTCTATTTTTCGCAAATATTTAAATAGTCGAGCCTTAAAAAGCTATTTTTTTTGTTTTTGTATGAAAATAAGGTT